>CAMDSC010000004.1 GCA_945907065.1 Chitinophaga pinensis
TCAAATCTATCTGAGTGTCCACGTTTTCTACCACATCAGGTTTTGTTGTCAATACCTGAACTAATTTGGGTATACCGAAACCAAGAATACATGCTACCAGTGTTATTAAAAGTGCCAATGAATAAACGCGATTGTATTTTTTGCGTAATTGATAGGCACCATATGCTTTATTTCTGTCAGCAAAAACTAATTCATTTCTTAAATCGGATGTTACATTTATCCAATCATTAAACATTCTATCAAACGAACCTGCCATAATCTTATTCTTTAGTTGCTTGATTTATTAAATTTATTTCACTCATCATAATATCTGTAACGGCATATTTACCAACGTTACAAATATTGAACTCATCTATCAAATCAATCAGATTGCGATAAACGGCCTTATCATCTGCTTTTATCACAAAAAATGGAGATTTAGGGTCACCTTTAGCGTCTACTGCAAGTCTCTTGTAGGTTGTATCTTCTATTTCTTTGTTGAGCCTTTTCTTTTTTAATTCCAAAATAGCCTTCTCTACCAAGTCATTTTTATCCAAAAGTAATTTATTTAAGTCTTCGCCAAATTTAACCTCGGTAAGAGTTGTTGCTGGTAATCCGTTCTTTGGAGCATCTTTAAATTCGCCACTATACCAAAATACTCGGTTATCTTTCGTTAATAAAAACGTATAACCATTCACCTTCATTGGTGGCGGTGGATTGTTTTTATCTGGAGGTACCGGAAAGGTAATCTCCATTGTTTTTGGCTTGCTAAATGTGGATGTAAGTACAAAAAAGGTTAGAAGTAAAAAAGCCAAATCCACCATAGGGGTCATATCCACTCGGGTGCTTTGTTTTTTTGCCCTTACCGGGCCTTTTTTGCCATGTGCGTGTGAGCCTGAGCCTTCTCCTAATTCTGCCATCTCGTTATAATATTATTCGTTTGGTCCTTTTTCAAAATTAGTTAACAAGTTAAACTTGTATATTTTCAAATCAGTAAAGGTCTTTATTACTTCCTTTACAACTATAAAATTTGCATTACCATCAGCTTTTATTGCAAACCGAAGCGGTTCAATTACTACTTGTCTTCCTGAAGTTTCTGCAGCATCTTTTAAATCCTTATATTGTACAACTCCTTCATATTGGCCAAAACGTATCCAATCACTCAATTGATTATTGGTAGAATCCATTGGAATACCGGTTGATGGAAACTTTTCTCTTTGACCTGGTTCGGTATTAATAAATTTACTAAGGTTCTGCATTGAAACACCAAAACTTGTCATTTTCCCAAATTCCTCAATTTCTTTAGCAGTAAATTTAATTTTATATTTATCAGCCATCCTTTCCAATGTTTTTTTTCTAACATCAAAACCTGAAATTGTATAAAATACTTTTCCTTCAAGAGAAATTGTAATTAATACCGAATTTTCAGGCATCATCTTTTCGGATGTTGAACTTGGTGTCAACACTTGAACTGGCTCCGGATTTCTGAAAGAAGCAGTCAAAATAAAGAATGTAACCAAGAGGAATGCAAGATCCACCATTGGAGTCATGTCCAACGAAGGATTTGATCTTGGCATTTTTATTTTTGGCATGTTCTTTTTTTTTAGTTTTTATGAATACTTAAATATCTCAAAAAAGGTAAATTATTAACCTTTTGACTTTAAAGTTTGCATTATACTAAAGCCAGCCTCATCCATGCTATAAGTCAATGCATCTATTTTAGTAGAGAAAAAGTTATATAGGATGATTGCAAAAGTAGATGATATAATACCAACCATTGTGTTTACCAAAGCCTCAGAAATACCGGTTGCTAAAGCTGCTGTGTCCGGCTGTCCGGCTACTGCTAATGCGGCAAACGCACGAATCATTCCAACAACGGTTCCAATAAGTCCAATCAAAGTTCCAATTGAAGCTGAAGTAGAAAGTATAGATAGGTTTTTTCCTAACATAGGAAGTTCTAATGCTGTAGCTTCTTCCAATTCTTTCATAATTGCGGCTTCTTTGGCATTAAAGTCATAAGAACTATCATTATGAACCTCTTTATATCTTCCCAATCCGCAACGCATTACATTGGCCAAAGATCCTTGTTGTTTATCACATTCAATAATAGCCTCGTCTATTTTTCCAGAAGCAAGATAACCTTTAATTTTGCGAACAAAAGCCTCAATTGATCCTTTTCCTTTTGCTCGTTGTATTGTGATAAATCGCTCGATGCCAATAGTGATAATTGTGATGAATAAAGCAAGAAGTATAGGAACTATAAATCCACCTTTATACATTACTCCTAAAAAACTTCCTGCCTTTGGATGTCCTTCTGCGTCAAAATTAGCTTTGTCGCCTAAAACTAGGTAAAAAATAAGATGTCCAATGACAAGGGCAAGTAGGATTACCATTCCGGCAAAAAATCTACTTAAATCGGTTGATGATTTTTGACTGCTCATATTCGTGATGATTGTTTTTTTTATTATTCGTTTAATTATCGGATGGCAAAAATAAAAATTATCCTCCACCAATACATTAATTTAACGTTATAAATTAAAAATTTGTTTTATTGATAAAACTTCCTAGTGCTCAACTAACAGATATTCAGATAGGTTGAACAAACCAAAGGGGTGTTTTTTTTACCAGCGGACAAAAAAAAATCCGCTTTTCGGCGGATTTTTATACTTTTAAAGTTAAATATATCTTATTTCATAGCATTTACATGCTTGAATAATTTACTTTTCTGATTCGCAGCTTTGTTTCTGTGAATAATATTTTTCTTCACTAACTTGTCAAGCATTGAAAATATTTTAGGTATCAAACTACTTGCTTCTTTTTTGTCGGATGATTTACGAATAGCCTTGATAACAGTACGTGTTGACTTGTGCTGATACCTGTTTCTCAAGCGCTTGGCGTTATTTGAGCGAATTCTTTTTATTGATGATTTATGGTTTGCCATCTATTTTTATTATAAAGGGCTGCAAAAGTAATTATTATATTTAAATATTCAAGCGGGTAATATTGAAATTTTTGTAATTCAGTTTTAAAATTCTATTTATAGAAATATTTTTGCCAATTTTTGTTTGATTTACTAAGTACTGCAAGGGTCTTCTATTTCTAAGCAATAAAGTTTCCATGTTCCTTCTGATTTAATAAAATAGAAACCTAAATTTCCGTCGGTACTAAAGATAAAAGCAACAACCGAAGGCTCCGTTCTTTTTGCTTCCTCTATTTGACTATTAATATTATGGTCTTCATCTGGGCTAAATTCTTTAAGTGCAGATAAGGATTTTGATACTTTGTTAAAATCTTGTTCGATACCCCCATAACATCCTTTTTTGTTATAAAAATCTGTCATATCGCAATTGATTTCAGGTTTTTCACCTTCAATTAAAGTAAATTTTGATTTTTTAAAAACGTCAAATCCTGCTCGCCAAGGAATTTCTTCTGTTAGTTCATTAACATCTTTAATTTCAGATACCGAAGTAATAAAACCTGGTTTTGAAAGATAATAGAATGATTTTTTATCGGAGAGATACGCTTCAAGTCCAGCTTCGCCATTCTTTTTAATCGTATAAATAAACTCATTGGCAAAAGCGGCAAAGTTTTTCGAACTTTCTATTGCATTTGTTTTTGGTGCATTTTCTTCTTGAATTTGTTTTTCAAATAATTCCAATGAATCTCCACCAATAACATTACGAATTAAAATTTGATGAATTTCAACTTTCTTCACCAATTCTTCATACTGTTTTTTAAATTTACCATTATCCTTCGAAAAGCTTTCATTTTCAAGTCTCAGTTTTTCAATATTGGAGTTAAGGTCAATTGTATAATTTTTTAAATCTTTTAATTCATTGCTCAATCGTTTTATTTCTGATGATGTAATTGAATCTCTAATTTTAAGATTGTTTATTTCAAACTGCTGAAAATCTATGGTCATACCTAAAGTATCAATTCGCGATTGGAGATCTTTTTTCTTTGGACCAAACTGCCCGATGGCAATTAAAGGCATAAAAAAAACAATGAGTAAAATTGATTTAGCGTGTTGCATTTCGATTTAAAGTTCCAAAATTACAAAATAAGACATATATAGGGTTAAAATATTAGTTTTGCCCTAACAAAAAATGAGTGCAGAAGAACAATTCAAGAAGATAATTTCACATTGTAAAGAGTATGGTTTCATATTCCCTTCAAGTGAGATATACGAAGGCTTAGCGGCCGTTTACGACTATGGTCAAAACGGTGTAGAACTTAAAAATAATCTTCGCCAATATTGGTGGAAAAGTATGGTTCAAATGCATCAAAACATTGTTGGATTGGATTCAGCAATATTTATGCAGCCCAAGGTTTGGAAGGCAAGTGGTCATGTAGATGGATTTAGTGACCCGATGATTGACAACAAGGACAGTAAAAAACGCTACAGAGCGGATGTTTTGCTGGAAGAACACCAGGATAAAATACAGGATAAAATAAATAAGGAAATTGAGAAGGCTGCTAAACGGTTTGGAGAATCATTTGATGCAAAACTATATGCTGAAACAAATCCACGGATTGTGGAGTATAATGCTTCCATTTCTTTGATTGATGATACACTTAAAACAGGCTTAGAAACTGGAAATCTTGATTTAATAAAAGCCTTAATCGAGCAACTGGAAATCGTTTGCCCGGTGAGTGGCACCAAGAATTGGACAGATGTTCGCCAGTTTAATTTGATGTACAGCACCCAGATGACAGCTACTGACGGGGAATCAGAATTGTATTTGCGACCAGAAACTGCACAAGGAATTTTTGTAAACTTTTTAAACGTTCAAAAATCAGGAAGGATGAAAATTCCGTTTGGGATTGCCCAAACCGGAAAAGCATTCAGAAATGAAATTGTAGCCCGTCAGTTCATTATGAGGATGAAGGAATTCGAACAAATGGAAATGCAGTTTTTTGTTAGACCTGGAACCGAAATGGATTGGTATACCTACTGGAAAGAGACCCGATTAAAATGGCACAAGGCTTTGGGAACAGATACGAATAACCTTAAATATCACGACCATTTAAAATTGGCACATTACGCCAATGCCGCGGTTGATATTGAATACAAATTTCCGTTTGGATTTAAAGAAGTAGAAGGAATCCATAGCCGTACCGATTTCGATTTAGGTCGCCATCAGGAGTATTCAGGTAAAAAACTTCAATATTTTGACCCTGAAACTAACCAAAATTATGTGCCTTATGTCGTGGAGACTTCCATCGGTTTGGATCGTTTGTTTCTGGTTCAATTGTGTGAAAATTTGGTAGATGAAGTTTTGGAAAATGGCGAAACCCGCACTGTATTTAAAATAAATCCTGTATTAGCTCCATACAAAGTAGCTATTTTACCATTGGTTAAAAAAGACGGTTTGCCGGAAATAGCAGAGAAAATTTACAATGACCTAAAATTTGACTTCAACTGTTTTTACGAAGAAAAGGATACCATTGGAAAACGCTACCGCCGCCAGGATGCCATTGGAACACCGTTTTGTGTAACCATTGATTACGACAGTGTTCAGGATAATTCGGTAACGCTTCGTTATCGTGACAGTATGGAACAAAAACGCATAAAAATAGACGAGCTTCATGGCTTGATAAGCAATGAGGTGAGCTGGAAAAAACTATTAAATAATTTATAATATGACCTTCCCCGAATTTCCCCCAACAACCAAAGCCGATTGGTTAGCCATGGTTCAAAAAATGTCAAAGGGAGAAGATATTTCAAAATTCTTGACCTATAATCCTTTTCCGGGTGTGGAAGTTGCGGCTTATGAAACAGTGGAAGATGGTTTTGAAAAAATAGAAATTGAAATTGAAAACAGAGAGCCATTTCAGGTTTGTTTACCAATTAATTTACAAGATAAAAACTGGGAATCTATCGTTAAAGAAGGAGTAGAGGCTGTTGATTTTTTTTATGATGGTTCAGTTTTACCTCAATCATTATATGATATAAAACTTAATTTAAGGGTGGATGATTCTGATGTTTCATCGCTTCAAAGTATAAAGAATCATAAGCCGGGAGGAACTATCACTCTTAATATTTCGAACAGTCAGGAAGACTATACCAAAGCCATCCTTTCTTTAATCCAAGATCCTGTGGCAGGTTTTAAAAATTTGTGTGTTGATATTGCATCATGGAATAATATCAACGACAAAGACCAATTGGAGCAAGCCTTAATGCAGGTTAACTGGTTTATTAAAGAACGGAAAAATCATATTCAGGGTGTTTCTGATATTTTTTTCAGACTGCCGTTAGGAACCGATTTTTATTTAAATATTGCCAAAATAAGAGCCTTAAAGCAAGGATGGTTTCATCTTTTAAAGCATCACGGTTTACCACTTTCAGAACCTTTTATTATTGCCGAAACTCAGGATTTATTAAAAACAAATACCGAAACCGAGCAAAATTTAATACGTGCTACAGCCATGGCTTTTGCCGCTATTTCTGGCGGAGCCAATGTGTTTTTAGTAAAAGGATTAAATGATATTGAGAAACAATCAGAGGGTTTTCCTTTGCGAATGATTCGAAATATTCAACTCTTGTTAAAGGAGGAAAGTTTTACGGATGTGGTAAACGACCCGGCGAAGGGAAGTTATTTTATTGAAAAACTCACCAAAGAATTGTTTTTAAAAAACCTCCAAGGTTTTCAAAATCTTGGAAGTTTAACTCCAAAATACTACGAAACTCAACCCAAACAAATCACTTCCACCAAAACCCTGGAAGGATTTGATTTAAAATCTTCTTACAATTTTGAGGATATAAAGGAGTTTGGTTTTGAAAAATTTGGTGCAGGAATACCACCATTTTTACGTGGGCCTTATGGAACCATGTATGTTCAAAAGCCTTGGACTATCAGGCAATATGCCGGTTTTTCAACCGCCGAAGAATCCAATGCGTTTTACCGAAAAAATTTAGCCGGTGGGCAAATGGGACTTTCTGTAGCATTTGACTTGGCCACCCACCGTGGTTATGACAGCGATCATCCACGGGTAACCGGCGATGTTGGTATGGCAGGAGTTGCCATCGATTCTGTAGAGGATATGAAAATTCTTTTCGACCAAATTCCGTTGGATAAAATGAGCGTGAGCATGACCATGAACGGAGCAGTAATTCCCATCATGGCCTTTTATATAGTGGCTGCCGAAGAACAGGGCGTAAAACCGGAGCAACTTTCAGGAACCATTCAAAACGATATTTTGAAAGAGTTTATGGTTCGCAATACATTTATTTATCCGCCTTTGCCTTCCATGCGGTTGGTGGGGGATATTTTTAAATATGCTTCGGCTAATATGCCGAAATTCAATAGCATCAGCATAAGCGGCTACCACATGCACGAAGCCGGAGCTACAGCTGATATTGAGTTGGCCTATACTTTAGCCGATGGAATTGAATATGTCAGAACTGGTTTGGCTGCGGGACTGAGTATTGATGATTTTGCCCCGAGGCTTTCTTTCTTTTGGGGTATTGGTATGAATATTTATAAAGAAATTGCCAAAATGCGGGCCGGCAGATTGTTGTGGGCTAAATTGATAAAGGAATTCAATCCTAAAAGCGATAATTCTTTGGCTTTGCGAACCCATTGTCAAACATCCGGCTGGAGCCTTACCGAGCAAGACCCATACAATAATATCGCCCGAACCTGCATTGAAGCCATGGCTGCGGTATTTGGCGGAACCCAAAGTTTGCATACCAATGCGCTTGATGAAGCCATTGCGTTACCTACCGATTACTCGGCACGAATAGCCCGAAATACTCAAATTTATCTGGCAGGAGAAACCAATATTACCAAGGTTGTTGACCCTTGGGGAGGTTCGTATTATGTGGAATATTTAACCGGGAAATTAGTGGACAAAGCCTGGGAACTAATACAAGAGGTGGAAGCCCTGGGTGGAATGGCAAAAGCCATAGAAACAGGCTTGCCAAAATTAAGAATAGAAGAAGCAGCTGCCAAAAAGCAAGCCCGCATTGACAGCGGAAAAGATACCATTGTTGGGGTAAACAAATACAGACTAGATGAGGAAACTCCCATGGATATTCTGTCCATTGACAATAACGATGTGAGGCAGCAACAAATAAACAGGCTTACCAAATTAAAAGCCAACAGAAATGCTGCCGAAGTTGAAGAATCCTTAAATGCTTTAACAATAGCTGCCACCGAAGGAACCGGAAATATACTTGAACTGGCCATTGATGCCGCCCGGAAAAGGGCCACCTTGGGTGAAATTTCCTTAGCGTTGGAAAAACATTATGGCCGCTACCAACCAACCATACGAACCATTTCAGGAGTATTTAAAAATGAAGCCCAAATGGATGAAGATTTTATAAAAGCCCGAAAATTATCGGATGAATTTGCCGTAAAAGATGGACGCCGACCGCGCATTATGGTGGCCAAAATGGGACAAGATGGCCATGACCGTGGCGCTAAAGTGATAGCGACTGCCTTTGCCGATTTGGGATTTGATGTGGACATTGGGCCCTTGTTTCAAACCCCGCAGGAAGTAGCCAAACAAGCCGTGGAAAACGATGTGCATTGTTTGGGAATTTCCAGCCTGGCAGGTGGGCATAAAACCCTGATACCCGAAGTGATTAACGAACTTAAAAAATATGGACGGGAGGATGTGATTATTATTGCCGGAGGAGTTATCCCCGCCAAGGATTACGACGCCCTATACAAAGCCGGAACCCATTTTATCTTTGGCCCGGGAACGATTATTACCAAAGCCGCTTGTGAGGTTTTGGAAAAGATGATAGGGTAAAAACCTAATCGGTAGGTGAAGACACCTACCGATTAGGTTTTTTTGTTTCTATAGTTACAGACACCGACCGATAAGTAAAAATATTTGTTTAAATTAACTTAACAAGTATTATAGCCTTTGGTCAGTGTTGAAGATGAAAAAATATTTTTAACTTGGTAAAAAACAAAAAATAATAAATTTTGTTATTAAGTTGATTAAACAAAACTAAATTCCAAAAAAATGTTTAAAAAATTTACAATTGCTGATAAATTTTTATTTATTGCCGCTCTATTGTCTTTAATCTTTTCTGAGATACTTTATTTTCAAGGAGAAAAAGCAGATGGCACCTTTATTGGGCTCTGGGTTCCTTCAATATTAGCATTTGGCATCTATCTGAAACTTATTAATAACGCAAAAAATGATTAATCTAATCCCATATTTTGCAGGACTCATTACGCTACTTTTCGGCTTAGGTTTTATGTTAGCTATAATACAAGGCAATAAAAATAAATAACTTCTTGATAATTTAATATTACTTACATTAGCTAAAAAATGATAAAACTAATAAATCCCCGCACGGGCTGGTTCAAGTTTTATCAATTAGTTTAAATTTATTTTTAAACTAATGCATTGATGAATTACATTTTTTAACTCGGACTGCTGACATATTAAGATATCCATCCAAGGATTGATTATTATTGTACTGAAATTGTCTGAAGCAGGCAATTAAAGCAATGAAGTATAAAAACACACTCCTTTTATTTTTAACCATCTTTCAAACCAACTTATATTCTCAATCCACTTGGTCAGATAGTTTAATACTAACTCCCGAACGAAGTCAGTTTCAAAAAACATCCACCTATAAAGATGTAATTAATTTTTTGGAAGCAATAAAAAAACAAAGTGATAACGTGTTTATTTTTAGTATGGACAAAAGCCTGGAAGGAAAAGATATTCCTGTTGCCGTGCTGGCAAACCCAGCTATAAAAACGTTGGAAGAAGCAAAAGCTTCGGGCAAAGCTGTTATTTATATTCAGGGAAATATTCATGCCGGCGAAGTAGAAGGCAAAGAAGCGGTAATGATGCTGATGCGGGATATTTTGTTAGGAGATAAAAAGCATTTATTAGATAATATAATTATCCTGTTTGTTCCAATATATAATACCGATGCTAATGATAAAATGGCTAAGGGATTAAGGCCTTCTCAGGAAGACAGTCCACCAGAAACCGGAGAACGGGAAAGCAGCCAGGGCTATGACCTTAACCGCGACGGAATGAAAATGGAAGCATTGGAAACCCGAGGGCTTTTTGAAAACGTAATTGTTCCTTGGGACCCACAGATTTTTGTTGATTTGCATACCACCAATGGCACTTGGCATGCCTATCCTTTAACCTGGGCACCAAGCTATCACTCGGCAGGTGAATATGCCCCTTTTGAATATTCCTACTTTAAAATGTTGCCTTCCATTACTAGGGCAGTTCATGAAAAACATGATTTAAAATTTGGCGTATATGGCGATTACTATTTGGAAGAAGGTTGGCCTCCAAAAAACTTTTACAGTTATAATCATCATCCTCGGTATTTGGTAAACCAGTTTGGGTTTCGCAATCGGATGGCTATTTTGAGTGAATCATTTGCCCACAATCGGTTTTATGAACGCATCAACAGTACTTATATTTTTATGTCAGAAATTCTAGAATTTGCCAATAAAAATTCGAAGGAAATTATAGACATCAATAAAAAAGCAGAAGAAGCCGCCATTCAAAATGTTATAAAAAATGCTGGTAAATTAAAAAAAGGCGTTCAGTTTAAAATGGTACCTCTGAACAAACTTAATGATTTTATAACCTATGATTATTTAACGGTTTCTGATACCAATGGTAAAACTAAACAGTATCGCACCGGAAAAATTGTTGAGTATGACGACATTGATTATTACGCAAAATTTGAAGCCACCAAAGAAAGCACTTTGCCACGTGGCTATATTATTCCTACTGAGTTTACCGAGGTTGTTAAAAATTTGAGAATGCATGGAATCAAAGTAGAATCATTGCAAAAAAACCAATCCTTTTCTGGAGAAAACTTTGTGATTGATAGTTTGGTAAACGACAAGGAGGCTTTTCAAAAACACAAAACCGCCACTTTGTATGGTGATTTTAAATCCGAAACTAAAAAATATAAAAAGGGAGATTATTTAGTGGATATGGCTCAGCCACTCAGCAATCTTATTTTTTATATCCTCGAACCACAATCCGACGATGGCTTGGTTCATTGGAATTTTTTTGATAGTTATATTAAAAAGAAAACGGCTGAAGGAAAAAAGGTAGATTTTCCTGTTTTTAAATATTTTTAATAACAAAAACCTTTAGATTTTAGAAAGCATTAGCAATATTTTCGCAGGATATGTCTTTGGTAAAAATTGCTAAATTATTAAACCTTAAAGAATGGCAGGTAAGCAATGTTATTGGCCTTTTGCAAAAAGACGCCACTATACCTTTTATTGCCCGCTACCGCAAAGAAAAAACCGGTGATTTGGATGAAGTTCAGCTTCGCAAAATTGAGGAAGAATATGACCGATTGCAAGAATTAGAAAAACGGCGTAAATATATTTTAACTCAAATAGAAGAACTTGGAAAGCTAACCCCTGAACTCAAAAAAGTAATATTGGAAGCTGAAGATTCCGCAAAATTGGAAGATCTTTATATTCCCTATAAATCACGCCGTTTGACAAAAGCCGATGTGGCTCGCGAGGCAGGATTTGAGCCATTGGCCGTAGCTATTTATGCTCAAAAAGGCGATCAATGGCTGAACAACTGGAAAAGCCTTGTAAAAGATTTTACCGTAGGAAAAGAAAAAGCGTTGCAATTGGCTCGAGATATTATAGCTGAATGGATTAGTGAAGATGTGGCACTGCGAGCAAAATTGCGAGGTTTGTTTGATAAAGAAAGTACTTTGATTTGCAAAGTTACCCGTGGCAAAGCAGCCCAAACCGATGCTCAGAAATACAAAGATTATTTTAACTATACCGAAGCTACAACCAAATGTCCTTCCCATCGTTTTTTAGCCATGCAACGTGGCGAAGAAGAAGGATGGTTAAAAATGCATATATCGCCACAAGAAGAAGGGGTAACTCAAATTATGAAACGGCACTGTTTGCATGGGTACGGTGAGTCTCAAAAACAAATAATAATTGCCATGAATGATGGCTGGGACCGATTGCTTCAACCATCCTTAGAATCAGAAATGATGGCAAAAATTCGTGAAAAATCGGATGAAGAAGCTATTAAAGTATTTGCCGAAAATTTAAGGCAATTATTATTGGCGGCACCCTTAGGCCAAAAGCGTATTTTAGCAATTGATCCGGGTTTTCGTTCGGGGTGCAAAGTAGTTTGTCTGGGTGAAACTGGAGAATTTTTAAGTAATACGGCTATTTTTCCGCATGAGCCACAGCATGAAAAAGCAAAATCTACCGATACCATTCAAAAACTATTGACAGAATTTAAAATAGAAGTTATTGCCATAGGCAATGGAACTGCCGGTCGCGAAACACAAGATTTTATTCAAACAATAGCAGGCATGGAAATTCCAGTATACATGGTAAATGAATCTGGGGCTTCAATTTACAGTGCTTCAGACATTGCTCGTGAAGAATTTCCTGATAAAGATTTAACGGTTCGTGGAGCGGTTTCCATAGGTCGAAGATTGATGGATCCATTGGCTGAACTTGTAAAAATTGACCCTAAAAGTATTGGGGTAGGGCAATACCAACACGATGTAAATCAAACTTTATTAAAAAGAAGACTGGAAACAGTAGTTGAATCTGCCGTGAATCAGGTAGGGATTAATTTAAACACTGCAAGCCAACACTTATTGGCTAGAGTGAGTGGTTTGGGGCCGGTAATAGCTAAAAATATTGTAGAAATGCGAAATGAAATTGGTGCATTTCAAACGAGAGAACAATTAAAAAAAGTACCGCGCTTGGGTGAGAAAGCATTTGAACAATGTGCAGGTTTTTTGAGAATACTGGGAGGGGAAAACCCTTTGGATAATAGTGCTGTGCATCCTGAAAGGTATGATTTGGTTCAACGAATAGCAAAAGATTACAGAGTTTCAATTAATGACCTTTTGCAAAATGCAATCGTATTGAATTCTATTAAGCCGGAAGGCTATATCAATGAACAAGAAGAAATTGGTTTGCCCACCATACTTGATATTTTGAAAGAACTTAAAAAGCCTGGATTGGATCCACGTGGAGAGTTTCAACCGATAGGTTTTAGTGATACTGTAAGAAGCATTTCAGACTTAGATGCAGGAATGGAACTAAACGGCATTATCACCAACATTGTAGATTTTGGAGCTTTTGTAGATATTGGAGTAAAGCAAGATGGACTGGTCCATATTTCTGCGATGAGTCATAAATTTATTAAACATCCAATGGAGGTAGTAAGTATTGGCCAGCATGTGAAGGTAAGAATTACAGAGGTGGACAAGGACAGAAAACGAATAGGTTTGACCATGAAGTTTTAGAAAAATTTAAAATCCTTACTTAAAGTTAATGTTTATTATAAACCTCCTTAAAAACAGTTAAAATTGAAAACATAAAAAATCAATAATTTTAAATTTTAGATAAATTTTAGGATACTATTTATTTTTATTTTAAAAATGGAAATAATTGATAATTTTGTCCGTGTAAAATGAGTGTGCCTATAGAAGAAGATTACCAAACAACAGCCGTTACAAAATTTCTTACTTACCCACCAATTAAAGGTGTGGCTGTTTAGTAGTTTATAATTCTATCAAAGCCTCATATATTATATTTTATAATTACAGAGAATGCACAATTTAAAACAAATGATAACCATAAAAACTTTTATTCAAAAAGTTCGATTCAGTATTCACAAATCTGTCAAAAACAGTTTGATAGTAATACTATTGTTTAATTTCTCCTATCTGGTTGAGGCCCAGAGTTTTTACAACGGAGCAACTGGAGCCAGCTATAATGCGTCACCACTAAATGACGGGACACTTAATAAGGTTCAATGGATTTATGGGCCTTCATTATTTAAGAGTTCAGGAACCTCTGGCACAGCTTCTCCCAAAGGAACCATCACTAAAATCTATTTTCGCTTAGGAACGACGGTTAACAGTAGTGCCAGCTACTCCAATTTTACAATTTCTCTGGGGCAAAATCAAGGTACATCTACAACCTGGAGTTCTACAACATTTACGACAGGATTAACCACCGTTTTTTCTAAGACCAGTTTCACCATGTCAGGAGCTACAGCTACTTCATGGTATGGTATTGCTTTGAATACTCCGTATTATTACGATCCTTCTCAGTCACTAGTTTTTGAGCTAAAAGCTTCAGCAGGAACCGGTAATCAGGTGGCTCAAACAATAGTTGGGGGAAACCAAAGAAACTATGGAGGATATGCTGGAAGCACTGGAACTATAGCAACAGGGTTGGTTGATTTTGGTTTTGATATTGTTACATCTTCTCAGAATGATATTTCTGCGATTGGAATTACAAATGGTTTAAGTAATACCTGTGGAATTACTTCTGATCCTGTATTTGTTCAACTTAAAAATACAGGAATAATTGATATTGCAGCAGGGCAAAACATCCCTGTAACAACCGTTGTTTCAGGAGGTGGAAACGTAACTTTAAATAAATTTTTTAATAAAATTTTAAAAGTTGGGGTTACAGATACAATCCACATGGGCTATTTAAATTCAGCATCCTTTACAGGAAATATAAATTTAAAATCATCAATTTCTTTTATTCCTGCGGATTCGGTTCGTTCAAACGACACAAATTTCACAACTAAAAATTTTTTAGGAAAAGCAAAAGTTACCGTAGGGTTTAATTTTACGACCGTTTGCGATTCTGCTAAGTTTACTAATACAACAAAAGATAATTGCACCAATTCTATAACTGGATATAAATGGGATTTTGATAATGGCAAGAGTTCAACATCTATTTCTCCTACCCAATTTTATGGCTCAGCAGGTACATATAATGTAAAATTAGTGGTTTTCTATTCTTCGGGATTAAAAGACTCCATCACAAAGCAAGTCATTGTTTATCCCAAACCACAGGCTAATTTTTACGCTAACAATCAGTGTTTAGGTATAGCAGTGGATTTTAGTAACTTTTCTTACGGGACTAACACTTATAAATGGTCTTTTGGCGATGCAACAACAAGTACACTTACCACCCCGCCTAGTAAAACATATTCTGCTGCAGGAACTTATGCAGTTAAACTTGTAGCTAATACCGCAAACAGTTGCAGAGACTCAATAACAAAGAACGTGATTATTTATTCAAAACCTGTTGCTGGATTCACTGTCTCTAATGCCTGTGCAGGATTGAACGCAAACTTTAATAATACAACTACTGGTGCAATAACTCATAGTTGGGATTTGGGGGATGGCACTTCATCAGGTTTCTTTAATCCTTTTAAAATTTATAATACTGCCGGTACCTATGGGATTATTTTAATTGTAACTTCTTCTCAAGGTTGTACGGATAAAGCAACTGGTTCAGTAGTAATTAATCCATTGCCGGTTTCAGGTTTCAACGCCCCAAACAATTGCAAAGGAATCCCTACTCAATTTACCAATACATCAACAGGATCTGTAAATTATTCATGGGCCTTTGGAGATGGAAACACATCCTTGTCTCCTGCTCCTTCAAATAAGTACTCGAATCCAGGTACTTTTAACGTCACTCTTGTTGCCACTTCTGATAAAGGATGCACCAACACTCTTGTTAAACCTGTCACTATTTATGCAATTCCAAAGGTTAATTTTTCAGCTAAGGATGTTTGTATAGGTGTCCAAACAGACTTTACAAATCTATCGACTTTACCAAACGGCGGAGGAGATTATATTTGGAGATTTGGTGATGGAAAAACAAGTGCTGTGGCTGGTCCTTCATACAAATATGCAGCATCGGGAGTATATGATGTGCGTTTGGTTGCAATCTCTAGTTTTGGTTGTAAAGACTCAACTCTAAATAGTGTTAGTATTTTTGATAAGCCTCAACCAAGTTTCACGGCAGTTGATGTTTGTGATGGCAAGGAAGTACAATTTATAAATACTTCAAATGGCTCTGTAAGTCAAGAATGGGATTTTGGTGATGGAGCTAAAGATATTACATATAGCCCTACTCACACCTATGCAGGCCCTGATATCTATAAAGTAATACTTACTGTAACTAGTCCTAATAATTGCAAGGATGTATTTGAAGGAAATGTAACCGTCAAGACTAATCCTGAACTTGTATTTTTTGCAGAGAACCATTGTTTAGGTACAAGTGCAAGCTTTGCTAATTCAAGTGTAGGTGCTGCTTCATTTTCCTGGACTTTTGGTGATGGTGATTCAACTGCATCTACTCAAGCAAGCCATCCTTATAAAACAGCGGGCAACTATACTGTTAAACTTCGAGGGGTATCTTCAAAAGGTTGCTCAGTGCAACAAAGTAAATCCATAACAGTTTTTCCAAAACCTGTTACTGCCTTTAGTGCAGCAACGGTTTGTTTCGGAAAATCAACCACATTCACAAATACATCAAGCGGAGCCACAAGTTATATCTGGAATTTCGGTGATGGAAGCGGAAGCAGTAATTTAAGTAATCCTCTTCCCTATCAATATTTTAATGCTGGAAGTTACAAAGTGACACTTTCGGCAATTTCATCAAATAATTGTAAGGAAGATTTATCAAAAACAATTTCAGTTGCCGCTTTACCTATTCCAATATTTATTGTTCAGGATGCTTGCGATGGAGTTGCTGTAAAACCATCAAATGTATCTCAGGGTTCCATCACTTCACAAAAGTGGTTTTTTGGCGACGGAACTTCAGATACTTCTAAATCCCCTTCTCATATTTACGCTAATGCTGGAATTTACAATATCAAACTAATGTTAACGTCTGGACTAGGCTGTATTGATTCAACCTCAAAAACAATCTTAATTTACACAAAACCACTTATTAAAATAAGTAAAGACATATTATTAAGTAAAGGCCATAGCACACAGTTGTTAGCTAGCGGAGGTACAGATTACCTTTGGTCTCCTGCAGGTACACTCGACAATCCTTCGGCCGCTAACCCAACTGCTACCCCTCAAGAAAATACACGTTACTCAGTGAAGGTTATGAATGCTTTCGGTTGTTTTGACACAGCATCCGTTAGTGTATCACTGATTGCAGATTTTGCTATTGAACCACAGAATTTAATTTCACCAAATGGAAATGGACAAAACGATGTATGGAAAATTAAGGGTATTGAATTTTATCCTGAAGCAACTGTAATGATTTTTGATCAATGGGGAAGAATAATATTGGAACAAGCAGATTACAAGAACACATGGGATGGAACTATGAAAGGAAAACCTTTACCAGACGGAACATATTTTTATGTTATTACCCTTCCCGGATCAGAAAGACAATATAAAGGAACGATTAATATTTTAAGAAATTAATCATTGACAAATTAAGATAACGTATCATCAAACAATAGTATTAAACATGAAGAAAAATTTTATTTCAACCTTAGTGGTTATATTAGTTGGCATTGGAACTGCTGCCGGCCAACAAATTCCTATGTTCAATTCGTATACTTTAAATAAGTTTTTAATTAACCCCTCATATGCAGGTGCTAGTGGAAAAACAAATATTTTTGGAATCAACAGAATTCAATATTCTGGCTTTGACGGGGCTCCAGTTACCTATATGTTTACTGCAGATGCAGGCTTTAAGGATAAAAAGTTTGGATTAGGAGGTGCCGTTTTTTCAGACAGGAACAACCTGATTGCTCAAAATGGGTTTCAATTAGCATATGCCTATACAGTAAAATTAAATGAAAAATGGAATTTAGGTATGGGGCTAAATGCAGGAGCGGTGCAATGGACTTTAAATTTTGACCAGTTAAAAGTAGACGACATAACTGAAGATGTGCTATCAAATTACAAATCAAACTCAACTACCTTTCGTTCAGATTTCGGTTTCAGAATAAGTTCAGATAAATTAGATTTTGGGTTATCGCTTCCGCAATTAGTTGCCAGTAAGGTGAAGTACAGTGACTATTTAAAAAATGGCAATGGTACCTATGCTTCCATTCCGCATTATGTAGCAAATTTGAGTTACCTTCTTAGCCTTGGAAATGAAATTAATCTTAAACCAATGGTTGTAGTGAGAGGTGCTAAAGATATTCAACCTCAAATTGACGTAATTGGATTATTGGATTGGAAAAGTAAAGCTTATGCAACTTTAGGATACCGAACTAATTATGCTTTATCAATTGGGGGTGGTGTAAGACTAACAAAAGGCGTTACATTTGGTTACACTTACGACCGCCCAGTAAATAACATTAGCAATTATTCAGGAGGAAGTCATGAAATTATTGTTGGAATCACTCTTGGATCAAGAGGTAGTTCGGACGAAAAACCTGAGCCTGCAAATGGATTGAGCAAAGAAGCTGAAGCAAAACTTAAAGCAGATATACAAAAACAAGTTCAAGAAAAACTCTCTGCTGATTATGAAGCAAAGTTAAAACAGGAATTAGATTTAAGAGTTAGCAAAGCAGTAGATGAAAAAGTTGCAAAAGCCTTGGCGGACAGACCAACCACTACAGTCACCCCAGGAGATTCTAAAACTACTCCTTCAACCAATGCAACCTTGAGTAAGGAAGAACTTGAAAAGATTAAAAAGGATATTGAGGAGAAAATCCGTAAGCAAATGGATGATAGCTATGCTAAACTTATTGATGAAAAGATAAAAAAAGCAATGGAAAGTAAACCTGTTGTTGTTGAAAAAGAAGTACAGCCGAATAAAGAAGAAATCGAGCGGATTAGAAAAGAAAGCGAAGAAAAGATTAGAAAAGAGGTGGAGGAAAAACTAAGAAAAGAACTTACGGATAAAATCAATCAAGCGGTGCAGGAGAGAATGGACAAAGAGGCACAAAAACAAAAGGAAGAAGCCCAAAAGGCCCCTAAGGAATACAAAATGACCGCTAAAGATAAGTCTATGTTGGATTCCTTAAAAATGATAAACCAGGAAAATCAAAGGAAAATTGCATACCTTGAAATTCAGCTAAAAAACTTTCCGGAAAGTGACCGTATTGAAAACGAACAATTGAGGGAAATTACCAGAATTGTTCACCAAAACGATATTGAAATGAAAGAATTTAAAGCCAAGAATAAAATTATTTTGGAAGGGGCAAAAGATGCACCTCCTTCGAAAAAAACAGAAGAGACAGAGGCAATAGATGAACATGCTAAATTTGTACTTATTTTGGCTTGTTTCAAAACCCTCAAAGAAGCTCAGTTTTATCAGAAACTGGCCACACAAACGTTTGAATTTCCAAATACCAAAGTTTTGAAACCAAGTCAACCTGAGGGTTGGTATTTTGTTTATCAAAAATCATTTGATAAGAAAAAGATGGCTTGGGATGCTCATACAAAGATTTCTGAATCAAAATTAAATACTCCAAATTATCCTTGGATTTATGTTTCGGAATAATATTACTAAAATTATTTAAATCACATACTCTGAATTATGATTTACAAACGGAGCTATCAAATAATAGCTCCGTTTTTTTATGGTTTATTTTTTATATTGATCAACAGCCTTCTTTAAGTCGCTAATTCTATCCATTAAAAGAAATTAAAAAATAAAAACCCTCTGAATTTCAGAGGGTTTTTATTTTGCTTTAGAGGTCCCGAGCGGATTTGAACCGCTGTAGCAGCTTTTGCAGAGCTGAGCCTAACCACTCGGCCACAGGACCTTTTTTATTAAGAGTGCAAAAATATAAATTACAGGTCATTCTGTCAAGCCTTTAAATAAAATCATTTGTAATTCCAAACTCAAACTTTTGTCCAACTTTAATTCGTTATTTGCATTATGATTTTTTGCAGATATACTTTTTTTTTAATGCTCGCTTTTGTTGCAAGAGTCTCTTTTTCCCAAACGGATTTAGAAAAGCTTACAAAAAATGAATTGAATAGATATGAGTCAAAACTTCTATTTAAAAAATCATTGTTGACTGAAAGTTACGATGTCGTTTATCAGCGGCTTGAGTTGGATGTAAATATGGATCAACGTTGGGTTACAGGAAAAGTAACCACCGCATTTAAACCTTTGAAACCAGCTTTCAATCTAATTCAATTTGACTTGGAAGATTATTTAAAAGTGGATTCCGTAACCTTTAAAAATAAAAAAGTAATCTTTAGTCATCTCAACAAATCACTCACTATACAACTTACTAATAGTGTAAATGTTGGAGCCATGGATTCGTTAGCGGTTTACTATCAAGGTAACCCTAGTGATAATAATTCCAGCCATAGTTTTGTGTTTGATATGCACAATGCAGCTGACCCAAAACCAATTGCGTGGACCTTATCAGAACCATATGGTGCTAAAGGCTGGTGGCCTTGTAAAGAATCATTGAATGATAAAATAGATTCGCTGGATGTGGTGGTGAAAGTAAAAAAGGGAAACAAGGCTGCTTCCAACGGATTATTAATTGTAGAAAAATCAATAAATGACTCGCAGGAATTATACCATTGGCGGCATCGGTATCCAATAGCTACTTATTTGGTGGCAATAGCCGTTACCAACTATGTGGCTTATAACGATTATGTAATTTATCCTGGCAATGATACGTTGCCAATTTTAAATTATGTATACCCTGAAAGTGAAACCGAAGCCCGAGCCAAAACTCCGGTAACGGCCAAAATGATTCATTTATTTGACAGCCTTTTTGGTACGTATCCGTTCAAAAAAGAAAAGTATGGCCATGCTCAGTGGGGATGGGGTGGGGGAATGGAGCATCAAACGATGGGTTTTATGGCCAGTTTCAATTTTGATTTGGTATCGCATGAACTGGCTCATCAATGGTTTGGCGATTGGGCTACCTGCGGCTCATGGAAAGATTTATGGCTTAACGAAGGTTTTGCAACCTACCTTAATGCCCTGTGTCATGAAAACCTGATATCTAAAAAAGATTTTCAAAATTATATGGCGGCTTCGCGAAGTGAGGTAGTTGCAAAAAGCGATGGTTCGGTATACATAACTGATACAGCCAATAACAACCGATTGTTTAGCGGCAGACTAACCTATAATAAAGGTTCTTTTGTTTTGCACATGCTGCGCTGGAAAATGGGCGACAAAGCTTTTTTTGAAGGTGTTAGAAATTATGCAACAAAACCCGGAATAAGCTATGGTTTTGGAACAACCGATGCTTTAAAAAAAGAACTGGAAAAAGCCTCCGGGCAAAATCTTACCGAGTTTTTTAAAGACTGGTATTATGGCGAAGGACATCCCAATTACGATATAACATGGAGCCATGTGGGCAATCATATTTCCATTCGTATTCGCCAAACACCTTCGCATCCAAGTGTTTCCTTTTTTAATATTCCGATGCCGTTTGTTATTCATGGAAAAACAAAAGATACTGCCATAATTTTTGACCCTTTAACCAAGGACAATACCTTTACAGCCGATTTAGATTTTATACCACAATCGGTGGAGTTTGACCCCGAAGTTTGGATACTGTGCAAATCAACAGTTTTAAAAGTAAGACCAACTAGCAGTCCCGAAATACAGTTATTCCCTGTGCCTGTGGGCAACACATTATCCATTTATGCCTACCACGGAAACATTGAACTGGTAAGTATTTATGACCTAACCGGCCGCTTGGTAATGAATAGAGATTTAAAAGCTGAAAAAATCATAAAAGACTCGAACAAGCTTGATGTGAGCCAACTATCGGGAGGAATGTATATTGTAAAAATAAGTACTGAAGCTGGAACGGTGGTGCAAAGGATTATTAAGAGATAAAAATGGTAAAATTTAAAACAACCTCTCCATCGCTTTACCATAATCCGTTTCCGGGGCAAAGCATTCAAAATCGCGGCAGATATAAAAACCTTCTTTTGCCTCCAGCTTTTCAGCAGATAAAGGAATATCCACAGACGGGCTTGCCAAAATAGTATTGGGCAAATAGTTTCCTTTTAATATTATTTCTGAACTGCCAACTACTGTTAACTGGTTCATTCCGGAATCCACCAACATAGCTGCCGACAACCAATTACTATACCAAGCAGGCCCTTGCAATACCTGGCTTCTTATATTTTGCAACATATTTAAAGCTATCTCACGCCACTCGTGCTTTTCAAAATAAAAACTGTGTTTTAGTAATAGCTCACATAATACTGAGTTGGCACTTGGGATGACATCATCTCCCAAATCGGTTTTTTTAACAAATAATTCACCGGCCGGGTCGGGATTAAATACATAAAACGGATTATTGGCTTGCCCAAAATTTTGAAGAACATGAGTAATTATTTCATTTGCCTTTACTAAATAATTGGCTTTAAAGGTTACTTGATACCCCAATGTTAAAGCCTCTGCTAGCAAAACATAATCTTCTAAAAATGCAGGAATGGTGGCGGTTCCGTTTTTATAATTTCTATGGAGCTGTCCATTTACCCAAAGGTTGCTTTCAATAAAATTTAAAACTTTCTCTGCTGTTTCCAAATAGCTTTTATTACCCGTGGCCTGGTAACATTTTAATAATCCTGTGGCGGCCAATGCATTCCATGAAGTCAATATTTTATCATCCAATCCGGGTTTTATTCTATCGGTTCTTTCATTTTTTAAAGCATTTAAAAACGTATTTAAATTCTTTTCAAATTTATCTAACTCGAATTTTTGCTCAATAGCAAAATCCCTTGGAGTTTGGGTGGCAAACAAAATATTTTTGCCGTGTTCCCAATTTCCTTGGGGGGTAAGATTAAAATATCTTATAAGGGTTTCATCGGGCAACCCAATCCTTACCAAATCATCCCAAGTGTAGCAATAATATTTCCCTTCTTCCCCTTCGCTATCGGCATCCAATGCGCTGTATAAGCCACCGTCAGCACTTTGCCATTCGTCGAGCATAAATTGATGGGTCTCTTCTATTTTAGTGGCTAAAAACGCATCGTTGGTTACCATATAGCTTTCGGCCAATAAAGAAAGAAGTTGCCCGTTATCATAAAGCATCTTTTCAAAATGAGGTGCATGCCATTTTATATCCACCGAATAGCGAGAATATCCTCCTCCTACTGTGTCATACAATCCTCCAAGACTCATGCGTTTTAGGCTCAACATCAACCATTCCAGTACTTGCGGGTCATGGTGAAGATGAAAATAATGCAATGCAAATTTATAAACCACCGGCAAGGGGAATTTTGGAGCTCTATTAAAACCACCCCACTGCATATCCCAAGTTGTTTTTAATTGATTGATGGAATAATGAAAATCATTTTCGGTCCAGTCTGTTTTTTTAAAGCTTTGATTGGTGGTGGATTTAATTCCTTCGGCCAGTTTGGTGGCATAATCATAAACGGTTTCCGGTTTGTTTTGCCATAAATCAGCCAATTGGTTTAAAATAATATCCCAGTCCTTTTTAGGGAAATAGGTTCCTCCATGAAACGGTCGTCCATCAGGCAAAGTAAAAATATTTAAAGGCCAGCCGCCTCTGCCGGTAAGCATTTGGATGGCATCCATATAAATCTGGTCAATATCCGGCCGCTCTTCTCTATCAATTTTTATATTGACAAAATAGTTATTCATTATGGCCGCCGATTCTTCGTTTTCAAAAACCTCATGCGCCATCACATGGCACCAATGGCAGGCACTGTAACCAATACTTATCAAAAGCGGTTTATTCTCAGCCTTTGCTTTTTCTAAAGCTTCTGTTCCCCACTCATACCATTGCACCGGATTGTGGGCATGTTGTTGGAGATAGGGACTGGATGCTTTGGAAAGACTATTGGAAGGAAATATTTTTTCTGATGTCATTTGATAAAATGTTAACTTTTTAAAAATAGAAAAGCCCTGAATATTCAGGGCTTTTCAAAAATATTATATTTTTATTGAATTATTATTTTGCTCTTCTTTTTCCAAAATCTACTGCAATAGCGGATGCTATAAAGATAGAAGAATAAGTACCAACAATGATACCTGATAATAAAGCAAATGTAAAGCCTTTTAGTCCTTCACCACCAAAAAGGAATAACATCAATAAAGTAATAATTGTACAAATTGCTGTTACAATGGTTCTGCTTAGGGTTTGGTTCACCGCTCCGTTAATTACTTCGGCCTGATCATCAAATTTATTAATTCCCAAGAATTCACGAATACGGTCGAATACAACCACAGTATCATTAATAGAATATCCTAATACAGTAAGTAAAGCTGCAATAAAGGCTTGATCCACATCCATCGGGAAAGGCATTATTCCCCAGAAAATAGAGAAAAGAGATAATACAATTAACACATCATGTATTAACGAAACTGCACCACCCATACCAAATTCTAACTTACGGAAACGAAGCACGATGTACAAGAAAATACCTAATACTGCTAAAATTACAGCGATAAATGAATTACGTCTTACATCGGCTGCTATCGTTGGACCTATTTTACTTGAAGAAAGGATATCTGATTTATTGATTTTAAAATCTTTTAATCCTTCCAATAAAGTAGCTTCTACTTTTTCAGAAACATCTGGGCTTTGGTCATCAATTTTATAAGCTGTAGTAATCCGGAATTTATCAGCAGTACCATAGGTTTTTACCTCTACGTTTTCTTTAATCACTTTATTCAAGGCAATTTTAATATCTTCTCCGTTTACATCCTTTGCAAACTGAACGGTGTATGTCCAACCTCCTTTGAAATCAACACCAGAACTAAATCCTCTTGAAACCATACTTATAATTCCAATTATAATAACGATGCTTGAAATAATATAAAGTATCTTACGCTTGGCCATAAAAGCATACTCCTTATGGTTACGGAATTTTGAAAATAATTTTGTAGTAAATGTAGTTTCATTGCCACGGTGCATATCCCATTCATTAAGCATTCTTGAAATAAGAATACCTGTAAATAAGGAAGTGAAAATACCTATAATCAGAACCACAGCAAATCCTTTTACCGGACCCGATCCAAAATAAGCCATGATAACGGCCGCAATAAGCTGGGTAACGTGTGAGTCTAATATTGCAGATAACGCTTGCTTGTAACCGATAGTTACAGCATTTGCATAATTTTTACCATGCCCCAATTCCTCTTTTATTCGTTCGTTAATAAGTACGTTACAATCCAGTGCCATACCCATCGTTAATACCAAACCTGCTAATCCAGGCAATGTTAATGCAGCATTGAAACCAGCCATAATAGCTACTAAAAAGAATAGATTAACTAATAAAGCGATAACACCATACCAAGCGCCACGACCGTAATAAATAAATACAAATACAATTACAGCAAAAAAGCCCATGAATAAGGATAAAATACCAGCCTTACGTGATGATTCTCCTAAAGTTGGCCCTACTACACTTTCTTCTACTATTCGGGTTGGAGCTGGTAATTTACCTGCTTTTAATATATTGGCTAAATCTTCTGCTTCACGATCATCAAACCCTCCAGATATTTCCGACATACCATTGGCTATTTCATTTCGAACTGTTGGTGCTGAATAAATTTTATCATCCAACATGATTGCAATAGCATCCACAGTTGGGGCAGCTTGCGCTGTAATTCGTCTCCAATCATTGGCTCCTTCAGGGCTCATAGTCATCGAAACGCCTATTTCACCATTTTGGCTCACCTGTTTACGGGCACTTGTTACAGCATCACCTGGTAAAGCTGGTAATCCGTCACGGCTAGCTTTTACACCATACAACATAAAGAAAGGTGAATTTTTTCCTATTGGTTTAAAGCTCCAGCGCAATAATAAGTTAGGAGGAAGAACCGCTTTTACTTCTGGTAAATCAAAGTAACCTTGTAGTTTTTCCATTTCGGTTCTTGGTACATAACCAATACCTGCTCCTTCAGCCCATTTCTTTTGTTTTGTTTCCGCATCATCTACTGTATTTGGAATCAAATAAGAAAGTATTGGATTTTCTTTTAATAATTGTTCAGGAGTTTTCTTTTTAGATGTATCATTTTTAGCACCTGCAATAGATCCAAGTTTTGATTTAGAAGTATCTTTTTTAGAACTATCAACAGCTGGTTTTAAAGATGAACTTGCTAATTTTGAAGTATCCTTACTGCCATCTTTCAAAAGTTCTTCAGCCGCTAATTTATTTTTTACAACTTCATTGGCAGCTTCTAAAAATTTATAAGCCTCATAATTATGATAAGTACTCCAAAATTCAAGCTTTGCTGAACTTTGTAAAATATTTCTTACACGCTTAGGGTCATCCACACCTGGTAATTCAACCAATATGCGGCCATTACCAAGTTCCTGCACGTTAGGCTGAACTACACCAAATTGGTCAATACGTTGATTGATGATTTGATAAGCTCTTGATACTGCTTGCTTGGCCTGAATTTTTAACCAAGAATATACTTTATCATTTGGTGAATCGTAAGGCAATTCATCCTTCAGGTCTTTATTGGTAAATAATGGTGCTAATTTTTGACCGGGAGCTACTTTGTCCCATTCCGCTTGAAACAAATCAACAAAGTTTTGTTGACCGTTAAATGCTTGCTTGGCATTATCCAAAGCTGTTGCAAATTTTGGGTCCTTGGCATTGTTGGATAATCCTGCAATGATATCAGGAACCGAAACTTCCATGGTAACGTTCATACCACCTTTTAAGTCCAATCCCAAACCTATTTCTTTTTCTTTACACTCCAAGTAGGTATATTTAACAAGGCCGAGCATATTATACACGGTTACTGATCCTACTGAATCTAAATACTTGGCTTCGGGCTTACCCGTTTTTTTGGCCCACTCTTTGGCTTGACTTTCTACACTGCGGGTTTTCCAGGTAAAGGATAACTGGTAAATACATGCAATTGCTAAAAGGATAGTAAAAATTTGTACAAAACCTTTATTTTTCATTTGAATTCTATTATATCGAGATTTTTTTTAAAGACGGCAAAAGTAGATATTTTGACTTTGATATTCAATAATATGTTTTGAAGGATTTTATTACTATAAAAAAGATAGTTGAATAGTAATAAAAACTTAAAATTTAAGCACAAAATTCACCTTTACACCGAAGGGACTTGCTTTCTTTCCGTTAGGATCAACATTATCCAAATAATTAATACGATGAATAAAGTCAACTCTTATAAATTTAAAAATATTTTCAATTCCATAACCCAGTTCAATATAGGGTACACCGTTTTTATATTGCCCTATTGGAGTCACTGCTTTTCCTGACTTATCCGTTGGCGGCACCAATATGAGGTTTTTATTGTGCAAACTACCATAAATGGATTTAGCATTATAAAAAAACCGCCATTTAAATTTCTTTATTAATGGAATTCTATTAAAAAGTAATCCATTATCATTGTGTTCGTATTGAACAGAGATATATTGGTCGCTAACAAATTCAAAAATTCGCATCATATTATAGCCGTAATATGTTGAAATAGGGGACTGATTACCTCGGGCTACTTCTAATATAGGATAAGGAATGGTGCCAAAAGTTTTGCCTGCTTGAATGGTGTATTCAAAATTACCAAAATTACCCCAATTACTATATTGCCATACTTTAAAACCTACTTTATCAAAATCATATTCACCCCCCAAAACTCCCTTTAATCCTTTCGTATAATTAACTGTAAAAACCGGTTGTTTTAAGTTTCCAAAATTATAACGGTCTACGTGCCTAAAAACAAATTGTTGTTTAAGAGAAATACGGGTTTCCAGATTTATGGTGGTTATATTAAATTTATTAGAAATATTTACAGAATCAGGATTTTTATAATAAGCAAAATTATAGATATCATATCCATTTTTGGTTACAAATTGGTAATCATTGTGCCTGAAGTTGGCCCTAAACGTTATTCCTTTTATTATTTCTCTTTCAGCCCAAGCTTTGTACTCCATAGTATAATTAAGGCGGTATGAGCCAATGGTATTTAAAGATTTATAGAGGCTACTTGTGATAAAAGGATTATCGGTAACGCCCAAAAGGTCTACATCTTTTTTAAACCCGATGCCTACTCGAGTCCAATGGGTTCGGTCTAATACTTTGATGGCATTAAATCCATATTTAGGTTTTTTATCTAAAAAACCATAGGCTATAAATGCCTCATACTGCGCATTTTTAAATAAGAGTTCAGTAGTTCTGACCCCTGCTCTTAGGCGAAATCCTTCCAAAGGATTCCACGCGATTGTAGATATGTAAGGCCCAACTTCTAATTTATCATTGGCAATTGGTTTATAGCCTTCAGCTATTATTTCTACAATGTCTACATAGGTTCTGACCAATGGCTGATTTTTAAAAGAATCTACCAGATTAAATATTTTAACATCAGCACTTGATAATTTTTCATGCCGCGCTGTATCCCAATAATGATCATCTTTGATATATGCATCTTCTTTTACAGTTACTTTTTGTTCAAAAAATTTGTTATCATGCTTAGTACTTACTTTTTGATTTTTGGTACTGGTATAATACGTTCCTATCATTCCCAAAGTATTGTCCGAAATTTCGGAAACATCAATAAGTACACGTGTTTTTTGAGGTAGCCATGCATCTTTTTCAACCTCCACCATTTCCTGTTGAATTTTTATTTTTTCAACAAAATTTATATTGGCTTGTTTGGTCAATTCTAATGAAACCTGTTTTAAAACCCAAGTAGAATCCTGAATCCATATATTGCCCGTAAATACAAGATCTCTTTTGTTTTTGGGCCAAACCATTATTTTAAAAGTTTTGCGCCCGTCTATAATCATACTATCCATTAAGGCATAATGATAATAGTTTAGCGATAGCCCTGAAATTGGCGAAATAAAATCTTTATCAAATATGTAAAGATTATTTTCATAAAAATTATATTGCTGAAACGAAGAGCCTAAAACTTGTGCCACATAGCTATCTTCACCAACTCCTACACCTTTAATCCGGGTGGCTTTTATTACCTCTTTGGTTCTAAAAGGGTTTTTGTTGTAGTAAAAATCGCTTAAAGTTTCAGATACAAACACTGGCAAAACTGGTACAGCATTGGTATCAGCCCGTAAACTGCTGATGGTATCAAAAAGAGATTCCATCGTTTTGTATAATTTTCGTTTTTTAAACTTAGTGGTAATGTTATCTACCGCTATTTGCACTTTTGTAAAACTTTCATATTCGTATTGTTCCAGTTTTTCAATGTTATATTTTTTTCTATTGTCCTGCACATTTTTAATAATTCTTATGGCTCTATTAATGCCCGGACGAATTACAATTTCATTAAGACTGCTAGAATTAGGCTCCAAGGCAAAATTTATTTCCTGGGTAATGCCATACTTTATTTTTTTTGCAATTCTAATATAGCCTACCGATTTGGCCACAATACTGTCGGCTTTAAAATCTGTTTTTAAAATATAAAATCCTTCGAAATCAGTGGTTGTGCCCAAGCTGGTTCCTGGCAAAAACACGGTAATGTATGGTAAAGCCTCACCCGATTCAGCATCTGATATTTTACCTTTTATTACTGTTTGTGAAAAAGAAGTAATGGCCAAAAGAACCATTATCAGGCTTAGAATACATTTATTAATCAACACCATTTATCGGATAGCAATATTAAAGTTTATAATTTTATGATGCTTCAATATTTTAACTTAAAAATTCATTAATTGCCATTAAAAAATCTTCTGGATTTTCGGCATGAACCCAATGGCCCGCATTGGAAATAGTAATAAAACTAACTTTTGTAAAATTTTGGGGTATTAAAATTTTATCATTTTCGGTAATATAATTAGAATTTTGACCTTTGATAAAAAGGGTTGGTGTGTTTAAAGGTTTATTAAAAATTACTTCTCCGATTATTTCCTCATAATTATTTTCAATAGCTTCTAAATTGATTTTTAACCCAAATTCTCCATTTTCTTTTCTATAAAGATTTTTTAGTAAAAAAAGCATTTCACCTTTATCGGTAATACTTTTGGCCAATTGGTCTTCAATTTCTTTGCGTCCTGTAGCTTTAAAATTTATAGTTTTCATGGCATCAAAATAAATAATATGTCCCGGCATATATGCTTTTGGTGCAATATCCACTACTATCAGTTTTTCGGTTTTATCAGGATATTTATTGGCAAATGCCATAGCGGTTTTTCCACCCATGGAGTGGCCTATTATAATAGCTTCACCAATATTTTCAATATTCATCATTTCCCAAACATCATCCGCCATCACATTATAATTCAGAGCCGATGAATGAGGTGATTGGCCGTGATTGCGCTGGTCTATGGTATATACAATATTGGTTTCCGAAAGTTTACGGGCTATGTTATGCCAATTGTCACTCATGCCAAATAATCCGTGAAGAATTATCAAGGTTTTTCCTTCGGTTCCATATTTTTTAAAATACAATTGCATTAGTGGCAAAATTAAAGACGAATTTTGAAATTAGTTATTTGTTGTTGAGTTATTAGTTATTTAGTTATACCTCAAAAAACAATTTAGCATCTAAACAGTTTAATAATGGACATGAAACTAATATTAATCATAACTCTAACCTTAATTGGTGTTTTTGGAATTTGGAAACTATTATTGGCTCGCAAACCTGTGGCAACGACTAACTTGGCAGTCAGTTCTTCTTATTCTCCTATTTTGGAACAGTGCATTATAAAATTAAATTCAAAGGATAAATTATGTTTAAGTGATTTTAAAGGCAAAAAAATTCTTTTGGTAAACGTGGCCTCGGAGTGTGGCTTTACCAAACAATACTCTGATCTTGAAAAATTATACACAACCTACAAGGATAAATTGGTGATAATTGGATTTCCATGCAATCAGTTTGGTGGCCAAGAACCCGGAACGGAAGAAGAAATTGCAACGTTTTGTTCTTCAAAATTTGCCGTTACTTTTCCGCTAACTACCAAAATAGATGTGAAAGGCGACAAACAACACCCGATTTATAAATGGCTAACTAATAAAACAATGAATGGGGTGGATGACTATAATGTGAACTGGAATTTTAATAAATTTATGCTGGATGAAAACGGCCAATTAATTGGATATTTTAGCAGTAGAATAAATCCAATGGATAGTGCTATCATCAATCTTTTAAAATAATTTTGACCTGTCTTTTCATTTTTAAAGGCATTTAAAAATTTAGTAAATATGGTTAAAGCAATTACACAAAACATTGGAATATCAGTTGAAACATTTTTTCAACCGAAGCAATCCAAGCCCGATTTAGATTTTTATGTGTATTCATATCGCATCACTATCAAAAATGAAAGTGAATATACTGTTCAATTAGTTAGCCGATATTGGGAAATTTTTGATGCCATAATGGAAAAACGTATTGTGGAAGGTGAAGGAGTTATTGGCGAGCAGCCTATTCTTTTGCCTGGCGAATCCTACCAATATGTGTCCTACTGCCAGCTTAAAACTGATGCTGGAAGTATGAAAGGGTATTACACATTCCAAAGGCAAATTGATGAATCACAGTTTGATGCTGTTATTCCTGAATTTGTATTGTTGCCGGAGTATAGACGGAATTAAAAACTTAATTTAGAATTCATTAATTTAGAATTATATTTTTTTAGAAACCTGATTTTATAATTCTTACCTTTATTTTTTAAATACCTCTACCTCTCTGCGCTCTTTAACCATATTAGAAAATTTCCCAGAAAATCGGGTGGCTTTTACTGATCGATCATCTATCCAATGATAATTTCCACCTCGTGGTTTGCCAAAAATTATTCCATGATATTTAAACCCATGTTCATTTAACCACTTTTCTGTATTGGCTCTGTGTTCCTCTAGTCTAGAAGTAAAAAAAGTAATAATATGGCCTTCATCAAATAATTTATTTACATATTCTTTAGCTCCGGGCAGTTCATTGCAAGTGAGCATTCGCTCGGGTTCTTCATTGGGCACATCCTCCGAAACGGTTCCGTCAATATCAATTAAATAATTTTTAATACCTCTTGGCAATTTAGGACTAACTAAAAGTCCTCTAGCATCATATTTATTTATTAATATCTCGCTCATTCTACATTAATTGATTGGCGTGATTTTTAGTATCTACTTTTTCAATAATATCAGTTATTACGCCGTTGTCAAAAATAAAGGTAACCCGTGCTATTCCCATATACTTCCGGCCATACATGCTTTTTTCCACCCAGGTTCCAAAAGCTTCGGCTACGGCATGGTCTTCATCCGTTAGCAAATCAAAGGGCAATTCATATTTTTCAATAAACTTTACATGCTTCTTCATTCCATCCGGACTAATTCCATAAATGGTATACCCCTTTGCCAACAAAGCTTTGTAATTATCGCGCAAGCTACATGCCTCGGCTGTGCAACCGGGCGTATCGTCTTTTGGATAAAAATAAAGAACTACTTTTTTGCCAATTAAATCTTTTGATTCAACGGTTTCGCCCAGTTGATTTACGGTTTTAAATTTAGGGGCTTTATCGCCTATTTTTAGTGTGGTCATATTTTTACCAAACGTTTTTATAAAGAAATAGTTTGTGAATATTCATTACTATTTCCTCGTGTATCCGTTACTTTTATTTTAAAGCCATGTTTTCCTGTAGTTATAAAATTTGGGATTTTGCCAGATATAAAATCAGTCTTTGGCTCATAATCCGTCAATATCCATTCATCATCAATGGTTGTTATAATTTCTTTAATTCCACTTAAATCGTCTTTTACTTTGCCCGAAAAATTTCGTCCTTTAACTTTTACACCTGAAATTACGGGAGCTGTTTCATCCACATCATAATAAAATTGTCCCAGCATTTTTGCTTTGGTTTTTATATAACCGTCCTCCCATATTCCACCTTCGGGTTTTTTAGTTCCGCCCCGAGTTAATCGTATTATAACATATTTTTCAGGATTTGAAATTGGAAATTCAGGTTTTAAAGCTATTGAAAAAGAATCATTCACCGGAATGCTGCTGCTCATTATATCCCAAACGCTGTTACCATTTATTTGTTTTCCATTAGAACCAATTCTGAACATAACCGTATCATATAAAACGCTTTTAGGGATTTTAATTTTAACTGTTGCATTGCCGGCTTTCAGTTCCATTTCATTTTGTATGTTGGGATAAAATAATTGTTTTTGGTACAAAGGGTTTTCCTTAAAAAACAGTCGTTCAGGAGGAAAATTGGCATCCGCTGTTTTATTCCCTTTCACAGTAAAATTTATTGAATCTTTATGCCCTGGAAAATCACGAATTACTAGTTTTATATTATATATTTTTTTGTCTTCTATATTTACTCTACCATGGTTTATAGCAGTTGGATAAAAATTTAAAGTATTTCCATCATCCACAAAAAGTTTAATAATTTTTAAGTCTTTTTCTTCAAGCACCGGGTGGTCTAAATGGCAATTTATAAGTCGCCAATCGGCAAAAGGTATTTGTTCGATTTTTTGTTCAAAAACCAATTGACCATTAACAAATAATTTAGCATACTGAATACCCATATTAAACCCACCTTTTCGCAAATGATCCACCCAAGATGCTCCAAAAGCATATGAGCCGTGAGCTAGATTTAATTGAGCATTGGAAATACTTCCCCCCAATCTTCCATACTGAGAAAACCGATAAGTTCCTGTTTCCAATCGCTTGGTATTATCCAAAGCATAGACTGTAATGCTATTAATTTGCGGTTTAACATTGTCATTTAATTTTAGTCCGAACAATAGTGGATTAAGGGCATCCCCAGTTTCATTATCCCGAATTTCAAAATGCAAATGTGGCCCTGCCGAACCCCCTGTATTACCTGAGTAAGCTATTAAATCTCCTTTTTTTACCGGAATTAAATTGGCTTCTGGCTGGGTTTCTATTTCAAAAGCTTTGCGTTTGTAATGTTCTTTTTCAATATAGTTTCCAATAGTTGGGGCAAAACTCATCAAGTGCCCATAAACAGAAGTGTAGCCATTAGGGTGAATAATATAAAGTGCTTTTCCATAGCCTTTGGCTGAAATATTTATTCGCCCTATATATCCGTCACCAGTGGCATACACAGGTATTCCTGTTTTGCCTTCGCCCGTTCTTATATCCACTCCCGAATGAAAATGGTTGGTTCTTAATTCCCCAAAATTACCCGCCAAATCAATGGTACCTTTAATTGGCCATACAAAAAAATTCTTTGGGTAGGATTTTAGAATTGGAGCAGGTATAGAAACCGGTGCTTCACTTTTTAAACCTTTATTTTTTGATTTATAGCTGGAAATACAAACCAATGCCATAGCCGAGCAACTAAGAAAAAGAGTGGTTATGATTAAGGTGCGTTTTACCATTTTTTGAAGCATTCAAAATTACGGTGGAAATAAAACGCCGAGTGCAGAGTTTATTAACGGTTGTCTAAATTTATTGCCGTTGGCTTAAGCCAACGCAATAAATAATTTTTATTTTAAAATTTCCTCAACGGAATGAGCGGATACCGAATGATAGCCAGGTTTTGCCTTTTCAAAAACTTTTTTTGCCCAGTTTTTCCCTTCAGGCGTTTTAGCCAAGGCTTCATAAATTGGGGTTAAAAATTTTCTCCGTCCTATGGAAGTTAAAAATGATTCTATTTGTGGTCGGTTTTGGGTATAACCGTTTTTAACAGATATAGTAAACCAATCACACAAAATTTCAGCATTGCTGCGGTTTGAAAATTTAAAGGTTTTATCAAAATTTTGTACTTGTTGCAAAGTGGCTTTTTTGCCAAATTGCCTAATTAAATATTGCCAATGATGGGTTGTAAATCCATTGGTATCAAATGATTCAGGCTTTGCTTTGCCGTTAAAATAATTGGCGAGTAATGCATCCACTTTATTTAATTCAATTGAAACGGGCTTCATAGCATCTTTGGGTAATCCTTCGCCAAAAACCCATTGCTGAACGTTAGCCGCTTTTTTCCAAGTCTTGTTTTTATCTAAGAGTTCTTGGTTTAAATACTCCAAAAATCCTTCTGTAGTGTTATAGCTAAAAGCATACGTTTTAAAATATTTATTTAAAAATTCATCCCAGTTTTTCTTGCCTACAATTTTTTCGAGATGGCATAAAAAGAAACGCCCTTTATCATACGCCACATCGCTTAATCCTTCATCTGGGTCGCGACCTTTCAGGTCTAATTTTAATTTTGTATCAGCCGATAAACCTTCAGATTTCATAACAGCCATGGTGTTTTCTAAATCATTCCAAGCCAGTACCTGCCTCATTTCATCATAAGGCTTACCATAAATTTGCTCCATAATGCGTTGCTCAAAATAATTGGTAAATCCTTCGTTTAGCCAAAAATCATTCCAAGTGGCATTGGTTACCAAATTTCCACTCCAGCTATGGGCTAGCTCATGGGCAATTAATGAAACTTGGCTTCTATCGCCTGTAATTACGGTAGGTGTAGCAAATGTTAATCGTGGATTTTCCATACCACCAAAAGGAAAACTTGGGGGTAAAACCAATACATCGTAGCGTTTCCACATATAAGTTCCATACAATTTTCCAGCTTCATCAATCATTTTTTGCATATCTGCAAATTCCCAAACAGCTTTTTCCAACATACCCGGTTCGGCATACATTCCACAATTTTGACCCAATGATTTAAAAACGATTTTACCTGAACTAAGCGCTAACAAATAGGAGGAAATGGGTTGATCCATATTAAATTCATATATACCTGATTCATTAACTTCCTGTGGATTGGTAGCACTCATTAAAGCCAAATAACTAGGTTTGGTTTTTATCTTAGCTTTATAAGTAAATTTTACTGCTGGTGCATCCTGACAAGGTACCCAGCTTCTGGCCAATATCGCCTGACTTTGGCTATATAAAAATTCTTCTTGTTTATCGTGAGTTTGAGCAGGGGTAACCCATTGCAAGGCTGCAGCTTCGGGATGTGTTTGGTATGATATTACTACTTTATTAGTTGTTTTTTCTAAGATTATTTTTAGGGGTGTTCCAAATATAGGGTGGCTATTTCCTAACCAAAATTTCAAATTTCTCCCTTCATTATTTTTTACAGCTGAAATTATAAGCTGGCGTGTGTCTAAAATAAGTGTATCAGCGTTTTCTTTTTTATCCAACGTGAGTGTTGCTGTTCCTTTTAAAATATGGGTTTTCCATAAAATTTCAAGGTCCAGGTCAATATGATTTACCTTAATATTATTAGGGTTTGAATAGGAGTGAGGATCAACAACTGAAACTATTTTTGAGTTTTTTTCATCGGTCACATATTTTTTTTCATTTCGGCACGTTATTAACAAGATAACTGAGGAAATGAATATCAGAAATGAAAAGATATTTTTTAGAAACATATAATAAATTAGACTCCAAAAGTAGTACTGTAAACTTTACTAAACTAACATTTGCGAAGTGGATAAATATGGTAATTTGGCCTAATAAAATTCAAATTCAAACTTTTACCTTTGCACGTTTAACCCAATACTAAAAATAAAAGATGATACATTACACCAAGACAATTGCACTTTTAGCAACCATGTTTTTAGGGCTTTCGATTTCAGTGGCTCAGGATTATTCTAAACCCGACTCAGCGGTTTATGATCCTTATGCCACCGATACTGCATCTTCTTTTCTTGAATCAGGAAAAAGCAGCGAAGCTACACAACCAGTTAGAAAACCCTATATACGATTTGTAACACCTTTTGATACAATTACTGAATTAGTAACTTATGCTGATATTATTAATGAAGATGAGGCTGTAACTGATTCATTATACTGGCGGGCAAAACGTTGGATAAAGCATGAGTTTAAAAGCTCTAAAAAACAGGTTATTAAAAAGGATGATAAAAAGGAATTTAAGATTGTGATGGAAGGTGAATTTCCATTATATATTGAAGCTAACAAATTTTCAAAATCCCAAAATGGCCGGGTAGCTTTTGATATGGAACTAAGATTTAAAGAAGGTCGATACAAATACAAAATAAATAATTTGGTGCATGTGGTAGATCCTCCTCCTGGAGAAGATAAAGAAATTAAAACCTACTTTGAATTTTATCGTAAATCAACTGTAAATCCCAAAGGCAATGATGCGGTATTAATAGCTGCTGATAAAAAAATCAATAAAATGATTAGAGATCTTAAAAAATATTGCAAAGAACCAATATTTGTGGATGAAGATGATTGGTAAAAATTAGAATTTATACAAAAGACATAGAATAAAAAGGCTGCCAATGGTGGCCTTTTTTTATAAAAGTAAACAAAGTGCTTTTTCTACTTCTCCTTTATTGATAAGCTCAATTGCTAACTCTTCCTTATTAGTATTTACATCTACAGAATTTTTAACTTCTGTTATTTTTTCTTCCGTAGGTAAATGTTCTAAATTTCCCAATTGGCCTAAATGATTTCCAGTAAGTATTTTACTAAAGCGAATATGATCAGGTAATGCATCAATCCCGATTCCAATTGTGGTTAATGGCTTTTGAACTTCAAACAAAGCCTCACCGTGGGCCCTGCAATACCAATTGCCACCCATGCGAGCCACTTGGTCAATTTTGGTTTGATCAATTTCTTCATTTGCATCCAAAATAGCTTCATCAATATGAATGCATTTTACTTTACAAATAATCAAATTACCTGCTCCTCCTAATTCCCCTAGTTCTTTAACCTCTATAACCTCACACTCTATTTGTACCGGGCTTTCTTTTACTCGCCATGGTTTTACTGTCAACGACTCAATTGGTGTAAATCCTGATTTAGTAAATTCGTCCACGCCTTTTGGATAAGGGCTGCTGGCCAAACTCATTTGATGAACCATTGAATAATTTACAATATTTATTACTACTTCGGCCACTTCTTTCACATTGTCATGAGTATGCTTCGTTTCTCCGGTTCGGCCACTTCTTGATGGTGAAAAAATTAATATTGGAGGATTGGCGCTAAAAACATTAAAAAAACTAAACGGTGCCAAATTTCGGTTTCCATCTTTATCAATAGTACTTGCAAATGCTATTGGCCTAGGACCAACGGCTCCCAATAAATAATGATGTAACTTGGGAATAGGTATTTCGGAAGGAATGATGGTTTTCATAATATTTTATTTGAACAATCCTCGAAGGTTTAGGAAAGAAATTATTATACCAAAAGCTTAACAGGTTCTTCTAAAAGTTCTTTCAGAGTATTCAAGAATTTTGAACCCACCACACCATCCACCACGCGATGGTCGCAGCTTAAAGTTACCTTCATGGTTTTTACAGGTTTTATTTCACCGTTTACCACCCCAACAGTATCTTTAACCCCGCCAACAGCCAAAATACAAGCATCTGGAGGGTTAATAATTGCAGTAAATTCTTCAATACCAAACATACCAAGGTTGCTAATAGTAAAGGTATTTCCTTGCCAATCGGTTGGTTGAAGTTTTTTGTCTTTTGCCTTTATTCCGTAAGCTTTTATTTCAGTGCTAATAGCAGACAGATTTTTATGATTTACAAATCTTACTACCGGCACCAAAAGTCCATCTTCTACTGCCATGGCCACGCCAATATGAATGTGATGATTGTAACGAATTTTGGTTCCTAACCATGATGAATTAACCGCAGGATGTTTTTGTAAAGAAACTGCCGAAGCCTTTACCACCAAATCATTTACCGATATTTTAACTTCTGAATATTCGTTCATTTTTTCACGGGCTTCCATGGCTTTATCCATGTTAATTTCCATGGTTAAATAAAAATGAGGCGCGGTAAATTTACTTTCAGCCAAACGGCCTGCAATTGTTTTCCGCATTTGAGAAACATTAACTTCATCGTAGCTTTCTATCCAACCAGATGATGCAGAACTTGCTAATGCTGAAGGAGTATAATTTTCAATATCTCGCTTTACAATTCGGCCATTATCGCCACTACCATTTATATTTTGAATATCAATACCTTTATCCTCAGCTAATTTTTTAGCCAGAGGACTTGCTTTTATTCTATCATCGCTTGTATTTAAAACAGGTTGAGATACCTCTGCAATTTTAGTTTCAGCAATGGGGGCAGTTTCTTTTTTTGAAGATTCAACAGGCTTTGCCTCAGGAGTTGCAGCTCCATTTAGCAATGCTGAATAATCTTCACCTTCCTGACCAATAATCGCAATTACAGAATCTACAGGGGTTGCTTCACCTTCTTTAGCTTTTAGCTGCAAAATAGTACCTTTTACAAAATTTTCAAGTTCCATGGTAGCCTTATCGGTTTCCACATCTGCTAGAATATCTCCTGTTTTAACGGTATCTCCAACTTTTACGTTCCATTTTACAATAACACCTTCTTCCATGGTGTCGCTCATTTTAGGTAAACGAATTAATTCAGCCATATTTTTATAGGGTGCAAAAGTATAAAATTTATATGGCTATAAAATCAAATAAGTTTACGAAACCTAGACCTAGCTATTTACTTAATTCATAATTGTGGAATACACTATTTATGAAACATGCCTGTCTTCTTTTACTAGTTTGCTTCTGTACTTTTTTTATATCTTTTTCGCAATCTGTTACTTTGCCAAAACTTAGTAAATATAAAGATTCAACCAATAACTATTATGTTACTATATGTGAAGAATATCTTGATCTTTTTGACAAGTATAAGTATTATGAACCGATGTGTCCCGACTCTTGTAAAATTGATTTTTCAAAATATGACCTCAAAGGAATTAAAGAGAATGGAGAATGGAAATGGCAACTTGTTTCACCAAAAAAATACCACGAACTAACTTTTGATTACTTAATTAGATATGATACCATTAGGTGGAATTGGCTTACAAATAATACTATAATTAATGATTCAGCAGCATTTAATACATTAAAAAAGAAATCATTAAATACATCAATAACTGACACTTTTGATTTTAATACAACGATTCTAATTTACAATGATGTTTGGTTAGATTGTAAAGGCGCTTTTGATTACAATCTTTTATACGACCCTTACGAAAACGTAATTTTTTGCAAACTAATTATCTACTACGGAGGAAGTAGAGGCATGTGCCCAAAGGATAGTTGGATACTAGTATCAAAACCCAAAACGGATACAAAAATCAAAGTTCAAACCATTTATTTGCACTAAATCACTCTTCTCTTTTTATACCATATTCCCATTGCTTGGCATTGTTTTTGGCAAATAAAAAAACTGTCTCGTTTCTATAGTCTCTTGGTCCTTCATCAATAGGCAATGAACCATTTTGATAAGTTCCCGATACAATTACTTTTACTTCCCAAACCTTCTTTTCCATTGATTTTTTAACTTCCAAAACCTTAATTTCAGAAATGTCATACGTGCCAGAACCATCCTGATTTGAAAGTTCAGCATAATAATGCCTGATACATTTATCGATACTTTTTGTGTCTGGTTGCGATTGGCAAGACTGCATAAAAAAAAGCAGTGTTAATGCCATTCCTATTTTAATATAACTTTTCATATTCCTTTATTTATCAAACAAATTTAAAGGTAAATATCAATCCAATGAAAATTCATTACCAATCTTTTTTATAAATAAGTTTTATACCTGCTTTCGTTGCCATTTATCTAAAATTACATTTACTAAAGACTTATCACATTATCTTTGGGCACTCCAAAGCATATAATTTTTACTCAAAATTAATGACATTTAGTTCCTTCCCTAGTTCCAAAATAGTATTACGAGTAACTTTACTTTGGCTTTTTGTTAGCTTTACTTCCATCTATTCGCAAGCCCAATCCATATTTGTAGCAGGTAAAGTTGCCGACAACTTAGCAAATCCATTAATTGGAGCCACTATAAAAGTGATGAACAATGATTCGGTTTTTTTAAAAGGAAGCATGACTGATGATAGAGGATTTTTCAGAATGGAAGATTTAAAATCAGGAACTATTATTATTAAAATCACCTACTTAGGTTTTGAAGATTTATATTTAAATAAACAACTGGCTGACAAACCACTTTTTCTAGGACCTATTATTTTAGAAGAAAATTCAAAGACTATAGCTGGCGCAACGGTTACTGCACAGGTCAAAATGGCGGAAGTAAAAGGCGATACCACCCAATATAATGCAGGAGCCTTTAAAGCTAATCCCGATGCCACCACAGAAGATTTGGTGAAAAAGATGCCGGGTATTACCACAGAAGATGGAAAACTTAAATCACAAGGAGAGGAAATAAAAACTGTATTGGTCGATGGAAAACCTTTTTTTGGTGATGACCCAAGTGCTGTTTTAAAAAATCTTCCGGCTGAGGTTGTTGATAAAATTCAAATATTTGATAGAAAAAGTGACCAAAGCCAACTCACAGGTTTTGATGATGGTAATACTTCCAAAACCCTTAATATTATTACCAAAGTGCAATTTAGAAATGGAACATTTGGGAAAATTTATACCGGTTATGGTTACCAAGATAAATATAAAGCTGGAGGTAGTGTTAATTTTTTTAAGGATAAACGCAGAATTACGATTTTGGCAAATGCCAACAATGTGAATGAGCAAAACTTTTCAGCCGAAGATTTGGTTGGAGTTATGAGCAGCTCATCTGGCGGCGCAAATAACAGACCCGGAAGTCAGAGTGGAAGTTCCTCATCGGGAGGTTCAAATAGGGGAGGAGGAAGACAATCGGGCGGCCAGGGTAATGATGCCAATAATTTTTTAGTAGATCAAAAAAACGGAATTTCCACAACCAATGCATTTGGGATAAACTATGCCAACGGCTGGAAAAAGCTTGATATTTCAGGAAGTTATTTTTTAAACTATACTGAGAATAATTCGGTAAGTAATTTAGTAAGGCAATTTATAAGCAATGAAACAAAAGGTTTAAATTATGTGGAACAAAGCACGTCTTTAACTTATAATACTAACCACCGCATGAATCTGAAGTTTGATTGGAAAATCAATTCTAAGAACTCTCTAATTTTTCAACCCAAATTATCTTACCAATACAATGCGGGCAAAAGTGATATCAATGGATTAAACAAGCTTGTGAATAATTCATTAAGTAGTTTGAGTAACCTATACAAGACACACCTTTCTGGTTCAAATATTTTAGCACCAATTTTATATAAACATTCATTCTCAAAAAAAGGAAGGTCACTTTCTGTTAATTTCAATCCGGGATATAATAACAATAATGGCAATAGCAAGCTTAATTATTATACTATTCAATTTTCGGATACTTTATCTAAAGACACAATTAGTCAAACTGCTAATTTGGTAAAAGATGGAATTGTGGTTTCATCGAATGTTTCCTACACCGAACCTATAAATTCTAAAAGTCAGGTTTTATTAACCTATAGTACTAATTTTAATGCTTATGATTCAAAGAAAAACACCTTTAATATTTCAACGCCTATATATTCAGAAGTTTTGGACACCTCATTATCAAATACATTTAATACCAAATATTTTTCTCAATCAATAGGAACCAATTACCGCTATCAAATTGATAAATGGAATTTTAACGGAGGTTTGGCTTTTCAGGTGGCGCAATTAAAAAACAGTCAAAATTTTCCGTCCAAAGTTCCTTTAGAAAAAACTTTTTACAGTGTGCTTCCAAATGCATCCTTTCAATATAAATTTACACTTCAAAAAAACCTGCGAATTAGTTATAACAGCTCAAACAATGCGCCATCAGCTGACCAATTGCAAAATGTAATTAATAATAGAAACCCAATACTACTAACCACCGGAAACCCAAACCTAAAGCAGGATTGGCAGAATAATTTAAACTTTAGATATACTGCTGTTGATACTAAAAAAAATACAGCATTCTTTGTGTTGCTAGGAGGTTCATTAACCAAAAACTATATTGTGAACAGTACTTTTATAGCCTCGTATGATACTTTAATAGCACCAACTATTCTTTTGTCAAAGGGTTCACAAATTTCAAAACCTGTAAATATTGATGGGTATTATAATTTGCGTTCGTTTATTAATTATTCGTTTCCAATAAATAAACTAAAATTAAAAATCAACTTAAATGTAGGTGGTTCGGTAAACAGAACGCCGGCTTTAATAAATGAAAAGATAAATAATGCCAACAGCTCCAATGTAAATGCTGGAGTCGCCATTACCAGCAATATCAGTACTTTGTGGGATTTCACCCTTTCATCCAATACCAGCTACAGTTTAATAACCAATTCGCTTCAAACCAGTTTGAACAGTAGTTTTATTAACCAAAATACACGTTTCAAAATTCAAGCCAATCCATGGAAAGGTTTGGTAATAGTAACCGACCTTAGCCATCAATATTACAATGGGCTTTCGGCCAGTTTTAACCAAAATTTTATGCTTTGGAGTGCAGCTATTGGTTATAAATTTTTAAAAGAAAAACAAGCTGATTTGCGATTCAGTGTATATGATATATTGAAGCAAAACAACAGTATTTCCCGCACCTCCAGTGAAACTTACTATCAGGATGTTCAAACAAATATATTGCAGCGGTATTTTATGCTCACCTTTACTTATAACCTTAAATTTTTTAAGGATGTGAAAAAATCAGGAGATAATTCAACTCCTAAAGTCAAGTAAATAGGTTATTCATTCCAAATTTTATCGGTAGTTACATTATGGCAACTGTTGCACTGACCGCTAATAATAGGAGATTGCATGTATTTTATATTACCGTTACTGTTTTGATGCACAGGGTATAACCCTCCTGTAAAATTTATAGTTTCAGTAGTATAAAAATTCCCTTCACCATCTACTTCAATTGTATATTTAAGAGTTCCTTGACCATCAGGATCAGTGTATAAAAATATTTTTCCATTAGGATTATGTGAAGCCATATCCAGTTTATAAACTGAACCTGCCAATTCAAACCAACCCTCACCTTTTCCTCCTGTGGAATGGCAATTCATACAATTTTGTCCATTGTTATGGCTTTCATCGTCGCCGCTTTTGCTAATTTTAGTTTCTCTCTTTCCTATATCGTAATGACTACACGATTGAATGGTAATTGCAGTTGCAATTAAAATAACTGAGAATAAAACAATTTTTTTTTGAGACATTATTCTTATGTAATTCTATAGACGCACAAAGTTAATACTTATTGTTGGTGTCATTTTATTTGACGAATAGATTAGAATCATTTTATTTTCATAGGGTCTATATCAAAAAAGAAAAATTGCTTATAAACCTATATTTCTTATAAACATCCCATATCTTTTGAGTGCTTTTATTTAAGTTTGCATCATGAATCAGTATGAGCTATTCCTAAAATTTGTGTATGAAAACGGAACCGAAAAATCAGACCGAACAGGAACCGGAACACGGAGTTGGTTTGGAGGACAAATGCGTTTTGATTTGAAAGATTCATTCCCATTAATTACCACAAAAAAAGTTCATTTAAAATCCATCATTTACGAATTGCTTTGGTTTATAAAAGGCGAAACCAATACTAAATATTTAACTGACCACGGTGTTACTATTTGGAACGAATGGGCAGATGCTGATGGAAACCTTGGCCCGGTGTATGGCAAGCAATGGCGAAGCTGGGAAGGTGCCGAAGGAAAAACCTACGACCAGTTGAAAGAAGTTATAAATACTATAAAAACAAACCCCGACAGCCGTAGAATTATCATAAGTGCCTGGAACGTGGCTGATATTCCTAAAATGGCTTTAGCTCCCTGCCATTGTTTGTTTCAGTTTTATACCACTCCACCAACCGAAGAACAAAGAGCCCAAGGAATTAAAGGTTCTTTGTCTTGTCAATTGTATCAACGCAGTGCCGATTTATTTTTGGGAGTTCCGTTTAATATTGCCAGCTATGCCTTGTTCACCATGATGATAGCCCGCGAATGCAATATGGAAGCCCATGAATTTGTACATACATTTGGCGATGCCCATATTTACAGCAACCATTTTGAGCAAGTGGAATTGCAATTAAGTCGCGAGCCACGGCCATACCCTACCATGGAACTTAACCCTGCTAAAACCTCCATTTTTGATTTTGAATTTGAAGATTTTGTGGTAAAAGATTATGACCCTCATCCTGGTATTAAGGCTCCGATAGCGGTGTAAGAATAAATACTCCTAATTCGTAATTTTCAATTCCTAATTAAAAAACTACTTACCCCACATGGCATTAGCCACTGCAGGGTAATCAACCGTTGTTTCAGGAACAGATAATTCCATTTTGTTTACCCATTCCACCCCTTGCATCAGGCTATGGTCTTGGTTACTTACTTCATATTTCCAAGCTCCAAATCGTCCACGGCTGTAAATGTTTTTGTTTTCCAACCACGGCTGAAGTGGTTTTAATAAAGCATCCCGATTTACCGAAGGAGTTGGGTATCCATACTCATAACTCACCATAAATTCAGAAACCACATCCGATGCATTTTCAATCAATCCATCTTCCACCATGGCTTTGATGGTGTCTTTTATTAAGGTTTCGCGGTCCACAGGTTTGGCTGACGATTCACTGGTTTCAGCCATCAGGCTCCAGTGGGTGTTTATATCCGGAACGTTATTGGGGCTATAGTTTGAAAATACCGTAACCCGATAATACGGGCTGTTATTCTCCGGAAAATACATCCAGCATTTGGTGGCCAATTCAGGTTTTGGTTTTCCTTTTAAACCAATGCCTACAATATTGGTTCGCGAATGTTTCAGTTGGGCGGAGGTTTCTATTAATTCCTGCGGAGCATTCTCAATGGTTTTGAATAAAATATCAATGGGCATGGTGCTCAGTAAATGCTCATAATTCAAGGTTTCACCATTGCTTAAATAAACGGTTTTAGCAGAAGCATCAATTTTTGATACTTCCGAATTGAGCGAAAATTTTTCTGTACCAATCAGTTTTTCTCCTACCGATTTCCATATTCCACCGGTACCACCATGTTTCGGAAATTGAAACGTATTATTTGGCCCCCAGCTTAAATCGTCTTTTTCAAAAATTATATTTTCGGTAACCCTTTGCAAATCGGTTACTGCCACCCGTTCGCCTATCCAGTTGTAGGCCATATCCTTTGGAGGATAAGCCCAAACCTTGAAATTATAAGGCATCATAAATTCATCGGCTATCCCCTGGCCAAACGTAGCCAAAATCCATTCTTCAAAATTTGCAGGTTTTTTGGTACTTGGGTTTTGGTAATTATGAATAATTCCGTTCAGGCATTTCCACATGCTGTCTTTTGGCAGATAGCGTATATTGTTTTGAAACGGATAAGGCACAAAGCGGTTTTTCATCCACACCCAGCTTTCGCGCTGGTGGCTAAGCCAACCTTCTTCGCCCAAAGCTTCCAACATCAGTTTATCAAAATAGGTGTAATGCGAAAACTGAACGTGTCCGCCTACATCCCATGTAAACCCTTTATCATCCACAAAACTGGTGGCTAAACCTCCTATGTAGTTTTCCTTTTCAATAATATGAAAATCGGAAATCCCTAATTCCTTTAAACGGTAAGCTGCACCAAGTCCTGTTGGTCCTGAACCGATAATTAAATATTTAAAGCTTTTTGCCATTATTAATATAAGTGAGCAAAGGTAAAGTTTTGAAATCAAAAGCCCATTTTTGCAACTATGAAATATTTTCTTTTATTCATTGCATTGTTTACTATCACCTTATCATTTGCCCAATATCCAATCGTAACTATTGATAACCAAACCTATGGGCCAAATGAACCTTCCATTTATATTAATCCTACCAACCCAGCTCAAATAGTAGCAGGTAGTAATATTAACAACCATTATGTTTCTTCAGATACGGGCAAAACCTGGGAGATAAAAACCCTGCGTTCAAGCCTTGGTGTGTATGGTGACCCGGTAATTTATGCCGATGAATACGGCAATTTTTATTTCTGTCATTTGGCAGCTACCAAAACCAAAAAATACCCAAACTGGATAGACCGCATTGTAGTTCAAAAAAGTGATAATGGTGGTAAAAATTTTAATGACGGAAGCTTTGCCGGACTGAATGGTGATAAGGAGCAAGACAAACACTGGATTGTAAAAGACCAACACAGTTTATTGCACAAAGACAATATTTATTTAAGTTGGACAGAGTTTGACAACTACGATAGCAAAGACCCGCAAGACCATTCCCGAATCCAATTTGCCCGCTCGGTGGATGGTGCCGCCAGTTTTGAACAAGCCATCACCATTAGCGACACCATCGGGGATTGTTTGGATGATGATAATACCTTGGAAGGTGCTACCCCGGCCATCGGAAAAAACGGTGAGGTGTATGTTGCATGGAGTGGTTTTGGCAAAATTTATTTTGATAAATCATTAGATGGAGGCCGCACTTGGGGAAAAGACAGGGTAGTAGCTATACAAGATGAGGGTTGGGTTTTAGACTTTGACCAAATATACCGCAGCAATGGGTTACCTATTTTGGTGGCCGACCACAGCCGTGGAAAATATAAAAACCGCTTGTATTTGCTTTGGGGTGAAAGCCTTCAGGGCATTGGTGGCGAAATAAAATTAAAATATTCTGACAACGGTGGCGATACTTGGAGCGATGAAATTACGGTAAACTCAAGCTCTGTTGGCGACCAGTTTTTACCCCATATTGCCATCGACCAAACCGACGGAACGGTGTATGTGGTTTTTTATGACCGAAGGAATTCAGCTTCCAATTTGCTCATGGATGTTTATGTGGCTTTTAGCGAGGATGGAGGTCAAACATTTACCAATAAATTAATTACACCTCAACCTTTTTTGCCACCCGGCAAAGAGGTGTTTTTTGGGGATTACAATGGTATTTCAGCCCACAGAGGAATTGTGCGACCTATATGGACAGGAACAGATGAAAACTTAAATGGGAAACTAAATATACAAACGGCGTTGTTGACTAAGGACCTTTTGAAAAGCAATTCTCAGATTTTAACTGATACTTTGTTTTTTAAATATTTTAAAGGGGAAGCAAATAATACGTTTGTGCTTTATTCAAATGAAGTGATTAATTACTCAATAAAACTAAATGTTAAAAAACATAAATATTCGTTAATTGGTAAAACGTATAGAAAAAAATATGTTAAACCTTTCTGTGATGTTGGTTTTGATTTTAAGGATACAAATGGAGTCTATATTAACACCGCCAAAGGCAAAAAAGCCAAACTAAAAATGCACATAAAAGGAAAGGATTTTGATAGGAAGTATAATGTTAAATTGTGATTTATCTTAATTACGTATTTTTTATTATCAGCCGAATGGACATTTATCCATAAAGATTAGACGGTATTAAATTTTTATTTTATATGCTAATTAGGTTACTTGTAGATAAAGGATAAAGTAAAACAATTTTCTTTTGATTAGCTTTTTAAAAGCCGTTTATTGAATTTTTATCATTTTACTGCAAAACTTAAACCTGTGGAATAATATAAAATTTTATAAATAAATTATTAATATTTCAGAGTATTAAGAAAAAGTTGAAGATCAATAAAAATAATATTTTTTTAAACCCGCTAGCACATTTTTATTGTTTTTAAATGGTAAAAAAATCAATTTCTTGATTTAATATGGATTTGAAAATACTACCTTCGCAACAGTTTATAAACACCTATCACCCCATGAGCGAAACCGCTAAAATTAGTTTACAAGGCAAAGAAATTGAATTGCCTTTAATTATTGGATCAGAACAAGAAGTAGGCATCGATATTTCAGATTTAAGAGCCAAAACAGGTGCAATTACTTTTGATGTAGGATACAAAAATTCAGGTGCTACAGCAAGTGCAATTACGTATTTGGATGGAGAACTTGGAATACTTCGTCACAGAGGATATTCAATAGAAGATTTAGCAGAAAATGCAACTTTCATGGAAGTTGCTTATCTATTAATAAATGGTGAACTGCCTAATAAAGCGCAGTATGATGTTTTTGATCAGAATATTCGCAGCCATACTTTGGTAAACGAAGATATGAAAAACATATTTGAAGCATGGCCAACCGGCAGTCATCCTATGGGCCAGCTAATAGCAATGATTTCATCACTATCTTCTTTTTATCCTGAAAGTATAGGTACTGTTCAAAATGATAATCAAAAGTTACTTAATGTGTATCGGTTATTGGCAAAAATGCCAACAATTTGTTCAATGATTTATAAAAAGAGTCTTGGTCATCCATTTAACTATCCTCAAAATAAATTAGACTATGTATCTAATTTTTTAAATATGACTTTTAAGCATGTTACTGAAGATTATGAGATAGACCCTGTGTTGGTTAATGCTCTTAATAAACTATTAATACTTCATGCCGACCATGAACAAAATTGCAGTACATCTACAGTTCGTTTGGTAGGTTCTTCTCATGCTAATTTATATGCTTCGGTAGGTGCCGGAGTTGCTGCACTATGGGGACCATTGCATGGTGGTGCTAATCAGGAAGTAATAGAAATGCTGGAAATTATTAAATCAGATGGAGGTAATGTTGAAAAGTGGGTAGAAAAGGCGAAGGATAAAAATGACAGTTTTCGATTGATGGGATTTGGTCATAGGGTATACAAAAACTTTGACCCCCGTGCTAAAATTATTAAAAAGGCCTGTGATGATGTTTTAAATAAATTGGGCGTAAACGACCCAACTCTTGAAATAGCCAAAAAATTAGAAGAAACAGCTTTAGCAGATCCATATTTCATTGAACGCAAATTGTTCCCAAATGTTGATTTTTATTCAGGTATAATTTACAGAGCAATGGGTTTTCCAGTTGAAATGTTTACAGTACTTTTTGCCCTTGGTCGCTTACCAGGTTGGATAGCTCAATGGAATGAAATGCGTGAACAAAAGCAACCCATCGGACGTCCACGTCAGATATATACAGGCGAAATACTGCGTCCATATGTTGACAGAACCAAACGATAGTTACATTTAATTATAAAATACAAAACCCATACTTAATCAAGTATGGGTTTTTTTTATTAACTGGTGTTGATTTCTTAGTTGGTTGTTGTAGGTAAATTAGCTTGCATCCATGAGGATATTCCGCCGTCAAGTTCATACACTTCCTTGAAAGCCAATGAACGCATATGATTTGCAGCAGCAGCGCTTCGCCGACCACTATGACAATAAACAAACACAGGTTTTGTTTTGTCAAGTTTTAAAATCTGGCCCTCAAAATTATCTCCATTCCAATTAATGTTTTTTGAACCTTGCAGGTGTCCTGATGAATATTCTTCAGGTGATCTTACATCCACTATCAGAGCAGTTGGTATTTCTTTAATTTTTGCTGCAAATTCCAAAGCTGAAAGATTGGTTTTACCGCTTTTGTTTTGTCCGTTTGTGCAACTATTTAAGAACATTGCAACAAATACGAAACTGATTGATAATATTTTCTTCATGTTTTTCTACGAGTTTTGATTTATTATTTGTTCAAGATTATTGGCGGAAACAACTCCGGATTGTCTCCATGTTATTTCACCGTTTTTAAATCTTTTACTTAGTGGCGATAAAAGCTGTTAAGGATTAATTAACCAAAACTTTTGCTCACAATAAGTTCCTTGTTTCCCCCACTATAATCATAAAATCCTTCTCCGGTTTTTACTCCTAATTTTTTAGCGGTAACCATATTGGTAAGTAAAGGGCAAGGGGCATATTTTGGATTACCAAATCCATTGTAAAGCACCATTAAAATACTGTGACAAACATCCAATCCTATAAAATCAGCCAATTGCAATGGCCCCATTGGGTGAGCCATTCCCAGTTTCATTATGGTATCAATTTCACTTACTCCCGCTACACCTTCATGCAATGAATAAATGGCTTCATTTATCATTGGCATCAATATGCGGTTAGCTATAAAACCAGGGAAATCGTTTGACGGAACTGGCACTTTGCCAATGGCTTTGGAAAGTTCAATAATAGTATTTGTAACTTCTTTTTCAGTACTGTAACCATTTATAACTTCCACCAATTTCATTACAGGCACAGGATTCATAAAATGCATTCCTATTACTTTTCCCGGGCGGCTGGTGCCCGAAGCTAGTTTGGTAATAGAAATAGACGAAGTATTGCTGGCCAAGATGCAACCTTGCGGAGCATGAGAATCCATATCTGTAAATATTTTTAATTTCAGGTCGCTATTTTCAGTGGCGGCTTCTACCACAAGTTCGGCATTTTTAACCCCTTCAGCAATGGAAGTATAGGTTGTAATATTGGCCATTGCTGAATTTTTTAAGTCCTCAGTTGCATTGCCTTTAGCTATTTGTCGGTCAAAGTTTTTGGTAATGGCGGTTAGTGCTTTTTCCAATGCAGCGGGGTTAACATCAATCAAGGCTACTTTGTAACCATGTTGTGCAAATACATGGGCTATTCCGTTGCCCATTGTTCCTGAACCGATAACTGATATATTTTTCATTTTTTGTAAGTGTTTTTTAAAAGGTAAAGGTTAAGGCTAAGGCTGAACGAAGCCCACCTGAAGGGGTTAAGGCCAAAGCAGGTTGCCAGCCTAAACTTAGGTCTTTGTTTATTTTAAACTCCTGTAAATTGGCGTCAACATTGGCATCTATAATATTTAAAGCATATAATCCAACATAGGCCAAAATGCAAATATCACGATTTCGGCGATGATAATTTCTCAAGCCTTGAACTGCACCATCTGTGAGGGTTGGGTATTTGGTATCAATGGTTGTAGCTAAGGTATCAAATCTTAAATCGACAGCATGTTGATAGCTTTTGTATTCACGCTGATTATAAATGAATCCGGTTGTAATACCTGCAAATCCTGCATACAAGATTCCTGCTTTCCATATTTTATGATTATATATTTGACCCAACCCAGGACAAACCGCGGAATAAATTGCAGCTTTCTTGGGGTCAAGTCGTTTTATACCTAAAGAGTCTGCTGTGTTTTTTTGTGCAAATAAAGACGTGCATTGAAACAGTATTGAGACAGTAAATAGTAAAAAATATCCTGACTTATGCACCCGGCAAAGTTAACTTACCAAAACCACAATCAAAAGTACTTTCAAATCTACAATTGCTTCAAAATTTCTTTGAAATGATCTCGATTTTCAAACTCAATTACGATACTTCCTTTTTCGCCTCCTAATGGTTTTATTTCCACATTGGCTTTGAATTTTCGAGCTATCATATCGCCAAAGTTTTTAAACTCGGCAAAATGTTTTGAAATTGGTAAAGGTTCTTCCTCTCCAAATTTTATAGGTTCTATAAAAAGTTTTTCTAGCTTGGTTTTAGGTGAACCTTGTTTGGCTAAATTTTCAACCGCACGGACCGATAATCCTTCTGTAACAGCCCTTTGAAAAATTTCCATACGCCATTCATTACTGGTCACATTTATCAAAGCACGGGCATGGCCCATTGATATTTTGTTTTCCCGTAAGCCAATTTGAATTTCATCCGGAAGTTTTAAAAGCCGAAGATAATTGTTAACGGTTGTTCGGTTTTTACCAACTCTTTCGCCTAATTCTTCTTGTTTAAGGTCACATTCCTCCAAAAGGCGTTTGTAGCTAATCGCAATTTCAATAGGGTTAAGTTCTTCCCTTTGAATGTTTTCAATGATAGCCATTTCCAGCATTTCCTGGTCATTGGCCACTCGTATGTATGCAGGTATTTCAGTAAGTCCGGCTAATAATGAAGCCCGGGTTCTTCGTTCGCCCGAGATTATTTGATACCTTTTGAAACCTACTTTTCTAACAGTTATTGGCTGAATAACTCCGTGAACTTTAATACTGTCGGCTAGTTCATTAAGGTTTTCTTCGTTAAATTCGGTACGGGGCTGAAATGGGTTGGCTTCTATTTGACTAATAAAAATATTTGCTACTGAATTTAGGGCTTTTGGTTCAATAGAGGTTACGTCAGTATCAGCACTTTCAAGCAAAGCGCTTAAACCACGTCCTAGTGAATTTCTTTTTTTTACAGGGTTATTCATGATAATTGTTTATCCTCCTCTACCATCTTTGTCAATCCGTTTCTTTGTAATATTTCACGAGCCAGGTTCAAATAATTTATACTACCCTTGCTTCCTGCATCATGTTCTAATACTGATATTCCAAAACTTGGAGCTTCGCTTAATTTAGTGTTTCGTTGTATTATAGTATCAAAAACCAATTGCTGAAAATGGGTTTTTACTTCATCCACCACCTGATTGCTCAATCGCAAACGCATATCATACATAGTTAATAATATTCCTTCAATCTCCAACCTTGGATTGATACTTCGCTGAACAATTTTTATTGTATTTAACAATTTTCCCAAACCTTCCAAGGCAAAAAATTCACATTGAACCGGTATGATTATAGAATCTGCAGCAGTAAGAGCGTTTGTGGTTATTAATCCTAATGATGGAGAGCAATCAATAATTATAAAATCATAATTAGGTTTCACTCTGTTCAAAGCCCTACTCATTAGTTTCTCTCGGTTTGGCATATCAACCAATTCAATTTCGGCACCTACCAAATCAATATTTGCCGGTAATAAATCCAAAAATGAATTATCTGTCTTTAAAATAATATCACTTGGATTTAAGTCCTGAATCAAAGTTTCATATAACCCTACTTTTATATTTCTTGGATCAAAACCAATACCAGAAGTAGTGTTAGCTTGAGGATCGGCATCTACCAGCAAAGTTTTAAATTCAAGCATAGCTAATGCCGAAGCAAGGTTTATGGCAGTGGTGGTTTTTCCTACGCCACCTTTCTGGTTGGCTATGCATATTATTTTTCCCATCTATTTTTATTGCTAAATTGTTATATTGTTTTTGTCAATTATTAATTACTTCTCCAATCTTCATTAAAGTTAGTTTTACATCTTTATCTGCAAATTCTTTCGTTGCCGCTTCATGATCAATTTTTATAAAACCAAATGTACCATAATGCATTCCTATAATATTTTTACAATTGATAAATCCTGCGGCTTTAGCTGCATCAGTAGCGTTCATTGTAAAGTTACTTCCTATAGGTAAAAAAGCAAAATCCAATTTATAACCCTCCGCGATCAGTTTCATATCATAAGTTAAAGCTGTATCGCCGGCATAATAGAAGCACGTTTCAGCGTTTTGAAAAACGTATCCGGCTGCTGTTCCACCATAGGTATCATCAGGCAATGAATTGGAATGTGAGGCATATACCATTTTAACTTTTGCAAACCCAAAATCCCATATTCCGCCAATATTCATGGGGTGTGTATTGGTTATTCCTTTTTTGTTTAACCAACTGTGAAGCTCCCAACTTCCTATCACTTTTGCCCTAGTTTTGTTTGCCAAAGTTTCTAAATCAGCTACATGATCGAAATGCCCGTGACTAACAAAAATATAATCGCACAAAATGCTGTCTAAATTTATTTCTTTTGCAAGGTCGTTAGGAGTTATAAAAGGATCAAACAGAACCTTGGCTCCTGAGGTCTCAACTAAAAAACAGCTGTGTCCGAAATAAGTTACTTGCGTCATGTTAAAAATGGAGGTGTTGGTAGGAGGTTCAAAACTATTTTCAAAGCCTCAATAGATTTTAACAGGTTTCCACTACTTATTAACATTCTTTTGGTGTTAATTTCTTGCAATGGCAGTAATCAGAATGTTGACCCCCGTTCGGTGTTCAAATACAACAGCGATAATGGTATTACTTCCCTCGATCCAGCTTTTGCCCGAACACAAGATAATATTTGGGCTGTAAGCCAACTGTTTAATGGGTTGGTGCAACTTGATAGTCAATTATTAATAGTACCCTGCATAGCCTATAAATGGGAGGTTTCAGAGGGTGGATTGGTTTACAGATTTTATTTGAGAAACGATGTTTTTTTCCACACTGATAAAGCTTTAAAAAATGGGTTATCGCGAAAAGTAACGGCTTCAGATTTTGTGTATTCGTTTAATAGAATAATGGATGAAGCCACAGCATCTCCCGGTGCATGGATTTTTAATGATAAGGTAACCTCAAATCCTTTTTTAGCCATTAACGATTCTACTCTTGAAATTCGTTTAAAAAAACCATTTCCTCCATTTTTAGGATTGCTTACCATGCCCTATTGTTTTGCCATTCCTAAAGAAGCTATTGATAAATATGGTAAAGATTTTGGGCGGCATCCCCTTGGTACGGGGCCGTTTATGTTTAGCCGATGGAACGAAGATGTGAAACTTATTTTTCTTAAAAACCCTAATTATTTTGAAAAAGTAAAGGGCCAACGATTGCCCTATTTGGATGCAGTAGCTGTTTCATTTTTAGATGATAAACAAGCTGCCTTCTTAGAATTTTTGCAAGGCAATCTTGATTTTTTTAACGGTTTGGAAAGCAGTTTTAAAGATGAAATAATTGAGAAAGACGGGAGATTAAAGGAGAAATATCAATCCAAGTTTACAACCTTAGTAACGCCTTTCTTAAATACAGAATATCTGGCATTTTTGGTGGATGATTCATTACCAAATTCTATTTCTCACCCGCTGTATGATAAAAATTTGAGATTGGCAATTCAGTTAGCAATAAACAAAAAGGCCATTATGAAACATTTGCGAAACAATATTGGCTATCCGGCTGATGGGGGTTTTGTGCCAAAAGGTTTGCCGGGTTATTCACCACAAAAGGAAACTGAATGGGGCTACAATCCTTTAAAAGCAAAAGAATATTTAGCCAAATCAGGTTGGGTAAAAACCAAGAAAAAAATCACACTTTACACTACCAAAGATTATCTTGACATTTGCCTTTTTGTTCAAAAAGATTTAAAAAATATTGGGTTGGATGTGGCTTTGGAAGTGCAACCAGCTTCGTTTTTAAAAGAGGAAAAATCCAATAATCGCCTTAATTTTTTCCGCGGTTCATGGATTGCCGATTATCCAGATGCTGAGAATTATCTGGCTTGTTTTTACAGTCCTAATTTTTCACCCAACGGGCCTAATTATACCCATTTTAAAAATAAAACTTACGACCAATTATTTGAATCTATTTTTTCTCAAACAAATGATTCAGCCCGGATAGATATTTACCAAAAAATGGAAGCCATACTTTTGGCTGAAAGTCCGGTCATTCCTTTATTTTATGATCAATCCATACGATTGATAAGCCACAGAGTTAAAAATATGAAAAATACTGCGGCCAATTCATTGGATTTGCGGAGGGTGAAGATTATGAATCGATAAATTATGAACTATGAAGTTTAGCGGATATTCTATAATCATTAAACTTATAATAGTATTGTTTGCATTTTTTGTAACATCATCTGCAAAGGCACAAATACGAAAGCCTATTCAAATTAAGATTGATAAAAACGATACTTTAAAATTTTATAAAAACATTAAAAAGGTGGCTTACAAACACAAGTTTACCAAGTTTGTATTTCATGCCATATTTGTTGACCCGGCACCATTAAAATATGATAAAAAACCTCTTTCTGATAAACAAAAATCGGACGACCCTAACCTTAAATTTTCAGGAAGCATTATTAGAAGTATCGAGGTAATTGTGCTCGATCCATTTGGTTATTCAGCGAATGATACTTCGAGAATTTTTGTAAATCCACTGCAAAATGCAGCGAATAAAACCCATATAAAAACGAACCGATGGGTAGTAAAAAACCGTCTATTATTTAAAAAAAATGAATCGGTTGAATTGCTGAAAATCACGGAATCGGAGAGGCTATTGCGACAAGCCCGCTATATTAATGATGCTCGAATTTTTTTGACGAATAGAGACGAAAAAACAGATAGTGTTGATATTTTGGTAATTGTTCATGATAAATGGACGATTGACCCCAGTATTTCTGCCGGTTCCACGGGAGGAACAATACGATTGCGTGATAAAAATCTGCTTGGAATGGGCCACACTTTTGAGCAAAAAATTGGCTATAATACCTCTACAGGTTATAGCTTGAGCGGAAACTATAATTTTTCAAATATTCGAAATACATACATCGCCTCCGATTTTTTTTATTACAATTCAAAAATAACCACCGAGTTAGGGGTTTCGCTAGAAAGGTCGTTTTATTCGCCACTTACCAAATATGCCGGGGGATTGTTATTTATGAAAACGTGGGGAACGTTTAATTTATATGATTCCATAAAGGCTGCTAATACAACTTACAATCTTGATTTTATAAACTCTGATATTTGGGTGGCCAAAAGTTATAGGCCTACCAAAGGAAAGTCTATTACTAGCCGAAGCACCAATATCATTGGTGCTTTGCGCTATGCCAACAAATGGTATCAGGCAAAACCAGATTATAGTATTGATACTGCAAAAACAAATTTCAATTCCTCTTTATATCTTGGCAGTTTAGGGTATTCACTTCGTAAATATTACAAAGACCAGTTTATTTATCGCTTTGGTGCCAATGAGGATGTGCCTGAAGGATTAATGATTCAGATGGTTTATGGATACTTAAATAAATCAACAGAAGTGAGCCGAAAATATTCAGGAATAGAAGTTTCACAAGGGAAGCATTACCCAAAAATCGGTTATCTGTCAGGCACTATTTCATATGGTACGTTTTATAAATCCGGAGAAAAAAATAACTCTACTTTTAATACCGGATTTTACTATTTCAGCGATTTATCTTTACAACGGAAATGGTATGTTCGCCAGTTTGTGAGTGGAAAATTTACCAATGGATTTAATAAACCTATAACTGAACGAATTACACTAAATGCAAGGGAAATGTTTGGTTTTAATGCTGGAACTTTAACTGGCACAGGTAAACTTATTCTCAATTTTGAGACAGTAGCCTATGCCCCTTACAATATTATAGGTTTTAAGTTTGCGCCAGTGGCATTTATCGGTTTGGGCATGTTGCAAACTGAAGCTACAAAGCTTTTTGAAAGCAAAATATATCAGTCCTATTCCATTGGGTTATTGGTAAGAAACGAAAGTTTACTAAACAGCAGTTTTGAAATTACGTTTGGTGCTTTTCCTAATCAACCGGGTTTTAATAAAGCTGTTTATAAATTAAATCCGGTTACTAGTTTTACCTTAAAAGTTCGAACCTTTGAAATTTCAAAACCTTCACCTGTTGGGTATGAGTGAGGTTTTAAATAATTATTTATTATTCTTTAAACAGTTTCTTTTCCAATGTTACTTCAGGGCTTGTAAATTTTGCTATATAAAATCCGTTTGATAGTGAACGGATATCAATTTCAGTAGTGTCATTTTTTAAATCTTTTTGCAAAACACAAATCCCAATGGTGTTATAAATTTTCAAGGTTATATCCTTGCTTTTTGAAATACTAATAGAAAGTTTATCGGTGGCTGGATTGGGAAACATAATTATTTCAAAAGTTGGTTTTACTTCATTTAAGGTTGCCGGAGAATCCCGGATTAATCGAATGGAACTGCCATTTACTTTGGGCCAATGGGCCCTGAAAATATCTTCATGATAAACACACAAATGTTTGAGCCAAGAGGTGCTATCGCCCGGTGAAGTGGAGGTCCAAAACTGGGCATTGCCTGTAGGTTTTTGAAACGATGTATAAGATCCTCCGGCATTAAAATAGATGCGATATCCGGCACCGAGTGCAGTAAATCCGCTTGAATTTGTTCCCTTATTTTTAGAAAGCCCCGGAGTTGGGCAACACGCCAAAGTCCAATAGGTGGTAGTATCTGCTTTTTTCAACGCATTGGCTTCTTTGGTTCCTCGGTAATTTTCGAGGTTTGCAGTGGAAGCAAGCATACCCACATACATTTCCAATGTTTTCCATTCGGCATCGCTAGGTACATGCCAGCCTTTGGGTGCTATGCCTCGCAAATCGTTGGCCGCATGCCAGTTATAAAGTTTTCCGTAAATAATTCCGTTAGCCGGTTTGTTTTCATTGTTGCACCAAGCCCCTTTTGTTTGAATAACCCATGCCAGCGAATCTTTCACTTCCGGTATCGGGTCGCCATTAGTATAATGGCTCACTTTTAAGTTTTCCTTCATCCACACTTGCGTTCCTATAGTGACTGTATTATACACATTCCCTTCAATATCGGTAACGGTTTGAGCATAATTTGTGGTCTCAAAAAAGGTAAGTGTGGCGATTAAAAGAACTATTCTTTTCATGATTAATCTGAGAACAAAGATAATTCGAATTGTTGTTTCAGTTTCTTAATTTTAAACCAATTCAATAAAGATATTTTTTATTGGTTTTTTTTTGCCTTAGTTTTCAGTGAAGCACAAGCACCGCTGCGCTAACGTTTTGCATATTTGCGATGTGGCGGACTTAGTAGCACTAACTTTCATTTTACAACCAATGTTTATTAGAAGCAGAATGTTTCTTTAACCACTAAACCCGCCATATTCGCAAATATGCTGTTAAGGGCTGGCTTATTCCTTAATCACTTTAAATGTCTGCTTCAAATTCTCTCCAACACTGAATAAATAAATACCACCTGATAAATTACCCAATTCAATAACTGTATTTTCCGCAATTATCTTTCCTGATAAAACCACTTTCCCTGTGTTGTCATAAACAGTGTAAATAGAACCTAACAATTTCACGTCTGCTTTCACATTGATTTGACTTTTTGCTGGATTAGGATAAACTGAAAATAAATTGTCTTGTGAGTTTTCGTTTATACCCACATTATTATTAACTTTTAAAACAGCAACATTTGATGTGTCCGAGCAAGAACCAGAAGAAATTATACAACGGAACGGTTGATTGTTATTGCTCAATGTTGTATTTGCAATTGTAAGTGTATCATTTTTAGTGCCACTATACTGACTAACACTATTCAAATTTTGAAAACCAAAACCAAGGTCTGTTTGCCATTGATAGGTGGCCATTGAATCTGATGATGCAGTTATAAATTGGGCGTTATTAGAAATATTAACTGATTGATTTATTGGTTGTGTTGTTACTGAAGCTGAACAGCCAATTTTATACAAAGCAGAAATTTCAGGCTGTGTTAATGCACGGTTCCAAATGCCTATATCATCAAGTTTTCCATTCCAAAAATAACCGAATGGTGGTATTTCTGCATGAGGAAAATATCCAATTGATAAATCATAATTAAAGTTAGTTAATGTCCCTGGAAGACTTTGACTAATTACTATGAGATTATTCCTGTATAGTTTTGCCGAATCTCCATCGTATATGAATACTAAATTATTCCATTGATTTATATTTAAAGTGCTTGTTGTCGGGAATGAATAGTAAATATTATTTACCCTAATTTCTAAATCCAACTCCCCACTTCCACCAATCCTAATAGCCCAACTTCTATGTTGGCTATTTGGATATAAATCATTAGATTTATCTATTATATATTGTTCACTTGGTCCAAATACAGTTGGGTTTACCCAAATACTTACAGAAATACGACTAGGATTTAAATTTAAAGAATTAGGAATTACAATATTATTATTTTGCCCATTAAAATTATAAGCACTATTTAAATTCGCAAACCTGTCGCTTGTCAATGTCGCTCCATTAATCGTACCATTATTCCCTCTCCCACTACTATCATTTGCATTACCCGTAAACGGCCACCAGCCAATAAGTGATTTTGTTGGAACATAAGATGGAACTGTTTGTGCGATTGTACCTGTTGCAAGTCCTAAGATTGCAACTACTGTCATTAGTAAATTTTTCTTTTTCATTTTTTTCATTTTGTAATTGTTTTACCATTGGGCAATTTTGATTTAAGCTTGCCCTTAACTAATAGATAAGCGAGACAAAACTAACCAAAACATTACCATATCTAGCACTGAAAGGATGAATATGCGAATGTTTTAGTTTCTATTATCTCTCATTTCTAAACATAACTCAACCACCAATGCCCTTTGCTGCTTTTGTAGTTATTATACCAGCGGCAAGGGAAGTATAATGTTGCAACTACCGTAGCCCATATAATATAAACTGCCCAAAGCGGCACGCCAAATCCTTTAGGAAATCCGCCAAAAATAGCAGTGGGGTCAAGGTTGGATAAGCTATAACCGGAAGCTAAGAAAACGGCAAGCGCCACCGCATGGATGAGGTAAATATGCAGGATGTAATAAAAAAACGGAACTCGCCCGAATACGGTAATAGCATCTAAAAATTTGTTTTTCCAAGTTTCGGAATAGGCCAAAAACAAAAACGCCGGGCCGATGGTCATCAAGGCATACAAAAGTGATGGAGGATATTTGGTAGTATCTACAAATGATAAAATCGAGAATATACCTGTTGACTGAGTTTGCCAAAAATGAGCATCCCCATAAAAATTGCAGGAACGCAATAGTATAAATAGCCCAATACTTCCCAAGCCCAATTGGATAAGGGTTTTACGGCGTTTTGCAACTGTAACATCAGCGTTGTAAAGCTGCCCAAACAGGTAGCCCAAAATCATTATACCAATCCAGGGCATGAGGGGATATCCTATAAATAAATTGTGTGAACTATCGAATTGAAACACATGCGGAACATGTAAAACCGACCATAAAAAACCTCCTAAATTTTCGGTAACTTGTCCATCAAACCTATCTAAAAGGTTATGCCCAAACACCAATAGAATTCCTAAACCCAACAGAATATTTTTAGGTAAATGAACCAAGCCCGCCATAAATAGCATGCCGCAACCCAAAGCCCATATTACAAAAAGCCCTGCAAATGAAAAGTTAAAATTCCCTACCCATCCATAGTAAATAATCGTTACCTCCAAAATAATCAACCATAAACCACGTGTTATTAAAAATCCCGAAACTGCCTTTAATGACCGCCTTTTGCTTACAAAAAAAATGGAAGTGCCAGCCAGAAATACAAAGATAGGGGCACAAAAATGAGTTATCCAGCGGGTGAGGAACAAACCTGTGGTAGTGGTTTCAAAATCCAATGGATCGTTGCCATTTATGGAATCGAAATGCAAAAAATCACGGCAATGGTCTAAAGCCATTATAACCATTACTAATCCGCGTAGCAGGTCGATAGATTGGATTCTGGGTTTGGTATGAGCTAGTGTATTCATTCAGGGCTAATTAGAAAACAAATGTAGCAGAACCAAGAGATGATTTAAAGTAATGTTGTTACAAAAACGCAAAGTCTAAAAATTCCACTAAAAGTTATTATCCTTCTATGTAACTTTTTTATTCACTGATTTGCTATTTATTTTAAAGGTGTTCATGAACCTAAGGTGTCCTTGATGAAAAAGTAACCAAAAAAATGCTCACCCATTTATGTTTATTTTCAAGTGTGTTCGGGAATGCTATCGCATTTCAAGTCAGAAAAATGCTCCCACGCTGTATCTGAGGCTCGGCCCATATTTCTGACCTCCCACCACACGGCTGCAAACTAAAAAACTTTTCATTATCATCAGAGGGTTTTATTGCCATTGGCTTTAGCCAACCGGGAAATGATACAGGCTATTTTGCTTTAGCGTCTTTATTCACATTCACATAATCATAAGGACAATGCATGCAGCCATTACCACAGCAAAAGCCACGCTTTAAATGGTACTCGCAGGTAAAAACCAATAAGCCCTTTTCGTTTATATAATAATCTTCCTTTGAATTCAAAACTGTCTACATTCTTTCAGGCACGGTAATGCCCAGCAAATTCATGCCTTGTTTTAAGGTGTTTGCGGTAAGAGTACAAATGGCCAGGCGGTTTTGTTTTAAATGCACGTCCGTTTCGCCCAATATGGAAACATCATGGTATAGGCGGTTGAAGGCTTTGGCCGTTTCAAACATGTAATTGGCAATTAATGCAGGATTATAATCTTCGGCAGCGTCAGATATTTTAGAAGGAAATAAGGAAAGGGTATTTAATAAATCCTGCTCGGCCGGGTGCAATGGTACATCCATTGTTACAATAGGCGGGGTGGTTATGTTTCTTAATATGGAACAAATCCTGGCGTGGGTATATTGGATGAAAGGACCGGTGTTGCCATGAAAATCAATGGATTCCTCTGGATTAAACATCATCCGTTTTACAGGGTCCACTTTTAACAAAAAGTATTTTAAAGCCCCCATGGCAATAGTTTCATATAGTGCCTCCAGTTCAGTTGCTAAAAAACCTTCTGTTTTTCCAAGTTCTTCTGTAATTTTTTTAGCGGTGGTTTGCATGTCTTCCATCAGTTCATCTGCATCTACCACTGTTCCTTCCCTGCTTTTCATTTTACCACTTGGTAAATCTACCATCCCATAACTTAAATGGAAAACCCCATTGGCATAAGGTTTTTCCAATTTTTGAAGGATGAGTTTTAAAACTTTAAAGTGATAATCCTGTTCGTTTCCTACAACATACACCGACTTATCCATTTTAGTTTCGTCGTATTTAAGTTGGGCAGTGCCAATATCCTGAGTAATGTAAACTGAAGTGCCATCTGCTCTTAACACGATTTTACGATCAAGGCCGTCAGCAGTTAAATCAATCCATACGCTACCATCAGGGTCTTTCACAAAAACACCTTTTTGCAATCCTTCGTTCACGCTGTCTTTGCCCAATAAGTAGGTATTGCTTTCGTAATAGTATTTATCAAAACTCACTCCCATCCGGTTGTAGGTTTTTTCAAAGCCTTCATACACCCAGCCGTTCATGGTTTTCCAAAGGGTTATGGTTTCGGCTTCTCCGGCTTCCCATTTCAACAACATTTCCTGAGCTGTTTTAATTAACGGGGCTTCTTTTTTAGCTACTTCTTCAGTCAATCCTCCAGCCATCAGGCTTTTTATTTCCTCGCGGTAATTCTTATCAAATAGCACATAGTATTTGCCAACTAAATGGTCACCTTTCAATCCGCTGGATTCGGGTGTTTCTCCATTTCCGTAGAGTTGCCAAGCCAGCATACTTTTGCAAATATGAATGCCACGGTCGTTTATCAAATTGGCTTTTACCACTTCATAACCTGCAAATTTCAAAATTTGACTTACCGAAAAACCTAATAAATTATTCCGTACATGCCCAAGGTGCAAAGGTTTGTTTGTGTTGGGGGATGAGTATTCCACCATCACTTTTTTACCTGCCCCGTCACTTACTTTTCCATAATTAGGGTTTAAAAAATTTTGCTTTAAAAAATTGAGCCAATAACCGGTACTCAATTCAAAGTTTAAAAATCCTTTGATAACGTTATAATCTGCTATATCCCTGCAATTGTCTTTTACAAAGTTGCCAATATTAGTGGCAGTTTCTTCAGGTTTTTGTTTTGATATTCGCAAAAAAGGAAATACCACAAACGTATAATCGCCAATGTGGTCTTTATTGGTGAGTTCCAGTTTTATATCCTCTGGTTTTACCGCCTCATTATACAACGATGAAAAACTTTGAAGGATTAAATTTTTTATGGTGGATTCGATAGTCAATTTGGGTTATTTAGTTATTTGGTTATTTAGTTATTAAGAATTTATTGAACACTAAAAGCATTCCTAATTCTCAATTCCTAATTATTTTCAGGTTTCCATTTAACGCTGCATCCTACCGCCGCAATTTCAGGAAAATCTACATCTATTCCGTCTAGGGTATCTTCAAGAGCATCTTCCAAATAAACCCGAGTAACGGAATATTCGTTATCCCAGCTATCATCAATTGCCCCTTTGTATACAAGTTCGCGTTTTGAGTTAAATAAAAAAGCTTCGGGAGTTCTTACAGCTCCAAGGGCTTTTATTACTTCTTGATCTTCATCATGCAAGTAGGGGAATTTGCCTTTGAACAATTGTTTAGAAAGTTTTTGCATATTTTCAAATGAATCTTCAGGAAACTGTTTTGCATCATTTCCGTTTATTATTACAACGGCTAAATCATCGGATTCAAATTTTTCCCAAAGTTTCACAATTCTATTCCAATAGGCGCGTGAGTATTTGCAATGATTGCAAGATACAATAATTAACAAGGCATACCTATCGGCAAACGAGTATTTACTGTAGGTTTTGCCATCGGTCGCAGGCAGCTTGAATTCAAAAAGTTTATCACCAATTTGCATGTGGCAAAATTAAACATTTGCATCATTCATCCCTAAGAAACTATAATTTGATAAATTTCTTAATTCTGGTTACTTTTGATTGGGTTTATTACTATGATTAGAACAATTATTCTCGCGTCCTTTTGCGTTATACTTAGCTTTAAAGGGCTTGGTCAGCAAAATTTATTTGGTCAATTGGCTTCTGAAAAATTCGAAGGTGCGTCAGAAATTTATATAAATAATGGGTTTGGTATACCGGGATATGTAAAATTTGAATCACCTTTAGCAATTGTGATTAATGAATTTGTAAATTATTTACCCCAAAAATTAAAATTAGGAGAAGATATAAAGTTTATTAAATACAGTGAAGAGGCAGATGATATTGGAATGATTCATCACCGTTTTTACCAATATTATAAAAATATACTTGTTGAAGGAAGTACACTTATTATACATACTCGAAACGGAAAAATTGAATCTTTTAATGGGGAATACTATCCTCTAAGTTTAATATCAACAGAGGCTGTTTTAAATTCAGAAGCCTGTTTGAAAAACATTTTGAATACTAAAACTATTTATGCATGGAATGTATTATCTGAACAAAATTTATTAAAAGAAATAAAGAGCGACCCTAATGCCACATGGTATCCCAAAGGCCAGTTGGTTATTTGTCCAGTTAAGGGCGAAATGAATAATCCAATATTTAAAACAGCTTGGAAATTTGATATCTATTCAATGGAACCTTTGGATAGAGCCTATTATTTTGCTGATGCAATAACAGGAGAACTTATTCATACCCAAAAAATATTGTGTGAAGTGAATGTAAATGGTAAAGCCATTACAAAATATGCAGGAACCCAAACTATAAAGGTAGATAGTCTTGGCCCAACAAGTTTTAGGATGCGAGAAACCACCCGTGGCAATGGTATAGAAACTTATGATAATACGAGTGGTGTCGATTTTACCGACAATAATAATATTTGGGACAGCACAACTTCTGTAAGGCAAAAAGTAGCGGGAGATGTTCATTTCGGTGCTGAAAAAACCTTTGATTATTATAAAACGTATCACAGCAGAAGTAGCTATGATAATGCAAATGGAAAAATGATTTCCCTGCTACAAGGCAATTTTGTAAATGCTTTTTGGAATGGGACTTACTCTGCTTATGGAATGGGAAGCGGAAGCTGGGGACCAGTTACAGGAATAGATGTTGTTGGACATGAATATACTCACGGAGTTACTCAAAAATCTTCTAATTTGGTGTATTCAAATGAGCCGGGAGCTCTCAATGAATCGTTTAGTGATATTTTTGGCAAACTGGTGGAAGCGTATTATTTGCCTTCAACTTTTACTTGGTATCTTGGGCGATATGGTTCAGGGCCTAATAAAGGATTTAGAAACATGTCGAATCCCAATGAATTTGGGTGTCCTGATAGTTATGGAGGGAAATATTGGAATGCTGGCGATATAGTTCATTACAATAGTAGTGTCCAAAATTTTTGGTTCTATTTGCTTTGCAAAGGTGGCAAAGGAACCAATGATTCCAACAATGTATATTATGTAGATAGCATTGGATTTCTTTATGCGGCTAAGGTTGCTTATCGAAATAATACCTACTATTTAACATCTAATTCAAAATTTGCAGATTCACGCTTTTATTCAATAAAATCGGCTGAAGATATTTTTGGACTTTGTACCAAAGAAATAGAAGCCGTAACCAATGCCTGGCAAGCGGTGAGTGTGGGAAAAGGTTACACAACACCTGCAGGCAAACCAAAAGGAACTACTATTGATCCGTATAATAAAAAATATTGTACTACTGATTCTATTGTTAGTGTTGATTTTAAAAATCCATACAATTATAGCAGTATAAAATATACCTGGAAGTTTGGGGATGGCGATAGTTCTAAACTTCAAAATCCTACCCACGTGTTTAAAAAATATGGAGTTTATAAAACTATTTTAAAGACCGAATATTGTTTTAAAATGTATTATGATACAACGATAATAACCCTATCGCAAAAACCAATAGTTGATTTTTTGATAAACTATGACAAGCAGTGTGTGAAAAAAAATAATTTTAAATTCACTTCTTTATCCTACTCAAAACTAAAACGAAAAATAACTCTTAACTGGAATTCAAATCCCTTATCCATAAGCGGTAAAGATTCAATACTTGATTTTATCTTTACAACACCAAGTGTGTATGATATAAAACTTACAGTGAGTGATGACAGGGGATGTGTAAATGAAATAACAAAACAAATAGAAGTTATTCCTTCTCCTCAACTCGATTTTTCTTTTAAAAATACCTGTCCTGGCCAAAATGTAAATTTTGTTTCTTCCAATTTGCCCGATACTTCCAAAGTGAAATACACATTACTGTGGGATTTGGCTGATGGAACAAAGGCTACTACCGAAAATACAAGTAAAACATATAAAAATGCAGGAGATTATAAAATTTCATTGGCAGTAATACCTACAGATTATTCATGTTCAGATACGGTTAGTAAAATACTGACAATTTATAAAATGCCTACATCTGATTTTACACATGATAGCATTTGCACCGGGGTTGAAACTATGTTTAGAAAAGTAAAAACTATGGATTCTCTTAGTTATTTTGAATGGAATTTTGGAATATACAAACCAAGCAATCAGGATTCGGTTAAATTTATGTATGACAATCCCGGCATTTATTTGGTATCGCTAAAATCAATAGGAAAAAAATGTATAAGCTCCGTTACCAAGCAGGTAAATGTTTTTAATAATCCTGTTGCTTTATTTACCGGACACGATGTATGTGATAATGAAAAACAGGTATTTAGTAATAAAAGTACCGTATCTAATGGTGTTCTAAAAACTTTTAATTGGGATTTTGGAGATATTACTTCTTCTAATCTTTTTGAACCCGAAAAATCATACAAAAAATCGGGAAACTATACCATAAAACTAACAATAGCCGACCAAAGGGGTTGCAAAAATTCAAGCAGTATAATTATAAAATCAAACCCTATTCCTGTGGCTTCTTTCTCCACTTCAGATATTTGTTTGGGGCAAAATTTAAAAGCGTTTAATTATAGTACCGATGCAGGAGGAAACCAAATGACTTACAATTGGTGGTTTGATAATATAGACAAAGGAAAAACAAAGGAATTAGTATTAAATGTAGGAACCCCAGGAACATATTCAATAAAATTGGAGGTTAAAAATACTAAAAATTGTATGGCTGAAATATCCAAGTCAGTAACCGTTAAACCGCTTCCAAATCCCACATTTTTAAATTTAAGCAGCTTATATTGTATTAATGAAACCCCAAATTTTGAACCTTTTATTACAGGCGGATTTTGGTTTATAAATAACAATTCAATCACATCGGCATATACATTTCCTTCAGTTGGAAATTATACTCTAAAGTATGTGATTGAAAAAGAAGGTTGCAAAGATTCAAGCTCGCAAAATACCACGGTTATTGAAGCCCCTGTTTTAGATTTAGGGATTAATCAGCGCTATTGCGAACCCAAAGACATTACTCTAAACGCTATACAAGCAAATACTTCAAGTTGGAATTGGAGCACAGGTGAAAAAACTCCATCCATCATTATAAGCAAAAGCGGAACATACAGTGTAATTCTAAATCACAGATGTAAACTGCTTACAGATTCCTTGGCCATCACGTTTTTCGGGGACGAATGTCCTTGGTTTGTGCCCAATGCCTTTTCGCCAAATGATGATGGTATAAATGATATATTTGAAATAAAAGGTCGCCAGTTTTCTGAAATTGAAATATCGGTTTATAACCGTTTGTTTCAAATTATATACCATTACAAAGGCTCCTATAAAGGCTGGGATGGAACACTGAGCGACGGCCAATTAATAGGACTTGGAACCTATCCTTGCCGGATTACTTTAAAGGGATTTAACGGAGAAACCAAAGAAGAAAATATGTCGTTGACGGTGATTAAATAATTACCCAAAATACTCCACATACTGCCGTGGCGTTTCATAAATTTTGATGCAATGCAATTGCCCTTCATTAATAAAAGGTAATAGTTCATTCCAAATAGAGATGGCCAAAATTTCGATGGAAGCCATTTTACCTACCATAAAATCTACATCTAAATTTATATTGCGGTGGTCTATTTTGCTTATTACTTTTTCCTCTGCCAGTTCTTTTAATTTTTTAAGGTTAATTACAAATCCGGTTTCGGGATTTGGAATACCTTTTACCGTAACATATAAATCAAAATTGTGACCATGCCAATTGCTGTTGGCGCATTTGCCAAACACTTCTGTGTTTTTTTCATCGCTCCAGTTGGGGTTGTATAATTTATGCGCTGCACTAAAATGCAACTTACGTGTGACATATACCAAACCCTTATTATCATCCATAATTGGGCTGTAAAATTACAAAGGAATTGCAGATTTGAAGGATTTATTTTTGAAAAGGATTCGAAAAATAAGCGCTGCTGTTATATAAACTATAGGATATCTATATCTATTTTAGTACATTATTTATCGTTCAACATTATTTACCAAATTTTCCAATCATTATCCAAATTTTCCTTGCGGCTGGTTGGTTTTTGCCGTCCGTTGGTTAAGGTTTGTACTTCTTGGCTTACATAATTTTTAAGTTCAGTAACACTTATTTTACCATCATCATTTTTATCGGTGGTTTCATTTTTTAGGCCATTTAAAACACAAAACGTAAAAACTCCGTTGTTCCACTTATCACTTTCCAACGCATATTCTTTTCCTCCGGCGGCACTTATCACAATTGAGCCGTTGCCTTTGCTAACATCGCTAAATAATTCCTGCATAAGTTCAAAACTGTTTTCAAGCCCTACGGGATTTTTGTTAACAATCATTTTTGCACCTTTGGTCGATGTTCCTGAAATTCCTTGAGGTAAAATTGTATCTAAAAATTCAATGGTTTCACTTTTGTCTACCTCACCACTGTGACAGGCATCCACCATTAGCAATTTATTTCGGGCTGGTATGCCATCCAATAAACCTTCCAAATCATCATACAATAATCCGTATTTTTCAGGTTTTTCAAAATCCATAGTGTATGTGGCGTAATAAAAATCCAAGTCCTTGCTAAGCAAACCGTGCCCGCTCAATGAAATTATAACCTTATCATTCACACCGGTTTTTAAAAGTTTTTCTTTAAGTTTAAGAATATTTTCTTTGGTGGCTCGCATATCAGTCAATAAAGAAATATCAGCTTCCGGATATTTTTCTCTAACGGTTTTGGCAATATCTTCCACATCCTTCACGCTGTATTTCAGGTTGAAACTGGTGTCCTGATAAGTGCTTACCCCAATACCAATAAAGTAGGTTTTATAATTTATCACCCCTCCTTCATACACAATTTCAAAACTCTCCTTATAACTCTCCACCCCTTTGCTATTGACGCACGACACGGTTATTTTATTTCGTTCATTGCCCAAAACCAAATCACAATTTTTGGTGATATTTTTACCATTTAAGGGAGTTCCTTTGGCTCCATACAAAGGAACATCGTTTACCCAAACATTCAATTGTGAAAGGTCATAAAGATTATCACTTGCTTTTATTTCAAAACTAAAATTAGCTTGTTTTGTGCTTATCGGAATACCTGTCATGGTAACACTTATGTTGGGTACATGAAAATCAGAACCCAATTGGGTTTCAGTAAATCCGGCTCGTTTAAGTCGTTTTTCATAAGCCGCATTATAGGATTTTATGAGCTGAACATTTGGATGATCTTTGGTTTCGCCATACACAAACTTTGAAATATTATCCAAAATAATATCGGGACGATTGTATTTTAAATCAAATTGCTCAAAAGGAAAAACTTCATTGCCAACCCTGAACGATAAAACTTTAGAAGCTCCTTTGGTAGCAAAATAATACCCTTGCGGATTGGAAATTACATAATCTGTTCCACCTTTCAAAACGATATAACTTAGGATTTCCTTACCTGTGGCAATATCCCAAATTTTGATTTGGGTATCAAAACTGCCGCTTATCAAATATTTTTGGTTATTGCTAAACACTGCCGAGCGAACTTCATTTTGATGACCAACAAAAGTTTTTATTAGATTTCCGGTAGCCACTTCGTAAAGCCTTACATTAAAATCAGCGCCACCGTTGCATAGATATTTTCCATCGGCACTAAAACTTAGTGTGCAAAATCCGGCTCCATTTTGTTTGATATGTTTCACCAATTCTCCGGTGGAAGCATTAAATATTTTTATCCAGCATCCGCCGCAAGTAGCCACTAAACTATTGTCAGGGCTGAAGGCAACTGCCATAATGGAGGCATATTTCATATTAAAATTTCCATCCAAACTCATTCCTGTAACCGAGCCATAAGCCATCACAACATTACTGTCATTGTAGCCAGATGATTGTGTATGAGAATTGATAGTTTGTATTAATGATTTGGAATCGTAGCCATAAATCAACAATTTTCCGTCATAGGTTCCTGCTGCTATTTTTGCTCCGTCATTACTCATGGCAATCGAAGCAATTCCTTGCTTGTCGGCCTCAATGGTTTCATTTTTATTTCTGTCGGGTCGCCAAAAAATAAGCTTTCCATCTTTGGTTCCACTTATTATATTTTTTCCGTTGGGTGTATATGTCACGCAGGTTACAGGCGAATTTCCCAAACTCAGATTTCCTGAATTTCCATTGTTAGGAAAATTATACCAATGGGTGCTTCCTTTTGAATTGGCTGCGGCAATGGTTTTACCTTTCGGGCTAAAAGCCACCGAGTAAAAAAAATCATAAACTCTTTCGCTGCTGTAATAAGGAAATAATTTTCCCCGGGTTATATTCCAAACCCCAATGAGGTTGCCTATTTCCAAATGCCCGGAAGCAAAAGCCAAATAATTTCCAGTGTTGTTTAAACTTATTCCGCCAATAAATTCACTTTGGGTTTTTAGGTCTTTCACCACTTTGCCGGTGGTTGTGCTGTAAATTTTTGAAGTCCAATCGTTGCTGGCTGTGGCCAATAATTGGTCATCGTTGCTAAATTGCAAATGATTAATAATACCTGAATGTCGCTTTTCTAGAATGGTTTCATTGCCAAAAAAATCTGAAATTTTGATGGTTCCGTCTTCTAATCCATAGGCAAATTTATCGCCTGAATGATTTAAAGTGGAAGCTGTAATTTTTAGTGTATCAGACGATTTTTTATAGATACTTTTTTTTGTAATCAAATCATAACATAGCACTTCTTTGTAATTACTTAGCACTAATTTTTCTGCTGCAACTGTCATTGATTCGACACTGTAAATAATTTTAAATTGTTCTGTTAGTTTATTAGTTGCCGTTTCATAAACCCAATATTTTTCTTTCTGATATTCTTTATTTGATATATAAATCAATTTATCATCTGCCGAAAACTGAACGATGGTTGGTTCCACCAACGGTATTTTTTTTATTAATCCAAAATCTCTACTTTGCAAAAGTAAAATGCCATCCTTGCACAGAGCGGCTATTGATTTTCCATCATTACTTATAGCAAAAGTAGTTATCGGATTTTTAATTTTTTTATATGTTTTTAAAATGTTCCCGTTAACTATATCCCATTTTATAAAGCTTTTATCATCCCAACTGCAACTGTAAATAAATTTGCCATCCATGCTCAATTTGGCATCATACACCATTCCTTTATGACCCCGAAATGTTCTGACCAGCATCCCGTTATTTACCTGCCACAACTTTATCATTTGGTCGTTGGCTGCTGTCATTATGTATTTTCCATCACTTGAAAAATCTACACATTTCACCCGGTCGCTATGCCCCAACTGAACTAGCAATTCTGAATTTTGAGACTGGGCATTAATACCAACTAAAAGAATAAGAAGCCCTAAAAATCGTTCCATAATTTTATGCAATTTACATTTTTGAATGATATTGGTGAAAATTGAACATAATTTTTACCTTTACATCCTTATAAATAACATTATGAAAAAAATTATTTTTCTTTTATTACTCACCAGTCTTTGCTTTAGTTCCTTTTCTCAAGGATTATTTCCTTTTAAAAAAGGAGACCTTTGGGGATATATTGATAGTACTGGGAAAGAAGTGATATCTCCACAATTCCCAATGGCCGGCTTTTTTTATGAAGGATTTGCTTATGCTCAATTTGGTGAAGCCTTAGGATATATTGATATCACTGGAAAAGAAGTTATTAAAGCTAAATATCCGGCAGTTTATAATTTTCATGAAGGATTTGCAGGGGTAATGGAAGATGAAGATTGGGGCGTTATTAATACAAAAGGTGAAATGGTGATAGAACCAATGTATGCTGCACCGCTCGTGTTTCATAATGGTTTAGCAAGATTTAAACAAGAACGTGGTTTATTTTCAACTTATGGATTTGTAAACACAAAAGGGGATACCGTTATTTATCCTGAGTTTGAAAAGGTGAGTGAGTTTAGTGATGGATTGTGCATGGCTTCTAAAGACGGTTACAAATACGGTTATATAAATACCAAAGGCGAATGGGCAATTGAACCTACTTTTGATATTGGGGCCGCCATGAAAATTAATGGGGAATATGATTTTTCTGATAAAGATTTTAGTGGGGGTTTTGCCGCAGTATTACTGGAAGATAAATATGGATTAATGGACAAAACTGGCAAAATAGCTTTGGACTTTAAATTTGCCTTTATTGGAAAATTTTCGGAAGGATTGGCTCCTGCAAAAATGGATAGTCTTTATGGGTATATCAACCCAAAGGGAAACTGGATTATTAAACCTAAATATAATGGTGCCGAAATGTTTAGTCATGGTTTGGCAGCTGTTTCCAAAGGTCCTTTCCTCGATGAGCTTTGGGGATTTATTGACCATACCGGAAAAGAAGTAATTCCATTAACCATTGTTGGAAATTACACCTATTTAGTACCTATGAAATTTTGGGATGGGGTGGTGGCTTGCTATGTTGAAAAAGACGTGTATGGCTATATCAACCGATTAGGCAAAGTGATTTGGAAGATGGACAAATAAAACATTAAGACTTAAATTCTTCAGCCATTTCCAGTTCAATATCTTTTAATATTGACATAAAATCATTTTGGGTAATTACCTTTTTATTTAGTTTCCTAATATTTTTTTTCTCCAAAAGCTTCACATTCAATTTGATTTTAAATTCATAAAAATCATTCAATGGTTGGCCAGACATAGTTTTATCAATCAATGTTAAATTACATGGTAAAATAGTATCGCCTTTACTAGGAACTAACCAAGGTTTTGCACCGGGATAAGCCTCACACTGGTGTTTTAGTAAAATTTTTTTACTTGGGAGCCTGTAATCTCTCGACCACCAAATATTGCGGGTGGCTTCATAAGCATCAAAGGTTTCCTTTTCTGTTTTCACCACCTCTAGTTGTCTTAGTTTTTCAGCAAGCAAATGAGTCATGGCTTGCTCATACGGCATATTGCTTTTCAAAGCTTCCATTCCCAAAGTTACCCCTGTAAGATTACTATAAATATCTTCTATCGAAAAACTGGAATAGCGCTCCGGCATCAAGGGAACATACGACGTTCCATACCAAGTTCCTATTTCGTGCCAAACCGATAAATCATACGTTACCTTGCCGGCCAAATGCAATAAATCCAAACTATCCATATCCTTACTCCATTTGATATTTACGGATTTTTTGCCCCCTTCAATTCCTAAATTCAATTTTACATTCCCTTTTTCTTTATTCAATAAAATAGTGGAATACAAAAAAGCCGTCCAATCGGCCTGATCTCTTAAATGTCCCAAATCAATAAACCCGCCGCGCTTGGTATAAATAACGCCGTTGCCTTCGCGGTTGCTTCCCAAATACTTATGTGGACCTACTTTTTCAATACTCGTTATATCACTTATTTTTATGGCAGGAATAACCATCAGATGCAAATTAGCCCCAAATGAACAACACGAACGAATGATTCGGCTAGGCGGATTTTTAAACTCTTTAGCGGTGAGAACCATCGGTTTTGCCAGGCCCAGCTGGTTACCAAAAATAATAATAATTGCTAAAATAAATTTGAATACTGAATTAAAATTAAGGCGAACCGGAAATAAATTAGGGATATATTGGGTTTTAGAATTTGCTATACGAAGCGATTGAATCATTTCTACTTTACTTTAAAAAAACGAATGTCAAAGCTAAGAATTTTTTAAGATTAAGATTAAAATAATTTTAAGACTACTTTTAGTTAACAAATATTGCTAAGTGCAATCCTATCTTTGCCCGATACTTGAAAAAGCAATTTCTTTTAATTCTTCTATCACCGCTTATCCTCACCGCAGGTTGGCCGCCGTTTTATACCGGTTTTTTGCTATTAGTCGGGTTTGTTCCTTTGCTGCTACTGGAACAGGAAACCCAAAAATGGTTTGGCCTAAAAGTATATTTTTCGCTTTTACTTTGGAATATTGGTACTACCTGGTGGGTTTGGTTTGCCTCGCCCGAAGGCTGCATTGCCATGCTGCTGGCCAATTCAGGACTTATGTTGCTTCCTTTTGTTTTTTACCGAAGGGTAAAAAAATACTTTGGTATGGAAACCGGTTTGATGGCTTGGATAATAAGTTGGCTCAGCATGGAATATTTGCACCTCAACTGGGAAATTGCATACCCATGGCTCAATCTTGGCAACGGGCTGGCGGCACTTCCACAAACAATTCAATGGTATGAATATACCGGAACATTGGGCGGAACTTTATGGATTTTGGTATCCAATGCCTTGGTTTTTAAACTGTATTTAAACCCAAACAAAAAAAATAGATGGATGGTGGCATCCGTAGTTATAGTTCCTGTAATTATTTCTTTGGTTATTTTGTTTACCTATCCCGCCGACAATAAAGGTGCTTCGTATAAGGTAGTAGTGGTTCAACCCAATATTGACCCGTATCAAAAATTTGAAACGGAAGACCCAAAAACCGAAGTGAACTACTTTTCAAAAATGGCTGAGAAACAATTAGATTCTTCTACCGAGTTTGTATTATTTCCCGAAACCGGAATGACTGAAAACTGTGAGCAGCAATATATTAATAGTAGCCTTACCTATACCCTTTTAAAAGAGTGGCTCAAAAAATATCCGAATCTCACCTTAATTTCAGGCAGCAATACCTATCGTTTTTTTGATTCCAACAACCGAACCTCCACAGCCCGCAGGCATTATTCAGGCAAATATTACGATGTTTACAATTCGTCTGTAGTGATGAATCAAGAGGGGGTAAACGATATTTACCGCAAATCAAAACTAGTGCCGGGAGTAGAAAAAATGCCTTATACCAAAGTGTTTAGTTTTCTCGAAAATTATGCCATAGACTTGGGCGGCATCAGCGGCAGCTTGGGAGAAGATACAGTGGCCAGAGTTTTTTATTCAAACCATAAAATTGGGGCAGCACCACTAATTTGTTACGAAACTATATTTGGCGAGTATGTTTCTGAATTTGTAAAAAACGGAGCCAATGTTATATTTATTTTAACCAATGATGGCTGGTGGGGAGATACACCGGGATACAAACATCATAAACTTTATGCACGATTGCGAGCTATTGAAAACCGTAGAGATGTAGTGCGTTGCACCAATACCGGCACCAGTTGCGTTATTGATAAAAAAGGAACCATCAGCGGCGAAACCGCTTGGTGGCACCCGGCCACAATGACTTATACCATTCATCCATCGAGCACTCTTACTTTTTATACCCAACATGGCGACTATCTTGGTAAAATGGCGGCTTGGCTTTTTGGTATTGTATTTATTATGTCAATTGCAGGAAAAAGTATAAGTAGAAAAATTTATTCCTAAATTTACCGTTCTATCCAATAATGTCCAAATATTTAAATATTATTCTTTTTCTCCTTGTTGCACCCATTACTATTTTGGCACAAAAAACAGACTACAACGGGGTAGGACGATGGCGAACTCATTTTCCTTACAAGGATGTAAAACAAGTTCAGGAAGCGGGAGAATTTATTTTTGTATTGCCCGAAAAAGGATTTTTTACCTACTACCAGCCCAGCGGCGAAATAAGCGTTTACTCCAAGGTAAATGGCTTTAACGATATTGATGTGGCCATAATGCGTTACATCGAACCGCTTAACAAAATGGTGTTTGTGTATGCTTCAGGCAGTATTGATATTCTTGACTTAAAAACTCAAAATATTCAAAATATTCCGGACATACTTCGCAAAAGCATCTTGGGTGAAAAAGCTTTTTATGACCTTCAGTATTTTGATGGCAAAGCTTATCTGTCAAGCAGTATGGGCATTATTGTTATTGATATAAATAAACTTGAAATCAGTGATTCATATCAAAATATTGGCCCTTCGGGAACGGTGGTTTCGGTATATTCAACCATGCGCTATAATGACCACCTTTACGCGGGAACCAATAAAGGAATATTGCGGGCTAAGGCAAAGGGAAGTAACCTGAGTGATTTTCAAAATTGGCAAACCGTTAAACCCGGATTGGAAAGCAAACTGCTTCGTGTATTCGACGGAAAATTATACGCTGTAAATGATTCTGTTTATCAAAACTACGATGATAATTCCGGTAATATTTGGAACACGATAAGAGGAAATACCATAAAAAATGTTGTGAGTCTTGAATTATGCCATAATAAACTTATAGAAACCCATTGGGGCGGATTTATTATATCAAAACCCGGAGGAAGTATTGACAGTATTCGTGAAAATGCTGTCGCTTGCGGAATTTTAGATGTTAATAATCTCTTATGGACCGGTGGAACAGGTTTAGGATTTTTTAATATAAAACCCAACGGCAGTTATGGATATTTTGGAATAAATGGCCCCAATAGCATAACGACCAATACCATAGCCGGCTGGAATGATGAAGTATGGGTAACAAGCGGTGGCCCCGGCTTTGTATATGGACCCACTTTTAACGGAGCAGGTTATTATCATTTTAAAGAAAACACTTGGGAAAACCGACCAAATACTCCACAGGAATTATTGTCGATGTATGATTTTACAAGCATTGCTATTAATAAAGCTACCGGCGAAACCTGGCTAGGAAGTCATGCCACGGGAATTGCACGATTCCAAAATGGAAAGTTTGTTGAACGATTTGATACTTATAATAGCACCTTACGAAAACAACAAGGTTTGTACACAATTGTTCCGGGTTTGTCATTGGATAGCAAAGGAAATCTATGGGCTGCCAATTATGACGTGGATAGTTGTGTATCGGTAAGGTATTCCAATGGGAAATGGCAATCCTATAAATTAAGTATGAACTCCGTTGGTGAAATGGTAATAGATGATTTAGACCAAAAATGGATGACAACCCCTCGCATTGGGAGTTCGGGAATTATAGTTTTTAAAGAAGCCACCAAAGGGGTGCTTCAGCGGCAACGATTATTAATGAAAGGCAAAGGTGTTGGTGATTTACCATCCAATCGTGTAAATGCTTTAATTATAGATAAAGACAATGAAATATGGATTGGTTCTGATGAGGGTTTGGCTGTATTTTTTAATCCTCAAAGAGCCTTTGATACCGAAGAAGACGCCCAAAGAATAATTGTAGACCAAAACGGTGTAGTAGGATATTTATTAGGCAGTGAAGCAATTAATGATATGTGTATTGACGGTGCCAACAGAAAGTGGGTGGCTACTAACAACGGTGCATTTTTAATTGAAAAAGACGGAACTAGTGTTTTAGAACATTTCACAACTGAAAACTCGCCATTACCAAGTAATATTATAAAATCTGTAGGGGTAAATGGTGTATCGGGTGAAGTATTTTTTGGCACCCAAAACGGTCTTATTTCTTATGGAGGCAATGCTACCGATGCAGGAGATCAGCACGGCGATGAAGTTAAAATTTATCCCAACCCTGTTTATGAGACCTACGATGGCGACATCACTATTCAAGGGCTGCCTGATTATGCCACTGTAAAAATCACGGATGTATCTGGCCGCATTATTTATGAAACTTTATCAAACGGTGGAATAGCTACATGGAACGGCAAAATGTTTAATGGTAAAAGACCGCAAACCGGTATCTATCTTGTTATCAGTAGCAATAAGGAAGACAAGGACAGCAGAGTAAGTAAACTGCTTTTTGTGAACTAATGCGGCGGTTATTTATTTATATAAACTTCCTTTTCATTACCTTATGGTGTATTTTTTTCTTTCAGTTTCAGTTTGTATCCTACACTTATTTCACCAACCAAATTATCAATTTATTTTCGATTGATGAAAGTCGAAGGACAGTATTTCTAGCAGTATTCAGTCCAAAAGTTTTTTACCAACTTAAATGGTTATTTCTTTTTCTGATTATCTTTCAAGTAACCTTTTTAACTATTAGTATTAAAAGACCATTAATCTTTAAAAATATAAAGGATTGTTTATTTGCAATTTTAGATTGCCCTATGTGGCTTTGGGAAAGCTTTAAAAAACTCAATAAAGTTGAAAAGACAAGCCTGAGTTTATTTATAATCGTAGTGATTACTCAACGGTTGTGGCTTAGTAATATTACAGATGTGGTATATGATGAAGCTTGGACCTACTTAGCCTTTACCAGTAAAAATCCTTTGGTAGCAGCATGTTTTTATCCCACCTCCAATAATCATATCTTGTTTTCACACCTTACCCAAATCACCAAATTATTACCTTTTGATATTTTAACCAACCTAAGATTATCGGCTTTGATACCAAATATTTTGGCCGTTCTAACTCTTTTCTTTTGTTTGCGCAAATACGTAAAGCCTTTAGCCTCATGGGTTGGTATCATTCTCTTCACCTTTTCATTTCCAATGGTTTATTACGGATTTGTAGCACGTGGCTATTCACTAATCGTTTTATTTTTCACAGTGGGATTTTTCTCTTTGTTACAAATACTTCGAAATTTTGAAAACAAAAAAGCCTGGTACAGATTGCTTATATCATCTGTTTTAGGATTTTACACAATTCCAATATATTTATATCCTTTTGTTAGCCTATTTGGTTTTTCAATGGTTTTCTTTTGGGTTAATAATAACAAGACTATAGTTTTAAAAACAATTAAATATGGTTTGGCTACATGTGTTTTAACTTTCGCTGTTTATTCTCCAGTATTTGCAATAAGTGGAATCCAATCAGTAACCAGTAATAAATTCGTAAATTCATTAAGCATGGAAGAAGTGATGAGTGGTTTTTTAACTCACTTAATCCAAACCATACATTTTTTCACAACTAGTAATTATAGTTACATTTTTGCTATTGCATTGCTTTTAGTATTTATTTTGGCAATAAAAATAATTGAATTTAAGCCTGCCATCTACCTTTCCATATTTATGATTTTAATGGTTCCTGCTTTGATTTTTATTCATAAAGTTTTGCCTGTAGAACGAACATGGATTTATCTTTTAGTTCCATTAACCTTTTTAATTAGTGCCATTATAAACAAGTATAAATTGTCGATTTTAGCTTTGGGGTTAAGTATTATTTATTCGCTTTTTATTAACTTTAACTGGAAAAAACAAATGCTTTGGTACGATGAAATTTGTATGGAAGACTACATTCAGGGGCAGTATTTTTCAAACTATTTTCACAATAAAAAAGCCACGATAATTACTTCCAGCCGAATGAATAGTTATTTGAAATTTAATAAGCAATTGAGAAATGAAGAATGGGAAATAGAAGCTGAAAATATAGATTCATTCACTCCAAAATGCTTCTACATTCATTATATTGAAAAAGATAGTATTCCTGATATTCCAAAGAGTTTGAATAAAATAACAAACTACCATAATTATGAATTGTATCGCGCCAACAATTAGCAAATGATAGTTAAAACCGAAGCTATTTGTATTAAAAATACGCGTTACGGCGAATCGTCGGTAATTAGCAAAATGTTTACTATTGAATATGGTTTAAGCTCCTTTATTATTCAAGGAATAAATCGAAAATCAAGTTCAATAAGACCTTCACATATTGCTCCTGGCAATATTTTAGAGTTGGTAATTTATCAAAAACCAAATGCCACAATTCAAAGAGTTAAAGAATTAAAAGTTATTACTCCGCTTCTTCATGTTCATATTGATATGGTAAAAAATGCTGTATTACAATTTATGTTGGAAATAATTGCAAAAACCAATGAAGAAAATTTAAAGGATGAAATAGTTTTTAATTTTTTAAGACAAACGATTTGTGAATTAGAAGAATTATTAGAAGATATTGGTAATATGCCATTATTTTTTTTATGCAGATATCTCAAATTTTCTGGGTGGTTTCCTAATCTGGAGCTTTGGCAGAAAGGAGATTCTTTTAACTTAAAGGAAGGGCGCTTTGGAAAAGCAGAAATATTAAGAACCTCTGATGAACTAAATGAAAGCCAAAGCAGTGAGTTATATGAAATACTTTTGGCTGTTCAAAACGAATCATTTATATCAAAAGCTAAACTAACTTATAGAAAAGACCTTTTTATAGCACTGGTTAAGTATTTCGAATTCCATATTCTAAAAGGCAAAAGAATTAAATCGCCGGCAATATTATCTGAGGTTTTAGCTTAATATTTTTATTAAAACCAGATTTGATGGGCATAAAAAAGGGAGATAAAATATTTATCTCCCTTTTTTATAATATATAAATCTAATTATTTCTTGGCTTTAATATCAATACGTTGTTTAGAGTATTTACCACCCATAGTTTCAGGTTTGGTTTGAACATTAAACTTGCTTCTTGGAATTCCAAAATTGGTTATCAAATATTCAATAACCACATTTGTTTTTGAACGTGCGCTTTGCTCCGAAGATTTATTCATACCATAATAACCAATAATATCAATTGATAAATCTGGACATTGCAATAATTTTGTTCCAATTAAATAGATAGCGGCATATGCCTCAGGTCTAAATTCATTATCCTCATCAACAAAAACTGACGGTAAAACCACGTCATTACAATCACAGCAAGAAGCAGTGCTGTTTGAGCCATTTTTAATTTCAACTTTTCGTCCAGACTTGTCTACTAAACTTCCAGAAGGGGTTGTGGTTTCCTCATCTCTGCAATCAGGCACTCCATCACCATCAGAATCATAAGCCACACCTTTTTCATCTACCTGATCACAAGGGGAAAGTACTTCATCATCTCTATAATCTGGCACTTTATCTTTATCTGAGTCTACAGCAACACCGTTACCATAAACTTGAGCTCCCTTAGGAGTTAATGGTTCAGCATCAAATCTATCAGCAACACCATCACTGTCCGAATCATTTACTCCAACTTCTTTTTCTTCAATCATTTTTTGAGTTGGGCTTATCCAATCCATATGCTGAGTATTGTCCGTTTTCCCAATTTTATAGCTACCATGAATCAAACCAAGCATTGAATAGGAATCAAAAGTCCTGTTTGCCCAAACAGGGAAACTATAAGCATCTAACAAATCCTTCTTTGTAAGATTATATTTATATTCTATTCCTAAGTCAATCCTATCGTTAATCCTTTTTGAAAAACCAAAACCTAGTGGGACTTTAGTATTAAAACCTTTATACTCAAAGGTTGTATCAAATGATGTTTTATTATTAAACTTACTAAGTGGGCTAATCAATTTACCTGTACTATTGTTATGCATAAAACCCATACCGACAAAAATATAAAAATGCCATGATCTTGGTTTTCTAACAAATGACATATTACCCAAAACCAATTGAGCTGTAGCATCTATATCCCAAAATTTACTTTTAAAATTATAATTTTCACCTTGCTGATCCTTATCCCATGAATTTCCAAAACCGCTTAATGAAATTTTGCTCTTATCCCGACTTCCTTTAAGTGTTCCAAAATTACCTCCCATGCACAAACTAAGTGCAGGTGAAAAAGAATACTTATAACCTAAACCTGCAAAAAAACCAGGTTTAGTTTGGTCTGCATCCCCGTGAAATATAGTTGGCCCTAAATTTATCTGAATAGAACTCCTTCTAACAGGCTGATAGGCATCATAATAAGCAGGTTGTTTTTGGGCCATTCCTGACAAGGAAATACTAATTAGAACTATAAAATAATTTTTTTCATAGTGAATTTAAATGTCTAGCAAATTTAAATGTAAATATACCATATAAGAAAGTTTTGATGTTATTTTGTTATATAAACGCAATTTTATGTTAATATGTGACGAGTGTTGTCAAATCTATTTTTATTAATTATTCAATTAAATAGAAATTTATTACAGGTTTAAGATATTCAAATTCTAAAGTAGAATGCTTTAAAACTAAATAACTTCCTACCAAAAATTCCTCCCTCTCTTGCTTTTTATCAAATAGTTTCTCTTTTATTTTTATTATTCTTGAAAAGACGGGATCTTTAGCTTTAATCTTCAACTCCTCTTCGAACAATTGCTTTGATAATCTTGATAAACCTTTTTGCATTTCAGATATTTCCTTAAAAATCAAACCAGACTTTATTTCCTTTATTTTTAAAGTTTCACTTAGTTGCTCAATACTTAAATTTATTGAATCTATTATTTGGTCTGGATTATTTGAGTCATCTTTTAGAAAATTATTATAAAAAGCAACAAGTTTCTTCTCCTCCTGAAATAATTCCCACCATTTTAGACCTATTTTATCAAATGAGTCAAAATTCTTTTTTGAAATATATAAAACTGAATCTCTTTGAACCAATGCAGGATATTGAAGTCCTAAATTTTTGAAAGCTTCTTGCAATGGTAACCAATATTCCAATTCAGCTCCACCTCCCAAGTATAAAATATTTGGCAAAATGGTTTCTTGATAAAGTGGCCGGGTTATCACATTAGGGCTCAGTTTATCTATATTTTTGATAATATTATCTAACGACAACTCTTCATCTGAATCTCCTATTACAATTTTATTATTTTTAACTTTTAGTTTTACTCGATTATCATTTTCGAGCCAAAAAAAGTTAATTTCCTGAGCATTTACACGTGGTTCATAACCTGATTTTTTCAACAAAATATTTTGGTCATTGTAACTATTGAATAAAATATTCTCTTGAATTTCCTTTTTTGCAATTTCCGAAAAACCTTGCTTAAAGGTTTTATCATCAGGATCAATAATTAGTAATCCTTCTTCGCCAAAAATTTCATTTAACAAACTTCGGGTGGCAGCGGCTAATGTTTTTTCTTTTGAATAATGTTTTCTAAAAAGGGTGAATAGTTCTTTATTTTCCTCAGTTTTGTCAGCCCTGGCTTCAATTTTGTCAATGAGTTCAGGTAATCCTTTACAAATTAATCTACCAACTGCATTGCCAGATTCTTCTTCCCAAGTGTATTTTTCACCATAAAGTTTAACAAAATTTATTTCGTCTAAATCATGGTCTTCACTGGCCATCCAAAAAACAGGCACAACTTTAACCCCATTATTTAAAGCATTAAAATTCTTAACATGCCTAAACAATGATTGAATTTTATAAATAAAAAATAAAGGTCCTAAAAAAATATGTATTTGCTGACCGGTGGTAAAAGTAAAGGTATTGGATTTCTTTAAAGATTGAATATTTTGGTAAACATTTGAATCTTTATCTAACACAACCCCATCCTTTTCATATTGATTGAATAGAGCTTCTACCAATAAATTTCTATTTTCATTACTAAAATGTTTTGAGTCTGCTTTATCAAATATCCCCTTATAATCTTTTACAAATGGATTATTTATTCCAATATCTTTTCCCAACAAATAATCCTTTGCCAGCTTACTAACATAAGGTGTTTCTGTTATTGGGATATATTCATTTTTAGTCATTTACGATAGTTCCGTAAAGGTCAAAATCTTCGGCACTTGTAATTTTTACATTGGCAAAATCACCAATTCGTGCAAAGTTATCTTTTTTCAAAACCAACACTTCATTATCTACTTCCGGTGAATCAGCTTCGGTTCTTCCGATAAAATAATTCCCGTCTACTCTATCAAAAAGAACTTTATAGGTCTTTCCAATTTTTTCCTCATTCTTTTTTAACGAAATTTCCTGTTGCAAATTCATCAGCTCATCTGCACGTTCTTCTTTTACTTCTGCTGGAACATCGTCGGGTAACGAATAAGCGTGAGTATTGTCTTCATGCGAATAGGTAAAAACGCCCAATCTATCAAATTCATAATCCTCAACAAATTTCTTCAAATCTTTAAAATCAGCATCGGTTTCACCCGGGTGACCGAGTAACATAGTGGTTCTTAAAGATATTCCCGGAACCTTTTGTCTAATGGTATCAATTAATTCCATGGTTCGGCGTTTGGTAATTCCACGTCGCATGGTTTTTAACATATTATCTGAAATATGTTGTAATGGAATATCCAAATAATTGCAAATATTGTCACGTTTGGCCATTACTTCTAAGGCATCCATGGGAAACTGCGAAGGATATGCATAATGCAAACGAATCCAATCTATCCCTTCCACATCAGCCAAATTGTTTAATAAATCAGCCAACTTTCGTTCACCGTATAAATCCAATCCATAGTAGGTGGAGTCCTGAGCAATTAATAAAAGTTCTTTTACACCTGAACGAGCCAACCCTTTGGCTTCTTTAACCAAATCTTCAATAGATTTGGAAACGTGATTACCTCGCATTAACGGAATAGCACAAAAAGAACACGGACGATTACACCCTTCTGAAATTTTAAAATAAGCGTAATGTGATGGTGTAGTAATAATTCGTTCACCTATAAGCTCATGTTTATAGTCTGCTCCTAAGGTTTTTAATAATCCAGGAAGTTCCAGGGTTCCAAACCAAGAGTCAACTTGAGGAATTTCAGCGGCTAAATCATCCTTATAGCGATGTGAAAGACATCCGGTAACATACAATTTATCGATATTCCCTTTTTCCTTCTCTTCTACATATTGCAAAATAGTGTCAATGCTTTCCTGTTTGGCAGTTTCAATAAAACCGCAGGTATTTACAACTATGATATTAGCATCGTCCTTAGCCCTTTCATGATGGGCATCCATATTATTACCTTTTAATTGACTTAAAAGAAGTTCAGAATCCACAAGGTTTTTTGAACACCCAAGGGTAATAATATTTATTTTATTTTTAACTCTAGTTTTTGTTTTCATCAGTTATCCAAATATGGATTCAACATAAATTTCAGGATCAAAAACCTGTAAATCAGTCATTTTTTCTCCAACTCCAATATATTTTACCGGAATTTTAAACTGGTCAGAAATACCAATTACAACACCACCTTTAGCCGTTCCATCTAGCTTTGTAATTGCAAGTGCATTTACTTCGGTAGCAGCTGTAAATTGCTTGGCTTGTTCAAAAGCATTTTGCCCGGTGGTTCCATCCAATACCAAAAGAATTTCATGAGGCAAATCTTCCCTCACTTTTTGCATCACCCGTTTGATTTTAGACAATTCATTCATCAGATTTACTTTATTGTGCAATCTTCCAGCTGTATCAATAATAACCACATCAGCTTCATTTTCACAGCCATATTTCACGGCTTCATAAGCTACAGCAGCAGGGTCGGTATTCATTCCTTTTGAAATAAATCCAACACCCGACCGTTCACTCCATATCTTTAATTGATCTACTGCAGCCGCTCTAAAAGTATCACCTGCTCCTAAAACAACTTTCAATCCTTCATTTTTAAATTTATTAGCCAACTTACCAATTGTAGTTGTTTTACCAACACCATTTACCCCAACAACCATTATCACATAGGGTTTTTCGGTATTTCCTATTTTTAATTTATCATTATGTGATTGCAGAAGGGTGCTTATTTCCTCTTTTAAAATGCGATTTAAGTCACTAACCCCTGTATATTTTTCTATCGCTACTCGACTCTCAAATTGTTTGATTATTTTTAATGTTGTTGCTATTCCTACGTCTGCAGATACCAAGGTTTCTTCCAAGTCATCCAAAAAATCATCATCTATTTTGGTTCTTCCAAAAAAGGTGGTTGATAGTTTGGAAAGAAAACTAGTTTTGGTTTTTTCCAGTCCTTTATTTAGACTTTCCTTTTCTTCCTCGGTTTTATTGCGTTTAAAAAAATCAAAAATTCCCATTGGTTTTATAATTAAAAACAAATAAAAAATAAAAGGCTTTCCGCAATAATTCGGAAAGCCTTTTATAAAAAATCATTATTAATATTATTTAAAAGTTTCTTTTACCATCTCTGATGGCATCATTTCCTCCTTAAAGGTATAAGCTCCTGTTTTAGGGCTTTTAACAGCTCTAATTACTTTTGCCCATTCTTTTCCGGTTCCGGTTTTCAGTGTTGCAACAACTTTCTTTGCCATGGCTTATTTTATTTCTTTATGGATTGTTTTACGTTTCAGTATTGGGTTAAACTTTTTTAACTCCAATCTTTCGGTAGTATTCTTTTTGTTTTTGGTGGTAATGTAGCGAGATGTTCCAGGCATACCACTATTCTTATGCTCTGTGCATTCCATAATTACCTGTACTCGGTTTCCTTTTTTTGCCATTACTAATTATATTTTTCCTTTGGTAAATAAATTATTCAAACAAGCAGAAATCCCTTTCTTATTAATTGTTCTAAGCGCACTTGTAGATACTTTTAAAGTAATCCACTCACCTTCTTCTGGAATGAAGAATCTTTTTGTTTGCAAATTCGGGTAAAAACGACGCTTAGTTTTCGCATTTGAAAACGATACGTTATTTCCCGCTAATGCTTTCTTTCCTGTTAAATCACAAACCCTTGACATTTCTGGTTATTTTTTTGGGACTGCAAAAGTGGTTATTTTATTTAAAAATACCAAGCCAAATTTTAAAATATTTTAAATTCAAATTTTAGGCCCTTTGTTCACTAAATAAACAATGAAAAAAATAATTCAATTACTTTATTGGCAATGAAATATAAAACTGGCTTCCTTTCCCTTTTTGTGAACTAAACCAAATTTTGCCATGACTGTTTTCTATTATTTTTTTGGAAATTGCCAAGCCCAAACCCATACCCGAGTTTTTGGTACTAAAACTTGGTACAAATATTTTAGCTTTAATGTCATCGCTCATTCCTTCGCCGTTATCGTTTATTGTAATAAGAACTTCTTTATTTTTAACAGAATATTTAATACTAATTACTCCTTCTTTTTCAGAAGGAATACTTTGAATGGCGTTTTTTAAAATATTAGTAAACACGCGCCTAATCTGGTCGGGGTCGGTATGAACAATGGCTTGTTCGAGGTTTTTATCATATATAAATTCCACATTTTCAGATTGCTCAAAAAGATGAATTGTAGAAGGTAATATTTCATCAATCCGACAATCTATAAACTGGTCAGTGGGCATTTTTCCGAAAGATGAAAACTCGGTGGCCAAGCGGCTTAAGCTTTCAATTTGCTCAATAAGTATTGCAGTAACCCGCTTAAAAGTAGCATCTAATTTTTCTTTATCACTTCCCCATGCCCGCTGCAAATGTTGAATATTCAACTTCATCGGAGTGAGTGGATTCTTTATTTCATGAGCCACTTGACGAGCCATTTCTTTCCAAGCTCCTTCTCGCTCTGATTCTGAAAGTTTATGTGCACTTTCCTCCAATTCCATTACCATTTTGTTGTATTGTTTTACCAATTGTCCAATTTCATCATCCCGTTTCCATTCTATTATTTCATTTTTTGAGGAAATACTTGTTTGTGAAAGCTTTTCCCTAATTAATTGTAGTGGTAAAGAAATCCGCTGACCGATGAAATATGCTATGATAATTGCTATTAAAAGTAACAAAAAATAAATATTAATAAGTGAAACCAAAAAGGACGAAATTTCTTTATCAATTTCTGACTTCTCCGTAAAATAAGGCAAATTGAGATACGCTTTGATTACTTTTTCATCGTCAAAAAGCGGAACATAGCCTGAAAGGTATTCAAAATCTGTTACTTTTTCTTTCTGTAATAATTGCGAAGCATTTTCAGTTCTTAATTTATAAAAAGCCTCGGGATGCATTACCGGTGCTAAAAGATATTGGGTATAAATAGCAGGCTGAGTGGATGCCAAAAGCAAACCTGAACGGTCAAAAATATTCAAATCAATTCTATTGGCATCGCTCAATTGATTTACCAAAGCCCGCAATCTGTCATCATTTCTTAGCTTTCTTGGAAGGTCGGGCTCATTTTCTAGCTGATTTAATATTTCTTTTAGCTTTAAAAATAACTGGTCTTGCTGCCGTTCATTATAATTATACCTTACATATTGGATAGTAAAAAAAACTGAAACTACTAATCCAAAAAAAACCAAACCTACCATGCTTACTTGTATTCGTGAACTGAGCAGTTGCCTCCTTGGACTAAAAAGCGGAACCGTGCGGCTCAATAAATCCAACAGCGGTGTATTGTTTCGATGCTTGCTTGTGAATTTTTGCCAGCCAAACCGGGCTATGTAAATTGAGGTCCAGAGTAACGCAAATAAAACCCCAAGTGCTGTAAAAAATATAAACATGAACGAAAACAATGCAAATGATTTTACCAAATAATCTTGCCGCTTACTTAAAATAACTGTAACTCCTAGTTGAGGAGAATTAATAAAATGTTTGTAGCCTGATAGCGAAAAAAACTGGTCTTCATTTTTGCCAATTCCATCTACGGGGAGTGCAAGCCTATATGGATAATCCCCTTTTTGACTAACTAATTTTATATCCTGATAAATGGCATAGGAATAATCTTTAAAATCAAAAGCACTTTGCTCTTTTTTATCTTCAAAAATATCGGGATATGAATGGGAACTTTGAATTATTTTGGGTTGTAAAAGCAAAAAAACAGTTCCAAAATTTCCTTCCAAATTGCAGGTTTCAAATTTGGCGAGATAACCTCTTATTCCAGTTTTATTCTTTATTTGATAAAAATGGTTGCTGGTGGTTGGAAAAGATTCGAACAAATAAAGGCGATCAAGTATCTTAAATGTAAATCGGGTATCAAGGTTTATTGATTTTTCGGTACTATCAAAACTTAAAATTTTTAATTCATATTTATCTAAATAGCCTGAAAAGAAAAGGTTCTTAATCCTTTTTTCGTATTCATCCTGACGTTTAAAAAAATTCTGAAAATCCTGTGGAGTAATAAATTCTTTGATAAGTTCCTGATCCATTAAAGCAAACTTGCTTTCAGCTTCCAAATCCTGATTAGATACAATTTTATCTACAAAAACATTTAAATATTCCTGCTCATGTTTTTTGTTGTTATAATTAATTATAAAAGCTGAAAAACCAGATATAAGTAAGAGTACAAGTATATTAAGATAAAAATCTTTTATGGCCGGTTTAAAAATAAACCATACCAAAACCAATGTACAAAAAAAGATGGTAGTAAGTATTGAAATTACTGCCAAATGCCCGTCAAAAGTTTGAAACAATGCATAAAAAGTAAAGGATATAGTTATACTTTGGATGAGTTGGTTACGACTTAAATTTTTGAAACCCGTCCTTTTATAAAGGAAACTAAATATATAAAACAACCCGCCCATAAGTATTCCAATTAGGGTTAACCCGAAAAATGAATAACCGTTAATTTTTGGGAGTTCGGCAAAATGAAAAGAAATATTTGAATCGACCACCAAACTTTTGATAATGGTAAATGCCAAATCGGTTGTAAAGACAAATCCTATGCAAAGCAAAGTAGCCTTTAACAATTGATACTTTGCGCCAGGCATGTAAAGAAAAAGACTTTTTAACTTAGAAAAACAATTGAAAATAACCAAGATGCAAACGACATGTAAAACCAAATCACCGAAGGAAGGTATCAAAAAAGACGAGGCATATATTTCCGGATTAAAAAACTCGCTGCTCAGAAGCGATGTTAAAATCAACCGCTTATAAATTAGTATTCGTATTAAAATTGTAAAGGATGAAATAATAAAAAAATTGCGAAGCGAAAGACCATTAATACTGCTAAGTTCAATAAATTTATAAACTAAAAACGACAGCAGCAGTATTAAAAAAAAACCAATAAAAATCCAAGATTCACTAATGCCTTCAATATCTGTGAGATTAAAACTGGCCAAAAATTCTCCATCCTGCCACTCCATTATAAAACCCCTTTGGGTGGCACCTATTTCATAAATATAACCTCCACCTTTGTAAAAAGGATGATCTTCGGGCAATGCAGCGTTCTCAGTAAAATCGCCAGCATTATAAAGCAGGAAGCATTGAAACTGTCCCACTTTCTTTTTGCAAACTAAGTATGAGCGCTGTCCCAAATTAACTACTCCGACAGATTCCTGAAGGTTTGTAATACTTGAATCAATAACCGCCTGATTAGAGTTCCAAAAGAAAAGGCTGTCATTTTTGGTACAAACCAAATAAAAATGTTGTTTTTTTATAGCTTTTAAAGCCGGATGGTCTGGGTTCCGCTTTTCAATGGCACTTAGTAATCCTGGATTAGCAAAAAGATTGATTGCTTGCGTTTTCTTTTTAATCAGGTGATTTTGCAATTCCGTTCCAATCTTCGCTTCTTCGGTCCTTATGTACTGATCGTCAGTGGTTTTGTCAGTAAATAAAAGCCCCACCACTAGCAGCAAAGCAATGCCAAGATAGATGTATGGGTTTTTTAGGTGCTGTTTCAAAGGTTAATAAAAAGTGTTAGTCAACAAATAATTATTGATATAATCATTCACAGCAGTTTCTAATGAAGTGAATGGTTTATTGTAGCCTGTATTTATGAGCTTTTGCATTTTGGCTTCGGTAAAGTATTGATATTTTTCGCGAATATCTTCAGGTATGTCTATATAATTTATAATTACAGGTTTATTTAAAGCTTTAAAAATTGCTTTTGCCAAGTCATTCCAACTGCGGGCTTGGCCGGTTCCTAAATTATAAATAGCACTTTGAGGTTGTGTTTTGTATAAATACATTAGCACATCCAGCACATCTTTTACATAAATAAAATCTCGAACTTGCTCGCCATCCTTGTAATCAGGGATATGGCTGCGAAATAATTTTATTAATTCATGCTCCTTTATTTGAGTGGTGCCATGCATTATCACCGAAGCCATTCGGCCTTTATGATATTCATTAGGACCAAAGACATTAAAAAATTTAAGACCTGCCCAAAATGGTGGTGTTTCGGTTTGTTGTATAGCACACAAATCAAAATTCTGCTTGCTTTGGCCATAAGGATTAAGGGGTTTTAGTTGAGCTATTCCATCGTGATTATCATCAAACCCGTTTTCAGCCAAACCATAAGTAGCAGCCGATGAAGCATAAATAAATGGTACTTTATTTTGGGTGCAATAGTTCCAAAGTTTGGTGGTGTAATCGGTATTTAATTTATGAAGTAATTCAGTGTCAAATTCAGTGGTATCAGTTCGTGCACCTATATGAAATACAAAATCAAGCATACCCCATTGCCCAGGATTTTTGATAAATTCAAATCGGTCTATTTGTTTAAAAATATCCTTTCCTTCTAGGTTTTTGTTTTTGACGGCATCCGTAAAATCATCTACAGCCAACACCGGGCCCAAGCCTTCGATATTCAATCTTTTTATAAGGCAACTGCCAATAAAACCTGCAGCACCTGTTACAACTATCATTATGTGTGCAAAATAACACTTTTTGGATTTACGATTTCTTTAATTTTGATAACTTGGATATGAAATATATTAGAAAGCTTTTGGTGGATAGGCCTTATAGAAAATTAAACATATATAACACCCTGTTTTTTGAATATGAGCCTGAATTTGTCACAGGTATATTTTAAGATTTAACTAAATTGTAAACTCCTAAATTTGGTAATTAATTTTTAGATTTTGTCAATAAATAAAATCTATAGTTGTGATTCTCATTTCGATGAATGAGAAACCTTTAGAAGTCATTTTTTAGATTTTTCCTATCGTAGGAATAACAGAATCACTATTCTTTCTCTACCCTAAAATACCTGCTACTTCCCTCCGTTTTTAAACTAAAAATATAAACTCCCGAACCAAATGAACTGGTATTTAACCGTGTCATTTTTTCAAAGGTTTTGGTTTTTAAGACTTCTTTTCCACTTATTGTATAAATCGTTAACTCAGCATTCACGGGGCTTTCAATCATTATATAATTTGAAATTGGGTTGGGGTATAAATTAAATCCACTTTGCAAAGAAGAGGTAATTCCTTCGGTAGACTTTTTATTTACGGTTATTAAAACATAGTCCGTTTGGCTGCATTGATTGGTATCGGTTCCGGTTACTTTATAATTGGTTGTTATAGGCGGTGAAGCAATTATGCTATCGTCAGACAGCTGTATCCATGTGTTGGGTGTCCACACATAACTTTTGGCTCCTGATATTTTTATTATGGCACTTTGCCCTTCTTCAATGGTATCGGCCTTTGGAGTAAGGGTTAATATTGGTAATTCGTTCACTTTTATTTTAACAAAAATGGTATCCATACACAAGCTTCCTAAAGTGGCAATTACCCGATAATCAGTAGTAGCGGAGGGTGAAGCAATTACCGAAGATGAAGTTGTTGAATTTAAACCTATGCCTGGCGACCATTTGTAACCATACGAACCACCAATTAAATCAATATTGGTTTGCTGGCCTTTGCAAATACTGGTATTTCCAACGGCACTAAAAGATATTTCAGGATAAACATTTATAGTGATATTCGCCGAATCGTTACATCCATATTTATTACGTCCTAAAACCTTGTAATTTGTATTAACCTTTGGAGAAACATTAACAGTAGTAAAACTGGAACCTCCAAAATCTGTGGTTTTTTGCCATGAATAATTACTTCCTTTTTTTGCCGTGAGCCATGCACTAGTTCCATAGCAAAGTTGTGTGGAAGTAGCATCAATGCTAAGCGGAGCATTTGGAAAATCATAAACGGAATAGGATGCTGTATCCAAACAACCAAAGTCGGATGTGCCAATTGCGGTGTAGGTTGTGTTTTGTGGTTGCACCATAACCGAGTTTCCGGTGTAGGTTTTTATTCCAACTGCCGGCAACCATTGGTAAGTGAAAGCTCCTTTGGCAATAAGCATTGTGGAGTCATAACGGCAAATGGAATCTTTAACTGCTGAAATAATAACCACTGGTTTTTTATTGATTTTTACCACAACAAAGGCCGAATCTTTGCAACCAATTGAATCTGTAATATTTACCTTATAGGTTATATTGTAAGTTGGTTTGGCTTTCACTTTATTGCCAAAGGCCGTGTCTAAACCAGTCGTTGGCGACCATTGATACGTTTTGGCTCCTGCTGAAACCATTAGGGAGGTATAGGAGCCTTCGCAAAACGAAGTATTTCCGATAATTGTTTTAGCGGGTAATGGTAAAACTTTAATCGTAACATAAGTACTATCCATGCAGCCGGCCTTGGTTTGCATCACCACTTTATAAGTTGTTGTTGCGCTTGGGGTAGCAATTACCTCACGACCTGTAGTTACATTTAATCCTGAAGCCGGCGACCATTTATAACTTGCGCCAACACCATCAGCAAATAATTTAGTCGATTGATATTTACAAACCGAAGTTTTTTCAGCAAATAAAGCAACGCGTGGTTGGCAGGTATTTACTTTTTTGCAATCCACAGATAGCTCTGCATCAATCCATTCACATCGTTTTTTAATCCAGCTTTTTAATGAATCTACTTCTTCTTTCATTGAATAGCATAAAGGACTTGGATTAGGCCAAATATAAACACCCATTACCGGCCAGCGATCAAAATTGCGATAGGAGGCTTCTTCTAATCTTTTATAATTGGAATCAATAAAATTATTAATGCTATAAAGGCTTAGGGTGGATTGCCGCAACTGATTCCATCTGCAGTAATAATCTTTTACATAAGCAGTATCTGCCCTAAACCGTTTCCACCAAAATGGAGCACCACCTGAAAGATCAATTTCCCAACCCTGTGGGCTTGAGCTATTATTATAATCGGCATTGTTCCAAGCTAAATTAAAATCCCAAATAGGACCCATTTTTAACTTGCCTCCTTTTGTGTCTTTTTCTTTAAATAAATAAGTGCTCAATCGGTAGCCATCCACATTTTTGCTTATTTCATTCATTATAGATAAGTCAATAAAAGTACTTACATCTGTGTATTTCCTGAAACCTGTGGTAGGGTTTTGAAACTGTGAGCCTGCCAATGAGGTTTCAAACGTAGAAATGAAATTTTGAATATAGGCTATTTGTTGTTTCACCATATCATCTCCATTGGGATAATCGTATTGAAAATAAACGCCGTTAGATGAAAATCCGCCGTTATTATTTCCTGTAGTTTTATCTATTTTAAGAATATATCCACCTGTAACATCAGTACCTGTGGTGTCTTTTGGCAAAAGCTTACTAATATCAACACGGTTTTTATCGCGCTTTACTTTTTCTAATAACACATAAATTCCCTGATAACTTCCGTTAATAAATAATTCAACATATCTATGTCGTGTAGCATATCTGCCAGTTCTGCGAGCCAGTTCATATGTAAGTACATCTCGCATTAAGGATTTGTCGTTATAAGTTGCATTAAGCACCCAATCGTGTTCTTCGGGTAATCCCAATAGTGAAACATTGGTGTCCAATTGGCTTTTCATTACCGTAGTAAATCCAAAAGGTTTTTTTGGAAACGATTGTGAAGAGGAACCTCTGGTTTCGATAGTGATACCATATTTATAAAACTTGCCTGAATCACTTAAGGCATTAATATTATTGGAATTATTTATAATCCTCATTTCCGACCATATGCGAGGTTCATCATTAATCCCCTTGCCATGAGTATTTATAAGCATTAAAGGTAAATTAGAATTAATAAATGGCTCGATTTGAGAAGGGGTTGTGGTGAAAATAATATTCCAGTTAGTCAAACTACCGGTATCTTTATTTCGCTTTGTATCTACTACTAAAAGCATCCATTCACCATTAGGATTTTGGCCGTTATTGATAACTCCAAGGGAGCCTTCGGGCTTATAACTGCCGTTAAAAGGGGCTTTGCCAATGCTTATTTTAGGATTTACATTATTTGTAAAGACACAATTATCATAGTTTTTTCCGTTTCCACCGTTACCTGTGCTAAGTTCAATTACAGTTTTATCGGGGGCAATAAGAAATATATTTAAATCAGCATCAAACTGATGTTTAATATTGAGGGTAACCCCCATTAAACCAAATTTGTTATTTGTGGAACTTGCTAAACCTGATACAGTTTGTTTATAAAAATTTTGGGAAGCATCGTCTCTTATTTTGCCGCCATATCCTGTAAATACTTGGGAGTAGCTAATAAAAGCAAATAGTTGAAGAGATAATAGAAGTAATAGTTTTTGCATTTTCAGAATAATATCGAAAACCCAAAGGTAACAATATTTGTGATTTTAGGTTTATAATCTTAAATGGTTCACACAAACCATCGAAGTTTTTCATTGAAATTATTTTTTGAGTAAACATTGTCTGAATTCCAATCCTTTTTCACCATATACTTCTACATAATATACTCCGCTTTTTTTATCTGATATATCAATTTTGTAATTAGAAACGGTATTCATTAGTTTTAAATCCAAAACTATTTTTCCCTGAATATCAGTCATCACTATTTTTTTAATTGAGGTGCTTTTTTGGTTTTCAATTGTTACAAAATCGTTGGCAGGATTGGGGTATAATCTGTAATTGTTAATGTTGTTTTTATTGGTGGCAATACTAGTGGTGTTGCACATTACAGCCTTAAGTTTTATAAAAATGGTATCGTTCATTAAAAAAGGAACTTCACTGCTATTGGGCGCATTTCCCATTCGTATAACTACTAAATTTTGACTTGGGATGATATTCAATAACTGTCCGTTTTTACCCATGGCCGAATACATATCTGCCGGAGAGTTTGGATTTAAAGAACCAGGCAAAACCAACTGTAAGCCAGGAGCCATAAAATTCTTTTTGCCATTGAGCCACCACAAATAACCATAAGAATTATTTAAGGTTTGTGAGGGAGTTATCATTTGGTTAAAATAGGTTTGGTCCCTCATTATTTTAGTGCCATTCCAATCGCCTTTGTTCAGCATTAATAGCCCAAAACGTGCAAAACTTCGAGCATTACTAATATATACGTTGTCGTAATCAATTTTTAAAAAAAGCCCGTTCATACCAGTTGGGGTTTTTAGTTTGGTGGATAAATAAGTATTTAAATTTTTTCCGGTACTAGTTTCAATCACTTTATCTAACATGGTATAAGGCCCGTTGTGATAGGCCCATCGAGTTCCAGCATCGGCTTTGTATTTGAGGCAACTATCTAATGTGCAATGGTTATCGGCTACTCCGTCATCCAATCCCGAGGTCATGGTAAGTTGATTTCGAATAGTTATCATATTTTCTTTAGCCAGTGTCTCTTTTGTCCAACCTTTTCCAAGATATTTTGAAGAGGTATCTGTAATTTTTAAATAACCATCTTCTTGCGCCAAACCCACGGCAAATGAAGTAAGTGTTTTTCCGGCAGATGCCCAGTACCAAAGGCTGTCTTTGGTAAATTTTCCAAAATATTTTTCAATCACAATTTTTCCATCCTTCAAAACAATGAACGCTTTTGAATTTCGGTTTTCCAAAAAATTATAAAGTGGTCCGGTCTTATCTCTGCACCAACCCAAACTTTCCATCGAAGCTGTATCCCAAGTTGTTCCTGCAGTTGGCGGAAAATAAAGGGATTGGCTTTGGGAAACCTGAAAATAGAAAATGGAGATTAGGAGGAGGGTTTTTTTGATCATTTCTTTAGGGATTTGTTTTACAAAAATAAGGAATTGGGGGTTTGACAAAATTGAGTTGGGATTTATTCATTATTTCTTCAACGGCCACAACAACTTTTCCAAACCATTTATCTTTATCTCATAAATGGTAGAAAGTTGCATGCCCAGCTTACCCGGTGGAAATCCTTTGCTGTGATACCATTCCAAATAATGCACAGGAATATCGCATAGCAATTTGCCTTTGTATTTGCCATAAGGCATTTGGGTTTTTACCAAATCAAGCAATATGTTAGGGTCGGGCAATAGAGGGTTGTGAAGCATAAAGTACATTTTCAAAATTAACAGAATAAGCCACATCATTTTGATTTTTATAGAGCATTTTGAACAATTTTGAGACGAGGTTGTTACCTAAATTGGTAAATCATTTAAATAGTTTGCCAAAATTCAAATCCTAAAAATTACCTTTGCAACCCTTTATAAATTAATGATCATAGCAATTTTCTTCATCCTCCACTGGTATCTTTCACTTTTCGGACAAACCTTTTATTTGCATCGTTATGCTGCCCACAAAATGTTTACAATGAACAAATTTTGGGAAAAATTCTTCTACATTTTTGCATGGGTAGCGCAAGGCTCATCCTACTTAAATGCCAGGGCTTATGCCATTCTTCACCGCATGCATCATGCTTATAGCGATACTGAGCAAGACCCTCATACGCCTCATTTTTTCAAAGAAGTTTTTAGTATGATGGTTCATACTGGTAAAATTTATAACGGTTTATTAAAAGGAACTATAAAGCCTGATGACCAATTTGAAAACAATTATCCGGTATATCCTAAAATTGATAAAATAGCCGACAATTGGTTGGTTCGCATAGCTTTCGGACTTTCGTATGTTGCTTTTTATGTTGCTTTTGCCACCCATTGGTGGATGTATTTATTATTGCCTATCCATTTTTTGATGGGTCCGGTGCATGGTGCTATTGTAAATTGGGCAGGTCATAAATATGGCTATCGTAATTTTAATGAACCTGATAAATCCAGAAATACATTATTTATCGACTTTCTTTTATTAGGTGAATTATTTCAAAACAACCATCATCATGATGGAATGCGTCCCAACTTTGCTGCCAAATGGTGGGAAATAGACCCTGTTTATCCCGTAATTTTATTATTGGATAAATTGCATATTGTAAAATTGGTAAAACCTCCCTTACCGTCAGCTTAAGCTAACGGCAATAGAAAATTGCTATTACCCCCCAAATCACGCAACTTTGTGGCGTTGACTTCAAGCTATCCTCTTTTAGAAACCATTGATTATCCTTCTGATTTAAGGAAACTTTCATTAAATCAGTTGCCACAGGTTTGTGATGAATTAAGAAATTTCATCATTGAATCTGTGTTGACTCATGGAGGTCATTTTGCTGCTAATTTAGGTGTGGTAGAATTAACGGTTGCTCTTCATTATGTTTACAATACCCCCGATGATAGACTAGTTTGGGATGTAGGCCATCAGGCTTATGGACACAAAATTTTAACAGGTCGCAGAGAAAGTTTTCATACCAACCGTAAAATGGGAGGCATAAGCGGTTTTCCTAAAATGGATGAAAGTGAATACGATGCATTTGGAACAGGGCATTCTTCCACCGCTATTTCAGCAGTTTTAGGAATGGCGATGGCTGCAAAACTTGATGGAAATTTTAATCGAAACCATATTGCAATTGTTGGTGATGGAGCATTAACAGCGGGGCAAGCTTTTGAGGGACTGAATAATCTTTCAGGTTCGGGTACCAAAATGCTTTTAATATTAAATGATAATAATATTGGCATTGATCCCAATACCGGCGCTATAAACCAACATTTTAATACCATCGATTCAGAAAATAATTTATTTATCAATCTTGGCTTGAACTACATTGGTCCTTTTGATGGACACGATATTTTGGGATTGGTTAAACAACTTGAAAAATTAAAAACTGAAAGTACTCCCTGGGTATTGCATATCAAAACCGTTAAAGGGAAAGGATTTGCAGAAGCGGAACAAGAGCAAACCAAATGGCACAGCACCGCCAAGTATATAAAAATAGAAGACCCTGAAACAAAACCAATAACTTCTAAAATTAAATATCAGGATGTTTTTGGGTTGACTTTAAAAGACCTGGCCAAGGCTAATAAAAAAATAGCAGGTGTAACCCCTGCCATGCCTACAGGTAGTGGAATGTTGAAGGCAATGGAAGTTTATCCTAATCGTTTTTTTGATGTTGGAATAGCTGAGCAACATGCAGTAACTTTTGCAGCAGGACTAGCCAAAGAAGGGTATGTGGTTTTTTGCAGTCTTTACAGCACCTTTCTCCAACGGGCGTTAGATCAAGTGATTCATGATGTATGCATTCAAAATTTACCGGTTATATTTTGTATTGATAGAGCAGGAAATGTAGGTGACGATGGTCCAACCCACCATGGAATGTTTGATATTTCAATGCTTCGTCCTTTACCCAATATTACTATTGTAGCTCCTTCTACAGGTAATGAATTGCGCAATATGATGCACTATTATGCAAAGAATGCCAATGGTCCGGTGGCAATACGATATCCAAAAGGTTTTATAAATGGCGAAGAAATAGATTGGACAATGCCTCCAGCAAAAATAGTAGAACCTGAAATTCAGTTAGTTTCGAAAGGAGATGACATTGCAATTCTTTCTTTCGGAACAATGCTTCAAAATTGTAAAGAAGCTTTAGAATTATTAAAGAAACAAGGAATCAATGTAGCCTTGTATGATATGAAACTTGCAAAACCTTTAAATTGCCTTATTCTAAACAACTTATTTGAAACCTATTCACGATTTATAACCGTAGAAGATGGTTCAAAAATTGGAGGTTTTGGGAATGCAATAAATGAATATAATACAGAAATAGGAGCTAATGCAGATATTGAAAGCCTTGGTTTCCCTGATGAGGTAATAGAACATGGAACCACTGAAGAATTATTTTCTAAATTTGGATTGGATGCCAAAGGAATTGCCAATGCCGTGTATAGAAATCTATCTGAATAAGAATTCATTTTAAATTTTCATTTACTAAAATTTAGTGTTTTAACGTTTTATAGAAAAATTTTTTGCCTATTGTATAAATCAAATAAATACTTCATTTTTGCATTGTCTTTGGAAGAGTTCAATTTTCCATAAGTGGCAAATCCTAATATTATTTTACTCACATTCATTTAATTTTTATCAAAATATTTATTCATGTTTAAACGTGAAGCTCTCGACGTAATGTCGGTATCAGAATTATCGGAAATTGCTTCGGCATTAGGTTTTAAAGCCGGAAAGCAAGGGAAAGAAGAGTTGATTAATTCAATTTTAAAAGAACAGGAACAGTTTATGACCAACAATGCTGAACCTGAAAAGGAAGAAGCTGCGGCACCTAAGGTCAAGCGAGGCAAAAAACCTACGAAGGAAGCACCTCAAGCGGTTGCTGAACCTGAAATAATTTTGGATATTAAAGAAGATGTATTACAGGATACCGAAGTTGAAAAACCTGTAGAATCTGAAATTAATAAACCAGAAAAAAGGACCCAATCACCTTTGAACATGGAACCTAAACAAGAAAAGGGAAACCGTGGAAGAATAAAAAAACCGATTGATAAAACTGATAAAGCCAAGCAAATTACTTTTTTTGAAGAACCTATTATTGATACTAATACTGACGATACTTCTTGGAATTCAGATCAGGTAATTGCAACTGAAGCAGTTTTAGAGAATACTGAAACTGTTAAAGAATCCATTGAAACTCCAGAAAATAAAACAGAAGGAAATACTGAAACTCTTGCTGAACGCCCCAATAATTTTAGAGAAAGGAATCAGCAAAATCAGCAGAATCAACAAAATCAGCGCCATGAACAACAACGTAATCAGCGATTGTTTGACGATGCTCTTATAAATTTTTTAGAAACTGAAGGAAACGTAACCACCCAAGGAGTTTTAGAAACCATTCCTGATGGATATGGTTTTTTAAGGTCTTCGGATTATAATTACATGCCGTCGCCTGATGATGTGTATATTTCTCCTTCACAAATAAAGCAAAATGGCCTGAGAACGGGTGATACGGTAAAAGGAACCATTCGTCCACCTAAGGAAGGTGAAAAATATTTTGCTCTTATAAAAGTAGAAAGCATTAATGGTAAAAGTCCTGAGTTGGTTCGCGATAGGGTTTCTTTTGAGCATTTAACGCCTTTGTTTCCAGAGGAAAAACTAAATCTTTGTGACAGCCCAAAGCATCTTTCTAATCGTATAATTGATTTAATTTCACCCATTGGTAAAGGCCAACGAGGATTAATTGTAGCTCAACCAAAAACCGGTAAAACAACGTTATTAAAAGGTTTAGCTAATGCTATAGCTGCTAATCACCCGGAAGTTTACATGATTATTTTATTAATTGATGAACGCCCTGAAGAAGTAACTGACATGGCTCGAAGTGTAAAGGCTGAAGTGGTAGCCAGTACGTTTGATGAACCGGCTGATAAACATGTTAAATTGGCAAACATCGTTTTGGATAAAGCAAAACGCCTAACTGAATGTGGCCATGATGTGGTAATTTTATTAGACTCAATTACACGATTAGCACGTGCCTATAACACTGTTCAGCCCGCCTCAGGTAAAATATTATCAGGTGGTGTGGATGCCAATGCTTTACAAAAACCAAAACGTTTTTTTGGTGCTGCGCGAAATATTGAAGACGGAGGCTCGCTAACTATTATAGCGACCGCCCTTACCGAAACCGGCTCAAAAATGGATGAGGTAATTTTTGAAGAATTTAAAGGAACAGGAAATATGGAATTGCAGCTTGATAGAAAACTGAGCAACAAACGTATCTATCCCGCCATTGATATTACCGCATCCAGTACTCGCCGCGAAGATTTATTATTAGATAAAGGTACTTTACAAAAAATGTGGGTACTCCGCAATTACATGGCTGATATGAATACCGAAGAAGGAATAAATATGATGCTTAAACAAATGGAAGGCACTAAAGATAACAATGATTTTTTGAGTAGTATGAACGGTTAGAATATCACAAAAGGTAAAATAAATACATAATAAATAAAAAAACCTGCAAATTATTTGCAGGTTTTTTTATTTATTTAAGGCACCTTTTATACTGCCCCAATAACCGCCCCAATTATTGCACCATTAAGCAAAGCATAAACGCCATTGATAAGCATCAATTTTAAAGGTTTCATTTCATACAAGGCATTATTAAAAACCGTGGTTGTGCTTGCCAATCCAACAAGTGCTCCAACTGTTGCCCCATCTTGCCAGCATTGTGAGCTAGTCATATTATACATGAGAGCAATTACAACCCCCAACACAATATAGGTAAGAAATGAACCCCCCATCATTACACCCATATTCACGTTTTTCGCATCCTCTTTTTTAATACCAAGAGCAGCCATCCAGGCTTTTCCAAACAAAGGGCCATACCATACTGCCCCAAGGGCAAAACCGGCTACCGAACCAAGCAGTAGGCCTAACCAATTAATTTCTGATAGATTCATAGTTTTTATTTTTTAGTTGAGACAATATTAAAGTTTCAGTAAATAAATTCCTAATTTTCAGGTAGCTTAAAATTAGGAAGGGATTGTATTTTTTCTACTAATATCCCTTTGAAATAGACGTAGGTTAATTTATATAAAAAGTTAATGAACTAAATTCGCATCCTTATTTTCATGCGACATACCTTATTAATATTAATACTCCTAAGCCTTATTTTTCCTTCATTAGCTCAAACTCCAAATATTCGTGGAGCTGTAGTTGATAACAAAAACCAACCAATAGCATTCGCTTCAATTTATGTTATAAAAGCTATTGACAGTAGCAATGTAATGGGGGCTGTAACCAACGAAGCAGGTCAATTTATTATAGAAAATTTAAAGTTTGAAAACTATTTGGTTAGAATAAACGCTCTAGGTTTTGCTGAACGATGGTCTAAAGTTTCATTAAGTGAATCAAAATCAACAGTCAATCTTGGAAATATAGTATTAACTGAATCGGGAAAAAACCTGAAAGAAATAGAGATAGAAGCCGAGCGAAAATTATTAGAAAGTAGCATTGATAAAAAAACATTTCAAGTAGATAAAAGTATTATCAGCCAAAGCGGAAGTGCGGTGGATGCCTTGCAGCAATTACCCAATGTTACTCTTGATGAAAATGGCAGTATTCAATTGAGGGGAGCCGATGGAGTTTTGATTTTGATAAATGGAAAACCAACCGGTATAAACGGAGCTAATCTTCAAACTATTCTTAATCAAATACCTGCTAATACTATCGAAAAAATTGAAGTGATTACCAATCCAAGCTCAAAATATGATGCTGAAGGTGCTAACGGAATTATAAATATCATACTAAAACGCAATAAAAAGGGCGGAATTACAGGAAATATAAATATACAAGCAGGAACTCGAGATAAGTATAATTTGAGTACTGGACTAAGTTATAATAAAGGAAAATTTGGAATTAGTGCCACTTATGGTTTAAGATATAATACCATGAATTGGCGCGGATATTTGGATAGAAAACTTTTGCCGGCTGATACTTCATTTTATTTTAATACAAAAAATAATGGTTGGATGCGAGGGTTGTCGCATGCTGTGAGCCTAAGTACCGATTATTATTTTAACAAATACAAAACCCTTTCGGTTACTGGTTCAGGCACATTTGGCCAAAACAAAAATCCTGAATGGATTAATTATTCGGAATTGGATTCAAGGCAAATAGCTTCTTCATTATTTGCAAGGCATAATGACATTCATAGCCAAAATAAATTTTATAATGTAAATGCTCAATATCGCAAAACCTTTGAAAAATCTCAAAAGGAATTTACCATTTCGGGAAACTATACCCAAAGCAATGATACCAATACATTGAATGGTAAAAACCAATATACTTTACTTTACTTTTTACCTTCGGATAGTATATCGGATAAACGTCAAAATCGCAGCAAAGCATATACTCAAAATATGATGCTTCAATCCGATTATGTGTTGCCACTTACCAATGACCGAAAAATAGAAACAGGCATAAAAACAGCCTATCGAACTTATGATAATGAAATGCGAATAAGTAAAGTGGAGCCTGTTACAGAGCAATGGAAATTAGATAGTACATTATCCAACCGGTTTTTTTATTCTGAAATTATCAATGCCGGGTATTTTAATTTTACAGGGATTTATAAAGATTTTGGATATCAAGCCGGCACTCGAATTGAACAAACCATTGCCGATGGCGAACTAAAATATACCAAAGTACCCGTAGGATACCATCGCCTTGATTTTTTTCCAAGTTTTTATTTATTAAAAAAAGTAAAGAAAATACATGAGTATAAAATAAACTATACCCGTCGTATTGAGCGACCATCAGCCGGCCAACTCAATCCTTTTAGCGACCTTAGTGACCCTAGAAATAGAAGGCAAGGAAATCCAAATCTTAAGCCTCAATTTATTCATTCCATAGAATTGGATTATACCTATAGTTACAATAAAATAATGACCAATCCCGGATTGTATTATAAGCAAACCAATAATCTTATTTGGCGTTATATTACAATTGACGAGGGAATTAATACTGTAAAATTTGAAAATTTAGGAACCTCTTACAACTTCGGTTTGGATTGGGTAACTACTTATACACCTACAAAATGGTTCAATACACTTACCAGTATTAATGTATACCGAAACCGTATGAAAGGGCAATTGGGAACTTTTAAATATGATAATTCGAATATAACAGGCAGTATAAAACAAACTGCTAATTTTAAAATTAAAAAGTTGGTAGATGTTCAATTTACTTATAATTATCGTACTCCATTTTTATCGCCACAAGGCAAGGGAATTACGATGCAATGGTTGGATATGGGCGCAAGTATGCAGGTTTTGAAAACTAAAGGAACGGTAACATTAACACTTTCAGATATGTTTAATACTCGGCAGTTTGGTATGGAACTTTATTTGCCGCAAGTGGAACAACAGTTTTTGCGCAAAATGGAATCTAGAATATTATATGTTGGCTTTAATTATCGTTTTGGTAAATCAACAGCTACTCCAAAACCTAAAAAGAAAGATCAACAGGAGCAAAGACCTGATGATGTTGGGTTTTAGGAAGTTGTTAGTAAAAAGACTTTTAATTTTGTCATTCCGAGGAACGAGGAATCTATTTAGCAATAACTGCCTTTTGATTCCAAACCACCCCACCGTTTTTCACCCTTACCCAATACATTCCATTGGCCACATCCAAATCTAAACTATTCACTTTTCCAACCTTTTCAACCCTTCCAACTCGTTCACCCAAAAGGTTAAAAATTTCAATAGAAACATCTTTGGAAGGATTTTCAATTTCGATGGTAAAACTTCCGCTGTTTGGGTTTGGGTAAATTTTAAAGCTTTTTTCAGAAAGCTTTAAAATTCCTACGGAAACATTTTTACAGGTTTGGGATGAGCACCCGGAAATATCTGTGGCTGTAAGGCACACCTTGGTTTGGTCGGAGGATTTGATGATGTGTGTGTAGATGGTGGCGATGGTTTTGGCACTGTCGGTAGTTCCAAATTTCCATTGGTAAGAATTTCCGACTTTGGTTATTTTAAGGTCTACTTTGGTGCCATTATAGGTATAACTAAAATCAGAACTTGGATTTTTATTAATCGTTAACGCTTTGCTTATGGAATCTGAACAACCGTTGGCAACTTGAGCTACTAGAGTTACATTGTAGGTGGTGGTGAATGTGATTTGATATTTATGTTTGGGGGTTGGAAGGTTTGTGGTTTGGCCATCGCCAAATTTCCAGTTGTAGCCTGTGGCATCCAGCGATTTATTGATAAAAACAGCAGAGTCCGTTTCACACACGTCAGTTGCTGTAAAATCAGCCTTCGACTGCGGTTTTATAACCACATCTTTTTTTACAGTATCAGTGCATCCGTTGGATGAGGTTAAGGCTAAACTTATTTTTTTTGTTCCCGCAAGGGTAAATAAATACGACGGATTTTCGAGATATGACGGGCTTTCGTTGTTAAAATTCCAATGGAAAATTGTGGTAATCGGTGAGTTGGGTTTTGAGCCTGTAAACTGAAATTTTGTAACCGTTCGGCTACACGCCAAATCCCAACTGAAATCAGCTTTTGGACTTGGATTAACGGTGATTATTTTTTTAACGGTATCGTTCAGGCTGCAATTGTCTTTTGTAATTATGGTTAGCGTTGAGGAATTGTTAATGGTTAATTGTAAATGGTTAATGGTGTCGATTTGTTTGTTGTTTAGCAACCAATAAAATTTATAAACTTTAGGATTTCCGCCCGTTGCGATGGCGGTGTAGTTCAAGCTTTTCCCAGCGCAAATGGTGGTATCCCGCAGGTTGGTTATAGCCTTTAACTCAGCCTTAACCTTAACCTCAAAAAAAGCCGTATCGCCCAAGGCTTCGCAGCCATCGTTTACTATCAGTTGGATTTTTAAAGCTTTTTTAGTTAAAATTTTTAAACTATCTGTGGTGGAAAGAATGGAATTGGATACCAAATCTTTCCATTGGTATTTATATGATTTTGGCACTCCACCGGTGGCTGTGGCTTTGTATTTTAAAAGGTTTCCAAAGCAAAGGGTGGTGTCTTTAAAATTTGAAAGAATATGAATTGGTTTTTTTAATCGGATGGTAAAATAAACTGTATCCCTTTTTGAAGCACAACCATCAGAAAGCACCAAGGCAAGTTTTTCAATTGTATTATTAATATCCACCGAGGTATTATACAATAAAGTGTCTTCCTGTTTTAAATTCCCTTTCCTTAGAAAAAATAATGATTTAGGAGAATTTACATAATACCAATTCCAACTGTAACTTGAATCGCCACCCACAAATTTTACAGGAAGCTTTAAATTTATATTTTCACACAAACTGGTATCTTTAAATTGCTGTATTGCCTTAAGTTCTTGCCTAATAAATATTTTCTTAAATGCTGTGTCAGGCTTGCCACAGCCGCTACTGTCGGCTATTATTATACGGTAAACGGTATCGCGAATAGGCCACACCAAAGGTTGTCGTTTGGTGTTGTCGTTCATTCTGTATTTAGGGCTCCATGTCCATTTAGTTCCACCATAAGTATTCAGTTTTATAGTATCGCCTTTACAGATAGTTTCAGGTGGGCCGGGGTTAGCTTTATCTCTGGAATAAATTAACAACCTAAGGGTATCGTAAACATAATAACTCTGAATAGCAGGTTTAGTACTTCTAATTCGTATGCGATAATTAGGCGATGAAGCTACCTGAAACATTGGCAAAATGCCGTTAATCGTTCCTTTTTTATTTGTTTTTAAACGGCCTAACTCACTGTACTTTCCATTAAAACTGCCATTTTCATCGCTTAATTCAGCAACAAAATAATTGGAGGTATCGAAATCTCCAATAAACGTATAAGGTACTTTGATTGTATCTCCAGCACAATAAGGGCCTGCACTTACTTTGCCTCTGGTAATAGAATAATCGGTAATTTTTGTTATAAATGATTTTCCATAGGTATTTGAATCTGAAAATTTCCCAAATCTTATATTATATGAAAAAAAACCGGCAGCATAAACTGAATGATTATTTATAGCATCTATGGTATTTAGATATCCACCCTTCGTTGACTGACCAGTCGTTGCCCAAAGGACATTACCCCTTAGGTCGGTCTTAAAAATAAGAGGGTCAGATATAGATTGAAAAATAACACTATCAAAAATAAAAGAACCACGCAACATACCGCCCCAATAAAGAAATCCTCCACTATGTTTTACAGAAAACAAATAACTTGCACCATACTTCGTACTGTCATAAACTTTAGGGTGAAAAAACCACCCGGGATTTAAAGAAGTGGAAATGGAAGCTGCAAAAATTTCACTATTTTTATTTGTGCCCGAATAACTATGAGTGGGATAATTTGGAGGTATTATTTTATTGCCCCAAACCAAACTATCTTTAAAAGTGCCTCCAATAAAAAGTTCCTTTCCATCGGTAGTCATACACAATACATTTAAAGGATTTTTATTATGAAAATTAAATCGTTTTTTATAGTTGCCTAAAGTGTCTGTTTCAATAATAAAACCTCCGGGCCCGTATATGGTATCTTTTGAAATAATAACATTAAAATTGCCTAAATCCCCTGCTAAATATAACTTATCACTTATTCTTAAAATTCCACCAATTCTAAATTCATCTACAACATTAGAAGTAGAAAAAATAAAGTTAGACCATTTAATTTGTCCGTTTTTCCAATTTAATTCCCCAAAGAAATAGGTTTTTCCATTAGGGGTTAAATTATATGTTTTGGTTCCAATTCTAGTGGTGTCACCGGATAGGCAGGTGAAAAATATTCTCCCACTTGATATGCTTAATCCTAATGGATATAGAACATAATAATATTTAGAATTCCCAGTTTGGGTAAACCATACAAGATTTAAGTTTTTATCATATTTGGCAAAAACAATTCCACCATTGGATAATTTTAAGTTTAAAGTATCAAACAGGTTGTCGCCTGATAAATATCCGGAAATGTAGTAATTCCCAAGAGAATCGCCACACATTCGCATTCTAGTAGAGGCAAAATTTCCTATATATCTTGCTTTAATAACCTTGCCAGAACTATCAAGTTTTACAAAATAAGTATTGTTCCAACTACTGGGAATTATTTTAAATTTAAAACTACCAAAGCTTACTGAATCTTTAGAAGAACTTCCTCCATCTTTAGTATGTATAAAAGCGCAGCCTCCCGATGGGTCAGCACTGTTAGCCCATATTTTATCTACACCTCCGTAGTGGCTTCCATATGTATTTAACCACTCAAAGTTTTGGGCATTAATAGAAATGGAGATTAAAAATAAGACTAAAAAAACATAGAGGGCTCTCATAAAAATATTTGTAATCGTTTAATATTTTACGAAGTTATCAATTATCAGTCAATAAATTATTCTTAGCAAACTCAATTAATAATATTAATTAATATTAAGTGTTACCACTACATCGCCTATCGGTGGCGTGGCACTGCAGTTAACTATATTGGCTACACCTTGACAATTAATACCTGTTGAGCAGGATGTCGTTGGAGGGGTACAACTTGGAATTACCGCGGTATAAGGGAAACTTCCGAACGAACCAAAAGTATACCCTTGACAACCTCCACTATTATCGACGATTGCAATTTCATCAATCCAACCCTGACAAGTAGTATTTATTGCTGGACCAGGGCTTGACGTAATTGTATTAACAACATTTCCCGCTCTTATTAAATAGATTGTCCAAGAACATGTGCCGGATGCTGTATTATTTATTGTGAATGTATAATTCTGCGCTTTTGCTATAAATCCCCAGTTTGAAAAAGCTAAAATAGCAAAAAGGATAAATGTTTTTTGAAAGAAATTTCTCGTGTTAGTGTTTGTTGTTTTTGTTTGTAAGTTCATAATAGTAATATTTAGTTGTTAGTATAATTTTTTTTGGCACTTACATAGCAGTACCCGCATTTTCAGGACGTAACCCTTTAATGATTCCTGATGTTCATTTTTCGTTCAAGTCTGTTTTGGGCATGTTAGAATTTCGCCTCCTTTTTTAATGGTTTATAAATACTGTTTAGTAGAGTTAAATCAAATGTTGCGAAAAGTTTTCTCATAAACCTAAACAAATTTTTCATTGGGGGGGGTAAGGTGTTGATAGTCAGGTGTATTATTTTTTATATACTATTTTAAGACTTATTTGTTTAATCTCGGTTAATGAAATTAAGTTATTATTTTCCTTTCCAAAAACTACCCTATTTTTGAAACCTTGAAAATTCAGGACTCTAAACTATTAGTATTTACGGCCTATTTGGTATTACTAATCCTTGGTCTTTACCACCACGAAATGTGGCGGGATGAGTATGAGGAATATCTGCAAGCCCGCGATGCTCAAGGATTATTTGGTTTTGAAAATATAATGAATCAAGGGCATGCTATGCTTTGGCAAAGTTGCCTTTGGATAATAACCCGGTTTACACATAATCCGCTAGCCATGAAATTTTTTCATGGATTAATAGCCGCCTCATTTGCTTTTGTTTTAATTTTTAAAAGTCCTTTTAAATTATGGCAGTCGGGCTTGTTGTTACTTAGTTACTTTTTTCTATTTGAGTATGCTGTTATTAGCCGGTGCTATGCCTTTGGTGTATTATTTTTTCTGCTGTTTGCTTGGAATTATTCAAAAAACCTACAGCTAACCTGGTCTTCGGGAATACTCTTATTTTTATTGGCTAACACCTCCATATATGCCATGATGCTAACAGCGGTATTGGTAGGTTGGCTATTTTTTATGGAAATAGTTTTAACAAAAGAGCAATGGAAAACCAACCTAAAATCAAAGTTTCCAATTTTGCTTTTTGCAGGTTTGGGAATTTTGATGGCCTATTTGCAAATAAGACCGCAAGAGGATAACAGTTTTCCAATAAACAGAGTTATTTGGCCTTTCGACCAATATCGGTTTGATGTAGCCATCACTCAATTTTTTAGTGCTTTTGTTCCCATAAGCAAATTTCAGGCAGGTCATTTCTGGAACACAAATTTTTTAATGGATGATAAGGGAATAGTGAGTTGGTATTGGCCATTGATAACATTTTGCATCGTTACTTTACCTTTTATCCGTAAGCAATCTATTTTGCTATTGTGGCTTGGTGGGGTAGGCTTGGTTTTGTTTTTTCAATACCATACCGGGTTTAGGTTTGCCAGATATTACGGTCATTTTTTTATATGGTGGCTGGTTTGTTTGTGGTTGCTGGAGAAATTTCATGAACAGGATGAATTTATGTCAAAAGTAAAATTAACAGTCTTAATAATGGTGATTGCAACTCAGGCTATTGGAGGAGTGATGATGTATGCAGCCGATTGGACACAAAAATTTTCCAGAGGCCCGGAAGTGGCAAAATACCTTAAAAATAAAGGGTATGCCAAGAGTTATATGATTGGTACAGTTGATTTTGCTTTAAGTCCCATTTCGGCAGAGTTGGATCGGAAAATTTATACCATGCAGCATAAAAAATTATGTAGCAATACCAAATGGGATGGGGCTCGTTTAAACTCTACCGACAGCATGGATTTGGTAGAAGCATTGGCAACTGCTCCTAAAAATAAGCCATTAATTTTTATAGCCTCTCATCCGGTACCACAGTTTGACTACTTTAAAGCTTTTGACGAGAAGAAACAAGCCAAACGGGAGTTTGACTTTGCCAATTACCATTTTAATTGTTTGGCATATTTTAAACGGGGTATTGAATATTATGAAGGCTATTGGATATTTAAAGTAGAGGAGATAAAAAAACAATAACTTTGCCCCATGAACTTACCCGAAAAAGTAAATAGTGAAATAACTGCGGCTATGAAGGCTAAAAACGAGCCTCGTTTGCGTACTTTCAGAAATATAAAAGCGCAATTTTTATTATTGCAGTCATCAGGCAGTGACGTGGCCGAAGATGCTTATTTAAAAGCTATTCAAAAAATGGCTAAAACAATTCGTGATAGCATTGAAATATTTGATAAAGAAGGCCGAACCGATTTGGTAACTAAGGAGCGTGAAGAATTAACCATTATTGAAGAATTGCTTCCTGCCCAAATGAGTGAAACTGAAATTACTGCTATAGTTCAGGGTATTATTGCCCAAACCGGGGCTGCCGGAATGAAGGACCTTGGAAAAGTGATGCCTGCTGCTATGAAAGCAACCGCCGGTGTAGCGGATGGGAAACTGGTTTCTGAAGTGGTGAAACGGTTGTTAAGCTAGTTAAAAGTTTTATTTGTCATTCCGACGATAGGAGGAATCTCATCTTAGAAAGAGATGTCTCGTTCCTCGACATGACAAAATTAATTATTAAATCTTAGCCCTGCCAATACACTCATACGAAAATCCGTATTCTACCATTTCCTCTGGCTCATAAATATTTCGTCCGTCAAAAATTACTTTGTGCTTTAGGCGGCTTCCCATTTCTTCAAATTTAGGGGAACGGAACTCTGGCCATTCAGTCACAATCAATAAAGCATCGGCATCATTTAATGCTTCATATTGTGAGGTAGCATACATTATGGAATTACCTAAAGTCTTCTTTGCTTCATGCATAGCCACAGGGTCATAAGCCGTCACAGTAGCTCCTTCGGCTAACAGTTTATCTATAATTACCAAACTGGGGGCTTCACGCATATCATCGGTTTTGGGTTTAAAAGCCAATCCCCACATAGCAAAGTGTTTTCCGTTTAGAGAACCAAAATGTTTCTTAATTTTTGTAAATAAAACCGATTTCTGAAAATCATTCACCGATTCCACAGCTTCTAAAATCTGCATTTTATACCCATGTTCATGGGCAGTTTTGGCAAGGGCTTTCACATCTTTTGGAAAACAAGAACCGCCATAACCAATTCCGGGATATATAAATTTATTGCCAATTCGCGGGTCGCTGCCTATTCCTTTTCTCACATGATTTACATCGGCTCCCATTATTTCACACAAGTTGGCAATGTCATTCATAAAACTGATTTTGGTAGCCAACATAGCATTCGCGGCATACTTGGTCATTTCAGCCGATGGGATATCCATAAAAATAATAGGGTGCCCGTTGAGTAAAAATGGTTTGTACAAACGCTTCATTATTTCTTCGGCACGGTCACTTTCCACTCCTACCACAATTCTATCAGGCTTTAAAAAATCTTCTATAGCAGCACCTTCCTTTAAAAATTCAGGATTAGAGGCTACATCAAATTCAATGTCCAAACCACGCTTATCCAATTCTTGTCTAACAGCCAGTTTTACTTTTTTCGCCGTTCCTACAGGAACCGTACTTTTGGTAACAACCACTCCATAGTCGTTCATATGTTGACCAATTCCGGCAGCTACAGCAAGCACATATTTAAGGTCCGCACTTCCGTCTTCTCCAGGAGGAGTTCCAACGGCTATAAAGGCTACATCGCAATCTTTAATACTTTCAGCAAGGTCTGAACTAAAATTCAAACGGCCTTCTTTGTGGTTTCTAACCACCATTTCTTCAAGTCCAGGCTCAAATATTGGAAGTATTCCTTTTTTTAAGTTTTCTATTTTATTTACATCAATATCTACGCAGGTTACATCAATGCCTACTTCGGCAAAGCATGTTCCAGTAACTAAACCCACGTATCCTGTTCCTATAACGGCTATTTTCATTTATTTTAAATTGTTGAATTGCTAAATTGTTTTTTTTAGTTCATTTGAAATGAAGAAAAGTTGTTCTTCATCCATTTCGGTACTTATAGGCAAAGAGATTACGGTTTTGCACAAAGTTTCGGAAATTGGGAATTGACCTTCATGGTAATTTTCTGAACCAAATGCTTTTTGATAATGCAATGGTAATGGATAATAAATCATGCTTGGAATTCCTTTTTCGGCCAGTTTCTTTTTTAGCTCATCGCGGTTTATTCCGCAAACTTGTAATGTGTATTGGTGAAAAACGTGGGTAGATTTTGGGTCGCGGTAAGGAATTTTAAAATTTGGATGATTGGCTAATTCTTTATCGTAGAATGCCGCAACATCTTGTCGGGCAGCACAATATTCATCTAAATAATTAAGTTTCACATTTAATATAGCAGCCTGCAGTGTATCAAGTCTTGAATTTACCCCAATTACTTCATGATAATATTGTACCCGTTGACCATGATTAGCTACCATTTTTATGGTTTGCCAAAGGGTTTCATCATTTGTAAATAAAGCTCCACCATCCCCATAACATCCCAAATTTTTGGAAGGAAAAAAGGAGATAGTTCCAATGTGGCCAATAGTTCCTGCTTGTTTTTTTGTGCCATCACTAAATGTATAAATAGCTCCAATAGCTTGCGCTGTATCTTCTATTACAAACAAGTTGTATTTTTTCGCAATAGTCATTATACTTTCCATATCGGCACATTGCCCAAATAAATGAACGGGTACAATAGCCTTTGTTTTTGGAGTAATAGCAGCTTCAATGGCGGCTGGGTCAATACAAAATGTATTTGGATTTACTTCTACCAAAACAGGTTTTAGCCCAAGTAAAGCTATAACTTCCGCAGTAGCGGCATAAGTAAAAGTAGCTGTGATAACCTCATCACCGGGTTGCAAATTAAGAGCCATCATGGCTATTTGCAAAGCATCGGTGCCATTGGCACAAGGAATTACGTAGCCGGCTCCTGTATATTTTGCGAGATTATTGGCAAATTCTTCAACTAGAGGTCCTTTAATAAATTTAGTGCTTTCGAGTACTTCAAAAATAGCTGCATCAATTTCAGGCTTTATTCGGTGATACTGACTTTTTAAGTCCACCATTTGTATAGTTCGCATTTACCGTTTATAAATTATAACGCCGCAAATTTAATATTCTTTCATAGATAAGCCGTTTCATATGTAGTTTTCTATTTTTAAATTATATACCATATGGAATGCCGTACATCAATTAGTAGCTTTGGTTAACTAGGTTATCACCGGCATTTCTAATAACTTTGTCCTTTTAATTTACTTTGTACAGATATTTCTATTTATTAATCCTATCGGCTTTTGCATTTAATATCAATGCTCAAGGTGTTTTTCAACGAAAATTTGAACCCAAGCAAATTTTGTTATTTGATATAACCTTAAAGCAACAATATCCAGGTAGTGATTTGGTAAAGCGATTTGGAAAAGATGCTTCCATAGGGTTGGACATAAGTTATAAAAGTCAAGGAAACTGGGTTTTTGGGGTAGGTGGTCATTTTATGTTTGGCAATACGGTGCATGAACTTGGAGTATTGGATTCAATAAAAGGAACCAGTGGCGAAATTATTGATGAAAACGGCCAATTTGCTGTGATTGGTTATGATGAGCGGGGGATGTATTTTGGTGGTACCGTTGGTAAAATTATCACGTTTGGCGGAGGTAATAAAAATTCGGGATTGTTTGTGAGTGTTGGTGGCGGCTATTTGCAACATAAAATCAGGATTTATTCAACTAAAACAGTTCCCCAGCTTACGGATACTTATAAAAAGGGCTATGACCGACAAACTGGTGGACCGGCTGCCACGCAGTATATTGGATACCGTTTTTTAGACCCTAAAAAAAGACTTAATTTTTCGTTAGGATTTGAATTTACCGAAGGATTTACCCAAAACCTTCGCAGTTATAATTTTGATACCAGAATGCAAGATACCCAAAAGCGATTGGATCTTTTGTATAGTCTTAAATTTTCCCTAACCGTTCCTATCTTTCTTAAAAAAGTGAATGAAGAAGAATTTTTTGAATAAAATGTATTCAAATTCTTAGGCTGTTTTTAGATAAATAATTTTTATTTACTTGAAATAAAGCGACTTAAAAATTATTTTAAGTCTAATGAAACATTTTGAATGAATTCATTTGTCTAACCATCAAACAACTTAAATATTAGGATTATGAAACAAAATTTTAAAAAAGCCGCTCTTGCCTTCGGGATTATGGCATTAGCATTTACTGGCTGCCGCAAAGAACAATTGAATCCTGCCCTTAATAATTTTTCTGAATCTGAGATTCAAGCTTTGGCCGTTCAAACTGAAACTGAAAGCGAAACTGCTGAAATTTTTTATGATGAAGCTTCTAATGAAATATTTGCCGCTAATGAAGGAATTTCTGTTGATTACCTCGTAAATGCTGAAGATTTGGATGCCAATGAAAATGTGGCCGGCTCCAATTCGTCAACTACAAGTAATGTAAGAAATCATTCATTTCTTCGTTGCCTTAAAGATTTAAAATTAGAAGATGACCAAATCAAAAAAATACGAATTGCACTAGGCGAATACAAAGATTGCAAAGCTTCAGTTATTCACCGGGCAAGAGCAATTCATGCTGCATTGGTGGCCAAGTACAAAGATTTGGCTGCTGAGCAAGCCAAACTATTAAGAGCAGAAAAAATTACCAAAGCTGAATACGAACAACGCATGGCTAGGCTAAGACATGCATTCCAAAAAGAATTAAGAGAATTGCAATTGAAAGATAAAGTAAATCAAGCTTTGAAAGATTGTCATACAAAATTCTTAAGACAACTTAACGGTATTTTGACTGACAGACAGTGGAAAGCCTTTGTTAATTGTTATAAAAAATAATTTCAAACCACAGTTAAATAATGGCCCTGAAGTATTCATTTGCTTCGGGGCTTTTTATTTTAATTTGTGATACTTTGTGTTTTGGTGGCTAAGTGCTAACGGTATATCTTTGACAACTAATTTTAACAATTAATTTGAGAAGCCTTTATAATTTATCAATTTATTTTTTACAACTCATTTTTTTTGTAGGAAGAGGATTTAGCGAAAAAATAAATTTGGGCTACAAAGGCCGTAAAAATTGGCGACAGAATTTAAAAACCTTTAAAAAAAGCAATCCAGGAAAATTAATATGGTTTCATTGTGCATCGCTAGGTGAGTTTGAAATGGCACGACCAGTAATTGATGAATTGAATCAAAATAAACTGGAAGATGTAAAAATTCTGGTTACGTTTTTTTCACCTTCGGGTTATGAGCTTCGCAAAAATTTTAAAGATGTAGACCGGGTGATGTACATGCCTTTGGATACTCCAAAAAATGCTAGAAATTTTGTAGCAATAGCCAAACCTTACATTGCAGTTTTTGTGAAATATGAATTTTGGTTAAATAGTTTGGAACAATTGAAATTACAGGGCTCAAAGGTTATCTTAATCAACGGACTTTTTAGAAAAGAGCAACCGTTTTTTAAATGGTGGGGTGGCGATTTTAGAGAAGCTTTAAAAAACTTTGACCATGTGTTTTTGCAAAATAAAAGTTCTCAAAAGCTCATAAAATCCTTGGGAGTTGACGATACAACCGTAACAGGCGATTTACGCTACGATAGGGTGGTGGCAATTTCTAAAACTGCAAAACATTTTCCTGAACTTGAATCGTTTGTTAAAGATAGTTTTGTTATAATAGGCGGAAGTACTTGGCCAGAGGAGGAGTGGATTTTAAAGCAATGTATTGATAAAGTTAGCTCATCTGTGAAATTGATAATTGCTCCACATGATGTTTCTCAAAACCATTTAAAGCAAATTGAACAAAGATTTGTTGGTTACAACTTAAAGCGATTTACGGAGATGAAAGCCAATGATAACCCACAAATTGTATTGGTAAATACAATTGGTCATCTTTCATCTTTGTATCAATATGGAACGGTAGCCTTTGTTGGAGGAGGATTTACCGGGGCATTGCACAATATCATAGAGCCTGCAGTTTTTGGAATTCCGGTATTTTTTGGTTACAAACATTCCAAATTTCCTGAGGCTGATTATTTTAAGAAAAACAAAATTGGTATTTCCATTCATAATGGATTTAATTTTACCGAGCACATAAAAGAATTGGTTGCAAAACCAAAACATTTAGAAACGATTAAGCTTAAAACCCCAATGGTTTTTAAATCGCATCTTGGCGGAACTCATCAAGTGTATTATAAAATATTGAAATACTTGTAATCCCTTTTTTAAAAATTTGATTAAATTTATTGTTTAATAATTCTTTGCCACGCAATAGTTTTATCTAAATCCATAAGTTTAATAATATAAATTCCCCTATTAAAATGCTCAATATTTACTATCGCGCTATTTTCAATTAGTTTTTCCATTACAACCTGACCTAAAGAATTTAAAATTTGAATTCTCATATTTTTACTACTCGGATTATTTATATATAGTATTCCATTGGTAGGATTGGGATAAATAGCAATATCATTTCTTTTATCTAAAGTTTCCTTCCCGGCTTTTCCATCACTCATTTTATGAACAAAAATATCCATATATCCCAAAGTTTTTAGGCTATAAAAACCAGCGCTGGGGTCAAAATCAACTTTGCTCTGAAATCCTCCTGTGGTGTAAATATTACCTTTATTATTTAAAAATATTCCATGACCATAATCTTGCGCTGCACCTCCCAATGCTATTGCGCCAATTAAATTTCCCGATGGGTCAAGTTTGGTGATAAACATATCGTTAGAACTGTTAGAAGAAGTTAAATTAAAGACCGATGAAGTTGAAGGATCAAAATCTGCCATTCCTTGAAAAGAACCTGTTGTGTAAATATTACCCGAATTATCTGTAAATATTGAATTGCCAAAATCATCGTTGACACTTCCCATCGATTTAACCCATTTGAATTTACCTGCAGTATCAAGTTTTAAAATAAATATATCGTCATTCCCTTTAGAAATAAGATTAAAAACTTTTGTGGTATCGGTGCTAAAATTAGTGGTATCCCTAAATGTACCGGTTGCATATAAATTACCTTTACCATCTAGAGTTATTGAATTAATAATCTCAATTTGGGTTCCTTTCAGTGTTTTGCACCAAATTAAATTTCCCTTAGAATCAAGTTTTGAAATAAAAATATCGGACAACCCTTTTGACGTGAAATAATTAGTAGCAGCCGGGTCAGGATTTAAATCAGCCTTTCCTTGAAAAACACCAGCATAATATATAAATCCTTTTGAATCACAAGTTATTGAATACCCCCAATTCGTAGTGTTTCCTCCAGTTTGTTTGGCCCAGATAAATTTTCCGGCTGTGTCAAGTTTTAATATAAATGCATTATAATATCCAGTAGTTGAAAGTTCAAATTTGGTGGAGGGGGCTGGGTCAAAATCCACTTTATTACTAAAAATACCCGAGGTGAAAATATTTCCCAGAGCATCCATTGTAATACTATAAGCGACGTCAGTACTATATCCACCAATCTGTTTGGCCCATTTAAAATCCCCATTTGGATTTAATTTTAAAACAAAAATATCATGTTCAATGGCAATTAAATCATATTTTGACGTGCCTGGGTCAAAATCTACAGTGTCACTTCTAAAATAACCAGTTACATATACATTGCCTTTTGAATCTAAGCCTATTGCTTTTCCAACATCATTACTTATTCCTCCAAAAGAACAGGCCCATAAAAATTTACCGGAGGCATCTAATTTGGATACAAAAATATCATCCGAACCTGCTGATGTTAAATAATAGGTTGTGATTGAATCCGGGTCAAAATCTACTTTACCCTGAAATACACCAGTAGTAAAAACATTGCCCGATGCATCAACTGAAATAGCATAACCCTTGCTAAAACCAATGCCACCAAAATTTTTAGCCCATTCAAACTTTGGAATTTGGCTGAATGAATAATAACCAAACGAGATAGATAAAATACAAAATATGATTTTTTTCATTTTAATAAAAAAAGGTTTTTTAGGAATAACCGATTCACAATTAGACTGAAAAAAGTTAGAAGGTTGCTATGTAATTTTTAAGTAAGTAATTATTTAATAGCTTCTTTATATACTAATTTTAAATTCGAAAATCTATACATCAAACTTTATCCCTTGTGCCAGAGGCATATCTTTACCATAGTTGATAGTATTGGTTTGGCGTCGCATGTAGGCTTTCCAGCTATCGCTGCCACTTTCGCGGCCACCGCCTGTCTCTTTTTCGCCACCAAATGCACCGCCTATCTCAGCTCCTGAAGTACCTATGTTTACATTTGCTATTCCGCAATCGCTGCCTTTAGCGCTTAAAAAAATGTGTGCTTCCTGAATATTATTTGTAAATATTGCTGAGCTCAACCCCTGTCTTACATCATTTTGCATGGCAATAGCTTCCTCTATTCTTGAATATTTAAGTAAGTATGTAATTGGTGCAAAGGTTTCTTCTTGAACGATTCTAAAATGATTATTGGCTTCTATTAAAGTAGGAAGTACATAGGTTCCCGATTCAAATCCCTCACCTTCTAGCACTTTGCCACCAAACAATACTCTGCCACCTTCATTTTCAGCATCCATTATGGCCATTGAATATTTTTTTACAGCAATTTTATCAATCAATGGACCCATATGATTTTTTTGATCCAAAGGGTTTCCAATATTTAGTTGTTCGTATATTTTTACAAGTTTGGAGGTAAATTTATCATAAACCGAATCTTGAATAATAAGACGACGAGTAGTTGTGCAACGCTGTCCGGCAGTTCCTACAGCTCCAAATACTGCAGCTTTTAATGCATTATCCAAGTTTGCATCTTCTGATATTATCAAAGAATTATTTCCTCCAAGTTCTAAAATACAGCGACCTAATCGGGCACCAACTAATTGGCCAACCCGTTTGCCCATTTGAGTGCTTCCTGTGGCCGAAATAAGTTGAATCCGATGGTCCTTTGCCATTTTTTCACCAATCTTGGCATCTCCAATTACCAAACTAAAAACTCCTTCAGGTAAATTATTTGAAGCAATAACTGATTTGATAAGTTGATGGACTGCAATAGCGGAAAGTGGTGTTTTTTCAGAAGGTTTCCAAATGCAAACATCCCCACAAACGGCGGCAATCATAGCATTCCAACTCCAAACCGCCACCGGAAAATTAAACGAAGAAATAATTCCCACAATTCCTAAAGGATGCCACTGTTCTTGCATACTATGGTTGGGTCGTTCACTGGCAATAGTAAGTCCATAAAGCTGCCGCGATAATCCAACTGCAAAATCACAAATGTCAATCATTTCTTGAACCTCGCCCCATCCTTCCTGAAGGCTTTTACCCATCTCATAAGAAACAAGACGGCCTAAATCCTCCTTATTTTCACGCAGTTTATTTCCAATTTGTCTCACAACCTCACCTCTTTTAGGTGCAGGAACGTTTTTCCAATAATCAAAAGCTGATTGGGCAACTTTAGTTACCCTTTCATATTCGGTAGTCGTAGCAAATGATATAGAAGCAATTACGTTGCCGTCTACAGGGCTTTTTATTTCACGGTTTTCACTTCCGATGGAGGTTATCCATTGATTGCCGGTGCAAACGCTTTCATTTAGGGCTTTAATGCCCAACTTTGTAAGTAAACTTTGTATTGGAATATTTGGCATAAGAGTATATTACAAACTTAATATTTTTTAAGGATTTGCTTCATTTTATCTATCAAAAAATCTCATTTTACTCATTAAATACTAACTTCGCACTTTATTTTATATAAATGGATTTTGTAACCAACACCGATGCTATAATGGCATTACTCACACTTACCTTTTTGGAAATTATTTTAGGGGTGGATAATATCATCTTTATTTCCATTGCTGCTAATAAAGTAGATGTTCATCATCGTAAAAAGGCGATAAACTGGGGGTTGTTTTTTGCGATGGCTTTACGAATTATTTTATTGCTTGGAATTTCGGTAGTAATAGCCGCGCAGAAGCCATTGGTAAATATTAATTGGTCAATTTTTGAAGGTCATTTTTCTGCGCAAAGCATTGTGTTAATTCTAGGTGGCATATTTTTAATTTATAAAAGCACTTCCGAAATACATCATAAAATAGAAGGAGAAGAAAATAAAACAGAAGCTCAAAAAGAGAAGAAGCGAAAATTGACTTTGTCTAACGCTATCACCCAGATAATGTTAATTAATGTTGTTTTTTCCATAGACTCAATATTGACAGCTATTGGAATGACAAATGGAATAAATGATGCTTTGCCAATAATGGTAATATCTGTTGTTTTGTCAATGATTATTATGATGCTTTTTGCTAGTCAGGTTTCAGAGTTTGTGAATAAACATCCAACCGTGCAAATGCTGGGTTTATCATTTTTGATTTTAATTGGTTTTATGTTGATTCTTGAAGGTGGACACTTAGCCGATTTTGCCGTGGCAGATAATAAAATTGGAAGCATTCCTAAAGGGTATTTATACTTTGCAATTGCTTTCAGTTTTGGGGTAGAGTTATTAAATATGCGAATGAGGAGAAGTCCTAAAATAGATTCATTAGAACCATAAGATTTTTATAAAATAAGGAAATGAGCGACAAGCGATATACCGATGCGTTAAGTTACCATGCCGAAGGAAGGCCTGGGAAAATCGAAGTAATACCAACCAAACCAACTCAAACCCAACGAGACCTTAGTTTAGCATATTCTCCTGGGGTGGCAGAGCCTTGTTTGAAAATTGCCGAAAATATTGAAGACGTTTATAAATACACAGCCAAAGGAAATTTGGTGGCTGTGATTACTAATGGCACTGCGGTACTTGGATTAGGCGATATTGGGCCAGAAGCAGCTAAACCTGTTATGGAAGGTAAAGGATTATTGTTTAAAATTTTTGCTGACATTGATGTTTTTGATATAGAATTAAATTGTAAAACAGTAGATGAATTTGTAGCTACAGTGAGAGCTATGGAACCCACCTTTGGTGGAATAAATTTAGAAGATATTAAAGCTCCCGAATGTTTTGAAATTGAGCAACGACTTAAGGCTGAACTTTCGATACCTATAATGCACGATGACCAGCATGGCACCGCAATAATATCAGGTGCGGCATTGCTAAATGCAACTGAAATTGTGGGCAAAAAATTAAACAAAATAAAAATGGTAATTAATGGAGCTGGTGCTTCGGCAATATCATGTGGAAAATTATTTGTTTCATTAGGAGTTGATGTAAAAAATATCGTGATGCTGGATAGTAAAGGCGTTATCAGAAATGATAGAACCGATTTGGATGCCAATAAAGGGTACTTTGCAACTAGCCGAAAAATTGATACCTTGGAGCAAGCCATGAAAGATTCTGATGTTTTTGTTGGACTTTCTAAAAAGGATATTTTAAATCAGGCAATGATTAAATCAATGGCAAAAAATCCCGTTGTATTTGCCATGGCCAACCCTGATCCTGAAATAGATTACGATCTTGCAGTATCTGCCCGCAAAGATTTGATAATGGCTACTGGTCGTAGCGATCATCCTAATCAGGTAAATAATGTACTTGGGTTTCCATTTATTTTTAGAGGAGCATTGGATGTAAGAGCAACTTGTATTAACGAAGCAATGAAATTGGCCGCGGTTAAAGCCATTGCACAACTAGCCCATGAACCTGTGCTAGAAATGGTAAATGTAGCTTATAACGAACGCAATCTGGCTTTTGGTCGACATTATATTATTCCTAAACCTATTGACCCGAGATTGATTTATACTGTGGCCCCGGCAGTAGCTAAAGCCGCTATGGATAGTGGGGTTGCTAAAAATCCAATTACAGATTGGGATGCTTATAAAGAAGAATTAAAAAGCCGTTTGGGACTGGATGAGAAATTTTTATCTCGAATTGCAATTCAGGCAAAGAAAAATCCTAAGAGGGTTGTATTTACTGAAGCTGATAATTATAAAATTCTTAAAGCCGCCCAAATTTCAATTGAAGAAGGAACTGCTGTTCCAATATTGCTAGGTCAAAGAAGCAAGATTAATCAATTGATTGAGGAAAACGGTTTGGTTTTTGAAAATGTTCAAATTATTGACCCGGCAGAGGAACATGAAAAGCGTAAACTCTATGGTGAAAGATTTTATGCCATGCGACAACGCAAAGGAATGACTTATTTTGATTGCCATAAAGTAATGATACATAGAAATTATTATGGAACAATGATGGTGCAGAGTGGTGATGCCGATGCAGTATTGTCAGGATTAACAAAAAATTATCCAAGTACAATTCGGCCTGCACTTCAGGTAATGGGAACCAATCAGATAACTAATGTTGTAGCCGGAATGTACATAATGTTGACCAAACGTGGCCCTATATTTTTTGCCGATACTACCGTAAACATAAGTCCCACTTGGGAAAACTTAGTAGATATAGCAGTTTTAACTTATGGAAAAGTAAAAAAATTACAAGTAGAACCTGTGATTGCAATGTTGTCCTATTCTAACTTTGGCTCAGCAGGTGGCAGCGAAGTTGAAAAAATTCAAAAAGCCACTAACTACCTCCATGAGCACTATCCTCATATCATTGTTGATGGAGATATACAGGCCAGTTATGCAATAAATACCGAGAAACGAATGGTTCGTTTTCCGTTCAGTAAATTGGGCAAAAAACAAGTGAATACCTTTATTTTTCCTAGCCTTGCTTCTGGAAATATTTGTTATAAAATAATGCAAGAACTTGGTGGTTTTGAGGCTATAGGTCCAGTATTAATGGGGGTAAATAAATCGGTACATATTCTTCAACTTGGAAGTTCAATTCGTGAAATTGTAAATATGGTAAATATAGCTGTGGTAGATGCCCAAAGCAATGGTTAATTTTTATTAGTAAGTATATGCCAAACCAACTTTTTGATAGTTTAATTTCAGGAGACAGGTTGGCTCTGGCAAAGGCAATTACACTGATTGAAAGCCAAAATCCGGATCATCAGAAACAAGCTGATGAATTGGTTCAAAAAGCTTTAAAATTTGGTAAATCCTCTTTAAGAATTGGAATAACTGGAATTCCCGGAGTTGGCAAAAGTACTTTTATTGATTCTTTTGGAAGTTGGTTGGTTACTGAAAAACAAAGGAAAGTTTGTGTATTAGCCATTGACCCTAGCAGTCAAAAAAATCATGGAAGCATATTGGGCGACAAAACCAGAATGGAACAACTTTCTATGATGGAAAATGTTTTTATCCGCCCTTCACCAACTAGTGGAAATCTTGGGGGGATAGCCCGAAAAACCCGCGAAACTATATTACTTTGCGAAGCAGCAGGTTATGATATTACTTTGTTAGAAACAGTAGGAGTAGGCCAAAGCGAATATGTAGCCGATAGCGTGGTGGATTGTTTGATGCTGTTACTATTGCCCAATGCCGGCGACGAATTACAGGGGATAAAACGGGGAATAATGGAACTGGCCGATTTAGTAGTTTTAAATAAAGCGGATATAACTGAAAAATCAATTTTGAATCAGGCTATATCAGATGTTACTAATGCGATTCATTTTTTACCCAATAAATTTGAAGGATGGAACCCTGAAGTTTTAAAAAATGCTTTGGGAAATAAAGACGATGCTTCAAAAGTTTGGGAGCAAATAGAGAAATTTATAAGCTTTCAAAAATCTAAAGGATATTTTGATGCCAAACGAATTGCTCAAAAAACCGAATGGCTAAATGAAGCCATTAAAGAAAAATTGGAAACTGCTTTTTTTAATGATACTCAAATAAAAAAAGCCATTAAGGATTCAATGAAAGGTTGGGTAATAGGGGAGAAAAGTTTAGATGAAATAGCAAATCTATTGATTGATGGGTGGAGAAATAAATAGCTTTTATTTTTTCTGAAGAATAAGAATACACCCACTTTTTGGGTCTTTCCAAAGTATAATATTAGCGATACTGCTTATCAAAACCTTAAAGGTTTCTTCACTATTTTTATACATAAAAGAGATGGCATAAGTATCTTTATCCCATTTATATTCGACAGGTTCGGTATATCCTAAATTGATAGTTTTGTCGGTAATAGTAATATCAACAGTTTGGATTTGTACCGATGCATCATCAATTTTTTCAATTGAACATAACCCACAAATACATGTAGATGAAATACTGGATTTTTCTAAAGCACAATGGCCCGTCCACGTTCCATAAATTTCAGATTGCGCATTTGCTAAATTTGTTAAACACAAAAACAGAGTAACTAACACTAAGGAAAGAATGTTTTTATTTTTCATACATCAAATGTACTGCTAATAAGTTGATTGGGATTAGATATTTTTGATTTAGAAATACTTTTCAGTTTTTACAATTTCACACACACATTCTTTTGTTCTGTAAAAAAGTTCATGGCATTCCATCCACCTTCGCGGCCCACGCCACTTTGTTTCATACCTCCAAAAGGTGTTCGTAAATCGCGAAGCAACCAACAGTTTATCCAAACAATGCCACTTTGAATAGTACCCGCCACACGATGCGCTTTGGTTAAATTTTCGGTCCAGACGGAGCAAGCCAAACCATACTGGGTGCTATTGGCCATCATCAATGCTTCTTCTTCGGTATCAAAAGGTGTAAGAGTAACTAGAGGGCCAAAAATTTCTTCCTGATTGCAGCGGCAATCGTAACTCAAGTTTTCAATTACCGTTGGAGAAATGTACCACCCATTTTCCAAACCTTCAGGTTTTACAATATCACCGCCACATATAATATTACCACCTTCCTGCTTTGCCAGTTCGATGTAGCTCAATACTTTTTCAAAATGCGGTTGGCTCACAATGGCTCCAATTTTAGTATCATCCAATAAAGGATTTCCAACCGTGTAGGTTTTTACTTCAGCAACAAACGCCGTTTTAAATTTTTCATAAATACTTCTTTCAATTAGGATTCTAGAACCACACAAACAAATTTCCCCTTGGTTTAAAAAACTGGAACGCACCGATTCTTTCACCGCTTTGTTAAAATCACAATCGGCAAAAATTAGGTTTGGGTTTTTTCCACCCAATTCAAGCGATATTTTTTTGAACATAGGTGCGGCAACAGAAGCGATGTGTTTTCCGGTAGTGGTTCCGCCTGTAAATGAAATGGCTTTAATATTTGGGTGTGAAACAATAGCGTTTCCCACTTTAGGCCCCAATCCATGAACAATATTTAAAACCCCTTTGGGAAGTCCTGCTTCATTGCATATTTCTCCTAAAAGATATGCGGTCATTGGTGTTATTTCACTGGGCTTAGCAACCACACAATTGCCGGTGGCTAGTGCAGGGGCTATTTTCCAGCTAAATAAATAAAGAGGTAAATTCCATGGACTAATGCACCCAACTACACCAATTGGCGATTTGATTGTATAGTTGATGGCATGACCTTCCATAGTGTGACTTTCGCTGTTAAACTGCATAGCAGCAGTTGCAAAAAATCGAAAGTTTTGTGCCGAGCGGGTCATTTCAGTTTTGGCCAACCAAACAGGTTTTCCTTGGTCAATACTTTCGGCCAATGCAAGTTCATCATTTTTTAAATCGATGAGTTCTGCAATTCGGTTCAAAATTTTAAACCGTTTTTCAGCCGGGGTTTTGCTCCATGTTTCAAACGCTTTTTCGGCAGCTTGGTAAGCTAATTCAACATCTCGTTCATCCGAATCAGGAATTAAAGAATAAACCTCGCCAACAGAGGGATTAAAATTATCAATATATTGGTTGCTTATCGGAGTTACATCCGCACCGTTAATGTAATTAGCTAATTTTTTCATAAAATAATTTCAAAGTTACGAGCAAATTTTAAAAATTATTTTTTTGTTATTCAGTTTATTCTAATATCATTGCTGCCTAATAATATTCTACTGGCAAATAAAATTAATATAGCAATAGATGGTCATTCAAGTTGCGGCAAAGGTACATTAGCAAAGTATTTAGCTAAAGCGTTGGGCTATGTATTTATAGATAGTGGAGCAATGTATAGGGCAGTTACTCTTTACCTTTTGAGAAATAAAGTAACTTTAGATCAAGTTAAAATGAATCCGAATATTCTTGATACCATTTATATTTCTTTTAAGTATAATTTTGAAACTGATTTTTTTGAAACCTACCTGAATGGTGTTTTTATTGAAAATGATATAAGAACTATGGAAGTGGCCAATTATGTGAGTGAAGTCAGTGCACTAAAGGAAGTAAGAGATTTTTTGGTTATTCTACAGCAAAATTTTGGAAAAGAAAAAGGTGTGGTAATGGATGGGCGAGATATTGGTACTCATGTGCTTCACGATGCAGAATTAAAGATTTTTATGACAGCCGATCCAATAATACGAGCCAGAAGACGATTTGATGAATTGGCACTTAAACAAGTACTTATTTCTTTTGACGAAGTGGTAGAAAACATAAAAAAACGTGATTTGATGGATACTACCCGAACCGAAAGTCCATTAATGAAATCGGATGATGCAATCATATTGGATAATACCAATATGAGTAAAGAGGAGCAGGCTCGAGTAGCACTTTCCTGGGCTAAAGGAGTAATTGCAGTTTCTTAAAAAAAACTTATAATTTTACAGCAGTTCCGCTGGCGGTAACCATAAGCATGCTTCCGCCGCTACCAATGGTTTCATAATCCAAATCAATTCCTAAAATAGCATCGGCTCCCATAGACTGGGCATTTTGACGCAATTCAGCTAAGGCATTTTCTTTAGCTTCCTTAAGTACACCTTCATAAGTTCCGCTTCGGCCACCAAAAAAATCGCGCAAGCCACCAAGAAAATCTTTCATAAAATTGGCGCCTATAATTACTTCGCTTGTAACAATACCAAGGTAATTTGTTACTGGTTTTCCTTCAATTGTGTTTGTTGTAGTTAATATCATTTAATATATCGTTTTGTAATTGTTTTTTGAAACATTCGGTTTAAAACCAACTCTGCTAAATTATGAAAATAGAATTCGTCCATTTCTATTGTATTCATTTTGGCCTGAGTAATATCTACTCTATAAATAAGATGCATAAATCGAGTTTGATTTTGTCCTGCCACTTTTTTTAAATGATTAGCTAAATCTTTGCGCAGCATTTGTAAAAAATGCAGATTTTCAGCATCAATTTCAATTTGAGTATAATCCAGTCCGGTGTCCTTTTCCAACTGGGAAATAATGGATGTTAAAATTTCTTTTTTATCAATGTAATTTGATAAACCCTGAAATATGCTAAGATTTTTAGAGTCTTCCATTTGGTGGTGCAAAATTATTCAAAATACATTATTCAAAAGTTTATAATCGTTAAATCGATTAAATTTGTTGGATGCAAACTACTGTTAGATGCAACTGGTGTGAAAAGGACGATTTGTATCGCCATTATCATGATACCGAATGGGGAAGGCCTTCTCATGATGACCACCATTTGTTTGAACATTTAATTTTAGAAACCTTTCAGGCAGGGCTAAGCTGGTATACTATATTGGCCAAACGTGAAAATTTTAGAAATGCCTTTGATAATTTTGATGCATTGATAATTTCAAATTATAGCGAAGAAAAAATAGCTGAATTATTGCAAAATGCGGGAATAATAAGAAGTGCTGGAAAAATAAATGCGGCCATTAGCAATGCCCGATTATATTTAGAATGTGTAAAGGATTTTGGAACCTTTGCAAAGTATATCTGGCAGTTTACCAATTATAAAACGATTGAAAACAATTGGGAAAACATGAAACAATTGCCAGCAACATCGCCTGAAAGCGATGCCATGAGCAAGGATATGAAAAAGCGAGGGTTCAAATATATTGGCAGCACTACATGTTATGCCTACATGCAATCTGTTGGTATGGTAAATGACCATTTGCAATCATGTTTTTTATATAATAAATCAATTTAGTCAACCTTGGTGTTTTTGTGTCTTAGTGGCAAAAAAGTAACAAATTGTAGTTTTAAAAGTTATATCGGCATTGCATATCATATCAAAAAATTATCCTTCTAAAAACCAATACATAAAGATAGGTTTGATATTTATTTTAATATCTCTCAACGCTGTATTTGCTCAGTCTATTACTTTTAAAGCCTGGCTTTATGAAGCCGATAGTTTTTCAAGGGTACCATTTGCTGTGGTGAGTATCAAAAATAAATTGATAGCCACTACTTCGGATGAAACAGGCTATTTTGAAATACAATGTGATTTGAAAGATACCTTGGTGGTAGGTCATGTCGGGTATCAAAAAAGATACCTTCCTATTAAAAAAATGATGGATACAGCTGGGCGAAAAGCTAAAATTTATTTGGTTCGCAAAAGTGTGGAATTGGTTCCTGTAACTATTAGTGGAAAACGATTGAGTGAAGAAAGAAAGGAAGAATATAAACGGCATTTGGAGCGGGAACGGCCCACTATTTCAAGTCCCATAAGTGCTATTTATGAAAGTATGAGCCGCCGTGGAAAGGAACGAACCCAAATGGATGCTATTTATTCTGAACTACTTTTACGCGATCAATTAGAAACCCGATTACCACCCCGAAAATTATTTTTAATAACCAATGACAAATCTGTAAAACTAGATGATTTATTGGTGCTGTGTCCAGTGAGTAGTTATTTTGTAATGAATGCTCCTGACTATGATTTTTTTTATCATTTTACTCAATGCTGGGATGAGTATAAGAGGCATAGGTAGCGTATCAATGCCACCTATCTGCTACCTTCAAACTGTATTTCACAAAATCCTCTAAACCTTTATCAAACTCCGTATTTCCAAGGGAATTGCCATTTTCATCAAGGGCTTCGGCTATAAATCTGGCTTCAAATTTTTTAGGGCTGGTGACAGAGTCAATACTGAAAACGTTTAAAATTTTTCCAAATATATTATCTAAATATATGGTTGGCACACGACCTCCAGCACCAGTGGATACACCGCAAAACGTAAATACTTTATTGTTGAAAATATGAATATGCTCGCGAGTCGCCAATTGGTTAATCATATTTACCAATTCAGCCGATGGAAACCAATTGTATTCAGGAGTTAATACAAAAACCAAATGCGATTGTTCGATCGCGGTTAATAAGTTGTATTGAAAAGGTGTTAAATTATTTGAATCCACGCCGCCTTTGTTAGGAAAAGGAATATCGTAATCGGCAAAATCAACAATTTGGGCTTCCGGAATTAGTCGAGCAATGGCTTTGGCCAAGCGCATTGTTTTATTATTAGGCCGCGATGCGCCTGAAAGAATTGCTATTTTCATGGTTTGGTGGCCAACAAAACTTTAATGATATTTTGATAGTTGCGCCCATAATCTAAAAATAACAAGGCTAAAGTTGGTTTGCTAAGTATGGTCAATTCAGTTTTTATATCTGAAATTGGTTTGGCGCTAATGAAAACATCATCCTTTAAAATAATATTTTTAACACTATAATGAACCGAATTTTCCGACTGGTTAATAAACTTCCAAAAGGGTTTTTCAGATAAATGAGCAACCGTAGTTTTCAATAATTCATCAGCATTTCTATCTACAATAACGGTGTGTTTTTGCTTTGGTTTTAAATAATAAGTAAGTTCATTATGTTCAAATTTGGCAAATGAAAACGCATTGGCCACCACAAATGGGAGGGCAAAGGCAACTGCAAAAAACAATATCCTGATGAAAACAATTTCTTGGGTATGGAAATTGTATTTTATTAAATGAACCGTATAAACAATGGGTATAAAAACGATTGTTGTAAAAATATATTGAAGTAAAATAGCGGTGAGTTTGAATAAAAAACGATTGGGTTCCATGAAATGATAATAACGATTAAGACTTGATTTTGTTTAAAGGTGCAAACCAACATCTAAAAAAATGATTTAGCTAAATTAATTTAGAGGAATTCTTAAACCACAGAGGCACAGAGAAAATAAAGAATCAAGGAGAATTTTTACAAATTTCTTCTTGAACATAGTGCCTTCGCGGTTATTTTTTTAATTAGTTCAAAATCGCAAAAATTTTAATAATTTCGATTTTTTAAATAACAATCATGAGTATAAGACGCCCTTTTAATATTAAGCAATGGATTGAAGAACATCGCAGTGAAATGAAGCCTCCTGTGGGAAACCGAAATTTGTATACTGAAGCCGGAGATTATATTGTGATGATGGTGGCCGGTCCCAATGCCCGTAAGGATTATCATTTTAATGAAACCGAAGAACTTTTTTATCAATTGGAAGGAGATGTAACGGTTAGAATTCAAGAAGATGGTAAAGCTGTGGAAATTCAAATAAAGGAAGGTGAAATGTTTTTACTACCTGCCAATACACCTCATTCACCCATTCGCCCCTCAGGAACAATGGGCTTGGTAATAGAAGTGAAACGGGCCGACCGTGAAATGCGCGACGGTCTGCTTTGGTTCTGCGAAAAATGCAATAACAAACTACACGAAACCTATTTTGTATTGAACGATATTGAAAAAGATTTTTTTCCACGATTTAAAGAATATTATAATTCATTAGAATTACGAACCTGCAAAAAATGTGGCCATGTAATGGAAACCGATCCTAAGTTTACTTAAACATAATTAGGAATCTGGAATTACAATATGTTTCCTAATTCCAGATTCCTAATTCCTAATTCCTAATTCCCTTGCCAAAACCAATCATACCGCCCCATATAAAAAAAATAGACGGACATGCTCATATCATGCCCGAAAACTGGCCTATGTTAGCTGATAAATATGGCTACAAGGGTTTTATTTATCTTGAAGATGAACCTGCCACCGACACAAAAAAAATGATGCGGGATGATGGGGTGTTTTTTCGCAGAGTAAGCCGAAACTGTTGGGACCCCAACGCCATTATTGCTGATATGGATAAGCACAATGTAGATATGATGGTGCTTTGTACCATTCCGGTTTTGTTTAATTACTGGGCACAACCTGAGCATACCCTAGATTGGAGCATGTTTTTGAACGATCATTTATTACAAGTTCAAAATCAATATCCTGACAGATTCATTGGTTTAGGTACTTTGCCCATGCAAGATCCAAGTTTAGCGGCAATGGAATTGGAACGCATTGCTAAGTTAGGAATGCCGGGCATTGAAATTGGCTCCAACATTGATGGTGTAAATTTGGATGACGAATCGTTATTTCCAATTTATGAAGCGGCGGAAGCCTTGAATATGGCCATTTTTGTTCATCCATGGAATATGATGGGTGAAAAAGAAATGCAAAAATATTGGTTGCCTTGGTTGGTAGGTATGCCAGCTGAAGAATCACGGGCTATTTGCAATATGATTTTTGGAGGGATTTTTGACCGATATCCTAAACTAAGAGTTATGTTTGCCCACGGTGGCGGTTCATTTCCAATTACATTGGGCCGCATTGCTCATGGGTATGATTGCCGTCCTGATTTGGTAAACTTGAATGATGTAAAAGATCCTAGAAAATACATGGGTAAGTTTTGGGTAGATGGAATTACTCATGATTCAAAAGCTTTAAAATATATAATCGACACCTTTGGAATTGATAAAATTGCATATGGCACCGATTACCCTTTTCCTTTGGGCGATTTGCAACACGGTAAATTTATTGAACAAGACGGTTCGATAAATTTAGCGAGTAAGGAGAGAATTTTTAAAAGTAACATTATTGATTTTTTAGGACTCTAAATTTTCTATTTAAAATTTTTCTCTGTGGAATATTTCTTCAATTTGTTTTGTCAAACGCTTAAATAAACAAAAGAAAAATGAAGACGAAATTAATTTTAACATTTTTTATAAGTGTTTTGTTGAGTTTAAATTCAATGGCTCAGGAGAAAAAAGTAAGAGCCACCAAGAAAAGTATAATTGATTACAAAACCGAACTAGGATTAACAGATGTGCAGGTTGAACAAATAAAAACTATTCAAAAAGAATACTTGCCTAAAATGAAGGAGGCTCGAAAATCTGAAGACAGGGCCGCAATAAAACTATTGAATGAAGAATGTAAAAGTAAAATAGAACAATTACTTACCCCTGAACAGTTGGAAAAATGGAAAGTCATAAAAGATAAGTTGAAGGCTGACCTACAAAATCCTGAACTAAGAAGGGAATTGAGAAATTACCAAAAACAAAATATCAGACCAATAATTCTTGAAAAACGAAAGGCTTTTGATACTGAACTTTCTTCAGAGGAAAAATTAATTATAGCAGATTTCAGAGCAAAACGTGAAGCTTTTGGAAAATCTGACAAGGGCTTATCCGAGGAAGAAAGAATGATGCGTGGAAAAGCCTTGAAAAAGGAAGCAAGGGATGCCTTAAATCCAATTGTAGAAAAACACAAACCATCACTCGAAAGGATAAATAAAGAACTCGAATCTTCTAAAATTAAATGGAGAGAAGATATAGATGCCATTAAAGCAAAGTATATCAGTGGTTTCAAACCCAATGATGAAAGGAAAGCAAAACCAAACCATAACATACATGTGGCTTTGCGGTTTTTGTTGATGAACACTGAGAAATAGTGTGTAACATGAAGCCATAGAGGTCACAAAGAAACAAAGAGGAAATTAAAACTCCGTGAAACTCCTTGACCTCCATGCCTCCGTGTTTTCCTTTTTTCCTTCTCTCAATATTTTTTCTATCTTCGACCGAATAAAACCACTTTTCAGTTTGTCTTACTCATAAACCAATCAATTATTTGAAAAACCTGAACGATGAGCAAATAATTCAACTCATAAAAAAGAACGACCAACAGGCGTTCAGGATATTGATTGACAGGTATGAAAAGAAAGTGGCAGCCACAGTAATAAATATGCTTGGGTATACAGATGAGGCCGACGATGTGGGGCAGGAAGTATTTATCCGTTTTTACAATAACATTCACCAGTTTAAAGGCACTTCTTCACTTGGAACCTATCTAACACGTATTGCCATAAATCTAAGTTTAAACGAACTGAAACGCCAAAAAATAAGGAATCTGCGTTTTTATTTTTGGGGTAGTAAAGAGGGTGACGATGAACGAACCAATGAGATTGCTGATTCAACCAATTTTGAAAATAAGAGCGATGCAAATAATTTGGTAAAAATTGCATTACAAAAAGTAGAATCAAAATTGCGCAGCGTTTTAGTATTAAGAATGATTGAAGGGTATGACACTCGCGAAACTGCCGAGATATTAGAAATACCCCAAGGAACAGTGCTATCGCGACTTAGCCGGGGCCAACAAAAATTAAAAGAAGTACTAATAAAATTAGGGTATCAACCATAACAATGTTAATAATAGAATTATGAAAAATATTGACTTAGAAAAATTAATGAAACAACAGGACAGTCCTGAGTTCAGGCCATTTTTCAGTACACGGGTTTTGGCAAAAATGGAACGGTATCAAAATACCCCCATTATAGGTATATTAATAGCAAACCGGCTGTTTTTTAAACGCTATATATTCATAGCTTCGTTTTGTCTTTTACTGTTGTTAGGCTTTAGCTTTTATCAGGAAGGAAATCTATCTTTAGATCATTTATTAGGTTTAGGGGGATACACAGATGATGAAATTTTAAACTATGTAAATCCATTGATATGAACTGGAAAGCACTATTATTATTTTTAATCATTTTTGGTGTGGGTTTTGGCTCTGGTTTTTTGGTATCAGGCCGGCTTACCAAAAAAAGTATTGAAGCTGTTAAAGAACGGGAATCTCCTGTGGGTTTTAAAAAAGATTTATACAAATATTTAAAACCTGATGAAAACCAAAAGAAAGTGATTGACTCCATTGTGGCTGATTATATTCCAAAAATAAAAGAAGAGCGGTCTATAAGCCGTATGTATCAAAAGCATTTGCGCGATTCCATGTTTGCCGAAATACAATCGTTTTTGGATACTAAGCAAAAGGGCAATTTGAAGAAATTTGAAAAGGATAAAATTACGAAATCGCCAAAAATGGTAGAGAGTAAAACAATAGACACAACCAAAGTAGTTGATAAAAAAGCATCACTAAAAAAGCGTCTAGAGGAAATACGTAAAGAACTAAATCCTAAACAACAGCAACGATTTGATTCTATCATTGAAGCCAGAAAAAAGGAGCGTCAAAATCCAGAAATGAAAAAGGAATTGAGGGTGTATTATCGCCAGAATATTATTCCTCTTCTAACGGAAAAACGTTTAAATTTTGAAAACGAATTAACGGATGATGAAAAGGCAACTATTGAAGGTATTAGGACTAAGCGAAATGCCTTTAGGGCCGAATGGCTGGAAGGGCAAATAATTGGCGAAGGCATGGAAACAAAGGATATGAAAGATTTTATGACAGAATCGCGAAAAGCATTACAACCTATTTTGTTAAATCATAAAGCATCACTCGAAAAACTAGAGGAATCCATAAGGCCTGAAAGGGAGCAATGGGAGACTGATATTGATAAAATTAAGGCAAAATACATAACCGATTATAAACCAAAATCCGACAAGATATTTAAGAGCAAAGAAAAAAATGCAATAGATTTTTTATTAATGAAAGGGGAAAGAAGAGCTGGTAAACGGTTGAAAAGATAAAAGATATTTCATTTTTTTGTCATGGAATAATTTTTGAGAATAGATTGAAAAGTGAGTTTGTCAAAGAGGTAATTAATCAGAAAATTATGAAAACTATTAAATTAATTGCAGTCGTTTTAATTTTGGGATTTGGAAACTTTTCGAATGCTCAAATTGTTGTGAAAGTAAAACCTGTAACTCCGCGTCATGCTGTTGTTATTGCACCAGGCCGAGCTCCTCATGGCAAAGTATGGGTAAGTGGGCATTGGGTAGTAAAAGGAAATAACTACTATTGGCAGGATGGATATTACACCAATTACCGCAAGGGATATAGGTTTGTAGAAGGCCATTGGAGACAACAACGAAATGGATGGGTTTGGGTGCCCGGAAAATGGAGAAGAGTTAGATAATTAAAAATAAAAACAACTTAAAAAAGATAAAATATGAAAAAGTTAAATTTAATGTTCGCCTTAGCTATTGCAGCTACAATGTTTTTGTTCTCTTGCCGCAAGGATAAAATTGAGGCATTAGAAACTATAACTTCTGCTGAAGATAACTCAACAGCAGAAAGTGAATTTACCGCAGCGTTTGATTTGGGCGATGATGTCGCCTCAAGCGATGGAAGGCTTAAAAAAGCTGGAATAAGTATATTGCCAAGTGTTGCTATATTAACTATCACCGATAGTTCATTTACCGATGGTAATGGAAAAGAGTTTAATATAGATTTTGGTCCATTAGGAACTACAGCTCCATTGGGTAAATTATGCGGTGACGGAAGATATAGAGCTGGTAAAATTAATTTTACACTTTCTGCACCTTATTTAAGTATTGGTTCTGTTCTCTCCATTTCAATAAGTGATAACGATAAATTTTATGGAGGAAATGGAGCTCAAATGACTCAAATTTCAGGAACAAAAGTAATTACCAGAACGCAAGCCAATCAATTTACAGTGGCTGTAACTAATGGAAAAGCTACAAATTACAACGGAACTGTAACTTGGGCTGCCAATCGCACTATTACACGAATTTCAGATGCCGGTCCAGGCTTATTGGGCGATGTTTTTGAAATATCAGGAAGTGCATCTGGCACTAACAGAAAAGGCGAAGCATTTACTGTAACCATTACAGTTCCTTTGAAGAAGAAAGTGGATGTGGGCTGTGCCCAAACATTTGTTAAAGGAAAACTAACGTTGAAAAATACCGATTCAGGTAAGGAGATAATAATAGATTATGATCCCTTTAATAATGAAGCCTGCGACCGAGTGGCAAAAGCAACTATTAATGGCAAAGACCATATTTACACTGTTAGGTAATTCGTTAAAAAATATAATTTAAAGGCTTGGTATTTGATAATTGAATGCCAAGCCTTTATATTTGTTAAACGTAACTATATGCAAAAAATATTTTTATCACTTCTTATTTTTATCACTTTAATCAGCGGTATCAAGGCACAAACACCTACTTGGTCTGAGAATATTGCACCAATCATTTATTCCAATTGCACCAAGTGTCATCATCCTGGTGGATTGGGTACAGGTTCATTTTTGGAATTTGCCGATGTAGTGGCTCGAAAAAACAGTATAAAATACCAGGTAGAAAATAAAATAATGCCACCATGGCCGGGAGACCCCAGCTACAGGCATTATGCCGAAGAACGGGTTTTGGAGCAATCGGAAATTGATGCCATTGTAAACTGGACCAATAACGGAACGCCAGAAGGTGATAAAAGCAAAGCCCCTGCAAAACCGGTTTATAACAGCAATTCAAAAATTGGAACCTATGATTTGAAAGTGAAAATACCAACTTACACTTCCACGGCTTCCACTAGTGATATCTACAGGTGTTTTTCAATTCCTACCAATTTACCTGCCAACAAATATATTGCTGCTGTCGAAATAATTCCGGGTAATCCTAAAATAGTTCATCACGTATTGGTTTTTCAGGATACTACAGCCACTACAAATAATTTAGACAAAGCCGATCCAATGCCGGGTTATACCAATTTTGGAGGAACAGGCTCAAACAGTTCTGTACTTATTGCTCCTTATGTTCCTGGAGCCGAACCAGTAATTTTTCCTACTGGAACTGGCGTAAAGCTGTTTAAAAACGCAAATATTATACTCCAAATTCATTACCCTGCCGGAACAGATACTGAAAAAGACAGTACATATTTAATTATTCGTTTTACCACCCAACCTAGTGTTCGTGAGGTTTTTATAGCTCCAATCCTTAATCATTATAATATTAGTAATGGCCCGTTTGCAATAGCTAAAGATCAGGTAAAAACATTTTATCAAAGCTATACGGTTCCTATAGATGTCACCCTTTTATCAGTAATGCCACACATGCATTTGATTGGAAAAAGCACTAAAGTATTTGCAAAACCTGCTACTGGCGATACCATTCCATTGGTTCGTATCAATGATTGGGATTTTCACTGGCAAGGCCAATATAGGTTTCAGTATCTTCAAAAAATTACTTCAGGAACTAAAATTCAATCTATTGTAACCTATGATAATACTGCAAGTAATCCTAATCAGCCTAGCAATCCGCCTAAAGCGGTAACATTAGGCGAAGCCACCACCAGCGAAATGATGCTGACTTATTTTTATTACATGTATTATCAATCCGGGGATGAAAAAATATTACAGGATAGCAGTTTGCTAAAAGCTGGAATTTTTAAACCATCAATTCAAAAGTTTATGATTCATCCCAATCCGGTGAAGGATGTTTTATATACAGGTTTTAATCTTCAAGATGCTACCATCCAAATTATTGATAATTTAGGAAGAGTTGTTTTGGAAAAGAATTATAAAGATTTTATTCGACCAGCTTATAATTTAGAAACAATGGCGATGGATGTTAAAAATCTGCATTCAGGTATTTATTCAGTATTAATAACAACTGGCAACAAGATTTATCAAAGTAAATTTATTAAGGAGTAATTCCTAAAATAAAGTTCCATTCAGAGGAGAATTATTCCTTTCGTGTTCCAGTAACCATTTTTTTCGCCACAATCCACCGGCATAGCCTGTCAGTTTTCCATTGGTACCAATTACTCGATGACACGGAATTACTATTGCAATTGGATTTTGTCCGTTGGCGTGAGCCATGGCTCTTATGGCCAGCGGTTGATTCAAATTTTCAGATTGTTGTTTATAAGTTTGGGTAGTTCCATAAGGAATGTTTTGCAACATCGCCCATACTTTATGTTGAAACTCGGTTCCGCGAACGGCAATAGGAATTGAAAACTCTTTTCGTTTACCTTCAAAATACTCTCCCAACTGAATTTTTAAAATTTCCAAATGTGGGTTTAAAAATTGGTCAGTTTCAACTTCAAAAAACGGAGAAATAGATTTGGTACC
>CAMDSC010000005.1 GCA_945907065.1 Chitinophaga pinensis
TTTTGCATTTCCCCTATTTAATAATTTCACAAATTTACCAACTCTATTTATAGCGTTATGGTCGCTGACATTATTTGCATGCATGTTTGAATGCCTTTTTGACCGGCAACATGGCGTTATTCTAATTTCTTTGCTTTGGTTTATTTATCTCAATACAAAACCTATTGAAATAAAAAACTTCTAAAAATTATCAAATTGAAAACCACCTTTGTAGTTTAAAAGTCAATCTATATAGTTCAACCCCATAAATCAATCTTTTTGGTATTATTTTTGTTTTACTTTCTATAGTTTATTAACCGTTATAAAAAATCACAAAATGAGTAAAAAATTAATTTTATCAATCACACTTCTGCTCACGTTTATGGCTACCGCTATTGCTCAAGAAGGAAGCCGCGAATCTGAAGGCAATGAGAAAAAAAACAATTTCTCCAAAAAATTTTTCCTAGCTATTTCCACCTCCACCTATACCGATATTATTATATCACCATTAAAATATTATTATGGACCTACAGGAACATTTGATCCAATCACCTCAGAACCTGAATATGGCGAAATCCCTTATCAAACCAAAGAGTTTAATATTTTTTCAATGGGAATTGAGCCCCGATTTAATCTTAAAGACTTTAATGAAAATTTTTCCTTGTCCATTTCAGCACCAATAAGTATTGGTATTGGCTCATCCTATTCTGCTGCTGCTGATGAATTAGTAGTTAAAGGAACTGAAGGATTTGGCTCCATTCAAATTCCTCTTTTATTAAAATTAAACTTAGGAAATGGTTCCACCTATACCACTCAAAAAGATTTTGGATTTAGTGCGGGAGCAGGCTTTGAAATGAACAAAGTAGGCATTATAAGTTCCTCTTCATCTGCCAATTCATACAACAAAGCATTTGTTCTTCCTTGCATTAGCACAGGATTTACTTTTATGAGAGGCAACAGCCCAATGGAAATCAATATAAAATATTCATTTGGAAAACTTCAATCCCAAGATACCGATGCCCACGGAAAAGCACTTTTAAACAATCTAAATCTACCATATACTAGGGATACTCGCGGCAAATCCATTAAGCTATCGTTTGTGTATCTTATGAACTATTAACCTTGAGTTAATATTAAAGCTATTTTTTTGCAAAGGATATAACATTTCATATCCTTTGATTTTATGTTTGAAACTGTGAAAGACAAATACCTCAACCGCGAATTAAGTTGGCTTGCGTTTAATGCTCGTGTATTGCAAGAAGCTGCCGATAGCACCGTTCCGTTGGTTGAACGAATGAAATTTTTAGCCATATTTTCTAATAATCTGGATGAATTTTTTAGAGTTAGAGTAGCCACAGTGAGGCGATTAATAAGCCTTGAAAAAAAGAATTCAAAACTAGATCAAACCCATAACCAAACAGCGCTTAAAGCTATTCATCACAAGGTTATCACACTTCAAAAAGAATTTGATAAAACCTACAAGCAGATTCAAAAAGAACTGGAAGCCAAAAATATTTTTATTTTAGATGAAAAGAAAATTATCAAGAAACACTATGGCTATCTTCATGAGTTTTTTAAAGAAAAAGTTCAGCCTTTGTTGGTTCCTGTTATTTTAAATGAAGCCTCTCCTACTCCAAGTTTAAGAGATAAAAGTATTTATCTTTTTGTAAAATTTACTGTTAAAAAAACAAAGCAAAAGTTATTTGCCCTTATTGAAATTCCAACAGATATAATTTCACGATTCATATTACTACCCAACCAAGGAGCCAAAAAATATATCATTTATTTGGATGATGTGATTCGGTTGAATCTGCCAGAGATATTTCAATTATTTGAACCTGATAATTTTGAATCGTATATAATAAAACTAACCCGTGATGCTGAGTTAACCATTGAAGGAGACCTTTCAGACAGTTTTTTTGAGCAGATGGAAAAAAGCCTTGAAAATCGCAAAAAGGCGGAACCGGTACGTTTTATTTATGATGAAAATATGCCTAAACCGTATTTGAATGTTTTGCTTAAAAAACTAAAAATATCAGATAATGAAAATATAATTCCGGGCGGCAAATACCATAATTTCAAAGACTTTATAAAATTCCCAAACGTGGGTGAACCGCAATTGGAATATCCGCCTGTGAAACGAATTACTCATCCTCCGTTTGAAAAATCGATGAGTATGCTTCATGCAATTTCGATAAAAGACCATTTGCTTTTTTTTCCTTATCAGCCTTTTGATTATGTAATTCATTTTTTGCGGGAAGCGGCCATTGACCCAACTGTAAAGTCTATAAAAATTACGCTGTATCGCTTGGCAAAAAATTCGATGATTATAAACGCATTGATTAATGCAGTAAGAAACGGAAAAAGTGTGACAGCAATTTTAGAACTTCAAGCCCGATTTGACGAAGAAGCTAATCTTAGCTGGAGTAAAAAATTAACCGATGCGGGTGTTAAACTAATTTTTGGACTTAGTGGACTTAAAACCCACGCCAAATTGGTAGCCATCACACGAATTGTAAAAAACAAAGAACATCATTTTGCCTACGTGGCCACTGGAAATTTTAACGAAACCACCTCTAAAATTTATACGGATGTGGCCCTATTTACGGCCGACCCGCAAATAACCAATGAAGTAAATAAAGTTTTTCATATGATTGAAAAGCCGTATTTACCTCATACATTTAAACATTTACTTGTGTCGCCAGTTGGCATGCGAAAAAAATTGGCTAAGCTTATTCAAAATGAAACCCAAGCAGCCTTAAAAGGCAAAGAGGCTTTTATACGAATAAAACTTAATAATTTGGTTGATGAAAATTTAATCGACCTTCTTTATGAAGCCAGCAATGTAGGAGTTAAAATTGATTTATTTGTAAGGGGAATTTGTTGCCTGATACCGGGAATAAAAGGATTGAGTGAAAACATAAGAGCTATATCTATAATAGATCGGTTTTTAGAACACTCCCGAATTTTTGTTTTTGGCAATGAAGGCAAACCCTTGTATTTCATATCATCAGCCGATTGGATGATGCGAAACTTGGATTACCGAATTGAAGTTGCCTGCCCCATTTATGACAAGTCTATAAAAAAGGAAATTGACAATTATCTGGACATTATAATGAGCGATAATCAAAAGGCGAGAGAACATAATGCAGCTATGGATAACAGGTTTATAACCTGTGAAGATAAAATGGTACGTTCGCAAACGGATTTCTTCGATTACTTAAAGTCGAGACCCGACGCTATTGAAATACCTTAAATTCGCTTCCATTGATATTGGCTCCAATGCCATCCGCTTGTTGTTCGACAACGTATTTGAAACTACTACCGGGCCGGTTTTTAAAAAAGCGTTATTGGTAAGGGTTCCTATCCGCTTGGGCGAAGATGCCTTTATTACCGGAAAAATTTCAGATGAAAATATTATCCATTTGACGGATTGCATGAAAGCCTTTGCTTTTTTGATGAAAGCCCACGAGGTTATTTCCTATAAAGCCTTTGCCACATCAGCCATGCGCGATGCTTCCAATACTGCCGAAATACTTGAAAAAGTAAAAAATGACAGCGGTATCAATATCGAAATAATTTCAGGTGATAAGGAAGCCGATCTTATTTCCAGCCGGTTTTTGCCCAATAACCTGAAATCAAAAAAACAGGTGATTTATATGGATGTGGGTGGAGGAAGTACCGAACTTTCATTGATTGATAAAGGCGAAAAAACTGCCGGACGTTCGTTTGACATCGGTACCATCCGGTTGCTTCACAATCGCGTTTCATTGTCGGAATGGGCCAACCTAAAAAATTGGATAAAAGTAAATGTCCCGATTTATAAAGACATTCCAATTATTGGTTCGGGAGGAAACATTAATAAAATTATTAATATGGTTTCTGACTCCAAGGAAAAATTTATAACTACTCAGCAACTTCTTAAACTGCACAATGAAATGAAGCCCATGGATAATGACGAACGCATGATTACCTATATGTTAAATCCGGACCGGGCGGATGTTATTGTACCGGCCATGGAAATATTTTTAAAGGTAGCCGAACAAACAGGCAGTTCTAAAATATATGTTCCTCAAACAGGCCTAAGTGATGGAATGGTGAGAAGCTTGTATAAGGAGTATAAGAATAGTTTGGGTTAACTTCTTCTGTTCTTTTTTCCGTTGGCTGAAGCCAACGGCAATGGATTTGGACTTTGAAATAATTTCGCTGTAATCAAATCTATTAAAGTTAACTAAAGTGAAGTATAAATAATGATAATAGATTTTATATGATTTATTTGGTTGCAAACAACATCCATTACAGTTCACTTTAGTGAACTGTAAAAAATAAAAAGGCAATTGGCTTTAGCCTAAATCTTACAATCTTCATAAAAAAGGTATTTGTATTGATGGTTTGTGACTTCTTAAAAAATTAATTAATAATGAGCTTAGAAACATAATTAAATCCCTCTACAGAAACGGCTTTTAGATAATAAATGCCTGAAGAAGCCGTATTTAGTAATTGAATTTTAATTACATTAGAATTTATCTTTCCAATATTAAAACTCTCTACCTCCTGACCAAATGTATTATATAGTTTTAATGAACTCAATTCAATTTTATTTAAATTTTCAATTTCTATTACATTTCCATTGACTGGATTTGGATAAACCTTCAATTCCTTATAATATGCATACTTTGAAATTTTTGAAGGAGTTGTAAAATACCTAACAAAGGTATCAGAACCGCAGGTGTTAGTTACAATTAAAGATATTTTAGACAGGCTTGTATTAGCTTTAAATACATGGGTTGGCGATTTTTGAGAGGTAGTTGTTCCATCTCCAAAATCCCATTTGTAACTACTATTATACTCACTGATATTTAAAAACTTAATACTATTACCTTTTTGTAAGGTATCAAAATATGCAATGGGCTTGCAGTTGTATATACCAGCCATTAAACAATCTGGATAGGTATTAAATTTAAATAAAGTTCCATGTCTAAAATCAAGATCATGATAAGGATATGGGCCGTAATCAATTACGGTTTTGAATCCAAAATCAAAAATGGTATTGATATGAGATGCATTGTATAACCACTTCAACTTATAGGCCGAATCATAAAAACTCACCTTATTAAAGTAATTAAAAAAGGGATAGAAATTATACAAATCATCCCGTTCACGATGGTTTATTACTGTATCTGTAGGCACTAAATTATAACTTGTAGATTTCGTATCATAAGGATAGAGCACATAAAATCCACCTTTGGTTTTCATCACTTTTAAAGGAGCAATGGAATCCTTTGATTGATGAAGTTGAACCACCAATTGATTATTAAAACTCAATTTTAGTAATACATATCTAACGGGCAAACTGGAAACAGAAGGAGTCTGAATTTTGTTAATGGCTCCAATAAATGATTTACTATAAATAGTTAAAGTATCAGTACTACTAATTACGGCCAATATATCTTGATTATTTTGAATAATTGAAGTCAATCTTGGGTCATTAGAACCAAAATGTTCTTTTGAAACAAAACGAAAAACCGGTGTCATAATGCCTTGTTCATCAAATTGAAAAAAAATGGAAAGTACATTTCCTGCTGCTAAATTTTCACTTTTATAACTGTATTGGGCTATAGGTTTATCATACCTATCGCTCAGTATCATTAGGGAATCTGGTCGTTTGGGGTTGTTAAAAATATTAAACCCTATCATAAATTTCACAGAAGGTATATCATTCTTAAAATAAAATAAACTAGAAAATTTTATTTTTCTTAACCAATTTACCTTTTGGCTTTGTTGATTAAAACCTAGAATATAAAACTTATTATCAGAAACAATTGAATCCTTATATTGAACAGGCAATATTTTAGAACCAGTATTTACAAAAAATGAAAGGATAATATCTTTATTAAAGTCAAATTTCCCAATATTGGCCTTTAAAAGATTAATGTAAGGATAATTGTAAGGAAAGATAGAAAAGCTCCTTTCTATAAGAAGGCATTTTGAAAGTAACTTACCATTTAAATCAAAAACTAAAAGCCATTGACGTAGCATTCTATTGGGGTAAATTATTACTTCACTTAGGTTATCTGGATTAAGCCTAACTGAATCCCCATAAGTGGCTGCAATAGCACAAATACTTTTTTTTTGCTCATCCATTTTCACCCCGAGTACAAGGTTCATATAATTGCTACCAAATGGTTTGGCCACAATCACTTTCTTGGCAATATCATAAGAAACAAAAACCAATTGCGAGTTTAAAGTATCTTTAAATGTTGGTTCTTTCAGCCATTTAATATCTTCATACGATTCATATTTAGCATCTCCTACACTATTCAAAATATAATATAGGCTTTTGCCATCTGTTTGGAAATGTGAACTATTTGCACTTGAATAATACTCATAACTCATATCATCTGTCTCTCTGAAATTTTGTCTAAATATTCCAGAATTATTATACTGATAATTTACCAAGTAGTCCGATATTTGTTGGGCATTACAATAAATAGTGCCTGCTATTAAAGTCGCAAGCACTGTTATTTTTTTTAAAATAATTATTAAATTCATTTGTGAATTAAATACAGGAAGATGATAAACTTAAAGTGCAATTTACAGGGTCATATACAGCTAAAATTGTAGGACAACAAGCTCCTGAAGTAGTAAAAAATAGGTATGACTTGAATTAAATACGTTATTACCAATGAGAGTATAAAAAGCCGATGCATACAATGTAATTTTCAAATCACATGGACATATGGTAGTAGCTGGAAAAGTTATTTGAGTTATTGATGCTGCAGATGTTATTCCTGGTTGAATATTAAATTTATTTCCAAAACATGGAGTTCCTTGAACAAAAGGAGATGGAGTTGGAATTGAAATTGAAGTTGCACAAGGTACCGACATTCCATTACATTGTATTTCTAGATCCATAAGACAATCTACTCTACTAATAATTGTTAAACCACAGCACGAAGATTGAGCCTTAGAAATTTTTGGGGCTAATAAAAGAATGAATAAAAAGGAACCTAATAATATTAAGTGTTTTATGTTTGATTTTTTCATAATATTTTTTTTAAGTTGTTAACAAATGTAGACTTCTTTTTGAAACAGAAAATTTTTTTATACATCCTATTGTATAGGATTATATTCTAGTTAATTAAACAAATTGAATATAGCTTTAAATTTTTGCAGCCAGCAATCCAACCCATTCATGTATCAATTCTCCCCAGGCTTCCAAAGCTCCTGTTTTAGGCAAAATATAATTGGTGATATCATAACTGGGTTCTTCAATTCTCCTTACTCTAAAATCAACTGGATAAATATCAACCAGCATTCCCATGTTATTAAAAATATACTTGCTGCGGGGCATGTGCAACGCCGAAGTGATTAGTAAAACATTTTTCCCAACTGCCTTTTTCTCTAACAGTTCCTTTGAAAATTTGGCATTCTCAATGGTATTTCGCGATTCTGATTCTACAATAATATCTTTATCCGGCACACCCATATCCAACCAAAACCGCCTCACATAAGTGGCTTCCTTTAGGTATGGAGGAAACACACTAGCCGAACCACCGCTGATTAATAGTTTTTTTACAATGCCTTTTTTATAAAGTATCACCGGCTCGGTTAAGCGTTCGGCTCCTTGATTAAATTGTAGAGACCTTGAAAAACTATCGTATCGGGAAGCACCGGATAACACAATGGCGCAATCGTAAACTTTGCCCTCTGCAATGGGTTGATAAGGCGTTTCATATTTTTCAAGGCATTTATGAACTATAAAATTATTGGTCAGAACAAAGGTAAAAATCATCCAAACCCATATCAGGTATTTTTTCTTCTTGGCATTTTTTGTTCGCCAAATAAAAAACAGGCTAACCAATATCCAGATTAAAGGGCTTAAAAAAATGGTAATTATTTTGGAGAGGATGAACATGGTTGAATTGGAAATTTTAAACTAAGAATCAGTTAGCAAATATATTAATCCCGAAGGGATTTTATGTTTATAGAAATTTGAAATATTTGGATTGTGCGACCCCGAAGGGGTCGAATGTAATCTGATATTATCGTGCTATAAACATTAGAATCCTTCGGATTCTTCCCTTCAAACAATCCAATCAAACAGGTATTCATCTTTAAATTCTATTTCAAACTTCCTCAAAAACTCAATGTATTCCTCTTTAAAAGATAACACTTTATGATGCTACTTTTGATTCATCACATATTTTATAACATTATCCAAATTAGAATGACTGTATGAAAATGCACCGTATCCCTCCTGCCATTGAAACTTAAAATTTGTAAACTTTTTTTCATTTATAAAATCATTGGATGACTTTTTGATTTCTCTAACCAAATCTGACAAACAACAAGAAGGTTTCATGCCGATGAATAAATGTATATGGTCAGACATTCCATTTATAGCTAACATTTTTTGCTCTTTATTTCTAACAATCCCGGTTATGTATCTGTATAATTCTTCTTCCCATAAATTGCCTATTAAACTATTTCTGGCTTTAACAGCAAATACTAGTTGAATGTAGATTTGAGAAAATGTACCCGACCTATAAAACAAAACTACTTATTATTTACCAAACTATAAACCAACTAAATTCCTAATTTTGCGGCCGTGTCAAGCGTTACCTGGAAATGCCCGTCGAATATTGCCTTGGTTAAATACTGGGGAAAAAAAGGAAATCAATTACCTGCCAATCCTTCTATCAGTTTCACACTGAGTAATTGTCACACTATTACCAATCTTACTTTTAAACCTAAAGAAAATGATGGTACCTTATTGGTATCCTTTGCCTATGATGGCCAACCCATGCCCTCGTTTGAACCCAAACTTGAAAATTTCTTTAATAAAGTAGAAAGTCTTTTCCCGTTTTTGCCGGGCTATATTCTTGAAATTAATACTACCAATACTTTTCCTCACAGCAGTGGAATAGCTTCCTCGGCTTCAGGCATGGCCGCTTTGGCACTTTGCCTGTGCAGCATGGAAAAAGAAATCGGAAACACCTTATCGGATGAGGATTTTTTTAAAAAAGCCTCCATAGCAGCCAGACTCGGCAGCGGTAGCGCCAGCCGCTCGGTTTACGGGCCATTGGCCATGTGGGGACAATCCAATTTGTATAGCGGAAGCAGCGATGAGTTTGCCGTTAAAGTTGGTGATGTACACGATATTTTTAAAACCTATTGCGATACTATTTTGATTGTGGACGAAGGAACAAAGAATGTTTCCAGTTCGGTTGGTCACTCTTTATTAAACAATCACCCGTTTGCCCCAGCCCGTTTTGAAGAAGCCAATAAAAATTTAGAGTTGCTAAAAAATGCCTTGGCCACAGGTGATTTAAACCTCTTTAACCAAGTGGTGGAGCAAGAAGCCATGATGCTGCATGCCATGATGATGACAAGCAATCCTTACTTTTTATTGATGAAACCGGGAACTGTTGCCATTATTCATAAGGTTTGGGAAAGCAGGAAACAACTGGGTTTAAATATGACGATAACACTTGATGCGGGAGCCAATGTGCATTTACTTTACCCTGCTGCAGAAAGAAACAAAGTTCAGGAATTTATTAAAAAAGAACTTGCTCAATATTGCTCCAAAAATCATTTCATAAATGACCATGTGGGCAATGGCCCTGAACAAATGGCATAATGAACTTTATTTGACAAAAGTTGTTTTAAATATTTAAACGGACACATTATCCAAAACAACCTCATTTTAAAATTTATTAATTATCTTTGAGCCCAATAAACGGTATGTTAAAAAATCCTTTGTTTTATGCCAAAATATTATTGTTCGGTGAATATGGCATTATTCAAAATTCGATGGGGCTTTCTATCCCTTTTAATTTTTACAAAGGAAAATTAGTTTTTTCAGGGTTATCATCAAGTGAAGAAACTGAATCCAATAAATCATTATCAAAATTTTATACCTATTTGGTTTCAAAATCGGAAGAAACCGAATTATTTCCGAAGCTTAATCTTACCAAATTTAAAGAAGACATTGACAAAGGATTAACCTTTGACAGCAGTATTCCTCAGGGATTTGGCGTAGGAAGCAGCGGAGCATTGGTGGCGGCAATTTATGACCAATATGCCATTACCAAAATTGAACCTGAAACCAGTATTGACAAAAAAGATATTTTACAACTAAAAACCTGGTTTGGCCAAATGGAAAGTTATTTCCACGGCAAAAGCAGTGGTTTAGATCCATTAATTTGCTACCTCAATCTTCCGGTACTGATTAAATCTAAAACGGATGTTGACACCATTGGTATCCCTTCTCAAAATATGGATGGTAAAGGAGCTATTTTTCTTTTGGACAGCGGAAGCCCGGGCGATACACAGCCTATGGTAAATATCTTTTTAGAAAAAATGAAGAATGAAGGTTTCAGAAAAGTAATTTCTGAACAGTTCAAAAAATATAATGATGAATGTATTAAAGCCTTCTTAAAACAAGATTTTAATCCATTGTTCAATAATCTTAAAAAACTATCTCACGTGGTTTTGGAGCATTTTAAACCAATGATTCCAAATTCATTTCATAAACTTTGGAAAGAAGGAATTGACTCCAACACCTATTACCTTAAACTTTGCGGTTCGGGTGGCGGTGGTTATATTTTAGGCTTTGCTCCCGATTACGAAAAAGCTTTACCAAGGTTAAAAGCCTACAATCCAGAAGTGATTTATACTTTTTAAAAAAAGTGGCATCTACCAAGCGACAAAAGCGGTTAGTACTCATTAAAGTTTTTGCGCTTCTGTCCATTGTGCGATGGCTCAATATTTTGCTTACTATTTTTGCGCAATATCTGGCAGCGGTATTCATCCTCAATCCTTCAAAAAATTATATCGACGTTTTAAGCAATCCCAAATTGCATTTAATAACATTTGCCTCAGCATTTATAATTGCCGGAGGTTATATTATCAATAGCTTTTATGATCTTGAAAAAGATTTGGTAAACCGGCCTGAAAAAACTCTGTTTGGAAGAATTGTCAGCCGTCAGTTCTGCCTAAATTGCTATTTCCTGTTTAATACCATTGGTTTGGCAATTGCCTCGTTGGCATCCTGGCGAATGTTTCTTTTCTACTTCTTATTTTCTGTTGGGCTTTGGGCGTATTCACATAAGTTTCAAAAAATCCCCTTTATAAGAGAAATTACTGCTTCGCTTCTTTCTGTTAGTTCCTTTTTTAGCATAGGTATTTTTTATAAATACATTACCTGGCCTTTGTTTATTTACGGCTGCTTTGCCATGCTAATTATTTTTTCTCGTGAAATTTTAAAAGGAATTGAAGCCTATAAAGGAAATACCATATTTGGTTATGGCACACTGGCTACTTGGCTAGGAAAACGAAAATCAACCTCTGGAATCCTTATTATTAATAGTCTTGCGCTTATACCGCTTCTTATTCTTTTGCAAAGGTATAATTTGATTATTTTAAGTGGAATATTACTACCACTTACTATTTTATTAAATGTCTTAGTATTTGTAAAACTATACCGCTATGAAAATGAACGAAACACAGTAGTCGTTCATACTTTTTATAAGATTTTTTTGGTAATAATTATTTGTTTGGTGATACTTATTCCAGCCTACCAAAAATAAAAACTTAAGAAATAATCCGCTTAATGCTATGAAGCGAATGAGTTTTTAGTTTGGTATCTAAATTAATAATACCATTCATATTTAATTGATCTACCCTTACCATCCCGCTGCAATGAATTATCATTTGGTTTCCAAAAACAATCCCTACATGGTTTACAGTTCCTTTTTCATTGGTAAAAAAAGCTAAGTCTCCCAAGCTTGAATCACCCAACGAAATACTTTCACCAAGCAAAGCTTGTTGGCTGCTATCACGGGGCAATGCAATACCGCAAACCTTAAAAATTATTTGTGTAAAGCCACTGCAATCAATTCCCCAGGGTGTTCTTCCTCCCCATAGATAAGGCGAATTGATAAGCGAAGTACTATGGTAAAAAATATTTTCCTTTAACTGGTCATTGGTAAAATGAATATGGCGCAAATCCATTAATTCATCTTCGTCTACTTCTACAAGGGTTTCGGTATCATAAATTTCTGCCCCTTTTGGAATTAAATTATTTACCTCATCATTGCCCAACCCACCTGTAAATATCAACGACTCATTTTCAAAATTAAACTCTGAATATTGTGGCTTTGGCATAAAACCTTCATAAGCATCAAAACTGCATTTAACCTTTAACCAGTCATTATTTACAGTTTCTAAAACTTCGTATTTCTCACCATAAATTAACTGACTCACCATTTCACTGCGATGTGTTGGTTCACCGCGAAGGGCAATTGAACTTAGATGACAAATACCTGTCATACTATAAATGTAATCTTAGTTTACGAGCCATTAATTCATCATGCGAATCAACATTTAACTCGTCAGGAATGCAGCAATCCACCGGACAAACTGCGGCACATTGCGGCTCTTCATGAAACCCTTCACACTCGGTACATTTATCGGGCACGATGTAATAAACCTCATCTGATATAGGTTGTTGCTGGGCAAATGCGTCAATTACTGTTCCTTTTTTTAAGGTAAATGCTCCTTTCAAATCAGTACCATCTTTCATTGCCCACATTGCGCCGGCTTCATAAATAGCATTATTTGGACATTCAGGCTCGCAGGCCCCGCAATTAATGCAATCATCAGTAATTATTATCGCCATAATTTTAATCTGCAAAGATAAATCAATTTGCGATTTACAATTTATCATTTCAACAGTTTTTTTTCTTAGACTTTTTTAAACTTTAATTTGTTGAATAAAGTATAAATTTGACCTTTGGCAAACTCTTAAAAAAAAGTAAAAGTACCATGGCGGAAGAAAATTCAAAAAATGATAAACTTGGTTTTTTAAACCTTCTTGTTCTTATTTTATCCATCTATATTTTAGCAGCTGTATTAATTGAAACTTTTTTTAAGCTACCGCTGAAATGTCTAAATTACTTAATGATATTGATTTTGGTATTTGTGCCATCTTTTTTATTGAGTTTAGTATTCGATTTAAGAAGGCAGATGATAAATTAGAGTTTATGAAATGGGGCTGGATAGACCTTTTATCAAGTATCCCAATGTTTGATTTTTTAAGAGTAGGAAGGTTATTACGATTGATACGATTGCTTAGAATTGTTAGAGCTTTTCGTTCCACAAACCAATTAATAAAACATATTTTTAAAAACAAAGCAGAAGGTGCATTAGCCTCAGCTACAATCTCATCAATTCTATTATTATTGTTTTAGTCAATTGCAATTTTGCAAGTAGAAAATCATCCTGGAAGCAATATACTAACAGCGGAAGATGCTATTTGGTGGTCATACAGCACGTTAACAACAGTTAGCTATGGCGAATTGTACCCCATAACCACTGAAGGAAGAATAATTGCAGGTATTTTAATGACAGCCGGGATAGCTCTTTTTGGAACATTTACTGCCTTTGCAGCCTCTTGGTTTTATCAAGAAGCTAAAGAAGAGGAAGAAAATCAAAATAATTAACGCCTTTAGTTTTAGCACTTTTAGTGCATACTTACAAAACTATCGCCACATTAAACCAAGTTTTATAAGAACTTATCAATAAATCTTCTATATTTTTGCAGTCACTTTATGACATTAATTAAGTCCATTTCAGGGATAAGAGGAACCATAGGAGGCAAAGCAGGAGAAGGCCTTACACCATCAGACATCGTTAAATTTACAACCGCCTATGCTTTTTGGTTAAAACAAAATTCAGTAAAAAAATCAGTGGTTGTAGGCCGCGATGCACGTATTTCAGGGCAAATGGTTAATAATTTGGTTACAGGTACCTTAATTGGCTGTGGCTTTGATGTGATTGATTTGCAGTTATCAACCACACCTACTGTTGAATTAGCTGTGGTTTGGGAACAAGCCGCTGGTGGAATAATAATAACTGCCAGTCATAACCCAAAACAATGGAATGCCTTAAAATTATTAAACGATAAAGGTGAATTTATTTCGGCCAATGACGGTGCAACCTTATTGGAAATGGCTGAAAAAGGAGAATTTGAGTTTCCCGAAATTGATGAAATAGGAACTATTTCCTATCCTGAAAATTATTTCCAAAAACACATTGACGCTATTTTGGCCCTTCCACTAGTGAATGTGGAAGCCATAAAAGCTAAAAAATATAAGATTGTAGTAGATGCTGTAAATTCTACCGGAGGTATTGTGGTTCCAATGCTTTTAGAAGCTTTGGGAGTTCAGGAAATTATTGAAATTTTTTGTGAACCAACCGGAAAATTTCCACACAATCCGGAGCCATTGCCTGAGCATTTGGGTGAACTATCACACGAAGTAAAACGCTCAGGAGCTCAATTAGGTATTGTTGTTGACCCGGATGTGGACCGACTGGCTTTTGTATGCGAAGATGGAGAAATGTTTGGTGAGGAATACACTTTGGTAGCAGTAGCAGATTACGTTTTAAAATACAAAAAAGGAAATACTGTGAGCAATCTTTCATCCACTCGTGCTTTAAAAGATATCACTCTAAAACATGGTGGAGAATACAATGCCAGTGCGGTGGGGGAAGTAAATGTGGTGGAAACGATGAAGAGTACCAACGCCGTAATTGGTGGCGAAGGCAATGGCGGAATTATTTATCCTGAGTTGCATTATGGCCGCGATGCCTTGGTTGGTATCGCTTTATTTTTAAGTCACTTAGCGCAAAGCGGTAAAAGTGTGAAGGGACTGAGAATGACTTATCCTGATTATACCATTTCAAAAAATAAAATTGAACTAGATGATACCATCAATCTGGATTTGATATTCAAAAAGATTGAAGAAAAATACATAAAACAACCTATAAATAAAGTGGATGGTTTAAAAATTGAATTTGGTGATGAGTGGGTTCATTTACGCCGTTCCAATACCGAACCAATTGTCCGCATCTATTCTGAAAGCCAAACTGAAACTATGGCCAATAATCTGGCTGATAAAATCAAGAATGATATTAAGAATATTATTATGGGGTAGGATTTTAATGGTTAATGATTAGTTGTTAATGATTAATGATTGCCTTATTGATAGATAGAAACTCAACAAAAAAAATAAAACTTTCGTACACTATTTATTTGAAGCAAATTTATTGGTTAATATTTTTGACTTAAATTTTAAAAGATTATGAAAACTTCAGACAAATTATTTTATTGGTTGCCTCGTCTTTTATGCATTGCAGCTATACTTTTTATTAGCATGTTTGCTTTAGACTCCTTCGAAAAAGGATTAAGCATTTGGCAACAATTAGCCCAATTTTTAAAGCATTTAATTCCAAGCTTTATTTTAACTGCTTTTCTTATTGTTGCATGGAAATGGGAATTGATAGGAGGCATAATCTTTACAGTTGTTGGGTTGGTAATGAGTACGTTTGTATTTCAGCTTAACCATAACAGAAATGGATTTAGTATTGCTCAAAGCTTAAATGTGGTATTAATTATTACGATTCCCTTTATTGTGGTTGGTATTCTTTTTTTGGTATGTTATTATAGAAAAAAAAGAATTTAAATTAACTGATATTTATTAATCTTCCAAAGTATTCATAAGCCAAACTTAATCGGCTTCCATACCAGCTAAACATTTCGCCATCCACAAAGACCGATTTATTTTTACCTAATAGTTTATCTATTTCAAGTTTGTGTTCGCCTTTAAATGGAAAGGGTTCGGAGGATAAAAACACCCAATCAGGATTAATTTGTTTTATTTCAGCTAAGGTAATTTCAGGGTAACGGCTTTGGGTGATGGCATTTTCAAAACCAGCTTCGGCAAGCATTGAATTTATAAAGGTATCCTTACCAACGGTAATAAACGGGTTATTCCAAATTAAATAAATAACCTTTTGTTTAGGAAGGATTTGTTTCAAAAAAGTACTTCGGCCTTGGTTTATTTTAGTAATAATTTCTAAAGCTTTAGGCTCTGTTTGAGTTATTTCTCCAAGACTTTTTATCATACTCAAAGCATCCTCCAAAGAATTTACATCACTTATCCAAACCGGAAAATCTTTGGCCAATTGTTCAATCTGGTCTTTTTCGTTTTCTTCTTTGTTGGCTATTATTAGGTCAGGTTTTAAAGAAGCAATTTTTTCAAGGTTTAATTTTTTTGTACCTCCAATTTTATTGGAAGATTTAAAATACGCCTCAGAATGAACACAAAAAATAGTTTGCCCAACTAATCTATCTTTTAAATCCAAATCATACAAAAGTTCGGTTTGAGAAGGAACTAATGAAATAATCCGTTGAGGAGGATTTGGAATGTAGATTTCTCTGTTTAGTTGGTCTTTTATAATCAATTGTTTTATTTTTTAAAACATCCTCCTATTCCCTTCGCCATTGCACATTACAACACGCATGGGGGACATTTCCCTGCTAAGTTTCTACTTTAGACTTTAACCTTTTCACTTACCCAATCGCATTTATCACATCCACCTTGGTAATAATGTGCCAGTTACCACCCATATCCATCATTAATACCGCTTGAGTTTGATTGCTGAATTGTGAAGAAACAAAATCGATGGCATCTGTTGATTTTACAATAGGAAACGATTCTTGCATGATGGTTTTTACAGGTTCATGCATAAGGTGACGGTTTTTCACCAATTGGGCAAACAGATTTCCGTCAACCAAACTTCCTGTAAATTCACCTTTGGCATTTTTTACAGGCAATTGCGAAATATTATAGCGTTGCATTAATTCAAACGCATCCGAAATCATTTGGTCTTCATTGGCCGTTACCAATGGCAAATGACGGTGCGTTTCAATTAAATCAATGGCTTGCTTTTTAGGTTCAGGACTTATAAACCCTCTGTCACGCATCCAGTCATCGTTAAACATTTTACCCAAATAACGGGTACCGTGGTCGTGAAAAATAACAACCACCACATCCCCCTTTTTAAATTTATCAGCCATTTGAATTACTCCGGCCATAGCACTTCCAGCACTGTTTCCTGCAAATATTCCTTCCTCTCTTGGAATCCGACGTGTCATTATAGCGGCTTCCTTGTCAGTTACTTTTTCAAAATGGTCAATTAAAGTAAAATCAACATTTTCGGGTAAAAAGTCTTCCCCAATTCCTTCGGTGATGTAAGGGTAAATTTCATTCTTATCAAAAATACCCGTTTCCTTATATTTTTTAAAAACTGAACCGTAGGTATCAATACCCAAAATTTGAATATTTGGATTTTTTTCCTTTAAATATTTTGCGGTTCCACTTATGGTTCCTCCTGTTCCAACACCTACCACCAAGTGAGTAATTTTGCCTTCGGTTTGTTCCCATATTTCAGGCCCGGTTTGCTCATAGTGGGCTACTGAGTTACTTAAGTTATCGTATTGATTGGGTTTCCAAGCATTATGAATTTCTTTTTCCAAACGACTGGACACTGAATAATAAGAACGTGGGTCTTCAGGTTCCACATCTGTTGGGCAAACAATTACATCGGCCCCAAATGCTTTCAATGCATCTACTTTTTCTTTGCTTTGTTTGTCAGTAGTTGTAAAAATACATTTATACCCTTTAATTACCGCAGCAATAGCCAATCCCATTCCGGTATTTCCACTTGTTCCTTCCACAATAGTTCCTCCGGGTTTAAGTTTACCTGATTTTTCAGCATCTTCTATCATCTTAAGAGCCATGCGGTCTTTGATGGAATTACCGGGGTTAAAAGTTTCTATTTTTGCCAAAACCAAAGCTGGAATGTCTTTGGTAATTTTGTTGATTTTCACCAATGGGGTGTTTCCAATGGTGTCTAATATAGTATTGCAATATTGCATGGCGCAAAGCTAACTAATTTGAAAATGAAACAATTTGAAAATTTGAAAATGAAACCAACAATTTATCAATTCAGCAATGTAACAATTAACTTAATTTTGAACCTCAAAAAAAATCAATTTGTTCATTTCAGGATTTACATTTATTCGCAATGCTTTAAAACTTGACTATCCAATAAAGGAAGCGATACTTTCTATTTTGCCTTTGTGCGATGAAGTGATAGTGGCAGTGGGTAATTCGGATGATGAAACACGTGCCTATATTGAAAATATCGGGAGTGATAAAATCAAGATAATTGATACAGTTTGGGATGATTCATTGCGCAAAGGTGGTGTGGTGTTAGCTTTAGAAACAGATAAGGCTTTAGCTGCCATTAACCCTAAAGCAGATTGGTGTATTTATGTGCAGGGCGATGAATGCTATCATGAAAAAGATTATCCAGCTATAAAAACTGCCATGGAAACTTGGAAAAATGATAAAGATGTAGAAGGTTTATTATTTAATTACAACCATTTTTATGGCTCTTACGATTATTTGGCTGATAGCCGTCGTTGGTACAGAAAGGAAATTCGAATTATAAAGAACAATAAAGGTATAAAATCCTGGAAAGATGCTCAAGGGTTTAGAATAAACGAACGAAAACTAGGCGTTAAACCGGTTGATGCAACTATCTACCATTATGGATGGGTAAGACCACCAAAATATATGATGGCAAAAAATGTTGAAGCCAATAAATACTGGCATTCGGATGAATATATTCAAAAAAAATATAACTCCGAAAAAGATTTTGACTATTCTGAAATTGATTCAATAAAGCGCTTTCAAGGCTCACATCCAGAGGTAATGCATGAGCGAATCCATTATATTAATTGGACTTTTGACCGCGATCCAAAAGTTAAAAACTTTACTTTAAAAAAAAGAATTTTATACCTAATCGAAAAATACACGGGCTGGCGAGTAGGTGAATATAAAAATTATAAAATTATATATTTAGCCAAAGTCGAGGGGTTGGATTATTACTAAAAAAACTTAAAATTAAGTGATTGAAATACTTTTTAAAATAACAAAACTGATAGCAGCTCTTTCATTACAATTGCTATCATTTTCTCTACTTATATGGGGATTTAACCTTAGACCACACTTTTCAGCAATGAATATTGCTTTGTTTTGCGGCGTATGCCTATTGGTATATTTATTTGTTAGTTATTCACTTTCATTATTCAAACAGGTTTTTAATCAAAAAAAGACAATTCACAATCCTGACGTACTGGATGAGGACGAAATATTAAAACATAAAAATCATGATTAACACACAATTCAAAATCCAACCTGTTGCAGCTTTTTATAGGCTACTAGCTAAAAGCTTTATATTTATTTTAATAGTTTCACTGGTATTGTCAACCATTAGTTTTATTGTTTTAAAAATAAGCTTGACCCATTCTTTAGGACCCGAAGGCATAAAAGAAATGGCACAACTTATTGAAGAACCATCTACTGATATGATGGAACAATCGAAAGCTATGCAAACTTTTGTTTTAAAACATCCTTCTTTGGTTTCACTAATTTTTGGAGCATTAATACTTTCATTATTTTTTATAAGCTATTTATTTTTTACAACCCAACATTTTTTAAAAAACATGTCATTAGGTATAAAAAACAAACTATCGTTACTCCTAATCCCTAATCATAGCTATTTTAGAATTTTATTATTTCTACTATTAATTAGTGGATTTTTAACTTTCGCAAGTGGCTTTATTGCCATCAGTATTGCAGCTAATCCTATTATGGGTATAATTGCCGGCTTATTTATTGGGTCATTATTTGTTCGCAATTGTTTACTTATTCCAGGATTGATTATTGGTGAAATGAATTTTTCAGATTCGATTAAATATTCATTTCAGACCATCACCCTTGGGAGAGCCTTTAAAATTGCAATTTTTGGATCTCTGATTTTTCTAGTGCTTTCTTTTATTCTTTCAGCTTTAGTATATTTTCCATCGCTAATAGTTAAAACTGCTTCAGCTAAAATGTACTTCAATATTGTAGTCTTTTATCTTCAAATTGGATGCGTTTCTGTTGGCCTTAAAGCTTTATTTTTAAGGTATGGCAACTTTGAAGAAGAAAAAATTGCGGAATGATGCCATAAGTATCTTGTTCATTTGTTTTTTTTAGCATAAAATTGTATCCATAAATCATAAATAGAAAATGAAAAAATTATTACTTATTCTTTTATTAGCGGCAGCAGCCATCCCTTTTCAAAATTGCAGTAAAACTCCACCGGACGATCCTCCGATAATTGTTGACACAACCAAAAAAACTAATAATCCTATCAATAGCTTTAAATTTAATAACATCACTACATATAATTTAGCTTGGGATAGTACTAATATGTTTGGTACTTATAGAGTTGGTAGTGATCAAACTAATATAGTAGTAGAAGGATATTCAGGAAGTAATTACGCTACATTTAATTTAAGATTCCCTGGAAAAGCATTAGGAACGTATAAATTTACGATAGATAATACAGTAAATGTGGAAGTAAATACGGGTACAGGAGTTAAAGAAAAACAATATCGCTGGGAAGATGCTGCAGGAAGGGATATGATTATTAATGTTACAAAATATGACCCTGTTGGTGGACATATAAAAGGTACTTTTTCTGCTAATTTGCAAGAAGCAGGAAGTATAACAACTGGTAATATAAGTGCTGGAGCATTCGAAGTTTATCGTTCAGCTGACGAATAATAAAAATATTTAAAATATTAAAACCCGGTTTTAAAAAGCCGGGTTTTTTTATTGTTTAAAAAATTTGAATAAGAAACTATTTTTGCAACAATTATTATGAAATTATTAGAAGGAAAAACCGCCCTGATAACAGGAGCATCAAGAGGAATTGGCAAAGGAATAGCAGAAAAATTTGCTGAACATGGTGCTAACATAGCTTTTACATTTGCCAGTTCGATAGATAGTGCTCGGGCACTTGAGAATGAACTTTCCACTAAATATGGAATAAAAGTAAAAGGTTACCAATCCAATGCCGCAGTATTTAAAGAAGCTAATGACTTAGTCGAAGCAATAGGAAAAGACTTTGGCGATTTTGATATATTAGTAAACAATGCAGGGATAACACGCGACAATTTGCTGATGCGAATGAGTGAAGAACAATGGGATGAAGTAATAGATGTAAACCTAAAATCGGTTTTTAATTTAACTAAAGCCTCAGTCCGTAATTTTTTAAAATTAAAACGCGGTTCAATAATTAATATGTCATCCGTGGTTGGGGTTACAGGCAATGCCGGACAATCCAATTACTCGGCTTCCAAAGCCGGAATTTTAGGATTTAGTAAATCTGTAGCCAAGGAATTGGGCTCTCGCAATATTCGTTGCAATATAATAACACCGGGTTTTATACAAACTGAAATGACCCATCAATTGGGCGAAGATGTAATGAAAACCTGGATGGAACAGATACCTTTAAAACGTGGTGGAACTGTAGATGATGTTGCCAACTTAACCGTTTTTTTAGCCTCAGATATGTCAACTTACATTACTGGCCAGGTAATTAGTGTGTGTGGTGGAATGGTCATGTAAACTAAAAGTTAAAACTATAAAATTTAGAATGAGTCGCTTGATTAATAATTTAGTATTTGGAACCCTGCTTTCTGTATTAACAATAGCCTGCACTTCCAAAAAAGAAAAATTAGCCAAATCCATTTATGAACTGGAAATTTCTGATTCATCATCCACTCCAAACGGGATGAATAATTTGGCAGATTTGTACTTTGATTTTGCCAAAAATTTCACAAAAGATTCTATTGCTGAGCGCTATTTATTCAAAGCGTTTATGTTTAAATATATAACCCAAAATTGGGATGATGCTATAAAGTTTGCCAATTATTACAAATCTACATACGCCATAAATGAAAATACTCATAGTATTAATTTAAAATTAGCTGATTTATACAATACCGGGAAAAATAATCAAGATTCAGCCATTCATTATTATTTATTGGCCGATGGAAAAGCCCAATTTTCAACGGATGAAAAAAGACATGGGGCAAAAACTCTTGAAAAATTTGCTTTAGCAAAACCAAATTCGGACAAAAGTGCAAAATGCTTTTATACTGCCGCTAAGCTTTACCAAACTGCAAATGACTATGGCGATGCAGCGCGATTATATGATGAAGTAACTACCAAATATCCTAATTATGAAAAAAGTCCGGATGCCTTAATGGCTGCTGGTTTTATTTATTGGGATAATTTAAAAGAACCTGAAAAAGCTAAATTTTATTACAAACAATTGGTTGAAAAATATCCAACTCACCCTTTGGCCAAAGAGGCTCAAACTTTATTATCGGAAAATATTTTGACAATGACAGATTTGGAACTTTCAGAATATTTGATGAAAAAAAATAAAGAAAAAGCTAAGTAGAAATTTTCAAAGCATAAAAAAAAGCTTCGTGTTTTGTAATACGAAGCTTTTTTTATTTAAAACATTTGTTATTGTTATTTAGCCAATTCAGCAATCTTTTTTTCAAGTTCTAATTCGTCACCTTCCAAATAACCAGTATGAGTGTATACAATTTTACCCTCCTTGTCTAGTAAAAAAGTGGTTGGAGGGTTAGTAACATTCAAAGCTCTTCGCAAATCGCTGTTATTATCCATCAACACATCATACGTCCAGTTTTTGCTAGTAACATATGGCTTTACTTTGGCTAATGTTCTACTATCATCAACCGATACCGCAATTAATCGCATTTTATATTTTTCTTGCCACTCTGCATACACATTATCAATATTTGACAACTCCACTAAGCAAGGTTTGCACCAAGTGGCAAAAAATGAAACCACGGTAATTTGCCCTTTAGTAACATACTCAGCAAAATTAACAGGCTGCCCGTTAAGGTCTTTTACTAATACCGATGGAAGTGAATTGGATTTAGCGGTGTCAGAATCTAAAGCATTTGCAAAGGCTGCAAAACACAAAATAAGCGAAAGGGTAAATAGTTTTTTCATAAATTCATTTTTTATTATTTTACAATTGTGGTGCCAAAGGTAATTTATTTTTAGATTTTAGAAATATGAATTTGCTTACCTAATTTTGCGAAGTATAAATGGATAAAATCAATATAGCATTACTCACAGGCGGTTTTTCAGCCGAATCTAATATTTCATTGCTCAGTGCCCATAAGGTGTATGAGTGGATTGACAAATCTATTTATAACGTTTGGCTTATTCATATAACTATAGAAGATTGGTTTTATACCTTTGACGATGGCTCGGTTGCCTCAATAAACAAAAACGATTTTTCGTTAAACATGCCTACTGGTAAAGTCAATTTTCAGTTAGCAGCTTTCTTTCCATTGCATGGCCCACCGGCTGAAGATGGAAAAATTCAAGGCTATTTTGATATGATTAATATTCCTTACACCGGTTGCGGGGTTTTGGCTTCTGCCATTAGTTTTGATAAAGCAGCTTGCAAAGTTTTTTTAGAAAAAACTGAAGTTGCTATGGCTAAATCGGTTTTATGTATAGATAAAAATTTAGTAGCCAACCATGTTTTAGAAATCAGCAGTCACCTATTGTTACCGGTATTTGTAAAACCTAATAAAAATGGTTCTAGCTATGGAGTTACCAAGGTTCATAAATTAGAAGAATTGGAAACGGCCTTACAAAAAGCTTTTAATTTTGATGATGAAGTGATTGTTGAAGAATTTATTGCAGGCCGTGAATTTTCTTGCGGTGTATATGAATTAGAAGGAAAAACTGTGGCTTTACCTCCTACCGAAATTATTAGCCAAACGGATTTTTTTGATTACGAAGCTAAATATTTAGGTAAATCAAATGAAGTAACTCCGGCAGATTTAACCAAAGAACAAACTTTAGAAATTCAGCATTGGTCAAAAAAAGTATTTATAGCTTTGGGTTGCAAAACGCTATCGCGAATTGACTTTATATTGAATGGATCTACTTTTTATTTTTTGGAAGCCAATACTACTCCAGGCATGACCAACGAAAGTTTGGTGCCACAGCAAGTTAGGGCTGCCGGAATGAATGTGGCCTGGTTTATTAACAGCCTAATAGCCGAACGCTTGAAGGCTGTGACAAATTGATTAATTTTGTGGCTTAATAATTAAAGAAGATTTAAGTTGAATAAATCGTAAATGGTAAACGGAATCTGGTTAATAGTAAAAAACATGTTGTTGATGCTTCTGGTACTAGTGGGTATTGGTATTGTAGCATTTTTTGTTATTAATATATACACCCGTAAAGGACAAACTGAAGAAGTACCTAAAGTTACAGGCATGACCATTGAAAAAGCTATTCAGGTGCTAGAAGAAAATGATTTAGATTATTTTATTTCTGATTCGGTTTTTAATGATGATGCTCCACGCAATAGTGTTATGGATCAAAGCCCTGCGGCAATGAGTACAGTAAAAAAAGGTAGAAAAATATATTTAACCATTAATTCATTAGATGTACCGGAAGTAGAAATGCCAGATATTGCAGGAAAAATGAGTTTTGAACAAGCTAAAAAAACTTTGGAAGGAAAAGGATTAGTAGTAGGTAATGTTACTAAACAGCCCGACCCGTCAATAACTTCAGCAGCTGATATGCCAGTATTTGAGCAACTTTATAGGGGAGAACCTATATCGCCAGGAACTAAAGTGAAGCGAAAATCAAAAATAGATTTAGTAGTTGGGGTAATGGAAAACCAAAGCGATACTTCCCAAATCCTTTTAGATACCTTACCATTTAATCCACCACCAAGTGATTCGCCCGATGGAATAGATAATTAAACTTTTTACACTTTATCACTTTTGCAAAGCAATTATAACTTTATATTCACGTTTTAAAATCAAAATAACACTTCCCCTCTTGAAACAGATATTTTCAGTTCTACTAATTATTGCCTCATTTATAGGTTGGTCGCAAACCAAACTAAAACAAAACGGCAACTCCACTTTAACCATTTATAGTAATACACATCCGCAATGGAATAGTAATTTAAAACTATATAAATGGCAAAAAAAAGATACTTTAAAAATTCCTTTTTTTGATGATTTTATTTCTACCAAAGTGTACCCTGATTCTACAAAGTGGTTTAATAATTACGTTTATATAAACAATGATTTTGGCGTAAATCCACCTAGTTATGGTGTAGCTAGTTTTGATGATTTAGACTCTAAGGGAAATCCGTATCAGGAATTGAATGATCAAACCTCTGGGGCTTGCGATACACTTTCGTCATTAGCAATAAACCTTAAAGATAGTAGTACAAAAATTTATTCAATAGCCGATTCAATTTATTTTAGTTTCTTTTTTCAACGTCAAGGATTGGGCGACCCTTCAGATTTAAAAGATTCGCTAATCGTTCAATTTAAAGATAAAGATGGGAATTGGGTAACTAAATGGCGTGAAAAAGGGGGAAGCTTAAGTCCGTTTGCTATTGTAATGCTTGGTATTAAAGACACAAAATACCTTCATCGAGGATTTCAATTCAGGTTTATTAATTATTCTCGACATACTGGAAACATGAACCAATGGCATTTGGATTATGTTCATTTGGCACGAAATCGAAAATTAGCTTTGAATTACTACGATGATATCGCTATTCAAAGTCGCCCCTCTTCGTTGCTTGTCAATTATTTTCAAATGCCTTATGACCATTTTCAGGCTGATTCAGCAAAGCAAAAAGCAAAAACTATTTATGCCAATGCCTACAATATGCATAATGTAATTAAAAATGTACAGGCAAGGCATACCCAATCCAATAATGGAACTATTTTGGTTTCATCTGCATTTAACGCTAACAATGCAAACTTAAGAGCAATGGATAGTGCTAAACGTATATTTCAAGGTTTTAATTTAAATAACTTAACTGGCCAACCCAGCAAACCAATTGTAGTAAAAGGAGAATATGAAATACGTGAATCAGGCATAGCTTCAAAATATCCGGCCAATGATAAAATTACAGTTTATCAGGAATTTGGAAGTTGCTATGCCTACGATGACGGAACGGCTGAATACGGTTTTGGATATGATGACGATGTGATTGACCCATTTTATAAAGGCGCTATTGCTTATAAATTTAATTTAACCAAGCAAGATTCACTTTGGGCCATAGGGATGTTTTTTAACCGTTCGGTAAAAAGTTCTTCTACTTTAAAATTTGACTTAAAGGTTTGGCAAAATATAAGTCCATTGGGAAAAGGAAGAACAGCCGATATAAGTTTAGAAACTATGTCAGGTTTAACTCCAAAATTTACAGATTCCATTAATGGTTATCACATTTTTATTTTAGATACAGCTTTGTTATTGCCAAAAGGAGATTTCTATATAGGTTGGGAACAAGTTGGAAATAACCATTTAGATGTAGGGTATGATATTAATAACGGCCATCATCCTTTTAACGAATCAAGCGACAATCTTTTTTGGGCCGACCGAGGAAACTGGCAGCCTGTAACATTTAAAGGAGCCTTGATGATGCGCCCGTATTTTGGCAAAAAAATAAGATTGGGACCCTATAATTCAGTTAAAAATGTTGACATTAAAAAAATTAAATGCTATCCAAATCCATTTAATGATAAAATTACAGTGGATATAAAAGGGGTTTCTAAAATTACGGCTTATGACCTTTCAGGCAAAATAATTGCTGAATCAAATACCAATGAAATTGGCATGCCAATGACCAAAGCCGGGATTTATATCCTTGAAGTCACCACACAAAACGGTGAAATTTTTCATCAAAAAATGGTAAAATTGCAGTAAACAATTATGCAAACAATTACAGTAACTGAACTTAAAGCCCGCCTTGACCGAGGAGAAAAACCAATAATAATTGATGTTCGTGAACCCTACGAATTTGAAGATTTTAATATCAACGGACGGCTAATATCCTTAGGAAATATACAAGCTGCTTTACCAGATCTGGAAGATTTTATGGATGAAGAAATAATTATCCATTGTCATTCAGGAGCCAGAAGTGCCGCAGCCACTGATTTTTTAACTAAACAAGGTTTTACTAATGTAAAAAATCTTACAGGCGGAATGGTAGCCTGGAAAGCAATGGTTGGTTTGTAAAAAATTAACTTGATATTGAAATTTAAAAGAATGTTCAATATTCAATTTGTTTCCCCGCGAATTTTAATTTCTTTAATTTTTGGAGTTGCTATCTCCTTTCTAATTTTTTTTTCATGCTCATCAGAACAAAAAAAAGTAGAAGAACTATTTTACCTAAACCATAACGATACGGTGGATTATGTTGGTTTGGCTACTTGTGCCTCCTGCCATCAAGATAAAGCAAAAACATTTAGCCATACCGGTATGGGCAGCTCATTTAATTTAGCCATACAAAAAAAAAGTGCAGCAGATTTTTCGTCCGTTCATGTAATTTATGATACGGTTAACAACCTTTTCTACCAGCCTTTTTGGAAAAATGAAGCTTTGTTTTTTATGGAATACCGCCTCGATGGAAAGGATACTATTCACAAACGAATTGAAAAAATTGATTACATAATCGGCTCTGGACAACACACCAATTCACATCTTATTTTAAGAAACGGCTTTGTGTATCAGGCTCCCATGACTTGGTATGCTCAGGAAAAACATTGGGGACTACCACCGGGTTTTGAGAAAGGAAGAAATTCACGGTTTGCCAGAATCATTGATGAGGAATGCATGAGTTGCCACAATGCAATGCCAAAAGTAGAAGCCGAAAGTGATAATAAATTTACAAAAATTGGTTTAGGCATAGATTGCGAACGTTGCCATGGCCCTGGCGAGTTGCATGTTAATTTAAGATTGCAAGGAAAATCTATAAAAAGTAAAGATGGAATAGACCGAACCATAATTAATCCTTCAAAATTAAGTTGGCAATTGCAGGTGGATTTATGCCAACGCTGCCATTTGCAAGGCAACGCTGTGTTGCAGGATGGCAAACGATTTACAGAGTTTAAGCCAGGGATGAAACTCTCGGATTTTTACAATGTTTTTATGCCAAATTATCAAAACAACGAATCGGGTTTTATTATGGCGTCACACGCCCAACGGCTTCAACTTAGTCAGTGTTTTATAAAATCAAACAAAGGTGGAAAACAACTTTCACTCACCTGTATCAATTGCCACAATCCTCACATTTCCGTAAAAGAAACCGGAGTTTCTCAATTTAATAATGCCTGTAAAAAATGCCATTCTGCCGCTGATGATTGCCAAGGCTTACCTTTGGAAATAAAGAAAAATGACAACAATTGCGTAAAATGCCACATGCCCAAAAGCGGCACGATTGATATTCCTCACGTCACGGTTCACGATCATTTCATCAGAAAACCTTCAAAAAAAGCCTTGCCACAAAAAGGGCAATTGAAAGGATTGTATTGTATCAATAATGATAATCCGACGACGGAAACTACGATAAAAGCGTATTTGAGTTATTATGAAAAATTTAATCCGGATGCCTTGTATTTAAAGGAAGCACGCAAACTTTTAAATAAAAAGAAAGATGCTGTTTTAGAAATTTATTACTGGTATTTAGTTGGCGATAACACGAAGGTTATTGAATCATCAAAACATGCGGATGAAAGTAAATTAGATGCTTGGGGATTTTACAGAATAGGGCAATCGTATTTAAATATTTCACAATGGGACAAAGCAGAAACTTTCATTCAAAAAGCTTTAAAAATTCAACCCAAAAATTTTGAGTTCATTTATAAACTAAGTATTGCAAAACACAATTTAGGAAAAACTTTGGATGAAGAACAAACTCTTAAATTCGTGATAGTATTAAATCCAAACCATACACAAGCATTGAATAATTTAGGGTATCTTTATTTTAAATCGGGTGAAATGAGTAAAGCAAATTCATACTACACTAGGTCGTTAGTAACCAATCCTGATTTTTTGCCTTTATTAAAAAATATGTTTGACTACTATTTGACTTCAAGCAATAAAGTCAAGGCATTAGAAATGGCGAAACGTATTTTAAAGAAAGAACCCAACAATAAAACATTAAAAGATTTTCTTCAAAAAAACTCCTAAAAAAAGCCAATCTAAAAGTTTTCATAAATTAATTCTCATTTGTCTTTTATATTATACATTTATTTATAATTTTGCTAAGCAAACTAGCCTGTCGCTTTTGGTAGTGTTTAGGCACAATCTGAAGAGGAAAGTCCGGGCAACACAGAGCAGCACACTCTCAGAAATGAGAGGTTTCGGGATAAACTCCGAAAACAGAAAGTGTTACAGAAAATGACTACCTGAGTTTCGCAAGAAGCAAAGGAAAAGGTGAAAACGCGGAGTAAAAGCCCACGCATTATGCAGCGATGTATAGTTGGAAAAAACCTTGTGCGTTGTAAGACCATGTATACCTTGTCCAACGGGTGGCTCGCTCGATTTCAGCTTCGGCTGAAAGACAAGGAGGGTAGGTCGCATAGATAAATGACAGGCATCGTAATCGAAAGATTAAGATACAGAACCCGGCTTATCGGTTTGCATTTTTTTTGAATAGAATTTATAAAAATATAAAATGGCGAGAATATTAATTGTGGACGACGAAGCTAGTATTCGTGAAACACTGAAAGAAATACTAACCTATGAAGGCTATGAAATAGATGTGGCCGAAGATGGCGCACAAGCACTTGATATGCTTCGTAAAACGGAGTATGATGTGGCGCTTTGTGATATAAAAATGCCAAAAATTGACGGTCTTGAACTCTTGGATAGAGTGAAAGGAATAGCTGATGACGTTTCATTTATTATGATTTCGGGCCATGGCACCATTGAAACGGCTTTAGAAGCAACCCGTCGTGGTGCTTATGATTTTATTGCCAAACCGCCTGATCTAAATAAACTTTTAATAACCGTAAGAAATGCTTGCGAAAAAAATAATTTGGTTATTGAAACCAAAGTTTTAAAACGTAAAATTTCGAAAACCCATGAAATTATTGGCGACTCACCTGCTATTATTAAAATAAAACAAACTATTGAGAAGGTAGCACCAACGGATGCTCGAGTAATGATTACCGGTAAAAATGGAACTGGAAAAGAACTGGTTGCACGGTGGTTACACGAAAAAAGCAACCGCTCTAATATGCAGTTGGTTGAAGTAAACTGTGCTGCTATTCCATCTGAATTAATTGAAAGTGAATTGTTCGGTCATGAAAAAGGAGCATTTACATCGGCAATCAAACAGCGTATTGGGCAATTTGAAAGAGCTGATAACGGCACAATTTTTTTAGATGAAATAGGAGATATGAGCCTGTCGGCCCAAGCCAAAGTGCTTAGAGCTTTGCAGGAAAACAAAATTACCAGAGTAGGTGGGGAAAAAGAAATAGAAGTGAATGTTCGGATTATTGCAGCCACCAATAAAGATTTAAGAAAAGAAATTGAAGATGGTAATTTTAGGGAAGATCTTTACCATCGGTTAAGTGTTATTTTAATTCATGTTCCAAGCCTTAATGAACGGGTGGAGGATATTCCTTTATTGGCTGAAAAATTTGTTTCAGAAATATGTGAGGAAAATGCAATGTCGCGAAAACAGCTTACTTCCGGGGCTATGAATGAATTAAAAAATATTACTTGGAGTGGAAATATTCGTGAACTTCGCAACGTGATTGAACGATTGGTAATTCTTTGTGGTGATAAAATAACTGAAACTGATATTATAAACTTTGCTAACCCGATGGGAGGTAAATCGGTAAATCTTGAGGATATTGTGAATCAATACGAAAAATTTCAAGATTTTAAAGACTTTGCGGAGCAGGTATTTATTGATACAAAACTTCGCAAAAACGGATGGAATGTAGCCAAAACTGCTCAGGAAATTGATATTCAGCGCAGCCATCTTTACAATAAGATTGAAAAATTTAGTTTAAAACGGAAGGGAACTTAATTAATTACGAATTACGAATTACGAATTACGAATTTTACAACAACACCTTTCAAAAGCATCGCAATTATTAGCTGATGGAAAAGTTGTAGCTATACCCACTGAAACAGTATATGGGTTGGCAGCTAATGCTTTGGATGAAGAAGCTGTTACTGAAATTTTTCAAATAAAAAACCGCCCGTTTTTTGACCCATTAATTGTTCATATTGCTGATAAAAAGGAGGCAGAAAAATACGCCTCTTATTTTCCTAAAAAAGCTAAAAAATTAGCAAATATCTTTTGGCCAGGGCCTTTAACATTGGTATTACCAAAGAGCGAAACCATTCCTGATTTAGTAACTTCAGGTTTACCATTTGTGGGTTTACGAGTTCCAAATCATCCTCTTACTTTACAACTATTAAAACAACTTCCTTTTCCATTGGCGGCTCCAAGTGCCAACCCGTTTGGATATGTAAGCCCTACCACGGCAAAGCATGTAGAGGAACAATTGGGAGATAAAGTTTCATATATATTGGATGGCGGCCCGTGTGAGGTTGGTTTAGAATCCACAATTGTAATGTTTGAAAATGACGAAAACCCTGTGATATTAAGACTTGGCGGCCTAAGTATTGAAGCTATCGAAAATTGTATTGGAAAAGTTGCCCTAAATATTGCTTCCCATTCTAAACCCAATTCACCGGGGCAATTGGATAAACATTATGCTACCCGAACCCCTTTGAAACTTGTTTCAGAAGTTGATATAAATACAATTGGTAAATCTAAAACCGGAGCAATTGTATTTTATAAACCTTTTGATTTTTTACCTTTAGAGGACCAAAAAGTATTATCGTCAGGCAAATCGACAGAAGAAGCGGCCCACAATCTTTTTGCAGCTATGCGTGAATTGGATAACTTAAATTTTGATTTAATAATTACTGAAACTTTTCCCTCTAAAGGATTGGGACCTGCTATTAATGACAGATTGAACAGGGCAAGAGGTTAAGAATTATCCTAAACTTTGCAATTTATAAAGTGAATTATAAATCCCCTGTTTCTGAATTAATTCCTGATGAGTACCGGTTTCTACAATTTTTCCATGTTCCAAAACCACTATTTTATCAGCATTTTGGATAGTGCTTAATCGATGTGCGATAATAATGGAGGTGCGATTTTCCATTAATTTTTCTAAGGCATCATTCACTAATTTTTCAGATTCTGAATCTAAAGCTGATGTAGCCTCATCCAGTACCAAAATTTCAGGATTACTAAGTATTGCTCTTGCAATTGTAAGCCTTTGCTTTTGTCCGCCTGAAAGTTTGCCTCCCCTCTCTCCTACCAAGGATTGATAGCCATCATCCATTATTTCAATAAACGAATGAGCATTGGCTTGTTTGGCTGCAGCCACCATTTCTAAGTAAGTAGCATTAGGATTACCAAGTTTCAGATTATTTTCTACAGTATCATTAAATAATATTGGCTCCTGAGTTACCACAGCTATTTTATTGCGATAGCCTTTGAGAGATAATTCCTTTATATCCATTCCATCGTATAAAATAGCACCAGAAACAGGATTATGAAATCGCAATACCAAATCAGCCATTGTTGATTTTCCGGCACCCGAACTACCAACCAAAGCCACTTTTTCACCTTTATGAATCACTAAATTAATTTCTTTTAGTACCGGCGTTGAAGTATTATAACTAAATGAAACATTCTTAAAAGTAAGATTTTCTTTAAAATCAACTACCTCTTTGGTATTTGCCATTTCATGAATACCATCTTCTGCATCCAAAATATCATTAATTCGTTCCATAGAAGCCATGCCTTTTTCTAGCCTAAAATAATTTTCGCTTAATGCTTTAGCCGGTGGAATTAATTGGCTAAACATAGCTATGTACATAATAAACATTTCACCACTCAACCCAAAATCATTTTTCAAAATCAATCGTCCGGCAAATATCAGAATGGAAGAAATTACAATAGAACCCATAAACTCACTCAACGGAGATGCTGCATATTCTCGCTTTAAAACTTTTTTGGTTAAACGAAAGTGGTCATTATTTTTTTCGTCAAAATGTTGTGAACTTTTGCCTTCGGCATTAAACGCTTTAATAATTTTTATACCACCTAATGTTTCCTCAAATTGCGAAATTACATCGCCTAATTTTTCGGTTCCTAATCGGGCAGCTTTTTTAAGCTTTTTAGCTAGGCGGCTAATGATATAGCCACTTAACGGAAGCACAATTACAACAAAAAGTGTTAGTTGCCAACTGATATAAAATAACAAACCAAAAGGAATCAACAGCATAAATGGATGTTTTAAAACCATTTCCAGCACACCTATAAAGCTCCATTCAACCTCGCGAACATCATTGGTGGCGCGTGTTATTAAATCACCTTTTCGTTCAGAGGAATAAAAACTCATTGGCAGTTTTAAAAGTTTATGATACATAAGATCACGCAAATGTTTGGAAATTCCAGCCCTCATATGTGACAGACCGGTAAATGCAATGTATAAACTCAAATTTTTTAGCAAAAACATTACCACCAACATGCACGAAAAAAATACAAGGGAGTAAAAACTTCCCCATTCTATTATTTGTAATCTTAGCCATGTATTGGCTTCATTTAACAAACCAGTTTGTGCAGCCAAAGAAGGTTTTGGAGATGCTGAAGAAGGATTTAAGTTAAAAATTATTTGCAAAAACGGAACAACCGTCATAATAGAAAAAGCTCCAAATAATGATGCTAAAATATTGAAACTTGCAAACCGAAGCCTGTGCATCGGAAACTTATTGGAAAACGAAAATAGATATCGGATGTTCTTCAAACTGGTTGCAAAGATAAGTGATTGGTTAGTTTAATTAAAAGGAGATTGGTTGGAATTACAAGAATGATAATTGGTTAATTCAAATATAACCAATCACTATTTAACTAATTACAAACCCAACCAATCACCATTATAATAAACTACAACTTTACAAACTTAGCAGAATAAAGCATTTCATTGGATTTGATCTTCAGGAAATAAACCCCTTGAGGCAATTGTGAAATATCTATTTGGTTAGACTTTGGATTTTCGTTTACCATAAATTGTTTTCCTGTCATATCAATAATTTCAAAGTTTTCAGGGTTTTGAACATCAGCAGTAATAAAAGTTGACGAAGGATTGGGATAAATTTTTATTTTATTATTTGAAATTTTTTCAATAGAAATGGGTTTTACAACTAAACCATCTATACAAAAATAAGCTGGGGTATTCATCCCAAATTGTCCGTTATCACTCGATTCTAGATAAAATTCGATACGTTGTACTCTGTCATCCAACCCACGGGAGATAAAACCCCAATCGTTAAGTAATAGTTTTTGGCTTTTGCTGTAATCAGCCAACATAAATTTAAAGGTATCGATAGGCATATTTTTTTTATTAAAGCAAATCATGTTTAGTTTTAAATAATCAGGATCATTGCCCGATGTGCCACCAAATTTTTTACTGAACGAACTACCATTTTTCATATCCTTGTAAGTGTAAGTGCTATTTGTAACTCTAAAATTTAAATTAAAAGCCTTACCCTTCCATCCGTATGGCAATCGAATGCTAGTTCGTCCATAAGCCACAGCATAGCCCCCTCCATTAGGTTCTATTGCTATATGTTGGGCGGCAAAACTTGATTTAGAAGTGTCTTTTTGGCGGCTAAGTGCCCAACCACTCCACGAATTCCATTGGGTGTTGTATGAATTTTCAAAATATAGACCGTTGTATAAAAAACCACCCGAGGTATCCTGATGCCCGTCCCAAATACTATCATTTTTCAAAAGTTCTAAATTATCGAAATTCCTATTTTCATCAGCGGCAAAGAAACGTGACTGAGTATTTACATCGTCAATAGCAACATACGTTGGGGTATTAATTCCAAATTGCCCTACATCACTGGATTCAAAACTTAAACCCAAACTATCCGAAATATTAAAATTACTTAAATCTACCCAAGTCCAATCTCTTAAAATATAATCTTTGGTATTATCAACATTTTGAAAATCCGCTAAATAAAATCGAAGCGAATCTGATTTAACCCCACCAGAATAGCTTTCAATTTTAAGCCTAAACCAGTCTTTATCATTTCCGGTTGCTCCACCAAACTTTTTTGAAATAAAAGAACCTTCCTGAATTGTTCTGTAAGTATAAGTAGTATTGGTAACATAAAATCCGGTGAGTTTGGTAGGTTTTTCACATTTAATTGTTCCACCCAAATAACACACAGCATAATTTTTTGTGCCGTTAATTCCTCCTCCTGTAATGCTACTATACTCGTTGGTATAGCTATTGGTTATGGTATCCATATTGTTTGAAACGGCTATACCCGACCATGATTTCCAGGCGGTATCATAACTGTTATGATACTGAAAATGCCCGTTCCAAAAGCCGCCCTTCAGATCGCTGCCATTGTAATGGCCACTTGTTTTTAAAGATACTACATCAAACGTAGAAACATTAGTTCGCATTTCGTTTTGGGCAAAAGTTAAAGAACCAAGAACCAAAACCATTAAAAGAGTAAAGATTGATTTATACATATTTTTATTTTTTTCCTTTCAAAATTTTAAAGACGAAAAATCTAAAAAAGGCTAATAAAAAAGTATCAGACTTTTTCAGCTTTTGTTCCCGAAAGCCTCTAAAATATGTTTGATTATGGTAGGTTTTCTGACTTACTCCTGTTTTTTACTACCTTCCCATCCGCCTTAGGCGGACAGTGGCTTTAAGTGTAAAAAACATTGACGGAGCTTACAGCATCGGGCAATGTTCCGGAATTTCACCGGATTCCCTTTTAATTTCAATTTCCAGATTAAAGAAGTTGAAACCCAAAATCATGGGCAAAAGTAAATTAATAATTGAGATTACAAGGAAAATATTTAAATAATGAATTTAACTTATACTTAAATTTAGGTTTACTCTAAATTGAAAATTCGTGATAATTTGTTCAAATCCTTTCAGCCTCTTTTTTGTATTTTTGCCGAAACATATTCTCCCCTTGACTGCAATTACAAACCCAGCACTTTTAATCCTTGAAGACGGCACAAAATATATAGGAAAAGCCATAGGAAAAATAGGAACCACCACCGGCGAAATCTGTTTCAATACAGGAATGACCGGCTATCAGGAAGTATTTACCGACCCATCGTATTTCGGTCAAATGCTTTTAGCTACAAACGACCACATTGGAAACTATGGTGTTAAAAATGAAGAAGTAGAATCGGACTCGATTAAAATATCAGGACTTATTTGTAAAAACTTTGCCAACTATCACTCACGGGCCGAAGCTGACAAAAGTTTAAACGATTATTTTATTGAAGGTAACCTTGTAGGAATTTCGGATGTAGATACACGACAAATCGTGAGACATGTTCGCAGCAAAGGAGCAATGAACTGTATTATCTCTAGTGAAATATTAGATGAAGAAGAATTAAAAACGCTCTTAAAAAAAGTTCCATCAATGGAAGGTTTGGAGTTAGCTTCAAAAGTTTCAACCAATACTCCGTATTTTTACGGAAACCCTGAAGCAACACACAAATTGGCCGTCTTGGATTTGGGTGTTAAAACCAATATCCTTCGCTGCTTTGCTGAGCGTAACTGCTATATGCAAGTATTTCCGGGTAAAACATCGTTTGAAACCATGATGAAATGGAATCCCGATGGATTCTTTATTTCCAATGGCCCGGGTGACCCTGCCCCCATGGACTATGCTATTAAAACGGTTAAAGAAATTTTAGCTGCGGATAAAAAAGTATTTGGTATTTGCCTTGGGCTTCAAATAATGGCTGAAGCAGTGGGTATGAAAACCTTTAAAATGCATAATGGTCATAGAGGATTAAACCATCCAGTAAAAAATTTGGTAACAGGAAGAAGTGAAATAACCTCTCAAAATCATGGATTTGCAGTAAACCCTAACGGACCAGGAATTGAAAATGTGGAGATTACGCATATAAACTTAAACGATAATACTATTGAAGGAATAAGAGTAAAAGGTAAACAAGCTTTTGCGGTACAATATCACCCAGAAAGCAGCCCTGGGCCACATGATTCCAGATATTTGTTTGATGATTTTGTAAAAGTATTAAGTGAAAAGTGAAAAAACTAAAAGTGTTTCACTTTATTATAAAAATTATATCTCCTCAACTATGAGCTTTTAGCTTTTAGTTTTTAACTTTAAACTCAAAAAAATGTCAATAATAACAGAAGTATTTGCCCGCCAGATTTTAGATTCGAGAGGTAACCCAACTGTGGAAGCCGAGGTTGTAACAGAAAACGGTATTGTAGGCCGTGCCGCCGTGCCTTCCGGTGCCTCTACCGGGGTGCATGAAGCAATGGAATTGCGCGATGGCGACAAATCCAAATACATGGGCAAAGGTGTATTGAAAGCCGTTGAAAATATTAACTCTGTTATAAATGATGCTCTGGTTGGTGAATATATTTTTGATCAAAATGATATTGACCAAATCATGCTGGATTTGGATGGAACCGATAATAAAAGTAAACTTGGAGCCAATGCAATTCTTGCAGTTTCTTTAGCTGTGGCTAAAGCTGCAGCCGAGGAGGCAGGACAACCCTTATACAGATATATTGGTGGTGTAAATGCTAACACATTACCCATCCCATTAATGAATATTTTAAATGGTGGAAGCCATGCCGATAACAGTATCGATTTTCAGGAGTTTATGATTATGCCGGTAAATGCTCCAACATTTTCAGAATCCTTGCGAATGGGTGTTGAAGTTTTTCATCATCTAAAAAATGTATTAAAAAGTAAAGGTTATAGCACAAACGTTGGTGATGAAGGTGGTTTTGCCCCAAATATTAAATCCAATGAAGAGGCCATTGAAACGGTTTTACAAGCCATAGAAAAAGCGGGGTATCGCCCCGGAGAAGACATTTATATAGCTATGGATGCAGCGGTTAGCGAAATGTATAATCCTGAATCGGGAATTTATACTTTCCATAAATCGGACAACAGGAGAATGAACTCTGCTGAATTAGCAGCATACTGGACTGAATGGACTTCAAAATATCCTATTCTTTCTATAGAAGATGGATTAGCTGAAGATGATTGGGATGGTTGGAAATTATTAACCGAGGCGATTGGTAATAAGGTACAATTGGTAGGAGACGATTTATTTGTAACCAATGTAAAACGTTTGCAAATGGGCATTGACCAAAAAGTTGCTAACTCTATTTTGGTAAAAGTAAACCAAATAGGTAGTCTTACTGAAACCATTAACACGGTGAATTTGGCCACAAAAAATAGTTATACCAACATAATGAGCCACCGAAGTGGTGAAACGGAAGATACAACCATTGCTGATTTGGCAGTTGCATTAAATTCGGGTCAAATAAAAACCGGTTCGGCCTCAAGAACTGATAGAATTGCTAAATACAACCAGCTTATTCGTATTGAAGAAGAATTGGGTGATTCAGCTTATTTCCCTGGAAAAAATTTCAAGTTTATTAAATAAAAGAAGTTTGATATTAGATTTTTAGATATTAGAAGCTTAACATCAAAACAAATTCTTACAATTAAAAATCTAACTTCTAATTGTCTAAAAATCTAACATCGGTTATGGCCAATTTCGAAACTATCCTCTCCCCTGCATTGCTTCCTCATTATGATTTAAAGGGAAAAACGTTAGTGGTTATAGATATTCTTAGAGCCACCAGTTCTATTTGTGTTGGGTTTAATTCAGGAGTAACACTTTTTCGCCCCGTTGCTCATCCTGAGCAAGCTTTGGTTTTGGAACAAGATGGATTTATAGCAGCTGCTGAAAGAAATGGTCAGAAATTAGAAGGGTTTTCTATGGGAAATTCTCCATTTGATTATTTAAATACGGATTTAAACGGCAAGCAAGTGGCCATTACTACAACTAACGGGACCCGTTGTTTGCATTTAAGCTATGAAGCTGCCGAAATTCTTATTGGCTCATTTTTGAACCTGCAAGCCGTGGCTGATTATTGTAAAAAACAGAATCGCGATGTTATAGCTTTTTGTGCCGGATGGAAAGATAAATTTAATCTTGAAGATACATTATTTGCAGGGGCTTTGGCACAATTGTTATCCGATGATTTTCTTATCGAATGTGATTCTACATTGGCAGCAATGGATTTATACGATAAAGCTAAATCCGACCTTTCTGGTTATATCAAAAAAGCGTCTCACGCACAACGATTCGAAAGATTAGGCATAGAAAAAGATATTGATTTTTGCATGCAGCAATCCATCTATAATATTGTTCCTAAAATGGTTGGTGAAAATTTGGTTTTATAATATAATTAATCTTCTCCACCTTCTCCTGCTTTCACAGCTTTTGGTTTTATGCCTTCCATTAAAGCCATAAGGTCATCTTGTTTAATAAATCCACCTCTTATTGTATTGGCGAACACAATAATACATTTATCCTTATTTTTCCATCTCACAAAATAGGCTTTAAAACCTTGCCACCAGCCATTGTGATAAATAATGGTATCATGATTATCATAATAACGAATTCGCCAACCATAGCCATAATAATCTTTTGTAGGCCGGCATGGAGTGTGGGGAGTACAAGCATTTTGCAATGTTGAAGGTGATATTAAAAGATTTTTACGAAGTGCCTGATCAAATTTAAGTAAGTCAAAAACGGTGGTGTAAACTCCTTTATCACCCATTGCACCATTTTGATAATTAAATGGAAATATGCTATATGGCCCGTTATGTCCTTGAACTAACTGATTTTTTAGAGACATGGAAGGAGTAAAAATAAAGGAATTATTCATCCCAATTATTTTAAATACCGAATCCTCCAAGTATCTTTCAAACTTCAATTCAGTAACTTTTTCAACAATTAAAGCCAATAGAACATAGTTTGTATTACTATATTTATAACGTGAATCGGGCTTAAACTCCAACCTTGGCCGGTATCGCTTTAGCATCCATAATATATCATCATTAGTCAAATGCCTGTATTTTATTTTGCAATAGTTTTCTGCAAAATACATATAGTTTGGAATTCCGCTTTTATGCGATAATAATTGAGCTACAGTAGTTTGCTTATAAGGAAAACCAGGCAATAATTGATAAACCATTGTACTTAAACTGAATTTCTTTTGGTCGATAAGACTAAGAACAGTATAAGCTGTTAATGTTTTTGAAACCGATGCTATTTGAAAGGGAAGATCGGGAGTTAGTTTAGTTTTTAACTTTCCATTGGCATAGCCATAACTATTAGTGTAATACTTGCCACTATCATAAAATAATATAGCTCCACTAAATAAACCTTGATAATATCTGTTCTTAAAAAAATTATCTATCACTTTAGCCTTTTCTGCACTAAAGCTGGAATCAAACTTATAAACAGGCGGCTCTGTTGGTTTGTTAAAGGTATTGGTCTGCTTTTTTTCGGAATTAGTGTTGGAGCAATAAATACCCGAAACCAAAACCAGCAAGACTATTATAAATTTATTTATATGAATCAATTTAAAGGAAAATTTATGTTTCGCAAAGAAACGTCTATTTGATTTTTTTTAATCAAGACTGAACAATTACATAACCCCAAATTATTAACACAATTTCTTTTGTAAAATTGCATATTGAAATATTCTGATTGCAAATCTATTTTTCTGTTAATTTTAGGCCTTGGAATTGGTTTTAAAAGCTTTTCCCAAGCTACTTATCGTGTGTTTTTTAAAGATAAAAATGGAATAGAATATAATCCATATCATTATTTGCACCCCAAAGCTATTGAACGCAGAATAATTCATGGTCTTAATCTTTGCGACAGTTCAGATTTTCCAGTTAATGAAAACTATTGCTTAAAAGTTTCAAATCTTGCAGATTCTATTAAAGGTATTAGCAGATGGATGAATGCTATGTTCATATATGCCTCCGAACAAAATATACTTTTAATAAATAAATTTCCTTTTGTAAAAAATATTGAAGCCATAAGTCCAATAAATAAAAACAATATTTATTGTAGTAAACCACAATATAATTTTGATACTTTGCTCACAGAAAAACAAAATTATTTACTTGTATCGCAATTGGACAGAATGAATGGTAAGCTTTTAAAAGAAAATAATTTGGATGGAAAAGGAGTTAGAATTGCTATATTAGATGTAGGATTTAAAACTTATGAAACGAATCTTGCCTTTAAACATATTCGCGAAAGGAACGGAATAATTGCAACTTATGATTTTGTAAAAAAAAGGACGAATACTAATCTTGGAATGCTTCATGGCACAAATGTTATGAGTTGTATTGCCGGCAAAACTGAAAATTATCAAATAGGACTGGCCACCGGTGCTGAATTTTTATTAGCAAGAACTGAAAGTTATACCGAATTTTTTAGTGAGGAAGAAAATTGGCTTATGGCCGCCGAATGGGCTGATAAAAATGGAGTTGATATCATTAATAGCTCATTGGGTTATACGGGGCCCCGCTACTTACCCGAAAATATGGATGGCAAAACTGCTTTTGTGAGCAAGGCTGCACAGTTGGCAGTGGACAAGGGTATATTGGTGGTAAGTTCAGCAGGAAATGAAGGAACCGGGAAGTGGAAACGAGTAGCTGCACCAGGTGATGCTGAGGGTGTTTTAACTGTTGGAGGAATTGACCCATACACAGGCATACATAGTGATTTTAGTTCCTTTGGACCATCTTGGGATAAACGATTAAAACCTGAAGTTTGTGCTTATGGCACGGCTATAGTTTCCAGCCGAACTGGTCTTGTAATTTCAGAAGGCACCTCATTCTCGTCACCTTTGGTAGCCGGATTTGCAGCATGTTTAAAGCAACGCTACCCTTTACTTAAAAATACAGAACTTAAAGAATTAATTTGTCGTTCGGGTGATTTGTGGCCTTATTTCGATTATGCTCATGGGTACGGGGTTCCGCAACCTTACTTTTTATTTAAAGATACTATTGAAAATAAACCTACACTTTCAATCATTGAAGACAATGATGAACTAACTTTTTACCCGATTGAATGGAATACCTCGTTGCAAAAAAGGGGTTCGAATATGGATACCACATTTGAATCTTGTACAGATACCGTTTTAAATTTAAATTCATCAGACCCTAATCTTTTAAAAAACAAACACATTACCGCAAATTCCTGCAAAACAACTGTTCCTGATTATCTGTTTTATCATATCAAAAACAACAAAGGATATATTGATAAATATTATGTTTTAGATTTGAAAGATGAAGAAAACGGATCGGTTTCCATTTCTAAAAATATTACAGATAAACCCTTTTCCATTGAGTTTTTTTATAAAGGATATTACAAAGAAATAATTATTAAAGAATGAGATTACAACTATTCCTTCTCCTATTTTTTACCTTTTCAGTTGAAACATTTTCACAAAAATATTTACTTAAAGAAGACGTAAATAAAGATACTCTTATTCCAAAAGTAGGGAATAAAAGAAAGTATGATTTTGCAAATTATACAGGATATGGGTTTGCAGCTGGAGCTCATACCAATCAGCCTCCATCAAATATAAGTTACCTTAATTCTTGGCAATTCAGGCAAGGAATATGGAGCCGAGTGAAAGTAAATAAATGGTATGCTTTGGGCAGTTATTTTGAATATGCCCGTGATGAATATCGAATGAAATCGCCTCTGATTAAAGACTCTTTAAATACCCTAAAAACCTTATGGACCAAGCAAGTAAATAATAATTTGGTTTTGGGAATTTTTAATCGTATCAATATTAAAAGTGATAAATTTTTCATCGATTTAGGGGCTTATTATGCTTTTGATTGCATGCCAAGAATTATTACTAAAATAAAACCTGTGAACAGTGACTATCAATACAAACGAACTGTTTATAATCGCCCTTCATTAATGAACCGAAGTAATTACGGAGTAGACCTCAGGCTTAGTTATGGGGCTATTTCGTTATACAGCCGTTACCGAATTTTAAGTCTTTATAAAAATAAAGATTATGACTTGCCTAAAGTGATTATTGGGGTGGTAATTGATTATAAAGATTGAAGTATTACCCCAAAGAATCGGTAATAATTTTACATACCTTTTTTATTTCTCCTTCGGTAATTATCAATGGTGGTGCTATTCTCAAGGCTTTATCATTGAACAAAAACCAATCAATCAATAACCCTTTTTCAAAGCATTTTAATATTACTTCTAATACTAATTTTTCATTGCCCAAATGAACTCCTAACATCAAGCCCTTTCCTGTAATTGTTTGTATTTTGGGATGAACCAAATATTTACGAAATAATTGTTCCTTTCTCAAAACTGAATCCATTAATTTTTTGGAGGTAATTTCTTCCAAAGTAGCAATAGCCGCAGCACAACTTACCGGATGTCCGCCAAATGTAGTAAGATGCCCTAGTACAGGATTATCAGACAAAGAATGCATCACATTTTTATTGGCAATAAAACAGCCTATTGGCATTCCGCCACCAAGCCCTTTTGCCAATAATAAAATATCGGGTTCTATTCCAACCTGTTCAAAGGCGAACATATTACCCGTACGGCCAATACCAGTTTGTATTTCATCCATTACCAGCAATGCTCCGGTTTGCTCACACCGTTTTTTTAAAGCTTTTAAAAATTCAAAATCACCTGAAATGTATCCAGCTTCTGATTGAATAATTTCAACAAAAACACAGGCTGTTTGGTAATTTATTCTTTCTAATTGTGAAACAGAATTAAAATCAATAAATGAAACATCTGGCAACAACGGACGATAAGCCGCCGTAAAATATTCATTACTCATCAGGCTCAATGCTCCTTGCGTGCTGCCATGATAGGCATTTTTCATAGCTACAATATTGGTTTTTCCGGTGTAGCGTTTGGCCAATTTCATTGCACCTTCTGTCGCTTCGGTTCCCGAATTGGTAAAATAGACAGAATCTAAACCTGAAGGCAAAAGAGAAGATAATATTTGGGCCAATCGCACTTGCGGATATTGTATATGCTCGCCATAAACCATCGTGTGCAAATACTTGGAAGTTTGCTTTCTTACAGCTTTTACCACAGCATCATTTCTATGCCCGATATTATTAACTGAAATACCTGAAATCAGGTCGATATAACGTTTACCATCCAGCGAAGTAATGTATATTCCTTTGGCTTTTTTTATTTGCAACCCCACTGGTGCAAGAGAGGTTTGAGCGATGTGATTTAAAAATAATTGACGCTGGTTCAAGGTATAAATACTTTGTAAAAATGAATCTCAAAATTACAATTTAAAAGGGTTTGAAGTGTTAAGATTTTGTGCCAAAAAACCCCTTATCAGTAATTGCATAATAATTTCAATTTATCTAATATTACCCTTTTATTTTTTATCACCATACAAAACATTATAACATTTGAAACCAACTGATATTCAAAATCCTGAGTATTTTCACAAAGTAGTGGATTGCCAGTATGCCTGCCCTGCTCACACACCTGTGCCCGAATATATTCGACTTATTGCTGCTGAACGATATACCGAAGCCTATATGATTAATTGGGAGTCGAATGTATTTCCAGGAGTGTTAGGCCGAACCTGTGACCGCCCTTGCGAACCTGCCTGCCGCCGTGGCCGAGTAGATGAAGAGCCTGTAGCTATTTGCCGATTAAAACGAGTGGCTGCAGATAATAAAGGGGATGTAAAAATATTTATGCCACAAGGGCCGTTTGCCCAAAATGGCAAAAAAATAGCTTTAATAGGCGGTGGCCCAGCTTCATTAACAGTTGCACGTGATCTGGCTCCATTGGGTTATGAAATTCATTTATATTGTGAGCAAAAAACCGGTGGCGGAATGATGCGAAGCCAAATCCCTTCTTTTCGATTGCCTGAATCTGTGCTTAATGAAGAAGTAAATTATATTTTGGATTTAGGAATTCATACCCATTTCAATAATTATGTTTCTAGCTTAAAAGAAATTTTAGAAAAAAACTATGACGCCGTTTTTGTAGGCACCGGTGCCCCAAGAGGAAAAGATTTATCAAACCTTCCGGGAAGAAATGAAGCCGCAAAAAATATCTATGTGGGGATTGAATGGCTGGCCAGTGTAGCTTTTGAACACACCGCCAAAATCGGTAAAAAAGTAATAGTATTGGGCGGTGGAAATACTGCCATGGATTGCTGCCGAACCTCGTTAAGACTAGGCGCTGATGTGGTTACTGTTGCTGTAAGAAGCCCTAAAAAAGAAATGAAAGCATCGCCTTGGGAAATAGAAGATGCCATAAATGAAGGTATTCCAATATTGGAAAATATGGTTCCAAAATCATTTGCAACTGAAAATGGAATTTTGAAAGGTATGAGTTTTGAAAAAGTGAATGCCGTGTATGATGAAAAAGGAAAGAGAACCCTGGTTCCATCAGGAGAGCCGGATGTGTTTATTGAAGCTGATGATGTTTTGATAGCCATTGGTCAGGAAAACAGCTTTCCTTGGATAGAAAAAAATATAGGATTGGAGTTTGATAAATGGGAACTTCCATTATTAAATGAAATCACGTTTCAATCTACTTTGCCTCATGTATTTTTTGGAGGCGATTCAGCTTTTGGGCCTAAAAATGTAATAACCGCAGTAGCTCACGGGCATCAGGCCGCCGTTTCAATTGATTTATTTTGTAATGAAAAATCATTAACTGAACGCCCTTCTCCTTACACCAATCTTATAAGTCAAAAAATGGGGATTCATGAGTGGATTTATAATAATGATGTAACACCTGATGACCGTTATAAAGTGCCTCATGCAGCAGCATCAGTCACCTTAAAAGACCGAAAAAAAGAAGTAGAATTGGGTTTTGATTTACCTACAGGGTTTAAAGAAGCTGAACGTTGCCTCAATTGCGATATCCAAACCGTTTTTATAGAAGACCGATGCATTGAGTGTGATGCATGTGTAGATATTTGCCCTACAACCTGTATCACGTTTACAACAAATGGTGAAGAAGACGATTTAAGAACTCGTTTGTTGGCTCCATCCACAGATTTAAATCAAGACCTTTATATCTCAGATTCATTAAAAACCGGGCGTGTGATGGTGAAAGACGAAGACGTTTGCTTGCACTGCGGACTATGCGCTGAACGTTGTCCTACCTCTGCCTGGGATATGCAAAAATATATTTATCAAGTTACTAAAGCGGGAAATACCTGTCAAAAAATAGCATAAAATTCATGTCAGAAAACAGAATAAAAACAAACGATTTTGTAGTTCGTTTTGCCAATGTTAATGGTACAGGCTCTGCCAGTGCCAATACAATGTTTGCAAAATCTATTTTCAGAATGGGCGTACCAATGACAGCCAAAAATGTTTTTCCTTCCAATATACAAGGTTTGCCTACTTGGTATGAAGTTAGGGTGAGTGAAAAAGGATATCTTGGCCGCAGTGAAGGAGTTGATATGGTGGTCTGCCTCAATCCACAAAGCTTACAAAAAGATATTTTTACCGTTAAAAAAGGTGGTTATTTTGTTTACGATAGCACCAAACTGCTCAATAAAGATTTAATAAGAGAAGATATAAACTACGTTGGAATACCGATGACCGAAATTTGTCTTCGTGAATACTCGGATCCCCGAATGCGACAACTTTTTAAAAACATGGTTTATATTGGAGGGCTCGCACTTCTTCTTGATATTGATTTGGAGGTCGTAAAAAGTGTAATTGCACACGAATTTAAGAAAAAACCAAAACTAGTAGAACCCAATATTAATGCAATGCTACTGGGGGTGGATTACGTAAAAGTAAATTTTAAATATCCTCTAAATATCCGCATGGAAAAAAGAAATTTGGTCGGTAATAAAATAGTAATTGATGGAAACAAAGCTTGTGGCCTTGGGGCGATATATGCCGGAGCTACTGTAGCCGCCTGGTATCCTTTAACTCCTTCAACTTCGCTAGTAACTGCTTTCGAAAAATTTGCAAACCAATATAGAGTTGACTCTGAAACCGGTTTGAAAAAATTTGCTATCGTGCAGGCCGAAGATGAATTGGCAGCCATTGGAATGGTGATAGGAGCCAGTTGGAATGGTGCCAGAGCCTTTACTTCAACAAGTGGCCCGGGCATTTCATTAATGAGTGAATTTTTAGGTTTGGCATATTATGCCGAAATCCCAACCGTTTTGTTTGATGTTCAAAGAACCGGCCCGTCTACTGGAATGCCTACACGAACCCAACAATCGGATATCCTTTCCTGTGCTTATGCTTCGCATGGCGATACCAAGCACGTTTTGCTAATTCCTAGTACGCCAAAGGAATGTTTTGAAATGACAGCCAATGCATTTGATTTGGCTGAACGGCTTCAAACCCCAGTAATTGTTATGCTGGATTTAGATTTAGGAATGAACGATCATCTTTCAGACCCATTTGTTTGGGAGCAAAACAGAACTTATGATAGAGGAAAAATATTGAACTTAGAACAATTAGAAAACATTGCCACTTTTGGTCGCTACCTTGATATCGATAAAGATGGTATTAGTTATAGAACATTGCCCGGAACCAGCCCTAATAAGGGCTCCTATGTTACCCGCGGAACTTCAAAAGATGACTATGCGAGATATACTGAAGAAAGTGCCGAGTATATAAAAGGCATGGAAAAACTAAGCCGAAAGTGGGAAACAGCTAAAACCATGACACCTAAACCCGAATTTTATCAAACTCATAATAAAAGTAAAATTGGGATAGTGTTTTTTGGAACTACTTTATTTTCAGCTTTGGAGGCAATGGATATATTAACAGAGAAAGGTATATCTATTGATGCCATGCGGGTTAAAGGGTTTCCATTTGCTGCAGGTATCGAAGATTTTATAGACCAACATGAACAGGTTTTTGTTATTGAGCAAAACCGGGATGCTCAGTTCCGTTCACTATTGGTAAATGAGTTAGAAATTAATCCTAAAAAATTGTTAAGGGTATCAAACTATGACGGAATGCCTATAACTGCTGACTGTATATTAAGTCAAATGCTACCAAAAATAAAACTGGAAGCTCATGAAATTCATGCTCACAACAAGTCTGTTAATTATGACTTATAAAAAAATCATATATAAAAAATGTCTTATATAAAACCACCCTTCCGCCACCCTGATTTACCTATCAATGAGGTAGGATATTCAAAAAAAGATTACGAAGGAGCCATATCTACTTTGTGTGCCGGTTGCGGCCACGATTCCATAAGCGGAGCCATTGTTCAGGCCTGTTATGAAATGTCCATTGAGCCACATCGAATTGCAAAATTTTCAGGAATTGGTTGTTCCTCAAAAACACCAGCCTATTTTTTAAGCAATTCTCATGGATTTAATTCTGTTCATGGTAGAATGCCATCGGTAACCACAGGTGCTAACTTAGCCAATCGCGATTTAATATATTTAGGCGTTTCAGGCGATGGTGATACTGCCTCCATTGGCATGGGGCAATTTGTACATGCTATCCGCAGAAATCTAAACATGACCTATATAGTAATGAACAATGGCTGTTATGGGCTTACAAAAGGACAAGATTCAGCCACTGCTGATTTTGGTTCATTAAGTAAAGGCGGTTCTACCAATATGTTTCAAGCTATTGATTTGGTTGGATTATCCATGGAATTGGGAGCAACTTTTGTGGCCCGCAGTTTTTCTGGAGATAAAACACAATTAATTCCCTTGATAAAAGCGGCTATGTCGCATCAAGGTTTTGCCTTTATTGATGTTATTTCGCCTTGCGTTACTTTTAATAATAATGTGGGTTCCACTAAATCGTATGACTATGTTCGCGACCATGTGGAAACCCTTTCCATGATGGATTTTGTACCAGATAAAACAGAAATATTAGTGGATTATGCCGAAGGAGATTCGAAATCGGTTGAATTGCACGATGGTTCAGCCATTCAATTGCATAAACTGTCTTCAGGCTGGGATCCAACAGACCGCAATCTTTCGTTTGACCGGCTTCATCAATCACGAGACAAAGGAGAAATTTTAACTGGGCTTATTTACATTGAACCCAATGGTAGCGAATTACATTCTGTGATTAATACTGTTAACAAACCTCTAAATTCTCTTTTAGAAAAAGACCTAATGCCAAGTATGGAAGCTTTGGAATTAATAAATGAGGACCACAGATAGTATGCAATAGATTATCAATTTCTTTAATTTCATTTATTATCTTTGAATACTGATTTATATTATATCAGATACTTATTCAAATTATTATGGAAAGAAAAGATCTTCGGCTTGCAGTTTTAATTGATGCCGACAATGTACCCTATGCCAATATTCAAGGGATGCTTGAAGAAATCACCAAGTACGGCACTCCAACTTTTAAAAGAATATATGCCGATTGGACCCAGCCAACAGTTTCGGGCTGGAAAAAAGTCTTATTAGAACATTCAATAACTCCTGTTCATCAATATAGTTATACTTCTGGAAAGAACGCTACTGACTCTTCAATGATAATTGATGCTATGGATATTTTATATACCGGCCGTGTTGATGGGTTTTGTATAGTATCCAGCGATAGTGATTTTACACGATTAGCTTCGCGATTGCGCGAAGGAGGAATGGTAGTATTTGGGTTGGGGGAAAAGAAAACACCCGTTTCATTTATTTCAGCTTGTGATAAGTTTATTTATATTGAAATTTTAAAGAAGACAGAGGATATTATTAAGCCTGAAATCCTGACGAAATCAAAAGGCAAGAGCAAGCAAAAAGAAACTAAAACAGAAACCATTGGCAAAATTGACCATAAATTATTTAAACTTATTGCAGAAAGTATCAATGATTTGGCTGATGAAAATGGATGGGTATTTTTAGGAGACCTAGGAAATTTATTAGCTAAAAAGCAACCTGACTTTGACCCAAGAAATTATGGGTTTAAAAAACTACTTCTCTTAATTAAAAGCTTTGATAAACTGGTCTTGGATGAAAGAGACACAGGAAAGAATAATATTACACATGTATATGTAAGAATTAAATAAGGTACTCAAATGAAAAAATCTGCTATAACTGAAATGCCTGAGTACTTTGACAGATATATAAAATTGGTGGAAGATATAGATGTGGTAGAAGCTTTGGAAAAATATGGTATAAATTATTTACAGGCTGAATTACCAAAATTTGAACAACTGGCTGATAAAATTTATGCCCCGGCTAAATGGACTTCGAAAGATATTTTACAACATATAATTGATACCGAACGTATATTTTGCTACCGTGCCCTTCGGTTTGCAAGGCATGACCACACTCCCTTGCAAGGCTGTGATGAAAACAGGGATGCCATGAATGCAAAAGCTAATGATCGTGAATTAAGTGATATTATTCACGAATTTAACCATACCCGACAATCTACAATTGATTTATTTAAAAGTTTTAATACCCAAATGCTACTTTCGGAAGGTATTGCAAATGATAAAAAAATTTCAGTATTGGCAATAGGATTTATGCTAGCCGGGCACTTCATTCATCATCTCAAGGTTATTGAAGAAAAGTACTATCCATTGATAATGTAATATTTGATTTATCAAAATGAGAAGCGTTCTACTGATATTGCTCTTAATAAGTTTTGGTGAATCAAAATCACAAACTTTAAAACTTTATAGTACTATAAACAGTATTGGGTTACAAATAACTCTCCCAATAGGTTTTGATACTGATATCACAACTAAAGCATATTTAACCTATAAAGAACAAGGAGGAATTTGGCAAAATGGTTTTACAATAACACGACTAAATTATGATTCATTAAAGGAATACAGAGGCAGCCTTTTTTTACTAAAACCAAATACAACTTATGATATCCAGATTTCACTTATTGATTCTTTTCCTATTTATTCTAAAACCCTTTTAACAGGTGCAATTTCAACATTAAAAGAACCTGTTTTAGCCACTAACTCCATTATAAAATATGTTAGCCCAACTGGTACAGGAAATGTTTACTCTTTAACCAATCCTGGAAATTTAAAGGTACTTTTGACAGGGGGAATAAATTGTGGAACCACTATAATACTGAGAGGAGGTACTTATGATGTTGGGGAAATGGTATTAAACCTTACCACAGATTGTGACGAAAATACACCAATTAATATAATTGCCTATGCTGATGAAATACCAATTTTGGATGGCGGTGATTATCAAAAATATAAATGGATAAAAACTGCCTCTGATAGTAACATGTATTATGCAACCATAAGAGCCGATTTGGCCTATAATGCACTTTGCCTATTTGATACTGCAAGGCTATATCCTTATGCTTTTCTCACTCCAAATTCAATTAACCCAGCATATCCAAGTCTTTCAAACCTAGGTTATGACCAATCTGGTTATTACAGAAAAGGTAATCTTGTTTATATTAAAACCTTAAAAAAACAGAATCCGAACAATGCTAACATCATATTTTCAAAATATTTTTGGTGCTTCACTATTAATGGAAACAACAAAAAAAACTATGTTTTTATAAAAGGAATTTCATTTAAAAATTATAATAAAGGAAAATGTGATATTGATATTTTTGGAAATCCAACGTCCTGTTATCCGTCATCCACCTTAAATTTTAGCAATTGCAATAAAGTTATTATTGAACAATGTAATTTTGAATTTACCAACTTTCCGATACTATTTAGTAGTAATTGCAATAATAACATTATCCAAAATTGCAGTATAAAAGATGGCACAGGATACTGGAGTCATGGAGCTTTTAAACAAACTCGGGATCAAAATTATTTAGAACCCGGCAGTTATGGTCGCTATTTGGAAAGCGGAGGAATTCAATTTATTCCTGGAGATAACCAAACCATAACAGGTAATATTATAAGAAATAATACAGTAAAAGGAGTTGTGGTTGGAATTGCACTTGGTTCCAATGCTTCAGGCTACAAAATTATTGAAACTGATATATCTAACAATAACATTTCATATTGTTATGATGGTATAGATGCCACAAGTGGCAATAATTCAGGTTGTCAAAATATTAGAACTTGGGGCAATAAAGTTGAATATTGTCCTGTGGCTTTTTCACTACTTGGCTCATCCATTGGCCCATATTACTTATTTCGAAATGTAGCTCATCATATTTCACAGCGTAAAAATCATAATTACGATGTTTTTTTTATGGACTGTAATAATGTTTTAACCAATAATATTTGGGGAACTGGGCTAAAATTAAATGGAGGAGGGAATGCATCAAAAACCCCGGGCTACATATATCTTATACATAATACATTTCATTCGGCTGACACTTTAGGTTTTTGCATGTATTTGTGGAACAGTACTTGGAAAAAAATTTATAGCAGCAATAATATTTATTATTCTGAGGGTAAATCCTCTTTATTTTTTGATAATATTAAATCGGATACCACTTATTCCTTCGAAAGTATTAATGATAATTATTTTAATACCAAAGGAAATATTGCAACTACTCAACCAATTAATGGGACAGCCTTCTGCGAAAATTATGGCTCAACAACTGAACTAAATTTAGGGTTAAAAATAAATACAAAAAGTAAGGGGATAAATGTTGAAGGATTTAACCTTAATCCAGGATTTAAAAACCTTAAGATTAATGATTATTCATTAAATACTTCAAGTAATATTATTGATAAAGGACAAATTATCAATGGCTTCAACTTAAATTTCAACAACTCATCACCAGATATTGGGGCTTTTGAACAACTAAAAACGAGTTTTGTCAACCATCCAAATTCTGGTTTTGACATCATGGCTTATCCAAATCCTTTTTTTGAAACACTAACTATTAGCATTCCTTCATTCATCAATAAGATTGAGATTTTTAGTTTAGATGGGCAACTTATTTATAGCCAATTTCCTGAAAAATCTAATTTTTTTACCCTAAATTTAAAACTTTGTACCGGTATTTATTTTTTAAAAGTTTATAATTTTAAGCGAGAAAATCAAACGATAAAATTATTAAAAACAAACTAAATAGTTTGTCATGATATAACTTGCTGACTTAAATTTCTATAAAATGAGTATAAATTTTTACTTAAATTTATAAAGCCCGAAAGTTCCAAAAGGAACTAGGGAAAGCACAAATGCATAAAATCCTTTAAGAAATGACCACTTCATTTTTTTCATTGTAATAGCTAAAATAATACAATAAGTTATAAAAAGAAATCCGTGCAAATAGCCAACTATTTTTACAGCCATCGGCATTCCGGCATAGTATTTTAGCGGCATAGCTATTAATAGTAGAACAAGGTAAGATACTCCTTCAATATGGCCAATTCGTAAAAAAGTATTAAATATTTTTGGGGTTTGATTTTCCATCGAACCGCGAAAATATACAAATTGAATCCCAAAACGGTTACAAAATATTTAAGCTTTTTTAAATAGTACTATTTAAAGACAATAAGGCAAAAAGTGAGTTAATTAATAGCTCCTCTCCGGCCAAATAATTCACTTCACTTAATGATATTAGTCATTGTTTGAAAAATAATATACCATTATTTTTGAACCTAATAAATATTTAATTATGAGTAGAGATGTATTAGTAAGTGATATAATGACCCACAAGGTTATTTGTGCCAATTTAAATAATAAATTATCACAGGTTCTTGATTTTTTTTCAATCTTCAAAATACAACATTTACCAGTATTAGATGATGAAAAAATAGTTGGAATAATAAGCAATAAGGATGTTTTGGAGTTTATTAATATTCATCTAAAAAAATCTGAATCATTAACTGAATCCTATTTGGATAATAATTTCAGTTTAGAAAGTATTATGACAAAAAACCCTATTACTATTCGTCCTGACGCTTTGATAGATGAGGTATTTCAACAATTGGCTCCAGGCAACATTCAGTGTATGATCGTTGAAAGTAATGGAATTCTTAAAGGCATCATTACAACTAAAGATCTAATAAGATTCCATGTATCAGGATTTAACACTAATCATGATAGCTTTACAACAGGTGCTTCAGGATTCGGGGTATAAATATATAATAGACAAACTGCCTTAAAGCGATTTTAACATCGCAATCAATTCAGCCTGAGGGTGAATATCAAATTTATCCCTCCTCACGCTCGTATGAGACCAAACACCCGGTTTCCCAGCCAATGCATCAGTATTAATTTCAAATCCTGCACCTTTTGGTAAATCTAAAAGAGGTACTAACCCACTTTTAAGGTTAATTTTATATTTAGAACTAAGCATTATTAATAACTCTTTTAATGAAGCAATCTGTTTGTCAGAATACTTTTGATGGTGTTGAAATCCTCTATAAAGATAACCTAAATCGCATACTTGCGATGCAGCAACTTCTGAATTTACATAGGTAAGAAATTTTCCATCCTTAGTTTTTGTTAACGGACCATAATTACATATTTCTATTCCAATAGATTGTCTGTTGAGTATGCTATTATTTTCTGTTTTTAGACCTAGGTGATGTGCCCAAAAATCTTCATTGTAAGCTCGAAAAACCTTTCCATCCATACCATCTTTATCTGTCCCCATTTTATCAGGTCCCCCAATTACAAATGCTGTGGCTACCCTAAGTCTAGCATTAGTTGATGTTCGGTCTTTATTCCAGCCATCAATTGTCCAATCGGCCCTGTGTGAACCAGCGGTGTGGTGCAGGTAAATAGTATTTTTAGTTGTTTTTTCTTCAACGTACTCACCTTTTTCAAGAATTTTGTCACTAATTTGTATACTCATAATTTATATAGTTTTGTTAAGGACAATTATAGGAATATTTTTTTGGGTTTTTAAAAATCTATTAAATAAACTTAATAATCCCAAAAAAAAATCCCGGCTTGAAAACAAGCCGGGATTTTTAATAATTTTTAGGGTTGCTTACTTCACATTTTCTGACAAGTCAGAACCTGCTTTAAACTTTACCACATTTTTAGCGGCAATTTTAATTTCTTTACCTGTTTGAGGATTACGACCGGTTCTTGCAGCTCTTTTAGAAACTGAGAAAGTACCAAATCCTACAAGGATTAATTTGTCACCTGCTTTAAGGGCAGCTGAAGTTGAATCACAAAATGAATTCAAAGCGCTTTGAGCTTGGGCCTTTGTAATGCCAGCTGTTGAAGCCATTGCTGAAACTAAGTCTGATTTGTTCATGTTACTAATTTTTTATGTTTTTTAAAAATTTTCAATGACAATATTCGGACATTGATTAATAACTTGATACGCTGTTTATGCAAATGTTGATAAATGCAGCCTCTTTGTGAATAAATCAGAGCTTAAACCCCTATAAACACTGACTTTAGCTCTACTTTGACTATAAAACACCTTCCTTATGTCGTATAATTCTGCTAATTTCAATAACAAATCCTCCTTTTTTGCCCCGCTAAACAATGGTCTTTGCTCATTATCATCCATAATATTAGCATATAAATTTTCTATTGGAGCATCCAACCAAACTGTTATTCCATGTTCATTCATCCATTTCATCGTATTATTATAGCAAGGGGTCCCACCTCCGGTAGCAATTATAGTATCTGCTTTACAATTGACAAGAAGTTGTTGAATGGTTATTAATTCAATTTTCCGAAATTCGGATTCCCCTTTAGTTTCAAAAATAGAAGCAATTGAGGTTTGAAAATTGTCAATAATTACTTTATCCAAATCGATAAAGGAAACCCCTAATTTTTCGGCAGCATATTTTCCAAAATAGGTTTTACCTGCACCGGGCATCCCTACCAAAAAAACTATTTTAATTCCTTTAGTCAAGTGAAATACGGGGGTCTAAAAGTGTGTAAATAATATCTACCAATATATTTACCACTACAAAAATAAGTGCTACTATGATTACAGAGCCCATCACGACAGGCAAGTCAGAATTATCAAGGGCTTCTACTGTTACTTTGCCTAATCCTTTCCAGTTAAATATAAACTCTACAAAAAAAGTACCAGCTAATAAGGAAGCAAACCATCCTGAAATGGCTGTAATAACTGGTATTAAAGAATTGCGAAGCAAATGCCGGGTTATTATTAATCGGGAAGAAAGCCCTTTGGCTCTCGCTGTTCTGATATAATCGCGGGGCAATACATCCAAAACCGAAGCACGGGTAAGTTGACTAAATATTGCCAACGGCCTAATTCCTAAAGCCAATGTAGGCAACAATAGATTTTTCCATATATATATATCACCTTTAAAAGGATCAATATCGCTGTAGTTTCCTGTCATATTGAGGCCTGTGTACTTATTTAATACAAAACCAAATAACCATGCTAAAATAATAGCAACAAAAAATGAGGGCAGGGAGATGCCAAGAGTTGAAATAAATAAAACAGTTCTATCTATCCAAGTATCCTTTTTTATAGCGGCTAAAGCGCCTAAAGCCACCCCAAACAAAGAAGCTAACAGAATGGAAGCAATAGCCAAAATTAAGGTTCCTTTAAAAGCTTCAGAAAGTATCGTATTAACTTGTTTACCACTTTGAAACGACCGTCTTAAATAAGGAAATTTAAGCACCACACTTTTTTCATCAAGTTTTATTAAGCGTGTTTTTGAAACATTAATGTCTTCATAATTTTTGTTGGCATAAAGCGATACAAACGAAATATCATTTAAATAAAGTAGATATTGTTTCCAAAGAGGTTTATCTAAACCAAACTCACGTTGTATGGCTTGTTTTGTTTTTTCATCACTTCGCTGGCCGGTGGCTAACTCATCAGGGGTGGGGAATGAAGCACTGAATAAAAAGAATACAACTGTAGCCACACTTATAAAAATAAGCAAACCGTAAAGCAGTTTTTTAATTATATAGGAAATCATCTTAAATGCTAAATGTTAAATTATGAATATTAATAACCTATAACTATTAACCAACACTTACTTCATTTTCCTCAATAACTGCTTATGACTTGGCAAATCTGTAGATGGCCATGAAGCTATTACGGTTCCTTTTTTTAACAATAATAACCCTGGATTACTTCTTATTATTGATTTCAGATTGGTATTATCTCCATAATAAAATTTAAAAGGAAATTGATACTCATGGCGGATAGCCTCAGCTTCGTTATGATTACTAGATGTAAGCGCCCAAAACTCATAATTAGTGGTCCATTCATTAGCCAAAGTAGCTATTTTCTTCATAGCATTTGGTCGTGTACTTGTAAGCCCTTCCCATACCATCAGTAATTTATATTCATCTTTTTCAAAAAATTCTTTAGAATGGTCAACCCCATCAGAATCCATCATTACAAAATCATGAATTTCAGGTTTATCACCTTCTTCTATTACTTTATCCAATCTGTCTTTAAATTTATATTCCGAATTTTCAGCTATCTTTTTATCCGTTAATTCTTGGGTTGTAAATTCATAATCTTTACCGTTTTTGCTATAAATAAAAATCATTTCACGTTTTTCCTGCTTGGCTCCGGGCGGCAGATTAGTTAGTTTTTCAATATCATTTCCATTTGCAAACTTTAAAAAATTAAATACCGGCAAATAATACCAGCAATAAAAGGCAAAACCAAAACTTAACAATAAAACTGTTACTAATAGTGTCCAACTGAAACTTGATGAAAATATGGGTTTAATGTATTTTCCAAGAACTATAAGTATTATTACAAATACACAAAGAACCAAATCCTTTGCAAATGATTGCCAAGGTGAAAGTGGAATGGCATTGCCAAAACACCCGCAGTCAGTTACCTTATTATAGTGTGCTGAATACCATGTTAAAAAGGTAAAAAACATAATCATTAAAGCCAACAGCCATAATGTTAAGGTTTTTTTCCAACCAATCAACAAAGCAATGCCTAACAGAATTTCAAATGCACAAATAAAAACTGCTAAAAATAAAGTGAAGGGAATCATAGCGGTGCACAATTTTGATGACCAACCTTCTTCTTTTATGTAGGTTTCTAAATTTATGGATTCTTCACTAATGATATCTTTATTATTATAAACTGGAATGGTTTTACTAATCAATTCTTTACCACCGATACTTGCTGTTAGCATAAAATCATATGGCTCAGCGCTGCTTTTCTCAATTTCCTTTTTGTATAATTCCTTTCCGTCAATAAGTACTAAAATATTAGACTTATCATAAAACGATTTACCTCCCCCATTCTCATTTTTCACTTCAATATGCTCCCAAGGTTCTGATTTTATTGTAATTTTCTTTTGGGGTTCATTGTGCAAAATGATTGAGTAAGTATCTTCTTTAGTCGATTCTGAATATCCAATATTAATTGTAAGGGTATCAGGTTTTGGAGCCAAATCAGTTGCAAAAACCATTAAGTACTCTTCTAATTTAATTGAAAAGCCAACTGGGTCATTGATTTTTATAAAACCCGAAAACACGAATAAGACTCCGGTTAATACTCTAACTATATTGGCTATTAATTTCATGTAAGTAAATTGCTAAACTATTAAATTATTAAATTGCTATTCTATGACTTAGTATATTACACAGTAAAATTAACTCAATAACTAATTATCTTTTTTTACTGTTCTTTGCAAAAGTAACAATGATAGCACATAATCCACTTACCTCAAAATATTTTTCTATTAACTGTAAAGGCAAACTCTTGTCACTGAAGACCCCTGTTGTGATGGGGATTTTAAACACCACTCCCGATTCTTTTTTTGATGGTGGAAAGTATAACAGTATTGACTTTGCCTTAAAGCAAACTGAAAAAATGCTGAACGAAGGAGCTTCAATAATTGATATTGGAGGATATAGCAGCCGCCCCGGGGCAGATAACATTGAGGCACAGGAAGAATTGGACCGAGTGATTCCGTTAATAGAAAAAATCAATAAAACATTTAAAGAGGTAATAATTTCGATTGATACATTTAGAGCCAAAGTAGCTTTGGAAGCTGTTAATGCCGGAGCATCTATTGTTAATGATATTTCGGCAGGTGATGATGACCCGGATATGGTTGCAACCGTTGCTACACTTGGGGTTTCTTATATAGCGATGCACAAACAAGGCAACTCAAAAACCATGCAGCTAAATCCTACATACAATGGTGTAACAACTGATGTTTTGGATTATTTTATAAAAAAAATTCAACTATTACGTCAAGCAGGAATTAAGGATGTCATCATTGATCCCGGGTTTGGATTTGGTAAAAACCGTCAACATAATTATTCATTACTTAAAAATTTAGCTGCTTTTAAAATGTTAGATTGCCCAATACTAGCTGGTATGAGCCGAAAACGAATGATTAACGAAGTGTTAAATATTTCATCAATAGATGCTTTGAACGGAACTACTGTAGTCAATACTATTGCACTGTTGAACGGTGCAAATATCTTAAGAGTTCATGACGTTAAAGAAGCTGTGGAAGCGGTGAAAATAGTTATGAATGTTGAACTGTGAATTTTAATGTTGGAGTTTAATCAACATTCGATCTCAAGTCTATCCCAAGCTAGTTCTATATTTTTAGGCAATTCTTTATTCACTTCATCATGCAGCCCAAGCTGATGACTAATGTGTGTAAAATAGGCTTTGGTTGGATTTATTTTTTTAACCATTTCAATGGCTTCGGATAATGAAAAATGAGAGAGATGAGTATCTCGCCTCAAAGCATTTAATACTAAAACTTCAGAACCTTTTATTTTTTCAATCTCCGATTCGGGAATGCTGTTAGCATCAGTTATGTAAGTAAAGTTTCCAATTCTAAAACCCAATACTGGCATTTTATGATGAAATACCCGTATAGGAATAATTTTAATTCCTTCTAAAAAAAAATCATTTTCGTCAATTATATGAAAGTTGGCTTCAGGCACACCCGGATATTTAAAGTCCTCAAACATGTAAAAAAAGTCCCTCCGAATGGATTTCATCACAGCCTCTTCCAAATACACTTCTAAATGTTCTTTTTGAATATAATTATAAGCTCGTATATCATCAAAGCCACTAATATGATCTTTATGAGAGTGGGTAAATAATATTCCATCAAGCCTTGGTATTTCGGTCCTAAGCATTTGTTGTCGAAAATCGGGACCAGTATCTATTACAAAATTTTTTCCTTCAAATTGTATTAATACCGAACTTCTAAGTCGTTTGTCTTTGTGATTCAAACTCTTACAAATTTTACAAAGGCAACCAATTAATGGAACGCCTTGTGAAGTGCCTGTGCCTAGAAATGTAACTTTCATTGGTAATTTTCTATCTTGTAGTTATCTGCCCAAAGTAATACCATTAAACATTTTTGTGAGTTTTAAAATATCTATTATGGGTATTTCAAAGTGCAGCAAACTTAAAAATAAAACCCTTTACTTTGCCTAAATGATTTCAATTTATCATAAAGTAAATGACCATGTGGAAATGACCAATGATGAAGGCTTACTTCCTTCATTAAAACGTGAAAATATTATATGGATAGACCTACTAGGGTGGGACGAAGACGATGAAAAATTAATTGAAAAACACTTTGGATTAGAAATAATGAACACCAAAGAATCAGTGGAAATTGAGCAAAGTTCAAGATATGTAGAATACGAAGACCATATTGTAAGTCATTCCTATTTTATTACTCAGCAAGATAATTTGCTTGTGCCCAAGATTGTTTCTTTCACTGTTGAAAAAAATTTAATAATAACCAATCGCGATTATGATTTTAGGTCGTTTAAAGAAACCTCTAAAAAAGTATTATCTGCCAATCAAAAAATTTCAAGTTCAGACGTGTTTTTAAATATTATAGACCTTCGGATTGCTAATCATGCCGATTTGATCGAAAATTTAACCATAGAAATTTCAGCACTGTCAAAAGTTATTATTACAGGCAAACAAACTAGCAAACCTTTGATTTTAAAGCTGAATGCTCTTCGTGAAAATTTTATGTTGATGATGCAAAACTGTATTGATATAAAATTGCTAATTAGTGTAATAAAAAAAACATCCTACCTCAATCAAAAAACTGAACATGAACTGGATATTTCGGTCAAAGATTTGGAATCGGTTATTGATTTTATACGTTTCAATTTTGACCGTATGGATTATATAGACAGCACTTTAAATAATTTGATAACCTACGAGCAAAATAACAGTATCAAGCTTTTCACAATTGTAAGTTTGTTTTTTATGCCCCCCATGCTCATTGCCAGTGTTTACGGCATGAATTTTAAATTTATGCCAGAACTTACGTGGCATTACGGTTATCCTTTAGCCATTATTTTGATGTTGCTTACAGTTATTTTCACAGCTATATATTTTAAACGAAAAAAATGGTTGTAATCTTATTTTGCCTTGATTCGTGTCTTCACAAATCAAAATTTATCGTTAAACAAATGAAATTAATCAGCAGTAAATTATGATAGAAAAAGAAAACCTCATGCTTCGCGAAGGAGCTTTAAACGGTGAAGTAATAATAGTAACAGGCGGAGGCACAGGCCTTGGCCGCAGCATGGCCGAAGGATTTTCGTTATTGGGAGCCAAAGTTAGTATTTGGGGCCGGCGGTTGGAAGTAGTTCAAAAAACTGCGGGTGAAATAACCGCTACCACTGGCAATGAAGTATTAGCATTGGCTTGCGATGTACGAAATTATGATGAAGTAGAAACCTCCTTAAATTTTGTAATATCTTCCTTTGGTAAAGTAACAGCATTAGTAAATAATGCTGCTGGAAATTTCATCTCCCCTACCGAACGATTATCCCACAGGGCTTTTGATATTGTACTGGACATAGTTCTTAAAGGCGGTAAAAACTGTATACTGGCCTGTGGAAAATACTGGATAAAAGAAAAACTACAAGGCAATGTACTGAGCATTACCACCACTTATGCTACTACAGGCTCTGGTTATGTAGTTCCGTCGGCAGCTGCTAAGGCTGGTATGTTGGCCATTACTCGTTCGCTGGCGGTGGAATGGGCTAAGTATAATATTCGGTTCAATACCATTTCTCCAGGGCCATTTCCTACCAAAGGGGCGTGGGATCGTTTGTTTCCTGAAGCCATTTCAAAACGTTTTGATTTTACTAAAAAAATACCATTAGGTCGTGTAGGAAATCACCACGAACTGGCCAATTTAGCTTCCTACCTAATGTCTGATTTTTCAGCCTTTATGACTGGGGAAGAACTAATAATAGATGGTGGAGAATGGCTGAAAGGTGCTGGAGAATTTAATTTTTTGGATATGATAAAACCCGAGGAATGGGATGAATTGGAAAAAATTGTGAGAGGTGTAAAGTCTTAACTTTCAATCAATGATTCCTTTTGTGTCATAAATAAATTACACTAGTGTTACAATTTAAGCCCTTACATTTGTTTAAACCTTATTGAAACAAATATGATTAAAAAAATTACGCTCTTTATTTTTATTTCAATTCTTTGCTCGGTTTCTTACTACTCAATCTCTAATGGGAATGGCCCGGCGGAAGAAATGACTAATGCCCCAAGTGAAGGTAATTGCACAAGTTGTCACAATAGTGGGTCATTGATTACTTCAGGCAGCAACTGGAACAATATTTCTTTAACTTCCAATTTTACAGGCAATGGGTACATACCCGACTCTGTTTATGATATTACAATTTCATACAGCCAATCGGGTATAGGCCGATGGGGCTTTGAAGCTACAATCCTTAATGAATCCAATAAAATGGCTGGTTCACTTTCAGGTTCTGGAAGGGTACAAAAAATAAGTTCTTCAACCTTATCAAGAGAGTATGTTGAGCATACAGCCTCTGGAACATCATCTACAAGTACAAATGCAACAGAATGGACTTTTAAATGGAAAGCTCCTTCTAAAAATGTTGGAACAGTAACGGTTTACTTATGCCTTAATGCCGCTGATGGCGATAACAGCAGTTCAGGTGATGAAATTTATGCCAAAACATTTACTATAAAACCTTCTTCCCTTTTGCCTGTGGCTAGTGCATCAAGCTCGGATTCCGTGGCCTGTGCCGGGGCCACTGTGGCCTTAAAAGGAAATAGCACAAACTCAGCTTCAAGTTGGAGTTGGACAGTTCAGGGAGCAACGTTTGTTACAGGCTCATCAACATCACAAAACCCGGTAGTTAAATTCAGTTCTGCCAATACCTATCTTGCCATTCTTACTTCCAAAAATTCTAAAGGGTCATCATTACCCGATACTCAAAAAATTGTAATAAAAAGCTCCCCTACCGTATCAATTGCAGGCAACAGTTCTTACACTATTTGTAAAGGAGATTCAGTAAAACTGGTGGCTACCAGTAACAGTAATTATACTTATAAATGGTCACCCGGCGGAGCCACTACTAGCACCATTATGGCAGGAGATACAGGCACTTATTTTGTAACGGCAACAGATAAAACAACGAGTTGCTCAACCCTATCAGGCGTAGTAAAAATATCCCATCATCCATACTATACTGTAAAACTTACACGTGATATAACCAACGATAGTTTTTGCCAAAGCAAGAACGTTACATTCACTGCTAATGGAACGGGCACATTGGATACAATACTTTATTATACCGTTTCATCTGGGTTATTCCTTCGGACGGCCAATAATCCAAGAGGTATAACAATAGTCCAATCGTCCAAAATTTATACAAAGGGAAAAGATTCAAAAGGCTGCCTGACTCCAAACAGCGACACATTGAATTTTGTGGTTAGCCCAAATCCTAAGGTTTCCATTTCAGGTACAAGTGCGACGATTTGTAAAGGAGATTCTGTAAAACTAACAGCTAACGGTAGCGGAGGTGGAGGAGTTTACACTTATAAATGGCTACCCTGGGGATATAAGACCCAAACCATACAGGCCAAAGATTCAGGATTTTATGGAGTCAGAGTAACTGACCAAAACAAATGCACCGATTCCAGCAATTTGGTTAAGATTTCTCACTTCCCTTATTACTCGGTAAGTATAACCCGGGATGTAACCAATGACAGTATTTGTTTAGGAACGACTGTTAAAATCACTGCAACAGCCAATCCAACAATTACTTTCGACTCATTGTTTTATTATTCGCCATCAGGCTTATTTCAAAAAACAAAAGCCAACCCTTTAACGTTAAACCTCTCTTCAAATATTAAATTATTTGTTAGGGGAAAGGATTCAAAAAAATGTTTAACTGATAATAGTAACACCTTTAATTTTGTGGTAAAAAACCCACTATCCTCCACTACCTTGTCATGCCTGAATAAAACAACTAATGGGTTTGATATTAGTTGGTCAGCAATTACAGGAGCCACAGGATATAGAATTAGTCTTGATAGTGGCAAAATCTGGAAAATACCAAGTTCAGGAAATTCAGGGCTTTCTCATAGTGTAAACGGTTTTCCTGCTTCTACAAATATTCAAGTATGGGTTAAAGCTCTTGATAATTTCCCATGCAACGAAAGCCCTGTTAGCAAAATAGTATGTGGTTCTTTACCATGCAGTCCGCTTAGTTATGATATAATTTTTCCAAAGGATGCCTGCAAAGATGACCTGATTACGTTTAAAATTAGAAACCTGAAATCGAACTTTTACTCTTTAACCCTTGATGGAGGAACGCCTTTCAAAGATACCATTATTATAAAAACCGCTATTGCAACGCATACCTACAAATTTGAATTGACGGACAGTGCCAACCTAAGCTGCCCAACAGTAAAAAGCGATGCTGCTATAAAGGTATGGGTTCTCAACTCAGTTACTCTTTCAGGTTCACCATCAGTAATTTGTGACGGTTCAGCAGTTTTTTTTACTGTGTCGCCAAGCGGGGTGCAGGATTATAATTTTTTCCTAAATGGCACCTCCACTCAAAAAAGCTTGGCACCGGATTGGTTTATATCAAAACCAAAAAATACAGATTCAGTTTGGGTTATTGTTACAAATGGGGCCTGTATTAAAAAATCAAGTACCTTAAAACTAAAAGTTCAACCTCTGCCAAACGCAGGGTTTACCTATTTATTTGCTGGCAGAATAGCTTCATTCACTCCTTTACAAAAAGGCTATAAATCCTATAAATGGAGTTTTGGTGATATTTCACCTGATACTGTTGCACCGGAGGTAAAACATAATTACACAGGAACCACTTCTAAAAAAGTTACTGTAAAATTGATTGCTATCGATTCCTTTGGTTGCATTTCCAATTCATCAACGGAAATTACTGTTCCCTCAGCCTCCATTGGCAAATCATTTAAAGATTTGGGAATAAAAATGTACCCCCAACCTGCAAGCAATAATGTTATGATTGAATTCCCTAATGACATAGTTAATGCTGAAATTAGTATTTCAGATAAAATTGGGCGAACAATATATACTACTCAGGCTAAAAACTCCGCTGTTGAAATTAATACACTTTCTTTAGTATCCGGCATTTATTTCATAACTATTAAAAATGGAGGAAACAGTTTTTATGAAAAACTGATTATTGATAATTAAACTTAAATTTTACTTATATAAAAAACAAGAAGGGGTAGCTAAATTTACCCCTTTTTGTTTATTTAATGTCAAATTGCCTTCATGGATAAATTGTTAACTCCTTTATTTCCAGTTAGCCTAATCTTGCATATTGGTTTGTAAAAAAAATATTACATTTCCAATATATACCCTCACCATATATTTGCCTTCATCTCCAATTTAAAAATATGATTAAAAAAATTACCATCTCTCTTTTTGTAGTTATTATTTGTTTAATTTCTTACCGCTCAATTTCTTATCCAAGCGGCCCTCCGACAGGAATGACTAATGCCCAAGGTGAAAATAATTGTACAAATTGTCATACAGGTTCCGTTATAACTTCAGGTAGTGATTGGAATACAATTTCACTAAATTCAAATTTTACAGGAAACGGTTATATTCCTGATTCAACATACACCATTAAAATTGCACATAGCCAATCTGGTATTTCCACTTGGGGATTTGAAGCCACAATATTAGATGCTAGCAATAATAAGGCAGGCACACTTTCTGGTTCTGGCCGAGTTCAAAAACTTACATCAGGTTCACGTGAATATGTTCTTCAAACCTCCTCAGGCACTTCATCTACCAGCACCAATGCTACCGAATGGTCATTTACATGGAAAGCGCCATCAACTAATGTAGGCCCTGTAAAAGTTTTTGCTTGTGTTTTGGCTGCCAATAGCAATGGTAAAGAAAGTGGTGACCAAGTTTTTGCAAAAACATTCACTATTAAACCCTCAAGCCTTATTCCTGTTGCTGATGCTAGTTGTGTCGATTCACTAACCTGTGCCGGAACAACAATAACCTTAAAAGGCACTTCTGCACCTACTATAACAGGAAAAACCACAGTTTGGACTTGGTCAATTAAAGGAGCAACCCTTGTATCGCCAAGTACAATTAATTCTCAAAATCCAGTCGTTAAATATGTTACGGCTGGCACCTATTGGGCTATTTTGTCAACTAATAATGGTAAAGCAAACTCCACAAAATCAGATTCTGTGAAAATTGTAGTTAGAAGTAAACCGATTGTTTCTATATCCCCAAATACTACCCCAGTTACCATTTGCAAAGGCGATTCAGTAAAATTATCTGCCAACTTTAATGCAACATGGAAATATACTTGGACCCCAGGAGGCAATGTATCACAGGAAATATGGGCCAAGGATACCGGATTATACACCGTTACTGCCACTGATAACAATACATGTTCAGGTATATCTAATACAGTTAGAATTATTCATAATCAATCTCATTCTATTAGTATTAAACGAGATGTTACCAATGATACTATTTGTTTTGAACGCCCAGTAATAGTTACCGCATCAGGCACTGCCGCTTTTGATACTATACTTTATTACTCCTCAACAGGCGCTTTTCAAAGAACCGCCGTTAATCCTCAAACCTTCAAATTTTCAACATCGACGGATCTTTTTGCAAAAGGCAAAGATTCAAAAGGTTGTATCACCCCAAAAAGCAATTCACTCAATTTTGTTACGAAAACAGGTATTGCAGCACCAAAAGCCAATTGTACTGATAAAACTACTGCTAGTTTTGAAATAAGTTGGGGCGCTGTAACCGATGCTTTGGGCTATAAAGTAAGTTTGGATAGTGGCAAAACATGGATTACTCCAAGTTCAGGAAATAAAGGTTTATTACATAAAGTGCTTTCGTTTCCATCCAATACAGATATTGAAGTACAGATAAAAGCCTTAGATATTTTTCCTTGCAACGAAAGTGAAATAACTAAGGTAGTTTGCGGTTCTATCCCTTGCAGCCCGCTTAATTATGAAGTGGTTTGGGATAAAGAAGTTTGCAAAGGCAATGAAATAAATTTTAGAATAAAAAACATTAATAGCAGTTTCTATTCGCTAACAATTGATAATGGTAAAACCTTTAAAGATACGGCTTTCACAATCACAGCTGATTTTAATCGTACTTATAAATTTGAATTAACAGACAGTAATAATTTAAGTTGCCCAACCATAAAACGTGATGCAGCAGTTAAAGTATGGGAAATACCAGCGTCAGTATTAACGAGCAATAATCCTCAAAATATTTTTTGCGATGGAAATCCTGCCTTGTTTGATGCAGTATCCAAAGGTATGCAAGAATATAATTTCTATTTAAATAACGTATCCAAACAAAAAAGCAGTTCACCCAATTGGAACTATCCAACCCCAAAAAATCTGGATTCAGTATGGGTAACCATCACAAATGGAGCCTGTGTATCTAAATCGGGCAAAATAAAATTAGGGATTAAGCCATTACCAACTGCTAAATTTAGCTTTACATTTAGTGGCCGAAAGGCAACATATACTGCGAATGAAACAGGTAAAGCTAAATTTTACTGGGACTTCGGTGATGGAACGAAAGATTCAATAGCTAATAAAACTATAAAGAATCATGCTGATTCAGTTGCTTTTACTGGATATGTAAAGCTAACGGTAGTGGATGAATTTGGATGCATAAGTACCGATTCGATTGAGGTAAAAATACCAGCTTCCATGAAAAACAACTTCAATGATTTTGGAATTAAGGTATATCCTCAGCCTGCCAAAAACAGTTTTAAACTTGATATTCCGGCTGAGTTAATTAACGCACAAATTACTTTGATGGACGCTACAGGAAGAATAGTGGCCCAAGCCATTGCCGATAAAAAAATTACTGAAATTACAACCACAGATTTACCTAACGGAGTTTATATGCTTATGGTAGCTAAAGGTCAAAATCAGTTTAACGGCAAAGTGATTATTAACCGATAAAAATTAACTCCTAAACAAAAAAGCCATCTCACATATAGCGGGATGGCTTTTTTTATATAATTAAACTCAGAAATTATTCTTCGGCAGTCTTTACCTTTTTAGCTTTTAAGTTTTTAAATTTCAAAACCCCTTCTTTTTTATCTAAATCTACTTCTAAGGTATCACCGTTGGCAATGTTCGATTTTAGAATTTCTTCAGCAATTGGGTCTTCCAAATATTTTTGAATCGCACGTCCTAATGGTCTTGCACCAAATTCCCTGTCATATCCTTTTTCAACTAAAAAATCTTTAGCTGGCTGTTTAAGAGATATTTTAAATCCTACTCCTTCTATTCGTTTTACCAATTTTTCAATTCCTAAATCCAATATTTTTTCAATGCTCTCTTTCTCCAATTGGTTAAAAACAATTACATCATCAATACGGTTTAAAAACTCAGGTGAGAAAAATCGTTTCAAAGCATTTTCAACCACACTTTTGGTATGTGTTTCATTGGATACCGATTTGGCAGCTGTGCCAAATCCAACTCCTGCTCCAAAATCTTTTAACTGGCGTGAACCAATATTAGAAGTCATAATGATAATTGTATTTCTAAAATCAATTTTACGGCCTAAACTATCGGTAATATAGCCTTCATCCAACACTTGCAACAAAATATTAAATACATCCGGATGGGCTTTTTCTATTTCATCAAATAATATTACGCTGTATGGTTTGCGTCTTACTTTTTCAGTAAGCATTCCTCCTTCTTCATAACCCACATATCCCGGAGGGGCTCCTACCAATCGGCTTACAGCAAATTTCTCCATAAACTCACTCATATCAATACGAATTAAGGAATCGGCTGAATCAAATAAGTAGCGAGCTAAGGATTTGGCTAACTCCGTTTTACCCACGCCTGTAGGACCTAAAAATATAAATGACCCAATCGGACGATTTGGATCTTTTAATCCCGCACGGGTTCTTTGGATGGCTTTTGATAATTTAATAACCGCTTGGTCTTGCCCAATCACTTGCTTTTGAATATCGTCTGACATGCTAAGCAATTTTGTGCCTTCATTTTGCGCTATTCGCTTTGTAGGCACACCGGTCATCATGGCTATAACTTCGGCTATACTATCTTCGCTTACAATATACCGTTGCGATTTAGTTTCTTCTTCCCAGCGGGCTTTTGCAATATCCAATTGCTCCAATAATGATTTTTCTTTATCGCGCAATCTTGCGGCTTCCTCGTAACGTTGACTTTTTACAACACGGTTTTTCTCTTCTTTTATTTCCTCAATTTTCTTTTCAAGCTCTATAATATCACTAGGCACCACAATATTGCTCAAATGCACTCTTGCTCCGGCTTCGTCCATTACATCAATTGCTTTATCAGGCAAATGACGATCGCTTATGAAACGAACACTCAATTTAACTGCAGCATCCAAAGCTTTGTCGGTATATGTTACCGAGTGATGATCTTCGTATTTATCTTTAATATTTTGAAGGATTTGGTAGGTTTCATCTGGTGATGCAGGCTCAACCAATACAGATTGGAAACGACGTTCTAAGGCTCCGTCCTTTTCAATGTATTGTCGGTACTCATCCAAAGTAGTAGCCCCAATACATTGTATTTCGCCACGGGCCAACGCTGGTTTAAACATATTGGAAGCATCCAAAGAACCAGAAGCCCCTCCCGCTCCTACGATGGTATGTATTTCATCAATAAATAAAATTACATCACGTGATTTTTCCAACTCATTCATAACGGCTTTCATTCGTTCCTCAAACTGACCACGGTATTTTGTACCGGCCACCAATGAAGCCAAATCAAGTGTTACCACTCGTTTATCAAATAATATTCTTGAAACTTTACGTTGTATAATTCTTAAAGCCAAACCTTCAGCAATAGCAGTTTTACCAACTCCAGGCTCTCCTATCAAAACAGGATTATTCTTTTTTCTACGGGATAATATTTGTGAAACTCGTTCTATCTCTTTTTCACGGCCTATGATTGGATCCAACTTACCTTCTTCGGCTAATTTTGTAAGGTCTCGTCCAAAATTATCGAGTACCGGAGTTTTACTTTTGGGATTATTTTTCTTAGGATCGTTTGTTCTTCTTTCACCAAACATATCATCCGGTGCATCTGATGGAAACTCATCGCGCATTTCGGGTATATCGCTATCAGCTGGTGGCAATTCTGTCAGGTTTTCTTCTATGGCATTTTTAAATATGTCATAATTAACTCCAAATTGTGTTAAGATTTGTGAAGCAATATTATCCTCATCTCTTAATATTGATAACAATAAATGTTCGGTACCAATAATATCCGATTTAAATATTTTAGCTTCCAGATACGTTACTTTCAGTGCTTTTTCAGCTTGTTTGGTTAATGGGATATTACCCAAATTAGTAGGTCGTGTGGCGGTATCCCTAATATTATCTTCTACGCTTTTTTTAAGCCTTAAAAAATCAATACCCAAAGCCCTCAGATGAACTAGTGCTTTGCCTTCTCCCAACCTTAATATACCTAATAATATATGTTCAGTTCCTATATACCCATGTCCTAAACGTATAGCTTCTTCTCTGCTATATTGAATTACTTCTTTTACATTCGGCGAAAATTTTGCTTCCATTCTCCTCTTTAATTTTATGTTTCAATTAGTGTAACAAATATACAGCCATTTTAATTCGTTTTAAATCGGTTAAAAGCAATTTTTAGGTTGCGATTATTATAATAGACAAAGGAATATTAAATTCTTAAAAACTAATACCTCCGCTGCTTCTTAGTAAACAATCCACCTGAGGCTTTGTTTTTCTTTTTTCGTTTAAATAACGCTCCCCTTTCTGGTGTGTCATCGCCATAAGCCGGACAGGATTTGGCTCGGCAACCCATTTCGACCGAGCCAATAAATAATAAACAAAGGATGTATAACACCAGCTTTCTAAATCTCATATTTAATGTTTCTTTTTTAATTCAACTTCTACAACATGTTCTACTTGGCTATCAATATAGTCGGTTGCTTGGCGCGATAAACTCCAACCTAAAGGAATAATATCATTTTCAAAACGAGGCAAGGCAAAATTCAAGATTTTATCATCTTTTTTTAATGATATATTTTTCATCATATTAAAATTATAACCTCCTCCCTTATACCAGACATTGAGATATGCTTCAATTGGTGCCATTATTTCATATAGACCTCCTAATGGTTCAGCATTGCTGAAATCTTTGGTATTTCTTATAAAAATAAAGGTGACCTTAATTGGAATTTGCTTTAAATCAGAAATTGTGCGCAACCGGGTATACACTTCTAATAATGTTGAAATTCCAAGATTTTCATAATACCCCCCATCCCCAACATGCCCCCATTTTTTATTATTTTTATCAACAATGAGTCCTGCTGGTGTAACATAAGGAAATCTTGCACTTAACAAAACAGCAGTACTAAGTGGAATATCCTTATTTATAATGTTTAATAAATCTGTGGTTTCATAAAACTGGTTTTCACCGAATTTTACGGGACTAACCAATACCCGCTTCCCCGTTTCAATTTGTGTGGCATTAAAAAATAGCAATGGTCCTTGGTCATTTCTTCCAGTAAATTGATTTTCGAGATATCCCTTTTTTAAAAGTAAGGGTTTATCCAAGCAGGCTCCTTCCCAACTATTCTCCCATGTTTTTTCAAGAATAGCCGCTCTGTCAAAATTTGCAACAGGAAAAGGTAAAAAACGTTGAAGAGCATCAGGAAACATGGCATACCCCATAACGGGAGAAAGAAAATCATTTTTCAAAAAGTTGCGTGTAATATTTCTTGCCTCGACAGGATTAAAACTACATTGATTTGCAAGATTATAACATACGGTTCCCAATGTGCCGCCGGATACTGAACTATACGCCAACACATGGTCATTAAAATTAGGAACTTTTAAATTTAATTCACTTAATACCTCGTTAGACCAATATGCCGCTCGTATTCCTCCTCCTTCGCAAGCAACAAGGCAAACTTTTACCGTATCTTCATATTGATTTTTCTTTAGTAACCAATGATTAATATAGGTATCAAGGTACATCCTTTTGTCAGGCTCTTCCTTTTTTAAGGTCCTTATTTCATGATTATTATTAAAAAAACTAAAAAGAAAAAAGCTAAAGAAAAAAAGAAATATAAATGGTGTTTTATACCGATGTTCAAAAAGTGAGAGTAAAGTAAAAAACATCATCCAACTGCTGAGTGCTAAAATAACAATTCCACACACCCCTGTAAACCTTGAGAAACTAATAGGAAAAGCTAAAACTAAAGCGAATGTAAGTGCCAATATAATAAACCTTTGAATAATCCACCACCGCTGTTTATATATTATAAAAGCAACAGGGTATCCATCATTTTTTACAGGAATATAATCCCATAAAAAACGAAAAGGAAAATTTTTTGCCATTAAATACACCATTATTTTGCGGCGATATATTAAAAAAATAAATAGCCATAGAGCCAAGGTTAGATATAGGAAAATTAATGGAACAAAGCCTTCATTAGCTTTATAAGTAGCATAAGAAATAATTAAAAAAGGGAAAGAGGAAAAAATGCGGGGAACAAGAACAAGGGTCCTTATAGCATAAGGTTTATAAAATTCAGAAAAATGAAACGTTTTAAAATGAGTGATAATTCTAGCTGAACGAAAATTTTGCCATCCCCAATAAATCATTAAAATACAAAGCATTATTGTATGTCGTGAATTATAAATATTTCCATTACTTTGAAATCCCAAAGACCGAATTACATCTTGTCCTTGTTGAAGCTCAGCAAACATTAAAAATCCAATAAAATTAAATAATAATACCACCCAACTTGTTTTTAGTATCTGGTAATTATTAAAAAATGTGCTTCGTAACCTCATCTAATTTATTAACCACTTATTGGACTGCATTATTGCATCAAACATTACAATTTTGCAGCTAAATTAAATCTAATTTGCTAATCAAAAATCACTAAAAAAAATGATTGTATTATTTATTGGAGATATTTTTTAACCTAGAATAAAACAGTAATTTTTAACTCTAAATTCGCAATTGATTTATCCTCTCATTTTTTGGCGTTTCACCAAAAAAGGCAAAAGAATTTGATCGATTGGCAAAGCCACATCGGCCGGGGTAAAATCAATTTTATATTGACGGCATCTATTGGTAAGCTCTGTAATAAAGGCGGCGGTTTCTCGTTCGTAATGCTCCTTTACTTCAGAAGGGAATAGCTTTAATTTTTCGCCCGACTCTATATCTTCAAAAATATAAGGACGGTTGTCAAAGTTAAATTCTATCTCCAAAGATTTATCCAAGGTATGAAACAGAACTACCTCGTGCTTATTAAATTTAAGATGCTGTAATGCAGAAAACAAATCTTCCTGAGAGCCATACGATTCCATCATATCGCTGAAAATAATTACCAAACTGCGTTTGTGCAGTTGTTCAGCTATTTGGTGCAATAACGGAATAATATTACTTGTTTTTTTTAACGAAGGGGTTTGTAATTGCTTTTCCAAATTAGCAATTAACATGCGGTGATGACTTTCTGTTGATTTCATTTCGGTTCTAAAATCAACATTTTCTGAAAAGAATGTAAGGCCAACTGCATCCCGTTGCTTCTTAAGCAAATTCATGATGGAGGCGGCCGCCAAAGAGGCAAACTTAATCTTGTTCCATCCTTTTTCAGGAAAATACATGGATGAAGATGTATCTAACACCAGTTGACACCTGAGATTGGTTTCTTCCTCATAGCGTTTGGTAAACAATTTATCACTTCGTGCAAAAAGTTTCCAATCTATATTTTTTACCGATTCGCCGGCATTGTAAATTCTATGCTCGGCAAACTCAACCGAAAACCCGTGAAACGGGCTTTTGTGAAGACCTGTTATAAATCCTTCCACCACTTGCTTGGCAAGCAGTTCAAGATTACCCGGTTTTAGAAGGTCTTCGTTGTTTAACATTTTTTAGATTTAAGATAGTGATATATAAGATTTTGAGATATGAGCTTCGAAAAAAGTCTCATATCTCAAAGTCTCATAAACTCAAATCTACCTATGCTATTTGCGCATCAAGCTTCTTAGCCAAAGCTGATTTTGGAACTACTCCTACTTGCTTATCTACCAATTCGCCATTTTTAAATATTAATAGCGTTGGAATACTTCTAACACCATATTTTGCTGATACTTCAGGATTTTCGTCAACATTAAGTTTACCAATGATTGCTTTTCCATCATATTCAGCATGAAGTTCTTCAATAATAGGAGTTAACATACGGCATGGTCCGCACCATTCTGCCCATAAATCTACCAATACCGGTTTGTCTGATTTTAATACTTCTGCATCAAAATTACTGTCTGTGAATTGTTTTGCCATTTTTATTATTTGTTTTATTAAAGTTCAAAAATAGAGTGTTTTGGACTGAAAGGTTTCAAAGGTTATACCAAAATTATTAACCTGTCATTAAGGCACTCATCTACTAATAACACTAGAGCAAGAGTTTTGTTGTGTTAATAAAACTTCTAATACCACTTTTACGTTTTTATGAATTACTTAAAAAAGTTATGTAACCTTTGACCTAATAAAATTGTATAAGTAATTAAAACATGAAAACCTTAATCCTCTCTGTCCTTATTTATCTTTCATTCTATGCATCCGCCACCGAATTTTCGGGGCAAATATTTGACTCAAAAAGCCAAAAACCCATGGCCTACGTAAATGTAGGAATAATAGGCAAAGGAATAGGCACCGTATCAGATGAGGAGGGAAATTTTTCACTATCTATTGATGATAAATACACAAATGACACCTTAAAAATAACAAGTATTGGTTACCTGCCAATAAAATACAACGTTCGGGATGCCATGGCCATATATGGCAATTCTCCTGCAAAAATATATTTAGAAGAAAGCAGTTATGCCTTAACTGAAGTTATTGTGAGGCCAATTAAATATACCACCAAAGTAGTTGGCAATACCAATTCGGGAAGCCCTTGTGTTTACTTTATTGGCAGAGATACAGCAGTGAAATATGATGGCTGTGAAATTGGGACTTTTATCCACCTTAAAAACAAACCGGCTTTTATCGATAAAATTAACTTCAGCATTTGTAGCAATGATTTTGACAGCATCACCTTACGACTAAACATTTACTCCAAAAACAATGAAAATATTTTAAAACATCCTATTTATGTTACCATTAAAAAAGGTCAAAAAGAAGTAACGATAAATACCAAACCGTATAATATTAAAGTGGAAGATGATTTTATTATTGCCTTTGAGGCACTCCAAATTTTACAAAGTAAAAAAGGAAAAGCAAGTGCCAAGAAATTTAGTTTTAGTGGTGGGTTTAGCGGTTCGCATATGATGACCCGAATGAATATTTATGACAAATGGGCTAGAACAAAAGCTGTAGTTATTGGATTTAATGCCACCATTACCTATCAGGATACCGAAAAAGGAAATTGGTTTCAACGATTGTTTAAATAGCAGTCATATTCATAGATCGAAAACTCAAGATTAAAACAATCAACTCCAAGTGGGTTTTTCTTTTCCTTCGATGTCGAGCTCCCTTCCTTATAACATTTTCGATCAAACTTATTCTGATATGAAAAATTGGAACGAAAGACTATAATTTATGAATGACGCCAAAGTGCAAAATACCTTTGTATCCCGCTCCTAATGCAACATTGTATCCAAATTCCTTTTTTTTGCCTAACAATCCTCTAAAACCTATTGCATCAAGCTGAAGTGCTAAGCTGCCAAAAGATGGGTAAAATATAGGGTAGCGATTGGGAGTAAATACTTCTGTTACACGCAGTCCAACGCCATAACCACTGTAAATTTGTCTATCGGATTGATTTTTCCAGTTAAAGCTATTACCTCCAGATATAACCATACTTGCCACAGGATAGCTTTCTTGATATTCACCATCGAAAGATGTATAAAGACCTGTAACTCCCATTTGCATACCAATAGTAAAATTTGATGTAAATCTCATCCCTGGTTTTTGATAATTGAATGAATACAAAAGTGATGGAATACTCATCCCAAAGTAACCAACATCACCTGTTGCAATCATTTTGAGGCCAAAGCCTGTAAATGTACCAATCTCAACACTATGATGGCTTATGGAAGGCCGAGCAGTTAACGAATCGTTTTTTGCAGTTACTGACTGTGCAAGTATAACAATTAATGGAATTAAAGTAAAAATCGCTTTTTTGTTTTTCATAATTAAAAATCAAAAGTAATAATTTAAAGACATAAAATACATCGCCCAACTGAAAAGTCAATTCAGATAAACCACAAACATCTTCTCGTTAAAAATAAATAAAGAATAAATTTTCAATCAACCTTCCAAAACAAACTCAGGATTAAAACTCCCCACTCCCAAAGGATTTTGCTTTTCAATACTCACTGTCCATTTCTGCACCTGAACAAATTGTTTTTTTAAAGCTTTATAAATATTTAAGGCCACAGTTTCTATAAGGTCTTCCCGTTGTTGGAAGGTGTTTTTTAAAACATTATATAAAGCTTCATAATTTACCGAATTTTCAAGGTTTGGTACTTCTTTGGCAAAGTCTGCCTTTAAAACCGCCTTAATAGTAATGGTAAAAAAAGTACCAACCAATGCCTCTTCCTTATGAATTCCGTGGTATCCGTAAAGCTTTATTGAGTTAAATATGAGTGTGCCAGTCATCTAAATTTGTTAATTACCTTGCAAATTAAAGTTTTATTTTTGCCAACTCAACGTATGACACAAGCTGAATTACTCGAATTAAAAGAAAAACAAGCAGGCAGAGACCATTATCAGCAACCTGATTTTTATGCCATCGACGATTTATTAACCGAAGAACACAAACTTATTCGCGATACAGTGAGGGATTGGGTAAAGCGTGAAATTTCGCCGGTTATAGATGAATGTTGCCAACATGCTATTTTTCCCGAATATATAAAACGCGGATTAGGTGATATTGGGTGTTATGCACCTCAATTGCCTGCAGAATATGGCTGTGGCGGATTGGATTATATTTCTTACGGCTTGGCCATGCAAGAATTGGAACGTGGCGATAGCGGAGTTCGTTCTACGGCTTCGGTTCAGGGTTCTTTGGTTATGTACCCAATTTATAAATTTGGTAGCGAAGAGCAACGCCGTAAATATTTACCAAAACTGGCTACCGGTGAATGGATGGGCTGTTTTGGGTTAACTGAGCCTAACCATGGCAGCGACCCAAGTGGAATGACCTCTCGCTTTGAAGATAAAGGCGACCATTATTTGCTAAACGGAGCTAAAATGTGGATTTCAAATTCGCCGTTTGCTGATGTGGCTGTAGTTTGGGCCAAAAATGAAGAAGGAATTATTCATGGAATGATTTTGGAACGGGGTATGGATGGATTAACAACTCCCGAAACTCATAAAAAATGGAGCCTTCGTGCTTCGGCTACCGGCGAGTTAGTATTTGACAATGTAAAAGTTCCTAAAGAAAATATATTACCTAATGTAAGAGGATTAAAAGGACCATTAACTTGCCTTAACTCCGCAAGATATGGCATTAGCTGGGGTGCCGTTGGTGCTGCCATGGATTGCTATGATACAGCGGTTCGTTATTGCAAAGAACGCAAGCAGTTTGGAAAACCGATTGGAGGATTTCAACTGCAACAAAAAAAATTGGCAGAAATGCTTACCGAAATAACCAAAGCCCAATTGCTTTGCTGGAGATTGGGAAACCTTATGGATCAAGGAAAAGCTTCTCCGGCTCAAATTAGTTTGGCTAAAAGGAATAATGTGGATATGGCCCTTACCGTTGCAAGAACTGCCCGTCAAATGTTAGGTGGAATGGGTATTACGGGCGATTATCCGATTATGCGCCACAGTATGAACCTAGAATCCGTAGTTACTTATGAAGGTACTCATGATATCCATTTATTAATTTTAGGAATGGAGATAACCGGAGAAAACGCTTTTACTTAATTGAAAACCTTTAGATATATATTTTTACTTATTTTTTTAGGTATTAAATTATCGACATTTGGTATGGCTTCTTTTGAGCCAACCAATGTTTTAATAACCTTAAAAAAATCATCTCAGGCAGATTCAATAGGATATAATTTACCATCAGAATTTGCAAAGTTTTTGTATCCTAAAATTATGGACGGAACCATTAGTTTATGGGATGGCCCATTAAAAGAAATAAGAATTACTGCGGATGCATTAAAAGAAATAGAGCAATCAAGTCAAAAAAAATTTTCATCCGGAGATTATTTGTTAATCCATGAAATTTGGACTTTAGCCAAGCGAACCCTTGATACCAAAACAATTGGTTTTACATTTTTAACAATTAATGAATCCGGTAAAGTTACTTATGGTTATATTGATTATAAAGACATAATGGTTTTGCTGGATAAAAATTTTATTCCTGCCAATGCCAATGGTTTTTTGAATATTACCTTTAGGGAAACCATTCAAAACAAAGAATTCAATTTTTCAATAAACCAATTTGGTTCGGATGATTTTAAAGCCGACCCTAGTAAAGCCTTTGAAATACAAAACCAACTGCTTAATAATTCGTCTATTAAGGTTTATTTGGCGTCTAAAGATATTGCGCGGTATAAATCAATTACCTACGAGGTTTTAAAAAATGGCACCGAAAATAATGACTCCTTGTTCTTAGCATTAAGTTTGTATTTTAGAAATAATTTAGAACAGTTTTTTAACTTAGGTGGCGACCAAAGTGTTTCATTTATAAATAAAGAACCTGAAATAAATATCACAAAATTAAAATTGAACGAACTTTATAAAACCTATAAGGGACAGGTAACTTCAGAAATAACTTCGATACAATTTTATGTTAATGGAAAATATTTACCTCCTAATGATTTGGCAACTTTAAGGAAAACTGAGGTTAATATTAAATCCCAAACTTCGGAAAATTTTATTCTGGAAAAAAAATATGATTTAACCATAACTTCCATTAATTCGGAGGAAATAAATAACAGAAATAGTTTTGAACTTATTAAAAAAATAAACGAAGGAAACTGGAAACAGTTGGTAAAACATTAACCTCTATCATTCCAACGAAGAAAGAATCTCTAAAAACAATTTTACAGTAACACGATAAAACACTACAAAAAAAGAATGACTCAAATAAAATTTGGAACTGACGGATGGAGGGCAATAATAGCCCGCGATTATACTGAAATCAATGTGATGCGAGTGGCCGAAGCTACCGCTAAATGGATTGTTGCAAAATCGGGAGCTAATCCGAAATCAGTTATAGGATACGACTGCCGCTTTGGTGGCGAAATGTTTATGCAAGCCACGGCTCGTGTTTTTGCAGCACATGGAATAACTTGTGTGGTGGCTCATAATTTCATAAGTACACCAATGGTTTCATTGGCTACTTTAAAACTGAAAGCCGCAGCCGGAATTGTAATTACAGCCAGTCACAACCCACCCAGTTATAATGGTTTTAAAATTAAAGATTCCTTTGGCGGACCAGCCGTTCCTGCTGAAATTGCCAAAGTGGAAGCCTTAATTCCTGAAAATATAACAACTAATTATGAGTCATTTGAAAGTTGTGTTTCTAAGGGTTTAATAATTTATGAAGACCTGGAAGAAATGTATCTGGAAACCATAAAAAAAGGGATTGATTTTGACTTAATAAATAGAGCAAACAAAGAACTGGCCTACGATGCCATGTATGGCGCAGGCCAAAGTGCCATGCGAAATTTGCTGCCTGAAACTACATTTTTACATTGTGAGTTCAACCCTTGGTTTGATGGACAAGCCCCTGAACCTATTCATAAAAATTTGACTGAATTGTCAGAACTTATTAGTATTTCAGAAGACATAGATTTAGGAATAGCAACGGATGGCGATGCGGATAGAATTGGTTTATATAACGCCACCGGCAAATTTATTGATTCGCATCATATCATACTTTTATTGATTCAGTATTTACATAAATACAAAGGAATGAGTGGCAAAGTAGTGAACAGCTTTAGCTGTACCGGAAAAATCAAAAACCTTTGCAAACATTATGGTTTGGAGCAGGAAGTTACCAAAATCGGGTTTAAATATATTTGCGATACCATCATTACCGAGGATGTTTTAATCGGTGGTGAAGAATCAGGAGGAATTGCCATAAAAGGACATATTCCTGAACGTGACGGGCTTTGGATTGGTTTAACAATTCTTGAATTTATGGCTGCAACCGGAAGAAGTTTGGATGAACTAATTGAAGAAGTTTATAAAATCACCGGTTCATTTGCCGTGGAACGTTATGATTTGCATATTGATGAAGCCACTAAACAAAAAGTTATTTCCAATTGTAAAAGTAAAACTTACACTACTTTTGGAAATTATGTTATTGAATCGGAAGAAGATATGGATGGATATAAATACCATTTAGGAAATGACCAATGGGTGATGATTCGCCCTTCGGGAACTGAGCCGGTGCTTAGGGTTTATGCTGAGTCAGCTACTTCTGAAAAAGCTTTTGAAATACTGGAAGCTACCAAAAAGGTTATTTTAGTTTAAAAGGTTTATGACAACTCCTCCAATCCTGAATTCGAAATTTAATGGTTGGGTTCGTTTTTTGGCAGTTTCAATTCTATTATTTTTCTCACATATTTCCTTTTCGCAAACCGATAGTATTACAAAACTTAACCGAAAAGAAAATATCGTTGGTCTTACATTAAGCGGAGGATATCTTGGTAGTATGTTAGGGCTTTATCAACTTTGGTATACCGATTACCCTCAATCCAAATTTCATTTTTTTAATGACAATAAAGAATGGCTGCACATGGATAAAGCAGGTCATATTTATAGTGCTTATACCGCCGGGAAATACAGTATTGATATGCTAAAATGGGGTGGATATACGAATCGACAAGCTGCCATAGCAGGGCCATTATATGGTTATTTATACCAAACAACTATTGAAGTTTTTGACGGCTTTTCAGCAGGTTGGGGGTTTTCAAAAGGAGATATTCTGGCCAATACAATTGGGACAGGTTTGTTTATGGGGCAGGCTTTGGCTTGGAACGAACAGCGAATTTCAATTAAATTATCTTTTTTACCCACCTCCTTTTCTAAAGTAAGACCAGAAGTTTTAGGTGAAAATTTAGTTGAAAATTTATTTAAAGATTACAACGGTCAAACCTACTGGTTGTGTGTAAATCCAAAATCATTTGCTCCAAAAAGTAATTGGCCAGGTTGGATAGATATTTCTTTAGGCTATGGAGCTACAGGGATGTACGGTGGTGAAGATAATATTTGGCATGCAGAAGATTTTCCTAAAACTTTTGACTATTCCTCAACGCCTCGCAGGATGAAATTTTATTTAGCACCTGATATAAACCTTGAAAAATTGAAGATTAAAAAAAAGTGGTTAAAATATTCTCTCAAAATTTTGAACACCTTAAAATTTCCTTTACCGGCTCTCAATTTTACTCAAGGTGTTGGATTTAAATTTGAATCATTAAAGTTTTAAATTATAAAGTTTCTATATTTGTCTTCTCCTATGGAAAACATTCTTGACAACACACTAATTGAAGAACAAAATACCCAAATAATTTATGGTAGTTTTTGGCCACGTCTTTGGGCATTGATGCTTGACGGTTTAATTTTCATACCGCTATATATAGTTGTATTTTTTAATATGCTCGACTGGAAAAGTATACCATTAATGATTGTTATTTCAATAATACCAATAATTTATAAACCGTATTGGGAATTCAGATATGGCACTACCATTGGCAAAAAGGCAATGAAATTAAGAGTTACAAATATCAATTATGAAAGGCCCAATTTACAAGAGGTTTTGTTGCGCAATATTTTCTATATCACCTTTGGAATTTTGAATATCATCTTTTCTGTATTAATCTTTTCAATGCCTGAATTTGCTGATATCACAGAGTTTTTAGAATATGGTAAAATAAATCAATTATCATCGGGTGCCGTAATGCTAAGTTACTGCTCATCTATAATTTATTTGATAGAATTTGTAATGTTGTTAATTGATAATAAAAAACGTTCATTGCACGACCGCATTGGGCAAACCTATGTTATAAAAAGCCTGTATGAATGGCAAAAAAGAATCTAACCTAAGTTTTAGATTGCTTCTTTATTATTATTTTTAATACCTATTTTCGAATCCGATTTCAGGTCATTCTTTGCTATCTTTTTTAGTAGACTGACTAAATTTTAGATTAATATTTCCATTTTGAATTCCGAACGTCTCACTCTATTCGCACAGGTTTTGCTTCCATTGGCATTACCCCAAGGCCTTACCTACCGTGTACCCGAGGAATTAAACGAATTAGTAACCGAAGGGAAACGGGTGGTGGTGCAAGTAGGTAAACGCAAATTATACACAGGAATTGTTCTCTCTGTTTCCGAAGAAGTTCCAAAGGGGTTTGAAGTAAAATACATCCTCTCTGTTTTGGATGATATGCCAATTGTTTCAAATCAACAAATTGAATTTTGGAAGTGGATTGCATCCTATTACATGTGTACTTTGGGCGAGGTAATGAAAGCAGCTTTGCCGGCTGCTTTAAAACTGGAAAGTGAAGCAGTAATTATCCTTTGCCAAGGCTACGAAACCGTTTCATTACTAGACTCCGACGAAGAAATTATTATTAAATACCTTGAAAAAGCAGGTGAAATATCCATCAGTTCCGCCTCTGTTATTGTAAAAAAACATAACATTTATAAACTAGTAAAATCGCTTTATCAAAAAGGGGCTATTTTGCTCAAAGAGGATTTAACCGATAATTACAAACCACGGAGAATAAAATGTATTAGAATAAATACAGAATTAACCGAAATTGAGCTAAGAGAAATTTTTAACCAATTGGAAAAAAAAGCCCGAAAACAATTGGATGTTTTAATGGCTCTTTACAGTTATCAAGCAAAGCGAAGGTTTACTGAAAAACTAAACTTCATAAAAGAGACTCAATCAAGCACCTCTTCTTTAAAAAATTTAATAGAAAAAGGAATTATAGAGGAATACGAAGCAGACAAGCAAAGTCTTCAAGATACAAAAATTGAGATTTTGCCTCAACTTTCACCGGCACAACAAAGAGCTTTTGAAGAAATTAAAACCAAATGGGCCAACCTTGAAATTTGTTTGCTTCATGGAGTTACTTCGTCTGGGAAAACGCATGTTTATTTTCATTTAATTGAAGAGATTTTAAAAGCTGAAAGACAAGTCCTTTTCATTGTTCCCGAAATGGCTTTAACAGCCCAATTGGTAGAACGGTTTAAAAAATATTTTGGCAATTTAATTGAAGTAACCCATTCCGGTTTTAGCCAAAATGAACGTTTGGAAACATGGAATAATGTGGCATCGCAAAAAACAAAAATAATCCTCGGGGTTCGATCTTCCTTATTTATGCCTTTCCAAAATTTAGGATTACTTATTGTTGACGAAGAACATGAAACAACCCTAAAACAACAAGACCCCGCCCCTCGTTACCATGCCCGCGAAAGTGCAGTAGTTTTGGCCAAACAGTTTGGAGCCAAAGTACTTTTAGGCAGTGCCACACCAGCTGTTGAAAGTTGGTACAATGCTCAAACGAGTAAGTATGGTTTGGTAAACCTGATGGAACGTTTTGGGGGTGTTGCTGCTCCTAGTATTGAACTGGTAAACCTTGTCGAAGCTCAAAAAGGAAACCGAATGAGAGGGCCTTATTCATCGGATATGTTGGATGCCTTGGAAATGGTTTTAAAAAATAAAAAGCAAGCCATAATTTTTCAAAATCGCAGAGGCTATGTGCCGGTTACAGAATGTGGCTTATGTGGTTGGACGCCGAAATGTGTAAACTGCGATGTTTCGCTTACTTATTACACGTCTTCAAAAAATTACCGTTGCAATTTTTGTGGTTTTAAAAATGAATTGATAACCAAATGCGGAGCCTGTTCAAGCAACCGATTAAAACTTATTGGCTATGGAACAGAGCGGTTGGAAGAAGAACTAAAAATACATTTGCCTGATGCCAAAATTGCCCGTTTTGATTCGGAATCAACTCGAAACAGAAAGCAAATGGAAAAGTTGATTAAGGATTTTGAAACCGGTGAATTAGATATTTTGGTGGGTACTCAAATGCTAAGCAAAGGGTTGGATTTTGAAAATCTGGATTTTGTAGGAGTTATCAATGCCGACCATCTCATTAATTTTCCTGACTTTAGGTCGGTAGAACGAAGTTTCCAAATGTTGGTTCAGGTATCAGGCCGGGCAGGCCGCCGCGATACACCGGGAACCGCAATGGTGCAAACCTATCAGCCTTGGCACAAAGTTTTAGAAGCGCTTAAATCGTCTGATATTTCCACGCTTTATGACTGGGAATTGCAGGAACGCTTGAAATACCATTATCCTCCGTTTACAAGAGTTATAAAATTAACCATAAAGCACCCTAAAGCTTCTATTGCCGAACAGGCTGCCTATACCTTAGCCGAATGGCTAAAACCTTCTTTAGGCGATAATGTATTAGGTCCAGAAAGTCCGTTTGTGGCTAAAATACGAAACCAATACATTCAGCAAATTATTATTAAATACGACCCATCAAAGATTTCTTCCCAAAAACTAAAAGACTTGGTAATGAAATTAATAAACGAAATCCGTACCCAAAAAGAATTTAAACAGGTATGGATAACTGTAGATGTGGACCCTTATTTTTAAATCCTCTCACCGCTCCTGTAGCAAAGCACCAAACAATTTAACTTAGCCATTCCATAGCCGATTGCGGAGCCTAACAGTCCGCCTAAAATAACATCGGAAGGATAATGAAACCCGATGTAAACCTGTGCAAAAGCTATTAAAAATGCCCAAGTCAAAAAAGGAATTACTATGTTGTATTGTTTTCTGTAGCCTATAAAAACCATTATAAAATAAACAGCCATGGCAAAATGATTAGCTGAATGTGAAGACACAAAACTCCAATTACTTCCCTTGCCGTTGGGTAAAATAAGCCAACTTGCAATTTCGGGATTATTGCATGGGCGCAATCGCTCAAAATAAGGTTTAATAAGTCCTGAACTAATTTGATCGGCTACTAAAACGCTGAGTAAGGCAAACCCAATAACCCAAACGCTTTTTAGGCCATATTTTTTAATGATAAAATAAATGATGAGTAAATAAAGAGGAATCCATGTAAGCTTGCCCCGCAATACAGGCATTATCGCATCAAATACCGGATTGCTCAAGGTATGATTGATAAAATAAAGGACATTTAAATCCAAAGCATAAAAAAATTCCAACATGATTAATTCTTAACTACAAGTATCAAGCGGTCAGAAGTTCCTTCATTGTAGGATTCCAAATCATAACTTCCAAACGTTTGCACTATGGTTAAACCTTGGTCGGTTACAATTTGTTTGAATTGCTCTAAATTATATAATCTTACCTGCTCGGAATACTTTAAAATTTTGCCCGAATCATTCACGGTTATTTCTTTAATAATGCGGCCATCCTTAATATGCTTTATAATTTCAAACTCAATGTTATCAATGGTTTTGGTAAATAAAACATCAAAATTGGCATTGGGTTTAGCTGCATTAAAATAATCTAAAACAAAAGTTCCACCGGGGTTCAAGCATTGTTTTACATTTCTAATAACCGCCTTATCATCCTCTATTTCATCAAAATAACCAAAGGATGTAAACAAGTTTAGTATATAATCAAATTTAAAATTCTCCAGAGGCAACCGCATGTCATGTTCCAAAAATTGTAAGGTTGGTGACTCCAACTGCTTGGCACATTGGATGCTGTTAAAACTCAAATCCAAACCAGTAACATCAAATCCTTTATGGTTTAAATAAATGCTGTGACGGCCTTTACCGCAAGCCAAATCTAAAAATTTTGAAGCTTTTGGTGGTGCCAAATAATCAACCAATGCATCAATAAACCGAGAGGCCTCAGAATGATCCCGCTTTTTGTAAAGGATGTGATAATAAGCAGTGTCGAACCAGTTTTTAAACCACTCGTTTTCGTTTTCTGACATTGATGCAAAATTAGTTATTTGTTGTTGGTTATTGAGTAATGAGTTCGTTGATTATTAATAATGTAAGAAACCTTTTGATAAACACTCTACTCAGTAATAACTTAATAACGAATAACCCATTAACTAATTACACAAAATAAATTAGGTTTGCATCGTGAACATAACCGACCCTCGCCTTTTGGCTTTTGAACGCCTTTTAAATATTATGGACGACCTTAGGGAAAAATGCCCTTGGGACCGCAAACAAACCTTTGAAAGCCTTCGCCACCTTACTATTGAAGAAACTTACGAACTGAGTGATGCCATCCTCAAAAATGATTTGCCCGAAATAAAAAAAGAATTGGGCGACCTGATGCTGCACATGGTTTTTTATGCCAAAATAGGCAGCGAAACCAATTCATTTGATATCACCGATGTGATGAACAGCATTTGTGAAAAATTAATTTCACGCCATCCACATATATATGGCGATGTGGTTGTAGAAAACGAAGAAGATGTGAAACAAAACTGGGAACAGCTAAAATTGAAAGAGGGAAATAAATCGGTATTGGGTGGAGTTCCAGCCTCAATGCCATCGCTTGTAAAAGCAAGTCGCATGCAGGATAAAGCTGCTCAGGTGGGTTTTGACTGGCCTGAAATAAATCAAGTTTGGGAAAAGGTGGAAGAGGAAATGCAGGAATTTAAAGAAGCAGAAGGTAAGGACAAGGAAGCTGAGTTTGGCGACCTGTTATTTTCGCTGGTAAACTATGCCCGATGGCTAAAAATAAACCCTGATGATGCTTTGGAACGCACTAATATTAAATTTAAAAAACGCTTTGAAGCCATTGAAGAATATGCCAAAAACCAAGGTAAAAAAATGAACGACATGACTTTGGAAGAAATGGATGTAATTTGGGAAGAAGCCAAAAAATTAGCCTGATTTGAAACAAGTTCTCATCATAGCCAACCCAAAAGCAGGAAAGGGGAAACCTTTAAAAAAACTGCCTGAGGTGCAAAATCACCTTCAAAGCATCGGCTATACTTCTGAAACCTATTTTACACAAAACACTACCGATTACATAGGAATACAAGGAGCAATAAATGCTTTAAAAAATTTGAATAGTATTATTGCTATTGGTGGCGACGGCACTTTGAATGACGTTGTAAATTCCATTCCCTTAGATTTTCAAGTGCCTATAATTGTATTGCCTTGCGGGTCAGGAAATGACTTTGCCACCTATCTTTATGGTAAAAAAACAATTCCGGAAATTTTGAACGGTTTGTTAAAAAACGAAACCACTCAAATCAATATTGGGGAATGCAACGGCCAAAAATTTATCAATGGTCTGGGAATTGGGTTTGATGGCTGGGTAGCCAAAAAAGCCAATGCCGGAGCAGATTGTATTCCTGTTTTACTTAAATACAATCTTGCCATTTTGCGAGGCTTATTTACTTATAAAAGTTTTTATACCAACCTCGGTCAATCCCTTATTATTGCTATAGCCAACGGACCAACATACGGCGGAGGGTTTCGCATTGCACCGCAAGCTGACCCAACAGATGGGTTGCTCGACCTTTGGCAAATAAAACCCATTGCCGTAGCCAAACGCCCCTATTTTTTAAGTTTGATAAAAAAAGGTGGACATGCTAATCTCCCCGGACCATACAGCCACCAAACCCTTAAAGAAATCACGATTCAATGTTATAAAAATTTGCCTGCCCATTTGGATGGGGAGTATTTTGAAGCGGAGCGGTTTGAGGTAAAAATGCTGGAGATGAAGGTTGGGTTTGTGGTTTAAGAATTTTACATATTCCTCCTATACTGCCCACCCACTTCAAACAAAGCATCCGTTATCTGTCCAAGGGAACAGTATTTTCCGGCTTCCATCAGTTCTTCAAAAATATTTTTGTTCTGAATGGCGGCTAGTTGCACTTTTTTCAAGCTTTCCACACTTTTGTCCTCGTAATGGGTGTGAAGACTGGTTAGGGTTTGTATCTGAAATTCCTTTTCTTCCTCGGTGGCACGAATCACTTCTTTGGGCAAAATTGTAGGAGAACCTTTGCTGCTTAAGAATGTATTAACCCCAATCAGCGGATACTCACCATTGTGTTTTAAGGTTTCGTAATACAAACTCTCCTCTTGTATTTTTCCACGCTGATACATAGTTTCCATAGCGCCAAGAACTCCTCCCCTTTCTGATATTCTTTCAAATTCCAATAACACGGCTTCCTCTACCAAATCGGTCAATTCTTCAATGATAAACGAGCCTTGTAATGGGTTTTCATTTTTAGCCAAGCCTAACTCACGGTTAATAATCAACTGAATAGCCATAGCTCGGCGAACACTTTCTTCGGTAGGTGTGGTAATGGCTTCGTCATAGGCATTGGTGTGCAAACTGTTGCAATTATCATAAATGGCATACAATGCCTGAAGCGTGGTTCTTATATCATTGAAATCGATTTCTTGGGCATGCAAACTGCGGCCACTGGTTTGAATGTGGTATTTCAACATTTGGCTGCGTTCGTCAGCATGGTATTTTGTTTTCATGGCCTTGGCCCAGATACGGCGGGCTACACGACCTATCACGGCATATTCAGGGTCTATACCATTGCTAAAGAAAAACGACAGGTTTGGACCAAAATCGTTGATGTTCATTCCCCGGCTCAGATAATATTCAACAAACGTAAATCCATTGGCCAAAGTAAATGCCAATTGGGAAATAGGATTGGCTCCGGCCTCTGCTATATGGTAGCCTGAAATGGAAACCGAATAGAAATTTCGAACCTTTTTATCAATAAAATATTCCTGCACATCTCCCATTAAACGAAGGGCAAACTCGGTACTAAAAATACAGGTATTCTGTGCCTGGTCTTCTTTTAAAATATCCGCCTGAACAGTTCCTCTCACCTGCGATAACGTGTACGCTTTTATTTCTTCATAAACCTCCTTTGGCAAAACCTGGTCGCCGGTAACACCCAATAATAATGTTCCCAAACCATCGTTTCCTTCAGGTAAATCTCCATTGTATTTTGGCTGGGTTTGACCTTTGGATTTATAAAGGTCCGCAATTTTTTGCTTCACTTCTTTTTCCAAACCATGTTTATGAATGTACATTTCGCATTGCTGGTCAATGGCGGCATTCATAAAATACGCCAAAAGCATGGGTGCCGGACCATTGATGGTCATGGAAACCGAAGTTTTTGGATTGGCTAAATCAAAACCACTGTATAATTTTTTGGCATCATCCAGGCAGCAAATGCTTACTCCCGAATTACCAATTTTTCCATAAATATCAGGCCGAAGATCCGGATCGCGGCCATACAAGGTCACACTGTCAAAAGCTGTTGACAAGCGCTTGGCTGGCAATCCAATACTTACATAATGAAACCGCTTATTGGTTCGTTCCGGTCCACCTTCGCCTGCAAACATGCGGGTTGGGTCTTCTCCTTCGCGTTTAAACGGATATAAACCACTGGTGTATGGAAATTCTCCGGGAACATTTTCCTGCAATTGCCATTTCAATAAATCGCCCCAGGCTTCATATTTTGGTAACGCAATTTTTGGAATTTGCGTGTGGCTTAGGCTTTCGGTATGGGTTAAAATGGTTAACTCCTTGCCACGAACCTTAAATTTGTATTCCGGATTTTTATAAAGTTCAACTTTTTTTGGCCACTCTTCAATGGCCTTTTTATTTTTCAGGTCAAAATCAAGACTCAACGTTTCAAAAGTTTCTTCCAATCCTTTTACCAATCTGTCTTTATCTTCAAGCTTTGATTGCTTCAATGTTTCTATGGAAGTTTGAAGTGCATATAATTTTTGAGCAATCGCACTTTGTGCAATTACCCATTGGTTGTATTTGTGATTGTCTTCCGAAATCTCGGCCAAATAGCGGGTACGGCTTGGTGGAATGATAAAAATTTTCTCACTCATTTCTCCTGAAAAAGCAAAGGTCGACTTTTCAGGAAATCCTCCCTTTTCAACCAAAGCATCCATAATGGCCCGGTATAAACTGTTCATTCCGGGGTCGTTAAATTGCGAGGCAATGGTTCCAAAAACAGGCATGGAATCTACATTTTTGTCAAACAACTGGTGGTTACGTTGAAATTGTTTTCTCACATCCCTTAAAGCATCTAACGAACCGCGTTTATCAAATTTATTTAAAGCAATAAGGTCGGCAAAATCAAGCATATCAATTTTTTCCAATTGCGATGCAGCACCGTATTCAGGGGTCATCACATACAAACTCACTGTGCTATGGTCTGTAATTTCTGTATCGCTTTGTCCTATACCCGAAGTTTCTAAAATTATTAAATCGTATCCGGCTGCTTTTAAAATTAAAACGGCATCATCCACATGTTTGCTTAAAGCCAAATTAGCCTGACGAGTAGCCAAACTTCGCATAAACACCCGTGGATTTTTAATAGAGTTCATACGAATTCTATCGCCTAACAAGGCTCCTCCCGTTTTGCGTTTGGATGGGTCAACGGAAATTATTCCAATGGTTTTTTCTGGAAAATCTATTAAAAACCTTCGAACCAATTCATCTACCAAACTTGATTTACCTGCCCCCCCAGTTCCTGTAATACCAAGCACAGGTGTTGTTTTAGTTGAGGAAATTTTACCCCTAATTAATTCAATATGTTTATCAAATTCTTCCGGAAAATTCTCCGCTGTAGAAATCAAACGGGCTATTGCCATTGGATTTTTTTCTTTCACCTGATTTACTTCTCCATTCAAATTCATCCCCACCGGATAATCCGATTGCTTTACCAAATCATTTATCATGCCTTGTAAACCCAACTCTCGCCCGTCATCGGGGTGATACAATCGGGTAATGCCGTAGGTCATTAAATCATTTATTTCTTCGGGCAAAATGGTTCCACCGCCACCGCCAAATATTTTGATATGCCCGGCTCCCTTTTGTTTTAAAAGGTCGTGCATGTATTTAAAATATTCGTTATGACCACCCTGATAGCTGGTCATAGCAATGGCATTTGCATCTTCCTGAATGGCAGTATCCACAACTTCCTCAGCACTTCTGTCGTGTCCCAAATGAATCACTTCACATCCTGTAGCCTGAATTATTCGTCGCATTACGTTAATGGCGGCATCATGCCCATCGAACAAAGAAGCTGCCGTAACTATACGAACTTTATTAATTGGTTTATAAACCTCTGTAATCATAGATTTTTAATACTTGGCAAAGATAATTTTTAATTCGTAAATGATGCGGCTGCCTAATGGTGTTATTGTATTCTTATCAATTAAATTTATTTAAAATTTTTACCGGCAATACTGCCAGATAAACGTAATTCGTAATTTATAAATCCAAATTCATAAAATGAACGCAACTCTTGATACCAATCGCTCCTTTTTATACGGCGACGGATTTTTTGAAACTTTTAAATTAATTGAAGGTAAATGTGAGAGGTTTTCTTTGCACTATCAGCGAATGTTAAAGTCGGCAGAAACCATGCAACTTGACTGGGACAAGCAATGGACCCAATCTTTTTTTGAAAATAAACTACTGGCTGAAACCAAACATTTTGAAGACCAAATTTTAAAGGTTCGAATTATATTTTACAGAAATGCCAAAGGAACTTATACTCCTGAAACGGATACCGCCGATTTTTATATCCGGCTTGAACCTTACATTCCACTCATAAAATCAACCCTTACTGTAGGTATTTACACTTTGGCCAAAAAGCCTTGTAATTTTATTTCCAATTTAAAATCTACCTCTTGCTTAATGTTTGTTATGGCAGCCAAATATGCCAAAGAAAAAGGTTGGGATGAGGTCATTATTTTAAACGAATATGGCAGGGTTTGTGAAGGTTTAACATCAAACATTTTTATAAAAAAAGAGGACATTTTTTATACTCCACCACTTAGTGAAGGTTGCATTGACGGGGTAAACCGAAAAGCCTTTTTGCAGGAAAATAATACAATTATTGAACGGCCTATTGAAGTGGAAGAATTAAAAACCAATGAAATTTATTTCAGCAATGCGGTAAGGGGAATGGTAAAAGGTGAATTTATTGACTGAGTAAAGATTTTAAATCACTTTTACTAAATGGAAACCTTTACCTCGCAACAAATAGAAGAAAATTTAAAAACCCTTGAAGGCTGGGCTTTTGTAAATGCCGCTCTTGAAAAGTCTTTTAAATTTAAAAATTTTAAAGAAGCCTTAGAATTTATAAATAAAGTTGGCATGTTAGCCGAAGAAGCCGACCATCACCCTGAAATTTATAATGCATACAACAAAGTAACTCTGAGGCTAAATACCCATTCAGCTAATGGAATGACCGATAAGGATTTTGATTTGGCTAAAAAAATAAATACAAGAAAATAACTTATTTAGGTATAACAAACTGATGCGTTTTTACCCCGTCATAAATAAAAAAAGTACTATTTTTATAACTGCTCACATCTACTTCATACCATACATTAAATACGGCGAGACATGCTTCAAACGGACTTGTTATAAATCCGTAAGATTTTATTTCGCCTAGTACTTGGGTAGTTTTATAAAGTGACAAATAAATTTTCCGCCCTTGAGTGCAGCCGCTATAGGTTACCAGTAACTTTAGTTTATCCTTTTCTAATTTAGAATCTTTTATCACACAGGTTCTTTCATTAATATTAATTGAAGCACTATCGCGGTTGGTTACAAAACCATAGTAATTAGTAATAATGGTTTCACCAACAATTGGTTCGGCGGCGGTTAGTTCAATATATTGCCTAGCAACTCCCTCCTTTTTTCGTAAATATCCGGAATATCGGATAGGAAAACCCTCCTTTTTTTGTGATGGGCTAATGGAACAGGGATAATATTTTGTGATGATAGTTTCGTTTATATAATTTGAAATGTAGAACGTGGTATCTTCCAACCTCACGATTCCATTGATATTTTCTACCGTATCGTTGGATGGATACTGAACACACGTTGGCTCTGCAGGATATGGGCCTTTATAGGTATCGTTGCAAGCAAAAAAAACGGTTAAACTCGCTAGAATAAATAGGCTGGTGATTTTCATAATATATTTTGTGATTAATAGTATTTCAGAATCTTGTAGTGAACAAAGTTAGGTCATATCTTAAAAAAAACAAGGCGGTGAAAAATCACCGCCTTGTTTTTTATTTAAAAACTTTTTAAAAAACTAATTATTTCACAATCTTCATCTCATTTATTAAATATCCTGCTCCGGCAAATTTGTCAATAATAAATAAGGTATAACGAATATCTAATGAAATGGTACGTTGCAAAGCCGGTTCAAAAGCAAAATCGCTGCTTATGGCTTCCCAGTTACCGTCAAAAGCGGTTCCTATTAATTCACCTTTGCCATTAATTACAGGGCTACCGCTATTACCACCGGTAATATCATTTGTGGTTAAAAAGCAAGTATGTAAATTTCCTTCAGCATCGGCATATTGGCCAAAGTCTTTCTTTTTCATCAAGTCAATCAACTTGGCAGGTGCGTCAAATTCAATATCGCCAGGTTGGTATTTTTCTACAACTCCACGGTCGGTGGTATATTCTTTATATAAAACCGCATCGCGGGCTTCATAATTTTCAACTGTTCCATAGGTTAAACGCATGGTTCCGTTAGCATCAGGGCTAACTATTTTTCCTACAATTTTCATTTCCAGCATGGCACTTTGAAACAAACGTCCGGCACGACTCAATTTGCTATTTACCTCATCATACACCGGCTTCATTTCCACATTCATTTTATTAATATATGAACTGGAAATAATATAAATAGGATCTTTTTTCAAAGCTTTCAAATTTGGCTTATTTAAAAATTTCTCCAACTTGGCTTGGTTGGCAAACATTGATTTTTTGAACAAAGATTCAGCCAATTTGGTATAGTTCTTTTTTGATTTATCTACCATGGCTATAATTTCCTTAGGCAATTGAGCATGGTCAATATCTTCATAAAGGTATTGTAATATTTTAGCCAATACTTTTACCTCAATAGGATTATAAAATTCCTTAAAAGTTTCAGGAACTGATTTAAGACTTCCTGCGGTAAAATCAGCAATTTTCTTTTTAGTCTCATCATCCTGCACTTCGGTGGCAAGTAGTTTTTCAAAAGGTGTAAAACCTGCTGCAATAGCCAACGGTTGAGAGTTCATTAGCCCGTCGGAATAATAACTTTGATATAAACCATATTGATTAAGTTTTGAAAATGCATCTTTATACAAAGTAAATACTTCACCATAGGTATTGTCCTTTTGGTTGGTTTTTATCCAGGAAGCCATTTCATCTTCGGCTGCTTTGCGTCGTTCGTAAAGTTTCAATTTTTTTAAACCATCTACTTCGCCTTTAAATTTTTTCCAATAATTGCTCAATCCTGCATATTTGTCAGAATACATCAATTTAATATTAGGATCGGCTTGCATTGATTCTTCATAAATATCTAAAACCGCACGACGAACTTTTACACGGGCCGGGCGTTCTTTGGTAGAATAATAATTAATTCCGTCGCTATAAGTGTAGCGAGAGGTACGACCCGGATAACCTAAAATCATAGCATAATCACCGGGCTTTGTTCCTTGTAATGAAATAGGGAAAAAGTGTTTTGGGGTGTATGGCTGATTATCGGCATTATAGTCTGCTGGCATATTATCTTTTCCTGAATAAATACGAAACATACTGAAATCGCAAGTATGACGTGGCCACATCCAATTATCCGTTTCACCTCCAAATTTTCCAACATTTTCTGGAGGAGCACCAACCAATCGAATGTCGCGATATACTTGATAATACATGGCCAAAAATTTATTACCATTATAAAACGGCACTATTTCTACCAAATATTTTCGGTCATCTTTAAGCATCAAATCTTCTTTGGCTTTAGCTAAAGCAGCATTTACAGCTTTCATTCTGGCACTTTCTTCGTCGTTTACATTTATACCATTTAGTACCATATCAGAAACATCTTCCACCCTTACCAATATTCCAATATTGAAACTAGCTTTACGTTCGCTGGCCCGGTCTTTGGCAAAAAAACCATTTTTGAGAATGTTGTCTTCAGGGGTACTTAATTCCTGAATTGCGCCATAACCGCAATGGTGATTGCTTAAAAATAATCCTTCGTTTGAAATAATTTCACCTGTGCAAAACATACGGTTGCTTCCACGTTGCATTAATCGCAAAACACCGTCTTTCAGGCACGATTGATTAATACTATAAATGTCTTCAGCAGTTAGTTTTAATCCTTTGGCCTGCATATCACTTTCCAATTGTTTAAGGAGAGTTAATGGCCACATACCTTCATCGGCTTTTACGCTAAATACCGATACAAAAAGGCAAAGAATAATAATGTAGATTTTCTTCATGTTTATATTTTAATTTTTATGTTTGGCAAAGCAACTAAATTTTTTTTAAAACCATTGTTGCTTTCGATTAATTTTAAATTTTAACTGTCAAGTTTCAAAACTGCCATGAATGCAGATTGCGGAATTTCCACTCTACCTACTTGTTTCATTCGTTTTTTTCCTTCTTTTTGTTTTTCTAAAAGTTTACGTTTTCTGCTAATATCACCACCATAGCATTTGGCAGTTACATCCTTACGCATGGCTTTAATACTTTCCCTAGCTATAACTTTTGCGCCAATCGCAGCCTGAATTGGTATTTCAAACATCTGACGTGGAATTAATTCTCTTAGTTTTTCACAAATTTTCTTTCCATATTCATACGCCTTGCTTTTATGCAAAATAGAAGAGAGGGCATCCACATTTTCTGAGTTTAGCAATATATCCAATTTTATTAAATCCGAATCGCGGTAGCCTATCGGGTGATAATCAAAGGAAGCATATCCTTTAGAAATAGTTTTCAGTTTATCATAAAAATCAAAAACAACTTCGGCCATAGGCATTTCAAAAACCAACTCAACACGGTTAGTTGTTAAAAAATTTTGAGACAATAATGTTCCACGTTTGTTTATACAAAGGCTTATTACTGGCCCTATATAATCACTACTTGTAATTACCTGAGCATTTATAAATGGTTCTTCGATGTAATCAATAATTGAAGGATCAGGCAAGTCAGAAGGGTTGTTAACTATAAGTTCGTCTCCTTTTTTAGTGTAACAATGAAACGAAACGTTTGGAACAGTGGTAATTACCGTCATATTAAATTCCCTTTCGAGCCTTTCCACAATTATTTCCATATGAAGCATTCCCAAAAATCCACAACGAAATCCAAAACCTAAGGCAACTGATGATTCCGGCTCAAAAACTAATGATGCGTCATTCAATTGAAGTTTTCCCATTGAATCTCGTAAATCCTCAAAATCATCTGTCTCCACAGGATAAATACCTGCAAAAACCATTGGTTTAACATCCTCAAAACCTTGAATACCTTCGGCACATGGATGAGATACGGTAGTTAAAGTATCTCCAACTTTTACTTCCTTGGCTTCTTTAATACCCGAAATAATATAGCCTACATCACCAGCAAAAACCTCTTGACGTGGTTCAGGTTTTAAACGAAGAATTCCAACTTCATCTGCAAAATATTCCTTACCAGTATTTATAAACTTAACTTTATCTCCTTTTTTTAATGAACCATCTAATATTCGGAAATAAGCAATAATTCCTCGGAATGAATTAAAAACGGAATCAAAAATCAGAGCTTTTAATGGCGCTTTTATATCTCCTTTAGGAGCAGGAACTCTTTCAATTATGGCCTTTAAAATATCATCAACACCTAAACCTGTTTTACCGCTTGCGGGTATTATTTCGTCCCGTTCACACATTATCAAATCACAAATCTGATCTTTCACTTCTTCGGGCATAGCACCTGGAAGATCCATTTTGTTGAGTACAGGGATAATTATCAAATTATTATTCAGTGCCAAATACAGATTTGAAATAGTTTGAGCTTGAATCCCTTGTGAGGCGTCAACAATAAGCAAGGCTCCTTCGCAGGCAGCAATAGAACGGCTCACTTCATACGAAAAATCAACGTGGCCGGGAGTATCAATTAAATTTAAAACATATTTTTGGCCTTCAAATGTATAATCCATTTGAATGGCGTGACTTTTAATGGTTATTCCACGTTCACGTTCAATATCCATATCATCCAAAACCTGAGCTTGTTTTTCGCGCGATGTAATTGTGTGGGTGGTATCCAAAAGCCTGTCAGCTAATGTACTTTTGCCATGATCAATATGGGCTATAATGCAGAAATTGCGGATGTTTTCCATTCAAAAAAAGAGTGCAAATATAGGAATTTAGGTGGAGGAATTGGGAGGAAATTTTTGAGAAATTCTGCTATTCAAAAACTTAATAATATCTTTTATTTACCTCTCCCTTGCACCATTATCAGCACAGTGTAAATTACAATTTTAAAGTCCAAAGCAAGGCTCATATTTTCGAGGTAAAGCAAATCAAATTTTAGGCGTTGCAACATTTCGTCTACGTTTTCGGCATAACCATATTTCACTTGCCCCCAAGAAGTAATACCCGGGCGGATTTTATGCAGCCGAACGTAATGCGGAGCTCTTTGTACTATTTGATCAATAAAAAATTGACGCTCCGGTCGCGGACCAACTACCGACATGTCTCCTTTTAAAACATTAAAAAATTGTGGCAATTCATCCATTCGAGTTTTACGAAGAAACCGTCCAAATTTTGTAATCCTTTGGTCGTCTTCCTTCGATAATTGTGGGCCTGCTAGTTCAGCATCCGTTCGCATGGTTCTAAATTTTATTATTTTAAAAGATTCTCCATCTATACCAATTCTTTCCTGACTGAAAAACATCGGCCCTCTCGTGGTTAGTTTTATACCCAAACCAATTATGATATAAAAAGGTAATCCTATAATTAAAAATAATAGAGAGAAAACTATATCAAAAATCCGCTTAACTGATTTTTGCCAGTAAGGCATTATCTCCGTATTTACTTCAATAAGTATGGCCCCTAATATATTGCTCATCCTTACCGAACCCGAAAGTATATCGTAAATATCTGGTATGATTTTTATGGCCACATGTTTTAGCGAAAGAAGGTTTAAAATCTTATTTATTTTATCATTCTCCACCGTTTCAATGGCAATAATTACTTCTTCAATTTTATGGTTTTCAATAATTTCTGGCAACGAATGATAATTACCAAGCTTGATCAACTTGTCACTTATAAGTTCAGTATTTTCACCATTTACTGTTACAAAACCTTTAAAATAATACCCTTCTTTTTCCTTAGCATTAGCAAGTTCATCATAAAGTTGAACGGCTTTTTCATTACTCCCAATCAATACAGTATTGAACCCTAATTTACCTGAAATAATTTTTCTATGGATAGAAGTGGAAATTATGAATCTAAATAAAGCAGTAGCAGTAAAATGTGTTACGAACAAAAGTCCTACCGTTTGATAATAAGATTTGTAACCTAGAATATAATCATCTAAAAGCAGTCCAAAAAAAATGAAAATCACCCCGATTACTGAAAGCAAAAACAATTCAGAAAGCTCTTTCAGCCTTGATTTTTTAAGGATATTATTATACAACCCATATATTCTATAAAGGCAAACCCAGGCTATTGGTATAAAAATAACTCCTGTATAAAATTTATAATCTAAAAAAACCGCTTCTATAGTTTGTCCTTCCAGTTGTACTTTTCTAAAAATAAAAATAACCAACCAAGCAATGGCAGCCGTTAACAAATCGGCAAACAGGTAAACAATTTTATATTGGGTACGGCTCAAAAATGCAATAGTTTTATATTGTCAATAATTATAACGGAGGGTTTAGCTTCTTTATTGACTGCGTTGATAAATATTCTGAATTTTTTTCCTGCATTGGCGTTTGTATTCACATCATCTGATAATCGTACATAGGCTTTTTTCCACTCTGTTGGATTTGCAAAGCTATAATAAACCGGGATTCCAAAATCTAAAGAACTTCCGCTGGTAGGGTAAAGGCCAAAAGAAATAGGTACATCTGATTTATAATTTACTTCTAAATAAATATCAGTAACAGCCCTTGGAAGATCATAAATACCTATACTACTATTTTCAAATGTTCCTATTTTACTCCTAAAATCCACCTTGCCACTATAACGGTTGCCGGCTTTGCCAAAGTCGAATACTTCGTTGGAAAGGCTTGTAATATTTAATGAATCTATAGTTCTTGTAACACCAGTTTTCTCTAAGGATACCGCTAAGTCTTCAAAATCTTCAATCCATGGAAAGGCAACTGCTTCTTTGTAGAAAATTAATGGTTTAAGAGTATCAATGACTGTTGGTCGCAAAAAAACCATTTTTTTATAAATATCATAAAATGGATAAAACTTACGGTTATTGCTTTGTCCATTTACTTTTATACCTGCAAAAACGGTAATAAGAGTTGAATCCTTTTCGAGAATAGGCACCATACAAGGCAATTCAAAAACTCCGATAAATACACCGTTGGCAAATACCCAAGCATCTTTTATATCATGCGAATTGCTTCCTTGCGAACCATCTGTTTTTACTTTAAGGTCTATGGACTTAATATAAATGTATGCAGGAATAGGTTCAGCCTTATCAAAAGACTTACATCCACTCAATAAAAAGAGGTAAATAAAAAGGCTATAAAAAACTGTTATCCGCATTTTGCCACAAAATTTCTTTCTAGCTGATCGTAAATTTTTTCAGCTACAAATTTAATGGCTAAGTGGTCATATAATGAAGCCGCTGATTTAGTTTTTAAATTTATTGCTAAAAAAAAAGCTTCTAATTCAGCAATTGCGGCATTTTTTAAATCAAATTTTTGGAATGTTTCTACACTTCCACTCAACGAATCACTTTCGTCTGTGTTTTCCCAAAACGACTCGTCGTTGGTATTGAATACCTTGATGGTATTGGCCAAATGATCGAGTGTATAATAACTATCGTTTTGGTAAAAACGGGTTTTATGAATATCCTTAATAGCTATTTTACTACCGGAAATATTGGCTATACAAGCGTTTTGAAATTCAATCCTGATATTTATTATATCTGGGTCTTTATATATCACTCCAACTCCCGTGGCATGAATGCTTTTTATTTCAGAATTCACTTTATTTACAATCATATCTATATCTTCCAAAAGCACATCAGATATTATAGATAATTGTGTTGATCGTCGTTTATATTGACAAAAGTGATTAGTCTCAATTAGTCGAGGTGTAATTTTTTTATCTTTAACAGAAACAAACAAATCGCTAAATCGATGTTGCAAACCCATCTGAACAACAACTTCAGCTTCGTCAGCCAATTTATGTAGAATAATTAATTCATCAGTTGATAGCGGGAATGATTGATTAATGAAAACATGTTTGCAATGCCTAACTATATGTTGCAACTCTGAAAAACCAGCATGCATCAAGTCATTTATTATTACCGCATCACAGTTTAAAAGTAATTCGTTGAGGGAAGCAAAATTATAAAGACCCTCCATATCACTTTCAAAACCGCCTGTTAGCAACCAACTTTGATTACTCTGGCCTAAAAAAGCGCCATCTGGTTGAATTAGTTTTTCAATTGGTAAAAAATTTCTCTTTCCAACTAAACCAACTTTTATAATATTGTGGGATGTTTGTAACAATTACTCCACGAAAAACGGCTATTAACTTAAGCAAACGCAAAAATATTATCATTAAACTGTACTAAAAGTTGAACATACGACACGATTCATACAAACACCAGGGCCAACGGGCACAGCTGATTAATCTATTGGCTTCCAATAAAATTACTGATAAAAATGTACTGTTGGCAATGGCTTCAGTACCTCGTCACCTTTTCTTATCCAAAGATTTTGAAAACCGAGCCTATGATGATGTGGCTTTACCAATTGATGAAGAACAAACTATTTCGCAACCCTATACCGTTGCTTTTCAAAGTCAGGCTTTAGAAATAAAACCTGGTGACAAAGTACTAGAAATAGGAACAGGTTCTGGATATCAGGCGGCTATTTTGGCCCAAATGGGAGCCGAAGTTTATTCGATAGAACGAATTGAGAAGCTTTATAAAATGGCAAAAATCAATCTTCAACCCTATTTAAAAAATATAAACTTATTTTTAAGTGATGGCACTATGGGCTGGCCTGATAATGCTCCTTTTGATAAAATAATAGTAACGGCTGCGGCCCCAAAACTTCCCGAAATACTGCTAGAACAATTAAAGCCCGGGGGCATTGCTATTATCCCAATTGGCAGTATGAAAATCCAAAAAATGGTACTAATTAAAAAGTCTGTTGACAATAAAATTTCTCAAAAAGAATTGGGCGACTTTAGATTTGTGCCACTCATTGGCAAAGATGGTTGGTAAAAAAATTGGCTTCATTTCTATTCTGTTACTCGGGGCAATTTCCTCCTTTTCCCAATCCTATCGTTACCTTCAATATATTCCTTCAGCATCAATAAAAATTGATGATATTATAAAAAAATATCATCTTAAAACTGAAGATAAAGACTCTTTATTGGTGTTCAATAATCTTAATGCTTCTTCATTTCTTGAAAAAGGCAAAAAATATAAAATGCCCATTCGGATTTATCCTTTCAGCGGTGATAATATTCGAACTTCACTAAATATTGATAATTATAACACGGCCAAAAGCATTGAGAAATTCAATACCTTACTTGAAGAATTACTTATAAAAAAGGTAGATCCAAATAAGAAAAATGAAATATGGGTGCCTTTAAGTATGATGGATGAAGATAAAAAGGAATTTGAACCTTACACCACCAAATATGCAATACTTGGTAAACAATATGAAAAAGTAGAAGTAACAGACAACAAACTTAAAGGTGAATTATTTTATTTAATCAGTGGACATGGAGGCCCCGACCCGGGCGCCAATTGCATGAAAGAGGGAAATCTATTGTGTGAAGATGAATATGCCTATGATATAGTATTGCGCTTGGCCCGTAATTTAATATCGCATGGCGCTCAGGTATATGTAATTGTAGTGGATAAAAATGATGGAATTCGTGAAGCTAAATTTTTAAAGCACGACCATGATGAAAAAACTTATGACGGCAAAATAATCCCGTTAAATCAGGTAAAACGTTTAAAACAACGAACCGACCTTATCAATAAACTTTACAAACTTCATCAAAAAGAATATGACCAAAAACTTATTGAGTTACATATAGACAGCCGCAGTGAAGACAAAAAAATTGATTTGTTTTTTTACCATTCGCCGGGCAGCGAAGCCGGAAAAAAAGTAGCAGATAAAATGCTGGAAACAGTAAAAGAAAAATATCATACTCATCAAAAAGAAAGAGGTTACACAGGAGTAGTAGAGGAAAGAAATCTATTCTCTTTGCGCAATGCTTTGCCACTCTGTATTTATATTGAAGTGGGAAATATTACCAATGAATTTGACCAACGCCGGATATTAATCCCCAACAATCGTCAGGCTTTGGCCAATTGGCTGGCCGAAGGATTGATGAAATAATTTTTATAAAATTCGTTCCTATTTATTCTTCAAATGGTACGACATTTGCCAAATTCTTTACTAGAAATTAAAAATTCATGAAATCGAAGATTCACGAATGCCATAAATTAAAAAACATCAAATTGAGTAAACTTAAAATTGCTTTATTATTCGTCTTGCTATCATTTGGAATCACTGATTTATTGGCGCAAGACACCCTAAAACCAAGAACCCGATTGGTAAGATATGAAGTGGTAGATGGCGACACATTTCCAGTGTACACATTTGATGAAGTAATTTTAAGAGATTTAAGGGACCCCGAAGCTTATAAAAAATATTTACGATTGGTGAGAAATATAAAAAAAACCTTGCCTTATGCCAAGCTAACTGCATTTAAACTTCAAATGATTGAAGACAACCTGAATCAATTAAAAACTAAGCGAGCCAAGGATAAATATATTAAGCAACACGAAAAAGCTTTAAAAGGAGATTTTGAAAAACAGCTTGAAAATTTATCAGTTACCCAAGGTTTATTATTAATGAAACTGATTCACAGGGAAACAGGTTCCACAACTTATGAAATCTTAAAAAAATACAGGGGAAGTGCCAAAGCTATGATGTGGCAAACCTTTGCAAAATTTTATGGTTCCGACACCAAGGGGACATATGACCCTGTGGAAGATTACCAAATAGAACACATCATCCGATCACTTGAAATAGAAGATAATTAATGGCTATCAAATTAGATATATTGGCATTCGCCGCTCATCCTGATGATGTGGAATTATCCTGCTCAGGCACCTTGTTTCATCATATTGCCATGGGCAAAAAGGTAGGGATTATAGATTTAACCCGAGGGGAACTTGGCACCCGTGGTTCAGCTGAACTTAGAGATTTAGAAGCCGCTAACTCTTCAAAAATAATGGGTGTTCACGCTCGTGAAAATTTGGGAATGGCCGATGGTTTTTTTGAAGACAATAAAGAAAACCAATTAAAAATAATTGAGATGGTTCGTAAATATCAGCCGGAATTAGTTTTGGCCAATGCTGTTAATGACCGTCATATTGATCATGGGCGTGCCGCCGAATTGGTTCACAAGGCATGTTTTTTATCGGGTTTAGCCAAAATAGAAACCGGCGATTTAAAAGCTTGGCGCCCAAAAAGAGTTATGCATTATATCCAAGACTATTTTATGCAACCCGATGCTGTGGTTGACATTACCCCTTGGTTTGAAAAGAAAAAAGAATGTATCATGGCTTTTTCAAGTCAGTTTTATAATCCAGAAAGTAAAGAACCTGAAACCCCAATATCGAGTGCAAGTTTCTTTCAATTTCTTGAAGCCCGTTCACGTGAGATGGGACGACTTATAGGTGTTGAATATGGCGAAGGTTTTGTTTCTAAAACTCCTTTACACCTTAAGGATTTGACTGGTATATAATTTAAAGTAACTTTCTTGTATAAAAATTGTCTTTAGAGGCCAATTCTATTTAAGTTTGCATCTCAATTAATAATATATTTTATATGCTTTTAGTAGCCGACAGCGGATCAACCAAATGTGACTGGATTATAGTAAAACCAACTGGAGAAAGAATAGAAACCTCAACTATGGGGTTCAATCCTTTCTTTCATAATTCAGAATTAATCATTAGCGAACTTAAAAAAAACGACCTTTTAAATCTTTATGCGGATGAAATAAGTCATATTTATTTTTACGGTGCAGGGGCGTCAAGTAATGTAAGAAATGCAATTGTTGAAACAGGTTTGAGAAGCATGTTTAAAAAAACTACAGAAATAAAAGTAGGCCATGATGTAAAAGCTGCTGTAATAGCCACTTGTCAGGATAATCCCGGCATTACATGCATTCTTGGCACCGGTTCCAATTCCTGCTATTTTGATGGAACTATTGTGCACGAAGTAATACCAGCCTTGGGATATATCTTAGGTGATGAAGGAAGTGGTTCCTATTTTGGCAAAAAATTATTGAGTAAATATTTATATAAAAAATTACCAATGGAATTAGCCGACTCACTTGAAAAAGAATATGGTGTATCCAAAGAATCTATTTTGGAAAGTGTATACAATAAACCAAATGCTAATGTTTATTTGGCTTCGTTTATGAAATTTGCTCATGCCAATCAATCGCATCCATATTTCAAAGAACTAATTTATAAAGGACTTTCCGAATTTATAAATATTCATGTTTGGTGTTTTGAAAATTTCAGAGAAGTACCGGTGCATTTTGTAGGTTCTATCGCTTATTATTTTAAAGATTGTTTAGAAGAAGTAGCTAAAAACCATCGTTTCTCAATAGGCAATATTGTTAAAAGACCTGTGGCACCATTGGCTGACTATTATTGCAAGAAACTTAGTTACCCGGTTGTTATAAATAATCAATAAAAAAAAATGGGGTGGTTGCTTATAAAGCCAAACCACCCCAAACCTAATTAACACTTATTTATGAAAACACAAGTATTCGGAATCACTTCTAAAAATACTTGCTGTATAAATAACGTTACAAATTTAAAGCCATACTGCTTTTAACTGAACAAATAAAACGACAAGTAAAATAAAAAAAACGGTATAAATTAGTTTTAAAATCTATTTCTAGTAAAATGAAAACCTTTATAAAATTTACTTTCTATTCAATATTTTTAACCTCCCTATTTTATAATTGTAATCAAAAGATTAAAGAAAAAGAATCCAATACTTCGTTGAGTCTTCCTGATTTGCCTTGGTTACAAAATGCCGTTATATATAAAATTAATTTAAAGCAATTTTCGGTATCCGGAAATTTTAAAGGTTTTGAGGAAAGATTGGATTCAATTAAAAATTTAGGTATTGACATTTTATGGTTTTCGACTGTTCAACCTGATGAAGATTTAAAAGCCGTAAAAAAAGAACTTGGAAATTTGGATAATTTCAGAAACCTTGTTGAAAAATGCCATGAGAAGAAATTTAAAGTGATTATGAATTGGGATGCTCAAAACAGTTCTGACAAAACCTTTGGAAACACTGCAATTGAAGCAATGAAATGGTGGATAGACGAATGTGATTTAGATGGATTTTATTGCAATATAAAAGATGGAAATAATAAATTTTGGCAAACAACCGCCTATGAACTAAATCAAACTAAAAAAATTCTTCTACTTTCCAATCAAACTATTAACGAAGCATTTAATGCCAGTGACGGAACCGAATTTTATGAATTGTTAAAAGAAATTTATAAACATAAAAAAAATACAGACAGCCTAATTACATATATTAAAAAAGCAGAAAATGGCCCACTAAAATTAAATTACACCTCTATTAATGGTGAATTACACGGAGATGCACAAGATGCTTTTATTGCTTTAACTTTTACCATAAATGGACTGCCAATGATTTATAACGGAATGGAAGTTGGGCTTAGTAATGCATTTGAAAAAATAACTATTAATTGGAATCAGACTAATGCATCTAAACAATTTGAATTTTATAAAACCCTAATTTCCATTCGACATAAAAATCCAGCGTTGTGGGTTAACGTTGAAGGACAAAGCAACACCCGTGTATTTAAAAACACCAAAGAAGTTTATGGTTTTATCCGCCAATCAGGCGAAAATAAAGTTTTAGTAGTTTCCAATCTTTCAGGAAATACAGTAAAAATGGATGCCTTAGAAATTCCAGGTTTAGAGCAATACAGTCTTCGGCTTTATAAAAACATGAAAACCGATGGCGAACACCTTTATGAACTTGGCCCTTGGGGATATTCAGTAAGCACATTGAATGAACCTACAGATTAGGAGCTACTTTTCAAAAAATCAATATTCCGCTTTAGCCCTTTAAATTTTGTTCTTTTTACAGCCGAATTTTTAAAAAGCTTTTCAAATACCAACTCATTTATTTCATACCATTCTGTGGCTTTCATATTTAATAATTCAGGCTTTGGTTCAAATAATGGTTCAGAATGTGGTGTTGAAAAACGATTCCATGGGCATACATCCTGACAAATATCGCAACCAAAAACCCGGTTCTCCATTTGGGTTTTAAATTCTGTAGGAATTTCATCCCTCAATTCAATAGTAAGATAAGAAATACATTTATTCGAATCAATAATTTTATTGGGCAATATAGCTTCTGTTGGACAGGCATCCACACAGGCAGTGCAAGTGCCGCAATAATCTTTTATTGGTAAATCAGCACTCAGTTCAAGATCACAAATAATTTGAGCTAAAAAATAAAAACTTCCTGCTTTTTTGTTGATTAGTAAACTGTTTTTACCAATCCATCCCAAACCGCTTTTGGCGGCCCAGGCTCTTTCCATTACAGGCGCTGAATCTACAAATACTCTTCCTTCAAAATTCCCAATTTCAAATTTCAAATTTTTTACAAGTTCAAATAATTTATCCTTTATGACTTTGTGATAATCTTCGCCTAAGGCATATTTTGAAATTATAGGTGCTTGCTGGTCAACTTGCTTTTGGGGAGTATAATAATTATACATCAAACTGATGACAGACTTTGCTCCGGGCACTAATAATTGTGGGTTGAGCCGTTTATCAAAATGGTTTTCCATCCATTGCATGGTACCGTGTTGTCCTTCGTTTAGCCATTTTTCAAGGCGTGGAGCATCGTGTTCCAAAAACTCAGCTCTTGAAATACCACAAAAACTGAACCCGGCATCCAAGGCCTTTTTTTTAATAATCGCTGTATTTTTTGTAATTGCAACCGACATGGTTTTTAAAACCATCTGAATTTGCCCTTAACCAGTTGTATCACGGTATTATTTAAATCTTCAGACAACTTTAACCCAAAAACCAAACCTGCAAATAAGGAAACTAAAGCAATAGAACGAATAAAAATATTTAACCAAACATTACCAAAATAAGGAACGAAGTGATGTATTACCAACATTGCGACAAAAAGGATTAGGATTTTTATCCAGCCAATATTTAGCCAATGAATTTTATAATATTTATAAACTATAAAACTATTAAGAATAGCAAAAGACAAGTAACCAGCTGCTACCCCAAGGGCTGTTCCATTTATTCCCCATATTGGCACGGCTAAATGATAGGTCATAAAAATAGCAAAAAGCCATACAGCTATTACCACTAAATTCCATCTGTAGAACGGTGAATTATTAATAACAATGCCCGGCAAAATTGAAAACAACTCAATTAATTTAGCAATGCCAATTATCAAGATTACAAACTTGCCCGATTGATAAAGCTCTCCGTTAGGCATTAATGAATAAATACTATCTGCATTAAACCAAAGTCCTAATAAAATAAACATCCCGATAAGCACCTGATTGATATTCCCTTTTCTCACAACCTCTTTTAATTCTGCCCACTTTTCTTCATGAATGAGCTTCGAAATAATGGGTTGCAACAGAGGAAGAATAACCCGTTTGGGCAATTCAGTCATAATAGCTATGCTCAAAGCTGTGGAATAAATACCCAACAGTTTATCCCCTCCAGCTATACTTACCGAAAAATAATCGGAACGTGTTATAATAAGCGGCCCAACACTTCCTAAAATTGTGATTCCGCTAAAGGCAAAAAAATCATTTTTTATAGCTTTATGGTTTTTTATAAACTTAAAATCAGGGCGGAATGATAATGGATTTATGCTAAACAAATAAACAATATCCACCACAAGCACTACCAAATACGAAATAAGTAGCCATATCAAAAACTGATTGAATGATAAAACAGAATTCCAAGCCAGCACAATCAATATAAGGTTAATTAGTCGCAAGCCATTTTCCCTTAAAATATTAACCACTACAATACGCCCAAATTGAGCGCAATATTGCTCGGTAACTACCGTGAACAGCATGATAACTGTCAACGGCAATATAACATGAATGTAATTGGTAGTATTAGAACCTCCATCTTTTAAAAGATTAAGAATAGAAGGGCCTGATATAAGTAAAACGGCTGACAGCAGTAACAAGCCAAGGATAGGAATACTGTAAACCCAAAATGTAAACCCATGATGATAGGAACTATTTTTATCATGAAATTTAGGGAAAAATCGACTCATGCTATAAGCTATTCCTAAACTGGCAAACCCTGCTAAAACGCCGGAAATATCAATAACAAAGCGGCTTATTCCAACCTCTGCCGGCTGAAATACTTTGGGCATCAAAATAAGAATATTGATATAACCAATAGCTAACCCGGCATAGTTACTAATTGATGCTTTTAAAGACTGCCGGATGACTAACCCCATAGAGCGACAAAAATAAAGCTATTAGTAGTTACCAGCAAAAAGAGTTATTAGGTTACTTTTTTTATAAACTTTTTTGTGCAATACCGTATAAGTGCTTTTTTTCAAAAGGCATTTGTTTCGAAAATCCCAATTTGTTTTTAAGCCACCATTTGGTATGCAATTTATAATACGCCACTTTATCTTGGTAATAAGAGAAATCAGTATTATTAACATCTTTAGGAATAAAATTATGGTTTTTTAAAATCGTTGAAAGCCTTTCTATTGTAAAAGATTGAACATGTTGCATGTGGTGATGAGCGGCATCACAAAACGGGCAATAAATAGAATGTGCCTTTAAATCCTCGTTAAAAGGAGTAGTAACTACAATATATCCTCCCGGTTTTAATAACCTATTAATTATACTTAATGTATTGGTTAATAAATCGGTTCTTAAATGCTCAATGGTTTCAATCAGTAAGACAACATCAAACGAATTATCCTCAAAATTTTTATCCATCTCCGAAAAATTAATAATCTTTTTCACATTTTTATTACCTGCATTTTTGCGAATGGATGTTTCAACAGAAGTTTGAGAAAAATCCAAACCATAGATTTCATTTTCTGGATTTTCTTTGGATAAATAAACCATCATGGTACCATTACCGCAACCATAATCTAATATTTTACCTTTCAATTCAATTTTTTGTTTTAGCAATTTTAAAATCCCTAAACCAACAGCCTCGGTAAAATATAGTACATCTTCAGTAACCATATTATCCCAAAAACGTTGAGTTACCTCGTCCGTCCAGTCAGCTTCTTCTTTAAATTTCATTGATTTTTTGTTTTTATATGTCCGCAAATTTACTTAAATATATCAAGGAATTTGAAGTAAGGTAGTCGAGCAATCCTAACATTTTTTAATTTTGAAATCCAAGATATTTAATTTCCTTTGAAGCATGAAAAAGATTTGCTTGTCTCTTATTATTAGTATTTTATTTACCTCATTTTCTCATGCCCAAAAATCTTGGAATCAAAAAAAAGATATAACTGGTGTTACAAGAAATAGTTGCATTGCATTTTCTATTGGTGGTAAAGGATATTTGGGCTTAGGCCAAAATTCGAGCAGCACAAAAATTTATGATTTTTATGAATATGACCCCTCAAGTAATGCTTGGACCCAAAAAGCAAATTACCCAGGGGGTGGAAGTTTTGCTTCAAGCGCCTTTGTAATAAACGGGAAAGGCTATGTTTGCTTTGGAGGAAGTAATGCAGGGTCACCACAAAAAGATTTATGGGAATATAACCCAAGTACAAATTCTTGGACTGCAAAAGCTACTTTTCCAGGTACGGCAAGATATGGTGCAAGTTGGTTTGTTATAAATGATACAGCCTTTATTATGACTGGTTCTCCCGGTGGTTCACCTTATCTTTCTGATGTTTGGATGTATGTTCCTGCAACTAATGCTTGGACCCAAAAAGCTAATTTTACTGGAGGAGCTAGATCTCACGGAGCAGGATTTACAGTGGATGGAGTTGGTTATTTTGGGACAGGAATAAACTCATCTGCTTCACCAACTAAAGACGTTTGGAAATATAATAAGGCAAAAGATACTTGGTCTAGGATAACTGATGTTCCAATAGGTACGATTACAGGTGCCATTGCTTTTGAAATTGACAAGAAAGGATATTTGGGAACTGGATATAATTTAACTAATTACTTTAAAGATTTTTATCAATATGATGCTACAGCCAATACCTGGAGCAAATTAGATTCAATACCCAGTTCATTCAGTATTAGAGGTGGTTCAGCAACCTTTCTTATCAACAAAAGTATTTATATAAGCACGGGATATTCGGTTGCAGGGGGTACTACTTCATTAAATGATTTATGGTCATTCACTCCTAAATCTTCTTGTCAGGCTTCTTTTAGTTCCCAACCCAAAAGTCAATCAGTAAATTTGAACGATACTGCTAAATTCAGTGCGGTTTCGGGTGATAATGCCGCCAATTACAAATGGCAGATAAACACAGGAAGTGGATTTGCTGATATCTCCAATGGAGGACAATACTCAGGCGCTAAAACAAGTAAACTTGGTATTGCCAATGTTAAAAAATCAACCAATAACACCCACAAATTTAGATGCATTGCCTCCAATTCCGCATGTGCTGATACATCAATAACTGTAACTTTAACGGTGCTGTGTAACGAAATTATTAAAAATGAACCCCAAAATAAAAATGCTTACAATGGCAGTGAAGTTAAATTTAGTGTTTCAACTTTATTCGCTAATTCTACTTTGCAATGGCAAAAAAATGATGGTTCAGGATTTCAAAATTTAAGCAACACCGGACAATACTTTGGCTATGACATGGATACTTTGTATGTATTTAATCTTTCATTAATCAATACTAATTACAAATTCAGATGCATTGCTAACTATGGCGGATGTATTGATACCTCATTTGCTGCAACACTTGCAATTTATTGCAAACCGATTATTAAAAATCAACCTTCAAACAAAACAGTTTATAAAGGAACATCTGCCAAGTTTAAAGTAAGTGCCTATGACTTTGGCACCACATTTCAATGGCAGTTAAAAAATGGTTCTTCGTTTCAAAATATTTCTGATGCCGGCCAATTTTCAGGAACATCTACCGATTCATTAACTATCACTTCCGCTACATTGGCTAATAAAAACCAGGAATACCGCTGTATATTGGGTTACAAAAGTTGCAGCGACACCTCAAAACCAGCAGTTTTGGATGTATTGTGCAATCCTATTGTAAATGCTCAACCGGGTAATCAAACCAAAACAGAAGGAGAAAAAGCAGTATTTATTGTTTCCTCTTTTGATTCAAAGGCCACCTTTTCATGGCAAAGTAATGTTGGTATGGGTTTTCAAAATCTAAATGACGCTGGGCAATATAACGGAGTTAGCAGTGATATTCTAAGCGTTTCCAATGTTTTATTAAGCAATGACAACCAAAAATTCAGATGTATTCTAGCATCGGAAGGATGCTTTGATACGTCTAAAGCAGCCAACTTACGAGTGGTGTGCAAACCAATAATTGGAATAAATCCTGTAAGTAAAACCGCTTATGTTTCTGATAATGTTTTTTTAAATCTTACCTCATTGGATTCTAAAGCAACCTTTATGTGGCAATCCGATTTAGGGTTTGGTTTTCAAAATATAAGTAATGCCGGACAGTATCTTGGAGTGAATAATGACACATTGAATATCAAGAATCTTACGCAAGCCAACGACAACCAAAAATTCAGATGCATACTTACTTTAGGAGGTTGTTTGGATACTTCTGAAACCGCTTCATTATTGGTATCATGCAAACCCTTGATACAAAATCACCCGATTAACAGAACGGCTTATATATCTGGAAATACCTTTTTACATGTCACTTCAGCCGACCCTAAAGCTACCTTTAAGTGGCAAACCGATTTAGGGTTAGGGTTTCAAAACATCAGCAATGCCGGCCAATATAAAGGGGTAACCAACGATACACTTAGTATTAATAATTTAACGGTTACTAATGACAATCAAGCTTTCAGATGCCTGCTCAGTAATGGGTCATGCTTTGATACATCTGCTACTGCTAACCTAACTGTTAGGTCGGTTGGAATTAAGGAAAGTATTAATAAAAACGGGGTAACAATTTTTCCAAACCCAAGCCACGATTTTGTAACTATTACAATAGCCTCCATATTATTAAATAATTCATATAAAATTATTGACCAACAAGGCAGAATTGTTGGCAGCGACAGATTAACTGAAACTTCTACAAAAATAAATATCGAACATTTAGCTACTGGAGTTTATATTTTGCAAACCGAACCTGTTATTAGTCAAACTATGATACTTAAAGACTAGAGATTTCTAGTGTAGGACAAATTTTTCATACTTATAATTCATTTTCAAAAAAGCTCTTTTATTTAAGTTAGCTGAATTCAATTATTGTATAATTGCACTTTATTTTAAACAGTAATAAATGAGCACATTTACACAACATGAAATTGAAGTTTTAGAAGGCAAACGATTTAAGTTTGGAAAAAACTGGTTATCATTTATTAAAACTCTGAATGTTGAAAGAATCAATAATGCTGAAAATTCACTAAAAGAATTTTTAAAATGTGAATCACTCAATAATAAAACATTTATAGATATAGGTTCAGGCAGCGGTATGTTTAGCTTGGCAGCAAAAAACTTAGGAGCAAACGTCTTTTCTTTTGATTATGATGGTAGCTCGGTTGAAAGCACTCAAATACTTAAAGAAAAATATTACCAAACCGACGAAAATTGGAAGGTAACGCAAGGGTCGGTGCTTGACAAGGATTTCCTTAATTCTCTTGGAACTTATGATATTGTTTATTCATGGGGGGTTTTGCACCATACCAGTGCAATGTGGGAAGCTATTGGAAATGTTATTCCTTTAGCAAAACCAGATGGCGAAATATTTATAGCCCTATACAATGACCAAGGACCAACATCAAAGAAATGGTTAAAAGTAAAGCAGATTTACAATAAAGGGTTTTGGGGTAAACTATTTATCAGTTCAATTTTTATAACTTACTTTCTTGCAAATTTTATTTTTTATAGTTTAAAACAAGGCAAATCTCCTTTTAAACAGTGGAAAGCATATAAGTTACAACGTGGCATGTCAGTTTATCATGATTGGCACGATTGGTTGGGAGGATTACCTTTTGAGGTTGCATCTAACGAAAAAGTTGTAGATTTTTTTAACGAACGAGGATTTTATCTAAAAAAGCTAAGAACCAATAATGGCTTAGGTTGTAACCAGTACGTTTTTAAAAAATTATAATAATTCAGTCTTTCCAAACTGTTGTTTCAAATGAAACACACGTAACCATATTTCAAAAACTAACATACTAAAAAGCAGCTTTTCCATTTGAGAAGGACGAGCCTTTTGATACCAATCAATTAACTTTAAACTTCCTTCAATATTGATAATACCCAAATCGCTAGAAATGCCTTCTTTGATATAACCCCTAAGCAAATCCGTCCATTTACCATTAAAATAATCTCTCACAGGTATCCTAAAACCTGTTTTTTTCTTATAAACAATTTCTTTAGGTAAATACTTTTCACAAATTTTCTTCAACAATAATTTTTCTTGACCATTGGGCATCAATACTTCCGGCTTTAATTTTGAAGTAAACTCAATTAGCCTGTTATCAAGAAACGGAGCTCTGGATTCTATCGAAGCATACATGGTCCCTGTATCCACTTTCATTAAAAAATCATCGGGCAAATAGCCTTTAACTCCTAAAAAAAACATCATATCATGATTACTGATATTGCCTTTATAACTTCTGATAATAGATTTTTGGAAATATGCTTGTTCCGTTTCCAATTCATTTAAAAAAGAAGATTTAAAAAGTAATTTTCTAATGTTGGATGGCTCATAATCCATGGCATTGCAATAACTATTCAATCCCCCATAGCTTATCATTCTTTCTATATTAGCTACTTTGGGAGGATATTTCCAACCAGGCTGAAAACGTCTATTTGATAATTCATCCATTATTGTTGCTAAAGGCAATGCACTTGGTTTTATTCTATTAAGTAATGCCGGTATTCCATATCCACCAAAAATTTCGTCACCTCCATCGCCAGTTAGCACAACAGTTAAAAATTGTTTTGCTTTTTCAGAAACAGCAGCTGTTGGTATTATCGAACTATCAGCAAATGGCTCAATCATCGAAAGCAGTTGTGGAAGCTTATTAATACAATCAATTTCTAAATCTACCTGATTATAGTTAAGTCCTTGCAGTTTAGCTATCTGTTGGGCATACATTGCCTCATCTAATTCAGGATTTTGAGGAGTAGATAATGTTACACTTGTTATCCCTTTTTTGTAGTGTGAAGCAATTGCGGCAACTAATCCTGAATCATTTCCTCCACTCAAAAATAATCCTAAAGGAACATCAGAAATTAATTTTTCCTGAATACTACTGTGCATTATTTCCTCAACTTTTAACTGAGCATCCTCAAATGAAATATCAATTTTTTCATCATACTTCAATTGCCAATAGCTTGATAATTTCAGTTCATCTTTGGTAACATAACCAAATTGGGCAGGTAATAATTTTGTTACTCCTTTGTAAATACTCTGCTGTTGTGAAATATATTGGTAGGCAAATAATTCAGAAATTGCTTTAGGATTTAATTCCTTATTGGTTAAAAGATTTGATATACCGGATAAATTAGATGCAAATAAAAATACTCCGTTATCAAAATAGTAAAACAAAGGTTTTTCCCCAAATCGGTCGCGAGCAATAAACAATTCTTGATTTTGATTATCCCAAACTGCAAAAGCCCACATTCCTCTTAGTCTATCCAAAATTTGAGGACCAATTGTAATAAATCCTTTCAACAAAACTTCAGTATCCGAATTGGTTCTAAATTTTAAGTCAAATTCTTTTTCAAGCTGACTTCTTACTTCTTTATAGTTATAAATTTCACCATTAAAAACAATGCTGTAACGCTTGTCTTCTGAATAGAATGGCTGATTTGCCTCAGGACTTAAATCAATAATTGCTAATCGGCAATGACCCAAAGTAGCATTTCCAATAGTATTAACTGTAATATTATCAGGCCCGCGATAAGCCATAGCTTCACAAGCATTTTTTACTTCTTGTTCATAATTTTGAAAAGTGTTAAAAGAAATTTTTCCTGCTATGCCGCACATAAATTAATATTGCTTCAAAATAAAACGAATAATTCTTAGTGAACTACTTTTTTTATTATCAAAACATTTAATTTTTAAAAACTTATATAATCCCATGCGAATAGCCTTAGCCACCACCGAGTTTCTTACCGAAAAAACCTACGATGGCGGCTTGTCAAATTATATTTACAGGGTTAGTAAATCTTTACAATCCTTGGGCCATGAACCAATTGTGTTTGTAGCTTCATCCACTAATGAAGATATAAAGTATAATGGTATAGCAGTTATCCGGATTAATGAAAAGCAGCTTACATGGTGGTATTGGTTGCTTAATGTTATTACGCTTTTCAGGTTAAATCCCGCCTTGTTATTTATGGTAAGAAGCTACAGATTCAAAAAACGGATTTCATTGTATCATAAATCCCATCCTATCGATATTGTTCATTATACCAATTCCATGGCTTTGGCAATTTTTAAACCTAAAAATATTCCGTCAGTCATTCGTATTTCCAGTTATCAAAAATTATTGGATGCCGCCAGCGGGAATAAACAAACTTTTCGCCTTTGGCAAAAACAATATTTGCAGGATATAATGCTAAAACGAGCCAACCACATTTTTGGCCCTAGTAAAATAATCGGAAACCATATCGCCCAAAAATTCAATAAAGAAATCGCTTTAATTGAAACTCCATTTGTATTAGAAAACACGAATGTAAGTGATGAACGACTTAATGAAATTTTAATCCAAACCAACAATAATCCCTATTTACTGTATTTTGGCACACTTTCACTTCTTAAAGGTTTGCTGGATATTGCAGATATTTTGGAACAATTGTTTGAAAAATATCCCTCGCATTACTTTGTGTTTATTGGTAAAGACATTTCAATTAATGGCAAGCCTATTTTAGAGATATTGAAAGAAAAAGCCGGGAAATATAGCCCTCGAATTATATGGTATTCAAGCACGCCGCATAACTTACTTTATCCGATAATTCAAAATGCAGAACTGGTGGTTTTACCCTCCCGCCTTGATAATTTTCCCAATACTTGCATCGAAGCCATGGCCTTGGGCAAAGTAGTAGTTGGCACCTACAAAACAAGTTTTGAGCAACTGATTGACCCCAACGTTTCAGGTTTATTATGCGAACATAGTAATCCTCAAAGTCTTATAAAATCTATTAATGACGGATTACTGATGAATGAAGGCGAAAAGGAAATTATGGGGGAAAAAGCTAAAGAACGTATTGAGAAACTAAAACCCGAAATTGTGGTGAATGAATTGGTGAAGTATTATGAAAGGGTGATTGCTGATAAATTAACTAGTTATAAAAAGGAAAACAATATCCGTTGAATAAGTTCTATATATTTTTGAGTTAATGTTCTTTTTCCTTGATGAAAAAGAACCAAAAAATCAAGTCAGAAATATGCTTCCACGATCATTCCGGGTCGCGGCCCGCATTTCTGACATGCCATCACACAGCTGCAAACTAACATAGTTTTGTTTAACAGGAAAATTTCGGGTTAAGGTGCGTTGGAATGCCAAACCGAGGAACGAGGTTAGCGAATGCCCGTAAAAATAAATATAAATGAATAAGACAAAAATACGGGCGTGGGTTAGCACGTGCGGAGGGAGTATATTTTTGGCTTGATTTTTTTGCCTTCTTTTTTTATCAAGACACCGTAGGTTCATGAACACCTTTAAAAAAAAACATAAACAAGTGAATAATAAAAGAAGGTCAGTGTTATAAGGGCTGACAGCCCCTAATGGAAGTAAACACTTTTTTGAAAATTACTTTTTGAGGTTAGATTAGATATCAAATCCCTCAACTCAACAAAAAAAACAAGTTTATAATTCCCCACTCAAAAAACTATTCAATTCGGAGGGTTCATTTAATAAAATCACTTTGTTATTAAATTCAGGTGATTTAAGAATTTGGCTAGTCTCATTTCTAAGTTTAAACCCGGCCAAAATAATTTTCATGTTTGGTAAATTTAGATTCACTTCATTTACAAATTTTATAGGTTCAATTTCCGAATTAGAAAAAGAAAACACAGAAAGAATGTAATCAGCATTTACAGACTCAATGGTTTTAAATAAGTCAGTTATTGGAATATTTTGGCCAAAATAAATAACCTCATGACCATAACTCCTAATAACATAATTGGCATATAGTAACCCAAATTCATGCATTTCGCCTGGAGGCAAAAACAATATATATTTTTTATTATTCGCCGATTTTTTCGTTTGTCCTAGTGCCGCTATTTGTAATTTTTGCTTAATGATGTTACTTGCAAAATGCTCTAAAGCCGGATGTAAAGCATTGGAAGCCCATAAATCGCCCAACCGTTGCAAAAAAGGAAATGCCAGTTTTATAATTGCATTATCAAATCCCTCCTTCATTATATAACTTGAAAAAACTTTATTAAAAGCGGTTTCACTTAAATTATAAGTTGCAAGGAGCAATGTATTTATCAGATCGTCATTTTCATTTCTTTTTTTGCAGGTAATTAATGCTTCTGAATGAATTTCAGATTTAGAAAGATTAGCTATTTTTGAAATTTTAAGACCTTTTTTGTTGAGTAAAGCTATATTTAATAATAGTTTAACATCTTCATCATCATAAAATCGGATGTTTGTAGTGGTTCGTTTTGGGGTTACCAAATTATACCTTTGCTCCCATATACGAATAGTATGTGCCTTAATACCCGTAATACTTTCAAGATCTTTTATATAATATGCCCCCATCTAAAAAATTACTCTTTTTGATAAAACAAAGGGCATCAAAAATTGTTTTAAATAATGGTGATTAAAAAAAATATTCTAATTACAGGTGCCAGTGGTTTAATTGGTAAAGTATTATCTAAAAAGTTATCTGAGCAAGGGTTTAATTGTATTACCCTTACCACATCTGCTGTAAACGACCGGCCGAAAACCTACATGTGGAATCCGGAACTGAAAATTTGTGACTTACTGCCTCACATAGAATATTATGCTGTTATAAATTTGGCGGGGGCAAGTATTGCCGATACAAAATGGAATCGTGCAGGCATGGAACTTATTAGCTTCAGTAGAATTGATTCAACCAAATATTTAAAAACAATTGTCAACGAATTTCCTAATCCGCCAAAGCACGCTATTTCGACATCGGCCATTGGTTATTATGGATTTGGAACCGTTGAAATAAAAACTGAAGATTCGCTTAACGGCAATGATTTTGCAGCCACAGTTTGTCGCGATTGGGAACACGCTGCATCTAATTTAAAAACAAACGACACCCAATTATCTATAATAAGAATAGGAATTGTACTGGCGCAAAAAGGAGGCTTTTATAAAAAAATTAAAGACTTGACTAAATATAAAATAGCCGCTCCTCTTGCCACAGGTAAACAACCGGTTTGCTGGATTCATGTGGATGATTTAGTAAATCTATTTATTGAAATTTTAGAAAACAAAATAAAACCCGGAACCTATAATGCTGTGGCCAATACCAATACCAACAAGGAAATTACAAAATCAATAGCTAACCAAAACGGACAATATTATGGTTTACCTGCGGTGCCGGCATTTTTATTAAAATTAATTTTTGGTAATAAAGCGGAGATATTTACAGAAGGTTCCTTTGTGTCTAATTCCAAACTATTAAAAGAAGGATTTCTATTTAAATATTTAGATTTGGACAAAGCCGTTTCAGATTTAGCAAACAGATAAAATGCTTTCTGTTCACTGGTTTCGTCGCGATTTAAGGCTTGAAGATAATTCCGCCCTTTATCATGCTTTAAAAAGTGGTAAACCTGTATTATGCATTTTTATTTTTGACAGCTCTATTTTAAATAAACTAGCAAATAAATCAGATGCTAGAGTTACGTTTATTCATCAGGAAATTGAAAATCTTAAAACAGAGTTGGAATCTCTAGGTTCAAGTCTTTTGATTAAATATGGTCAACCATTGGCAATTTGGGAAGAAATAATTAATGAATATCCAATTAAGGAAGTTTTTACAAACAATGATTATGAACCATATGCCACTTCAAGAGATGCGAAAATTAAAAGCCTTTTAAATGCAAAAAATATAAATTTTAAAACCTTTAAAGATCAGGTAATTTTTGAAAAAGAGGAAATAGTGAAAGAGGATGGAACACCATATACTGTTTTTACCCCCTACTCAAAAAAATGGAAAGCCAAACTGAATAACTTTTACCTAAAGCCATACCCTACCGAAAAATACTTTACCCATTTTCATAAAACATCTCCGCTTCCTAGTATATCACTCCATCAACTTGAATTTTTACCTACTTCAATTCCTTTTCCCAACGAAGAAACCAGTCAAAACCTTATAAAAAACTATGAGCACAACCGCGATATTCCTTCTGTAGAAGGAACCAGCAAGCTGAGTTTACATTTCAGATTTGGCACTATAAGCATCCGGCAAAAAGCTGCAAAGGCTTTAGTAATTAGTGAAATATGGCTCAACGAACTTATTTGGCGTGATTTTTATATGAGCATAATTTATCATTTTCCACATGTGGTTTCATCCTCATTCAAGCCCCAATACGACCGAATTGAATGGCTAAACAATACCGACCAATATACAAAATGGTGCAATGGACAAACGGGCTATCCTATTGTGGATGCCGGTATGCGGCAACTCAATGCCACTGGATTTATGCATAACCGGGTAAGAATGATTGTAGCCAGTTTTTTAACCAAACATTTATTAATAGATTGGCGGTGGGGCGAAGCTTATTTTGCTGAAAAACTTTTAGATTATGAACTAGCAAGCAATAATGGTGGCTGGCAATGGGCAGCTGGAAGCGGCGTGGATGCAGCTCCTTATTTCCGGATATTCAATCCGTATTTACAAACCCAACGGTTTGATCCAAAAAACAGTTATATAAAAACTTGGGTACCTGAATTTGAATCTTTAAATTATCCAAAACCTATAGTAAACCATGATATGGCTCGAAAACGCTGCCTTGAAACCTACAAATTAGCTTTAAACCCTTAACTCATTGGTTTAAACTTAAGGTAATAAAAGTCATTCCAGTAGTCCTAATTTTTCATTAAAAAACTCATTTAATAATCTTATTTTTGCACCCATTTTTAAAAATCAATGTTAACTGTTTCCGATTTATCTTTAAGATTTGGCAAAAGAATATTGTTTGACGAAGTAAATCTAAAATTTACGGAAGGAAACTGTTATGGTGTAATTGGGGCCAATGGTGCCGGAAAGTCTACATTTTTAAACATCCTTTCCAACGAGATTGAACCCACATCAGGAAATATATCAATAAATCCGGGCAAAAGGATGGCTGTGTTAAAACAAGATCACTTTGAATTTGATGAATTTAATGTACTTGAAACCGTCATAATGGGCCATAAAGAATTATATGGCATCATGAAAGAAAAGGACATTATTTATGCCAAGGAAGATTTTAATGATGAAGATGGAATAAAGGCCAGTCATCTTGAAGAAAAATTTGCCGATATGAATGGCTGGAATGCGGAAAGTGAAGCTGGTGAATTATTAGGTTCGTTAGGGGTTAGTGAAGAATTTCATTATACCCGAATGGGCGATTTAAGCAATAATCAAAAGGTAAGGGTACTTTTAGCCCAAGCAATATTTGGCAATCCCGATGTATTAATTTTGGATGAGCCTACCAATGATTTGGACATTGCAACGGTTAGCTGGCTTGAAAACTTTTTGGCTGATTATAAAAATGTGGTAATTGTTGTATCTCACGACAGGCACTTTTTAGATTCAGTTTGTACTCACATCTGCGATATCGATTTTCGGAAAATTAAAATATATGGTGGAAGTTATACTTTCTGGTATGAAGCCAGTCAATTAGCCTCGCGCCAAAAAACTGACCTTAATAAAAAGAACGAAGAAAAGCGTAAAGAACTTCAGGAATTTATTGACCGATTTAGTGCCAATGTTAAAAAATCAAAGCAAGCGACAAGTCGTAAAAAAATGCTTGAAAAACTGAATATTGACGAAATAGATCCTTCAAGCAGAAAGTATCCGGGTATATTTTTTAAGCAAGAACGTGAAGCCGGTGATCAAATTTTAAATGTCCAGGGTTTAACTTTAAAGCCCTATTTCAGCGATTTAAATTTTAGCCTATACAAAAACGAAAAGATTGTTTTTTTAGCCAAAGAAAGTATTGCCATCACCAATTTTTTTAGAGTAATAATGGGTGAAATAAAACCGGACAAAGGAACCTTCGATTTTGGAATTACTATTACCAAAGGCTATTTACCAAATGATAAAGACCATTTTTTTGAAACAGATTTAAATCTGATTGATTGGCTACGACAATATTCTGTAGAAAAAGATGAAACCTTTATTCGCGGGTTCTTAGGCCGTATGCTATTTTCAGGTGAGGAAACTTTAAAATCATGCAAAGTACTTTCGGGAGGAGAAAAGGTGAGATGTATGCTTTCCAAATTAATGCTTCAAAATCCAAATCTTATTATATTAGATGAACCAACCAATCACTTGGATTTGGAATCGATTACTGCTTTAAATAATGGTTTAAAAAATTATGAAGGAACTATTTTGTTTACAAGCCGTGACCATACCATTGTGCAAACTATTGCTACTCGGGTTATAGAAATATCGCCAAACGGAATGATAGACAAGGCCAGTGAATATGATGATTATTTA
>CAMDSC010000006.1 GCA_945907065.1 Chitinophaga pinensis
CCTTCTCGTTTTCCTTCGGATCTCCTTGATGTAATTTTCGGTGGTTTGTTTCTTTTTTGTTTCCATCTTTTGTAAAATTATAATTTTTTGGAAACACTCCCTTATATTTGAATAATATTAGTCCACTTTATGCTGACGATTTACAATCAAGCAGTAAAAGATCAGGCTTATGGAGGTAATTTAAACATTTCAGGTTTAGGAATAAAAACCTTAACGGAGACAGTAGCTAGAACTATTACGGGTAATTTAACAGTTTTAGATGGAACAACATTTACAGTTGCCGGAGCTTTTGCTTTTACAGTTACAGGAAATACAACCATCGGTACAGGTACAAGTGGAACGTTAAGTATAGTTTCTGCCACAGGTACCAAAACATTTACAGGAAATGTAACTATAAATGGAGGAGGAACTATAGCCGAGCCGGGAGCCGCAGCGGTTGCCATGGCTGGGAATTTATTAAACAATGGCACCTACACAGCAAGCACGGGAGTTCATACATTTAGTGGAACAACCAAAACCATTGGAGGAACAACAACTAATACAATTCCTACCACATTATTTACAGGAGCCTACACAAATACAGGAACCCTAACAAGTGCAACACTTTTAACTATCACAGGAGTTACCTTAACAAATACCGGCACAATTAATTCGGCAACCTCCTTAACAGGAACAGGGACATTGTCAAATACCTCTGGAACCGTAAATATTACCGGAGGTGCCATTTCAATAACCACCAATACCAATGCAGGTACCTTTGCAATCAGTAACGCAGCTACTAGTTCCACAGTATTGGCCAACTTTACCAATACTGGCATAATAAATATAAGTGGTTCGGGTGCAATTACCGGCATAACCAATAATGCTGCAGGAATAGTAAATCACTCAGGTTCCAGCGCCGTTACAAGTTTTAATAATGCTACGGCTACTAGTACTTTAAATATTAGTACCACACCCACAGTGCCAACATTTACGACCCTTACTGCAACAGTCTCTGGTAATACTGTTAATTATAACGGAGCCGGAGCACAAACTGTAATCCCTATAACATACGACAATCTTATCTTTTCGGGTTCAGGGGCAAAAACAATTGGCTCAGCTATATCAATTAGTGGAGATCTTTCAATTTCAGGCAGTGCATCTGCCAACTTTACTGGTTCTTCAACCAATACATTATCGCTTGGCGGAACTGGAACCGTCTCAGGAACCTGGGGAGGAACAGGGTCAGGTGCTGCACATATAAATGCTACTTTTTTTTCTGGTGGTTCAATCATTACTGTAACCAATAGCAGTGGGCCATTACCCGTTAAACTAATTTCATTCACAGTATCTCCTGTTTCTGATGGTAACTTGCTCAATTGGGTAACTTCAACTGAAATTAATAATGAAAAATTTGAAATTGAACGAAGCGTAAATGGTATTGATTTTATTAAAGTTGGCCAAGTAGATGGAAGTGGAAACAGCAATCAAATTATTAAATATTCATTTATCGACAGAGATGAAGAAACAAGAACGTTGGTAAGCGTTTATTACAGATTAAAACAAATTGACTTTAATGGAAAATCAGACTATTCAGATATTATTAAGGTATCAAAAATTAATTTATTGGAAGTTGCCAAACCCATAGTTAGCCCGAATCCTTTTTTAAATCAAATTCAAATTGTACTACCAAATAGTAGTTCTGATTTTGTAAACCTGAAAATTACTTCTATGAATGGGGTATCGGTTCTTGAAACCTCTCTTTTATTAGGTAAATCAAATAATATTGATGTGAACACAGAAATTTTAAACCCAGGAATTTATATCCTTTCCGTTAATAATAATGGAATAGTTACAAATTATAAAGTTCTAAAAAAATAGTTTTCATTCACAATATTTAAAAGGTCGAAAAGAAACTTTTGACCTTTTTTTATGCAAACTCAATATCCACCGTTAATTTTAAACCTTGGACGTTTAAACAAAAATACCTTTGTTTGAAACTATGATTGACTCAGTTGAAAATGAACTAACCAACCAAGAAAATAACCTAAGTGAAATACCTAAAGAAATCGCGGAAATTGGCGAGGCTGTTGAGAAAATTAAGACGGAAATAGCCAAGTTTATTATTGGTCAGGAGGAGCAAATTAATTACTTAATAGCAGGCTTATTTATAAAAGGACATATTTTATTAGAAGGTGTTCCGGGCATTGCAAAAACGTATTTGGCCAAACTTTTTTCTCAAACTATTGATTCGGGTTTTTCTCGGATACAGTTTACACCTGATTTAATGCCAAGCGATATTATTGGGACCAATATTTTTAATCTTAAAACCTCAGAATTTAGTTTTAAAAAAGGACCAGTTTTTTCAAATATTGTGTTGATTGATGAAATAAACCGTGCCCCGGCCAAAACCCAATCAGCTCTTTTTGAAGTGATGCAGGAACAGCAGATTACTTTGGATGGCATCACCTATGCTATGGAAGAACCGTTTATGGTTTTGGGAACTCAAAATCCGATAGAGCAGGAGGGAACCTACAAACTTCCGGAAGCCCAACTCGACCGTTTTATTTACCGAATAAAAATGAGCTTTCCATCGTTGGAGGAAGAAATATTAATTCTTCAACGATTTAAAGATGATTTTGAACAACGCATAATTTTAGACATTAAACCGGTTCTCAACGGACAAAAATTGGCCAAATATCGAAAAGTAATTGAAGGCATTTTGATAAAGGATGAATTGGTTAGTTACATTGCCAAAATTGTAAACGAAACCCGACACAATCCTGACTTATATTTAGGCGCTTCAACCCGTGCATCGTTGGGAATATTAAAAACGGCAAAAGCTTTGGCAGCCATGAACAGCAGAAATTTTGTGATACCTGAAGATATTCAACAGGCTACTTATCCGGTGTTAAATCACAGAATAATTTTAACTCCTGAGCGGGAAATGGAAGGCTTGCAACCCGAAGATGTGATAAAAGATATGTTATCACATATTGAAGTGCCGCGCTAAATGTTGCGAATAATAAGACATATTTTTCCTTCTGTATACCTTTGGTATGGATTTGCTTTGGGGGTTTTTGTTTTCGTTATTTCATATAAATTTCCATTGTTGCTGCCTTTGGGACAACTTATTATTATGTCGAGTTTACTGTGGTTTGTAATAAGTGGGGTATTGCTTTTTTATTCTAAAAAATTACTTACCGCAAATCGTCAAATGCCTGAATTACTATGTATGGGCGATGCCAACGGAATTCATTTAATTTTAAAAAATAATTATCCTTTTGCTATAAATGTTGAAATAATAGATGAGCTACCTTATCAATTTCAAATACGGGATTTTAGTATTAAAACAACTTTGGCACCCAATGAATCAAAAAGAATTGATTACTCGCTAACTCCAAATTCTCGTGGCGAATATTCGTTTGGAAACATTAATATTTTTGTTGCTTTTCGATTTTCTTTTGCCATAAGGCGATTTGAAATTAAACAACCGGTAATGGCAAGGGTTTATCCTTCTATAATTCAAATGAAACTTTTTCAGTTAAAAGTTTTAACCCGAATAAGTAGGCTAGAGGGTACCAAAAAATTGAGAAGATTGGGGCAAAGTTATGAATTTGAGCAAATAAAAAATTATTCAGAAGGAGATGATTTTAGGCATATTAATTGGAAAGCTACTAGCCGTGCCATTGGTGCTTTAAAAATTAATCAATTTGAAGATGAAAAATCACAAGCGGTTTACAGTTTGATTGATAAAAGCCGCAACATGAAAATGCCTTTCAATGGACTTAGTTTGTTGGATTATGCCATAAACAGTTCTTTGGTTATTTCTAATACTGCACTTATTAAAGGCGATAAATCAGGACTTATAACCTTTGCAGAAAAAATAGAAACCGGTCTAAAAGCAGAAAATAAGCCGGGGCAAATAGGAAAAATATTGCAAGCATTGTATAATGAAAAGCAAGGCCAGTGCGAAGGCAATTATGAATTTCTTTATCATTATATCAATCAAAGTATAAAACAACGAAGTCTTTTGTTTTTATATACAAATTTTGAAACTACTCACAATTTGCATCGCATTTTGCCGATACTTCAAAAACTAAATAAGCGGCATGTGTTGGTTTTAATACTATTTCAAAATTCAGAAATTATTGAGTTGAGTAAAAAAAGCCCTAATACTGTTGAAGAAATTTATAATGAAGTAATAGCCGAGCGGTTTATATTTCAAAAAACCCTTATAGCAAGAGAATTAAAAGCGCATGGAATCAAAACCATATTGACTTTGCCAGAAGAGTTAACCGTTAATACCGTTAATAAATATTTGGAAATAAAAAGTTTGGGGTTGATATAAAATTTTAAAGATCGACGTCTAAATTTTTTACAAATGATGCTCTTTTGGGCGAAGGCAGTTCGGCTTTTTCACCTTTTACAGCTTTCCATATCACTTCACTAAATTCTCTGTCATTTATTTGATCTTCTTTTGAAAAATCGAATTCTTCGCTTTTCTGCTGCCAATATCCTGTTTTAACATTCACCTGATTGATGTCCGTTTGTAAAGGCAAAGCATTAAATGTTGTATGATTTGGTATGTTATCAAAACATCTCCACATGGGTGTAGCGGCTGCATCATACTGAGTCATTGGAGGAATGCCAAGGATCAATTCCATTGTTCGCAACATAGAAGAAGTAGAATACATGGTATGGTCAATAAAATGTCTTTTTACATATCCACCGGCAAGATAGGCGGTACTTCGATGAGCATCCACATGATCAGGACCATCTTGGGCATCATCTTCTAATATAAATACTGCGCTTTGCTCCCAAACTTTACTTTTACTTAAATACTCAATAAACATACCAACCGAAAGATCATTATCAGCTACGTGAGCAAAAGGGGTTGGTCTTCCTAATCGAAGTCCTTCAGTATGATCATTGATAAGTCTTAAAGTATTTAATTGTGGCAATCGGCCAATGGCCAACAAAGAATCAAAATCACGTTTCCATTGACCAACCCTTGTGGTGTCTCTAACCGTTTCATCCCAACTAGTATAATAAGGACAAAAATGGTCTTTTAAAACAGGGATATTGGCTTTGTAATTGTCGGCAAATTCACCATAGGTACGATAGGTTACACCCGCTCTTTTGGCATGATCCCATAAAAAACCATTTTTATTGTTGGCAATTTCTCTGTTTCCCTCACCATCGTAGTCACCACCTCGTCCACCATAACTCGTAACCCAGGTCTTTTCAAGATAATCATTTGCATATGCACCCATTGTCCAATTATGTCCATCGGCACTCACTTCTCCATTTACATAAAAATTATCGAGTAACACAAATTCTTTGGCTAGGGCATGTTGATTAGGGGTGATTTTTTCACCAAATAATAATAAACTTGTGTCTCCATTTCCTCCGGGTATATCGCTAAGTAACTGATCATAGGTTCTGTTTTCTTTAACGATATAAAAAACATATTTGATAGGACTTGAATCACCGGTTCTTCTTGGAATAGGATTGCCTTGTTGGCCTTCAGCCATATTTTCTATTTCCTTAGTATAAGGTGTGTTTTTATATACAAGTTGTGAGTATAAATTTAAAATATTGTCGTTAGGTATTTCAAAAATGCTCATGGTTCCTTTAAATAAACCACCTATGTATTGGATTTCTTTAGGTTTTTCAGGATCGCCTTTTTGGTAACTTAATTTAATTTTTTTATTAGAAGGGTTGGGGCCATAGGGATTTGCCATGGAGGTAAAGCCTTTACCATTGGCAACAAATAGGTTCTTGCCTACCACTTTTACTGAAGTTGGATACCATCCTGTGGGTATAAATCCTTTAGATTTGCTTTGACCAGGTATACTTACATCAAACACTGACAAGCAATTGTTATCCGCATTTGCGATGAACAACCATTTTTCATCTTCACTCAAACAAACACTATTGGTGGTAGAACCCATTAAAGAATTTGGAAACAAGGCACAATTCAAAGTTTCAAGAACCTTATAATTTACAAGATCAACTACTGAAACCGAGTTATCATTGGCATTGGCAACATAGAGAAATTGATTGTTTTTGCTCAATGCAATATCGTTAGGGTTACTACCTACAGATATTTCATGAGTGATTGATGTAGATTGGGTATTGTAAACCAATAATTTGGCGCAACCCCAACAAGAAATGTATAGTTCTTTACCATCAGTTGATAATTTGCACGTGTAAGCCTCACCCGGCAAGGTTATTTGACGAAGTATTTTCTTTGTTTTTATATCAAAACAATACATTGAATTATTATCTTTTGTAACCACATATAAAATGTCTTTTTTTTCATCAATTTCAAGCCCGGCCGGTGAGATTCGGTTGGGCCATTTTGCTCCTAAAATAAATGAATCCATTAAGGCAATACTATCCTTTTGAAAACGGTAACGCAAAATACAATTATCATTTCCGCCGCTTGCAAACAGGTATTTATCTTTATGGCTAAATTTAAGTCCTACCCAAGCTTTGCCGATAGGTTTTTCAAAGACTATCTTTTTTTTACTTACATCAATGATCTGAATACTTTGTTTTGACTGACCATTATTGGTAACAGCAATATATTTTTTTGAAGCTGAAACAGCCATGTTAAGAGGTAAATCTCCAAGATTGAGGCTTGTTCCAATGGGAGTGAGGCTCCAAGAATTTGGAAGTTCTATTCTGTTTTTCTCAAGATCGGTCAGAGATTGTGCATTTATACTAAAAGTAAAAAATAGCAACAAGATGGTGTATATTAAAGGCTTTTTCATTTTATTTTTAATTATAAATTATTGATCATTTCTTCGGCAAAACCAAAACTTAAGGTCATTCCGGCTCCGCCCATGCCGTTTATAATATATACCCCCGGATCTGTTTCTACAAATAAACCTGAATCTCCATTGGTCATTTTTGGATAAATACCATGCCAGGTCTGAATAGGTTTCCAATGGTCGGTTATACAAAACTTTTGGAGGTAGTTAAGAATCAATTCGTTGATATGAGTTTTGTCAAATGGATCGAAAGTGAGTCCATATTCATGGCTGTCACCTACTGTTAGTTCTCCTTGACCATTTTGAGAAACCATTACATGAATGCCCCATTGAATATATTCTTTCATTTCATCCGAATATCTCTTAAATAAGTTGGATAAGGACGGTGCTACTTTAAAACTATTGTAATGAATCAGTGAAAGACCGCCGCATATAGAAACTCCAATACGCTTTGCATTGGATTCATTTACAAACCGTAACATTTGCAATTTACATTTGGTAATTTCTAAAGAGGTAAACTTATCAGGATATAGATTTTCAAAATCAGAACCTGAGCAAATACAAACTACATCTGCAAACATGGTTTCATTATCGAGCCAAATTTTATTACTGGCCGTATAGGTGACAGCTTTACCCCAAATAAATTCAACACCAAGTTGCTCTTCAAGATAAGCTGGGATTGCCGCAATGGCTTCTCTAGGGTCAACTATTGTCTCCGTTTCACTGAATAATCCACCCAGTAAGTTTTTCTTATTTATACCATGATAATTGTTTGATATAATATCTGGAGTTAAAAGTTTTACCGGTCTTCCATTTCTTCTAAAGATATCATGTAATTCCTGTAAAACTTGCCATTCATCCTGTTCGTAGGCTAAATGAAGACTACCTGATTCTTCATACCAAAAATTGGTTTTATCACCAATTTCTTTCCAAATTTGTTTGCTTCTAATGGCTCTGGAATAAAGTTCGCCTTCAGGCTGGCCAATGGGCCAAACCATTCCAAAATTACGGATAGAAGCCCCGGTAGCTCTTTCAGCACGTTCAATAACGGCAACTTTAAAACCTTTTAGTGCTAAGGCTCTGGCCGCAGATAATCCTACGATGCCTGCTCCAACGACTATTGCTTTTTTATTATGTGACATTTAATTTTTTTATAAAATTAGAGTGAATAATTGTAGTAATAACCATCAATACGATACCTATAAAACCGGCTGTATAAAACAACATGCTGAAAAAATCAACCCAAGAATATTTAATGGATACAAACTCTTTGATTAATAAAACAATTACGGTTCCCAAATAACCAAAGGCATCGGCGATATACATCAAAAATCCAATGTTGGCAGTCATTTTATAGGTTGAAAGCATCCTTTCGAAATAAAGACAGTTAAATGGCAGATAGGCTAAATATAATCCGGAAGTTGCCGTTAACATCCATGTGATAGTGGATATGCTTTTTAAATTATATAAAATCGTTGCAAATATAATGAGGGTCAATCCAAGTATCACCAAATAATGACTTAGCCTAAAAGCAAGTTTGTTATTTTTTATTAGAAAAAAAGCGGCGATAAATAGAAGTACAATTAATGAAATAATGATACTGGTATTCGCAAAAATTCCTACATTGTTCTTATAACCCGTTTCTGTCCACAATTCATTGCCGAAATCTTCACAGAAATCTCTGACAATCGTAAAAATAGAATAGGCTATAACCACGAATGTCATTGGAATCCAGAATTGTTTAAGAAATAATTTTCTTTCGAGATTTGTCATGGGAAGTCTTATATTTCTTGCAGCAATGTCATCAGATGTTGGTGGAGGTAATTGTTGTATAAGCCAAACAAATACAAGAAAAGGACCAACAAATATGCCTCCTGCCGCAAATGGCATCCACCATTCGGAGGTATTTAACTCAATAAGTAACCATTTGCCAATTGTCTTGGCAAGACCAGATGCAAAAATGAAACTCACCGCTAACATAGCTCCCATAATTTCTGTAGTTCTTCGTCCTTCAATAAAACCAAAGACCAATCCAAAAACCATCCCTAAAGGTAGGCCATTGATAAACATACAAAGGATATTGTATGGAGGAGGAATGATTGCAAAAAGAAAAAGAGAGGTCCAAGCGACAGCTATACAAATCAATAGATAATTGCCTCTTTTTTTAGGTCGTATAGATGAAATAAATTTTATACCAATAAATTTACTAATCATATATCCTATAACCTGAGCAATAACTAAACAAACCTTATACGATACCCCCAAATAGGTTATACCTTCATATAAACCTACGGTGTAAGGTTTTCTGAATCCATACATGCAGGTGTAAATAACGAATACCGTTACGGATGAATAAATGATAAACAATAGGGTAGATTGGTTCAGCCAATGGAAAATCCTTTTGTTTACCGGTAAAGGTAAAAAGGTGTCACTCATTCGTTTGCAAGTGAATCATGTAAAATTGGAACCAGTTCGGATAAATGATGGATTATAAAAGAAGGCAAGTGTATTTGTAACTCCTCTTCACTAAAAGCACCTGTTGTAATACCAATACTGTATTTACATCCTGCATTAAAACCTTCGTTCACATCTACTTCCGTGTCTCCCACTTTTATTACCTTATTAGGATCAATGACTCCAAGATCGTTCATAATCTTATTAATCATATAAGGATGCGGACGGCCCATGATAACCTCGTCACTGCAAACATATGTATCAATTTTGCCATTTTTTAACCACCCAATTCTGTCAATAATTATATCGGTAATTTCTTTTGAAAATCCAGTGTCTAGACCAATTTTTATGCTTTTAGAATGAAGATATTCAAATAATTCTTCAGCGTATGGCAGTGCTTTAAGTTCCGTGGTGTTTTTATAATATTCAACCATGATGTTTTGAAATCGGCGGTGAATCCTGTTTACATGATTTTCATCAATTAATTCTATATCTTTTTCAAATTCCTCCAATATTTTAAGAATTGCCTCCGGTTTTTTATAACCCATCAGTGGGTTGATCTTTTCAACCGGAACAGTATATCCAAAGTCATGGAATGCTTTTTGAAAGGATTCAGCGATTTCTCCATTATCCATTACAGTAGTTCCTGCAATGTCAAATACTATTAGTTCTATATTCATGATTATTTAGCTTGATTGATTTTTTGTAAGATGGCTTATCATTAGGTCTTTAAAAATTTTAAGATCACCTATCGCTTTATTGGTTTGTTTTGCCTTTTCATCCCAAATACGGAGTGTAATGTATTGTTCAAACAACTTGTCATTCTCAAATTCAGAGGCTTCTTCCACTGACATTTTACCCCCTTGAAAGACGAGCGTTTTTAAACTTGCTTTCGACAATTCTTTTAAATAGGAGGGAAACTTGTATGCGAGATATCTTTTTGCCTCTACATGACTAGCAACCAGTTTCGAAATAGTTTCTGAAAAACCTATACTTGCCAAATAATTGGCTCCAATACGTTCATGATCGAATACACCAAACCCGTCCATGCTTATTATGCTTTCGTCAGGAAAGGCAAATTCATATAAATGGCCAATGTCATGAAAAAAAGCTGCCAAAATTAGCTCCTCATCCGCGTTAGCTTCCATGGCAAGCTCAGCACATTGATACATATGTTCGATTTGGGAAACTGGCTCACCTATATAATCAGAATCGCCGTACTTTATATATAAGGAGATAATCTCTTCAACTTTGTTTTCTATTGTCATCATTAAAAATTTAATTTTATAGTCAAATAAAAATTTCGCCCCATACCATTAATTCCACTTCCATGGGTTCTGTAATCTTTATTAAAAATGTTTTGAATCCCTGGAAAAATGCTCGCTTTTTGGTACCTGAAACTTCCCGATAAATTAAAAATTTGCCAACCAGGCGTACCTCCAACCGGTATTCTATTATCTTCCTTATCTCCTTGTGCAAGCCTATTCTGATGAAAAGCAAAAACATATTCTGAATGCAATTGGATTTTTTTATATTGATAACTGACTAAAAATCTTCCATTTAATGGTGGTATTCTTCTTAATGGTTCATTTTTAGTTAGGTTTTGTCCAAAGCAATAGGAAATATTTCCTGAAAATTTAAAGGATTTATAAAAATAATTGGTAAAAGAAAAGTCTAAACCTTTAAGATAGGATTCCTGACTGTTTTCTTTTTTGTAAACATTGTAACCCTCAATCTTTTCTCCAACCATTTGTGTCCGGGTGATAAGATCGGAAAGATGCATATAGTAAAAAGAGATACTAACCAACTCCTTTCTAGTTTGAAGGCGATATCCAACCTCGGTATTAAACGATTTTTCAGGTTTAATTTTATAAGAGGGCACTTCATACCGGAAATCTACCAATCCAAGAGTTCCCATATCGTCAATATTGGGTAAACGATATCCTGAACTAAAGGAGGAAAACAGACTTTGCGTTGATGATATTTGAAAGAGAGCTGCCAAATTAGCAACCATGGATGAAGGATTGATTTGTATTTCCGATGGATTCGAACCTATTTTACCTGTATCGGAAATCAAAAGATTAAATTTATTATACCTCAAGCCGGCTTCAATTCTAAATGGGTTCAGTTGAAAATGATGCAGAGTGTACACTGAAAAATTTCCATTCATTGCTAAATCAGGATACAAACCTCTTTGCAGTAAATGAGTATTTGTCGCTATGCTTATTTGATCTCTAGAACTTCTTACCAAATCATGGTAGAACTCAATTCCTGAATTAGCTAACCAGTTCTTTTTTAGCTGGGATAAGATATCAATGGTTACTCCATAAGTTAAAATTTGATCCTTTTCAATAAATCGATAATTATTGTTATTTTTAAAATAGCTTCTTGTCTCATTATTTTTTTGTGCAGAAACTGTAAAAGTGGTTTTAGTTAATAATTTTCTTTTGCCGGTGTTTTCTAGTCTCGCATAGCTAAGTTGTCGCTTTTGCGGTTCAAAAAAATAATAATTAAAATTTTCAAGATGAACTTTATGATACAAGGGAACATCTCTTTGTTCAAGATATTGATAAGCTAAAGTTATTATTGAACGAGAATTTAAAAGGAATTTAAATTTTCCGTTTATGGCATGTTCTTTATAACCCGATGGAGATTGCTTCCCAGTGGTGTCGCCACCATAAAGATCTCCAAACTCTCGAATAGTGGCACCTATCAAAAAAGCTGTTTTCTTTGTTTGATAAAGCATCTCGGCGTGGCTAGTCCATTCCATTTTTTGCGTAACAGCCTTTAATTGAACCTCCGTGTGTAATTTTTTCTTAGCTGAGAAGACAGGTTCTTTAGTAAAGACCTGTATAACCCCTCCAAGTGCATCGGAACCAAATTGAACTGACCCGGTACCTTTTACGGCTTCAATATGAGATATGGAGTAAACATCAATAGTATTAAAATATTGGTTAGGTCCGTAGCGAAAAATAGAATTATTCATTCTAACCCCATCGGTTAAAATGAGTATTTGATTACCTGTTAATCCTCTAATAAAAGGAGAACCTCCGCCATGATTGGTTTTTTGGATAAAGATCCCGCTGCTTCCGGAAAGTGCATCTGGAGCAGTCCGATATTGGAAATTTTCGATATCTCTTTTATTAAGCGTTACATAGGAATAAGGAATAAATAAAGATTGGGTCTTATTTCTGCTGGCAGTAACTAAAACTTCCATTAGTTTTATTGTAAAATCAGATGTATCTGCTTGTGAGAAAGCATCTCCATGCAAACCACTGAAAAAAATAACAAGTAAAAAGATTCGCCATGATTGTAGCATATTGATTTAATCTCCCTTGTAATGATTTTGTCTCATAATATCTTCCTGATCCATAGGAGGTCCTTGCATAATTTTATGCCAATCTAATTCACGGTTGTATTTTTTCATGGCTTTTTGGGCATCAAAAACCCGAGTGTCATTTGGCTCAAGAGTGAAAGGAATAAAATCAGGTGTTTCTGTAAAAAAGTCTTGTAAAAGTGTAGCAGTAGCATCGTATTGATTGACATAAGGAATATTTAAAATATTATAAATAGTTTTGAGAATAGAGCCAAAACTGGCATGTGTATGGCTTACATGTCCTTTTTTTACATATGGACCTGCCATGATTAATATGCTTCTATGCGCATCTATATGATCTACACCTCCTTGAGGATCATCTTCCGTAATAATAACTAATGTGTTTTTCCAGTATTTTGTTCTCGATAAAAAATGAAGAATGCGTCCAACAGCCAAATCATTATCGGCAACAAAGGAATCTGGAAAATAATATCCATCTTCTGGTCTGGGTCCTGCGGTATGGTCATTTGGCACTTGCATGACAATTAAAGCCGGCATGGTATCTTTTCCTGTCAGCCATTTCTCAGTAAATTCATTTTCAAATTGGTTCATTCTGAATTGATCCGGAATGTTGGTATTATAACCCGCGTAATTATGACTGGTTTTATTGAAAAGAGCCTTTTGCATTGGTACCATAACTCCGTGAGCAGCTCCAGTTGCTGTATCCATGGCCTCTTCCCTCACATGAGCAGTTTCATTGGCTTCACCAAAATTGTAAAATGAAATGTTATTTCTTTCTAACGCTTCCCATAATCCGCCAATTTCCGCGTAATCCTCAGGATCCATACTTCCGGTAGAGCCTGGAAACCTTCGGCCGGGAGCAGATGAAAATAATTTTGCTGTTTTGTCAATACTGGAGTTGGTTTCTACCCATTCATTCGGAATAACTCCAAGCATCCAGTGATGTCCATGGATGGAAGCATCGCTTTCACAGTAAAAATTGTCGCTGTATGCAAAACTTTTGGCGGCTTTGTGGTGATTGGGTGTCACTTTTAATCCTTGATATTTTATTTTTAAGGAATCAGGTAGCACGTATTCACAATTGACTCCAAAACGGGCCAAACTGCTATCTCCCTTTCCGTCTTTTAATTGACCAAAAACCTCATCGTAAGTTCTGTTTTCTTTGGTAATATAAACGATGTGTTTTATAGGGCTGTTTCTCATTCGGGGTAGGAGAGGCAATGGGTTTTTACCATCATCTAAAAGAGTAATGCTTTTAAAGGTATTGCTCAATGTTTGTGAGGTGTATTTTTTTAATTGCTCATTGGTTGGCATTTTAACTTTTTGGAAACTTCCTAATTGTATATCTCCAATATAAGTGCCTTGTGGTGGTTTAATAAAGTTTTTTCCTCCATTGGGGCCTGCTCCCAAACCTCTGCATGAAATAATATAAAGTTCATTCTCTGATTTGGATAAAATGACCCTGGAGGTACCCCAACCGCTGGGTATTAATCCTTTGGATGTTTTACTTTTAATATCGATAACTGCTAAGGCATTGAATCCTAAAAGGGCCACATACAAAGTTTTTTCATCTTGACTTAAAGAAATGCCAAAAGGCAGCAATCCTCTTAATTTATCAATTCGTTGATCTACTCGTATCGGAATATGGGATACAATTCGATGATTTTTATAATCGATCACAGTTATATTGTCGTTAGTGGCATTGGTAACATAAGCATATTTTTTTCCAACTGCAATGGAATTGGGACTGGAACCGCCAACTACTTCGGCATTTTCAATCATTTCTCCAATCTGATAACCTGTTTTAAATTTGTCAACTACTTTGTTGGTAACAAGATTAATAGTGTAAACACTCATGGCTTCAGGTACATTTGGGCTTCCCACTCCAGGGATTTTTCTGCCTTCAATGATGGTTCCATGGATGGACTCCCGAGTATTGTTTCCGTAAGGATGACGAGAGATTAAGAGTGAATCATAATTTTTTTGATTGGCTCCTTCAATTAGGGGATACGAGTACATGCCCACGTTTGCAACAAAAGCAGTAGTTTTATCAGGACTCAAAGCTAAACCAAAAGGAAGTCTACCCACAGGAATAGAAGCGGTAATTTTTTTTAGTTTGAGATCATATCTAACCAATCTAAAATTTGCTCGGTCAAGAATTAATAATTCATTTTTTGAATCATTCAGCAGTAAATCTGCGGTAAAGCTATCTTCATATTTTATTCCTTCAAACTCACCATTTAAAGAAAAGGTGTCTATTTTTTCAAATTTCTCTATGTCGTAAATGATAACTGAACCTTGATCTCCTCCGCTTAAATAAACTGTTTTTGAATCAGGGTGAATGGCGATTCCAAGAAAAGAACCATGTTGAAGAGGCGATTTTATCTTTCCGTCATAGGATGGAACTCTTACCTGTTTTAGACTTGCAATATCAATAACTGTAAATACCCCATTATGAAGAGTCACTGCCTTTTTTTCATCAGAAGAAACAGCCATCCCAAAAGGATCATGCGTTATTCGAATAAAATTTCCTGCCGGAGTTAAGAATCTGCCACTAGCAAGAATTGAAATACCTTTTTCATTTATCCTACAAAAACTGTCTACACCAGGTACCTGCAAAATGGTTACTTTATTTTGGGCAATAGAATTGGAATAGACACTAAATATTAGAAGAGAAATGAGGAATATTTTTTTCATTAATAAGGGTTTCTAATACAAACAGGTAACCTAATTGAGGTTACCTGTTTTAAATGAATATGACAAGTTTGTTTATTTAATAATCCACATTTTTTCATTGATATCATCACTACCAGAAAACTGCGATATAATTGCTGAATTAACATTGACAGCATTAACTGATTTTTCGGAAACAGGGTATTGAAATCTCAAAGGAACTCTTTGACTATTTCCTGTACCAGGTCCAACATGGAAAGTTGGTGTTGTAGTTCTTCTCCAGTTATAATAAGCTTCAGATCCGCTATTTTGATAAAATGCTAAATATTTTTGAGTTAAAATTTGGGTTAGACCGGCCGCTGAATTTCCGGCGTATTGAATGACTGGTTGTGCGTAATAGGTATTCCAATCGTAAGAAATGGTAAAGGTATTATAGTCATTAATGGAGCCATTTTTCTTTTGAAAGGTGACAGTATTGTTGCCATTTACCAATCCGTAAAAACCGATACTCGACTGAATTCCTTTTTTATACCAATCCTCGGCATCCCCTGTAGTCCATCCGCGATTTATAGCCTCAGCAATATTAAAACACATTTCAGGATACCCGATTTGAATGATACTTTCTGCTGTGTAAGTTCTGTAATACCTGTTTCTGTTTATATAAGAGTATAATCCTGCCAATGCTTTGGTAGTCATAGTAGCCAAATCTTCACCACTGCCAGCCCCGTTAAAAGCTTGGAAACTTGTTGGTGAAGCTCCTGCTCTAACCAACGAATCGGCAGGTTCAGCGACTACGAAGGTTCTTGGGTCTTTATAGCTAACGAGTGTGTTTAAATAAGTACTTGACATATTGTAACGATTTACGTCAAGACCATAGATATCCGGATTTGTAGGATATTTATCAAATGAATTTGGTACATAGGCCATATTATCTGTCATGTCTGAAAAAATAGGGTACTTGGAAGAATTGGACAATGTTTCAGTGAATTTTTGCTTAATGTTTAAATCGGCATCCCCTTCTTGTTTGCTTAGTTGAATAAGCACTCGCAATTTGAAGGTATTAACAGCCTTGCGCCATTTATTTAAATTATTAGCATAGTAAAAATCACTTGATAATAAATAGCTGCCGTTACTTGTAATGGTGCTTATTTCATTGTTTGATTCTTCAAGCCATACAAGTATTTGTTTGAAAACTTCCTTTTGACTATCGTACTTTGGCTTGGTGTTATCAATTCCCTTTAAAGCCTCAGATAATGGAATATCTCCAACTTGCATGGTTACATTATAATACAAATAGGCACGGAAAAATTTTCCTAAGGCAGTGTATGCATTTGGAGCAGGAATATTTTTTGTGGCTTCCTCTTCCATTTTAAGCACATTGTTCAACCATTTAAATGCATCATACGAAACACCTGTCCAACTATATTCCTGATCACCATAATAATTATAATTGCAGCAATAGAACTGATTCCAGCGTTGGGTTGGATTAAATGATTTTTGAGTAAAGTCAACCAAAATTCCATTCAAAACTAAATTAGCCGGAACGCTTGTAGCACGGTTCTGATCCATTTCTAATGAATCAAACTCTTTTTTACATCCACTCATTGCAAAGATGAAAGTAGAGGTTAATAGAATTATAAATACGTTTTTCATTTTGTGTTTATTATATTAATTAAAAGGTAAGATTTAAATTTATTCCATAGCTCCTCAAAGTAGGAGTTTGAAGGTTTGTACTGCTTTGGTTAGCGAACTGATCCACATCCACATCTTTGAATTTTTTTCCATCCTTCAAGAAATAAAGAACATTTCTGGCAACAATAGAAACCGTTGCACCTTGGATAAAACCTTTTTTGGCAATTGAACTTGGTATTTGATAAGTAAGTACCACTTCTCTTAATTTTGTATAAGTCTTACTCATCATGTTTGGTTCAGGAATACTGTGAACACGGCTAATATAATCTTGTACATAAGTTTTGGTAGCATTGTCTGCAAATTGAAGTTCACCATAATTGATAATTTTACCTGTAACTGGATCAAATTTAATGGAAGCACTATTAGATACTTGAACCCCTTCACCTATGTATGACTTAATTCCAAGTGCATCCTGATCACGGGAAATGCCGAAATCACCTTCTGTAGTTTCAATGTGTCTTCCTCCTTGGAAGGTTTTTTTCCTTACATAATCTTCCATTATACCTCCAACACGGCCATCAAATTGAAATCCAAGTGTAAAGCTTTTGTAACCAACCTTATTGTAAACGCTCCATACCCAATCTGGATTTGAATGACCAGCCAATTGTGCTACTGGAAGAATAATTGGTCTTCCACCGCCATCATTGATAATTTTACCATCTTCAGTTCTTGCAAATTTTTTAATCCATACTTCATCTGTTCTGCTGCCAACCTTATAAAAATTGTTTATAGCAGTTAATCCTTCTGGCAATTCCTTGTATGTTTCTTTAAATTTAGACCAGTTAACCATCACATCCCAACTCAATCCTTTACCAACTTTTGATTTTTCAATAATTTTACCAGTAAGGGTTACTTCAAGACCCTTTTTTTCAGTTTTGGTTGCGTTAATAATATTATTTGTAAATCCTGAGGCTTGTGAAATTTGTTGTGTAAAAATTTGTGGACCATCGATATATTTAAAGTATGCAAGATCTAGACCTATTCTATTGTTTAAAAACTTCATATCAATTCCTAATTCTGAATTGGTTCTGTTGTCAGGCTTAATATTTTCGTCTATCAGGTTATTAGAAAAACGAGAAGCAGTAGAATTGTTATATCCAATAGAATTGCTGTAAACATCGTTAAATTGATATGAAGGGCCACCATAGGTTGAAGTGTATTGTGAACCATATCCAACAGGGTAAGTATTATTAGGGGTGACTCCAATTGTATTTGCTACGAATGCCCCTCCACCTCTGCTTTGGGCATAAGAAGCTCTTAACTTCAAAAAGTTTATTACTGAAGGAAGTTTAACATAATCTGTAATCACAGTGTTAGCATTTACTGATGGATAAAAGAAGGTGTTGTTATCCTTTTTTAAGGCAGATAATTTATCAACTCTACCAGAGGTATTCAAGTTTGCATACTTGCCTAATTCAAAATCATAAGAATAGAAAGCACTATTTACTCTCATATCAGAATTGAAGTTATATGCTTTTACAGGATTTCTACTATTGGAAAAGCTGTAAACATTTGGAACGTTCAAATAGTCAGTTTTAACAAAGCTTGAAGCATATGAAAACAACCTTATATTTCCACCAATCAAACCGCTTACTTTTATAAAATTTGCAATTTTAGGGGCATTCATTCTCAATATTCCATCAGTGTTATTTTCGAATAAGGAGCGTTTGTCCTCAATATAGTCGCCTTGATTTTCCTCACGTCCATAAGGATGGGCTGAGAATGGCATTTTTTCAGTTCTTGTTAAATCATAAGTTGAAATAGAAGTTCTTCCCATAAAATCAAAATAGTTGTTGAATTTGTAAGTAAGAGAAGTGTATCCATAGATATCATTTTTATGATGGCCTCTTAACCATTCGTAGCTCATAAAGTATGGATTGTGATACCGCTGATATTCTTCATACTTGCTTTGAACTCCTTCTTTGCCAGGTTGCCAATAATCTTCCATATCGCGGATGTCCCAATCGGCACCTCCCCATATGGTAATGTTGTAAATTACACTGTTTGGACCATAATTTACATCTGGAATATTATCCGTAAATTGTTTGTTGAAATTAAGATTTGCATCCAACTTAAGTTTTTTAGTCATCTTCAAGGATGATGATAAATTAAAGTTAATCGTTTTTAAATCCGTATTTGGAATAATGCCCCTTTGATAGTTATTCGAAACCGAGAAACGCAAATCATGCTTTTCTCCGCTTGAAGATATTGCAATGCTATTATTGGTTAAAATACCGGTTTGGATAAATCGCTCTAAGTTATCTTTACCTCTTGCAGTCCAAGGTGTTGGTGTTCTTTTTCCAGTAATAGGATCAACAGGACTATCGTATTGTGGTAAAAGGCGTCCATCAAATTTTGGACCCCAAATATCATAATCTCCATCATTAACTCCTGCTCCTTTTCCGTCTACGAATTCGTATTTTCCATGATCCCCAGGTCCATATAAATCTTGAGTTCTTGGCAAAGCAATAAATCCTTTTTGAAACATTGTGCTACTGTTATATTCAACTGCAAAACCACGTTTATTTTTGCTTCCTTTTTTTGTATTTATTATAATAGCACCGTTTTGACCGCGGTATCCATACAAAGCTGAAGCAACAGGGCCTTTTAAAATGGTATAGCTTTCAATATCATCACCATTTATGTTCCAAGTATCAGAATTAATTGGCACACCATCCACTACATATAAATATATGGGATTACCTCTCATAAGTACCTGAGGATTGCCCAATAACTCGGCTGAAGCGCCAACAGTTAATCCGGCAACTTTACCTGTTAATGTGGTAAAGGGGTTTGGATCTCTGGCTTTAACTAAATCTTCTCCTTGCACTTCCTGTGTGGCATAACTGATATATTTCTTATCTTTTTTAACCCCTAAGGCTGTTATCACCAAATCCTTTAACTCAATTGAATTTGGTTCCATTAAAATTGTTAAAGAAGAACTTTCCACAATTATGGTTTTAGTTTCATAACCAATATTGCTTATAACCAATTCAGCACCTTTTGAAGCTGATATTGTAAATTCACCTTTAATGTCAGAAATTGCACCTGTACGGGTGTTTTTTAATACAATAGTAACTCCTTCAATCGGCAATTTTGATGTAGCATCATTAATTTTACCATTAATTTGAAGATCTTGGGAAAATAATAAAATTGGTGTTGTAATTAAAAAATTCAAAAATAACAGACCAATCCATTTGCGTTTAGTAATACTTTTTAGCATCATTTTTTTTTAATTTGATGCTTCAAAAATAATTTTGAGTGTATTAAGCGTTCCGTTATTTTAAGTTATTTTTTAGTGAAAATAACCTTTCTTTAATGTTAATTTGTTTTTTTAAAGATATAATTTCTTAATGATTTAAACATACATAAGTTTTTCAAAACGTTATTTATCATTAATTAAGTTATTTGAAAATACTAAGGTTCTCAATTTATGTAAATAAAATTTGATGAATTGGTTTTTATAACTATTAACTTGTTAATGTTTTATAAAAATTCAATAGCCTTTGAATTACGGCCTCGTTTGAATACTTTGATATTATTAATTCATAACCATTTTTGCTCACTTGCTGATAGTGACTTTGGTTTAGAGCAATTTGTTTAAATATTCTAGCAAATTCTTCAGGTATATCTGCAATTAGTATGTTTTTTCCATCTATATAGTCAATTCCTTGAGCACCAATTGTAGTGGAAATTACCAATTTGGAGGCCGCCATAGCTTCCAATATTTTTAAGCGGATGCCGCTTCCCGAAAGCAAAGGAACTACCGTAATTGATTTGTCTTTTACAAAATCAGCTCCATCTTTTACTTCCCCAACCATTACCACGTTTTCAAATACCATTTGCTTCATAGTATCCGGCATATTTTTGCCAGCTATAAAAAGTTTGAATCGTTTATCCATCTTTAATATTAAAGGCCAAACTTCTTTAAGAAACCATAAAACAGCCTCACGATTTGGCATCCATTCCAATGAACCCAAGTGGAAAATATGAAACAGATTTTCATTGTTTGAAGGTTTCCAATATTTAGTATCAATACCTGCGGGTGAAATAAAAATGGGTTTTATACATCCCAATTTTTCAAATAATTTACCATCATCAGGAGTTACAGGAACTATTGCATCAAATTTATTTATAATCTCTTTTTCAAAATTATAAAGCCGTTTTGAAAGTAAATTGAGGTACCATTTTTTCAAAAAATTAGTTTCATTAATTGCTAATCGTTTCCATATTTGATACTCAACATTGTGTTGTCTTAATATTATTGGTGCCTTGCTATATAGCTTCAATACATCAAAATACATAGCTACAAATGTGCCTTCCACCTGAATGATATCATAGGTTTCCGAATTTAATAGATTTACCAAAAACTGTTCAAAATTTCTATTATAAAACCGAATGGCATTGTAGGATTGCTTGGAAAATAAATTAATAAAAGCTGGTATTGGTTTTACATTGGTATCAATATCAAAAATATAAACCGTAGCGTATTTTTTTAATTCAATGGAAGCTTCTTCAATATCAATATTATGTTTAATTCCGTTTAAACAAGCAAGAGTAACCTCATGGCCTGCTTCTGCAAATCCACGGGTGTAGTTATAAATTCCTATAGTGCCACCTTCATTTAAAGGATATGGAACCCTATGCGAAACTTGTAAAATCTTCATTAAGATTTACTTTTATTTATAAATGGGAGTTTTTTTAACCAGCTCCAATTAATTCCTTTTTCAAATAATTTAGCATCTGAGTTGGCCTTATAAGTTAGAATTATAGCAAATGGAAGCAGAATTAAAGTACTTAACCAAACTGAAATATAAGCTGGCATAACTTCTCCTCTGGCTAATTTTTCACCTATTAAATTAATAGAAAAATAAAATATGAAAAGTACAACAGATACTACCATTGGCCAGCCAAAACCACCTCTTCGGATAATTGCTCCCATTGGTGCACCAACAAAAAATAATAAGATACACGAAATAGCTAATGTGTATTTTTTGTGCCATTCCACTTCGTATTTTAACTGGTTTTCACGCTGATTAAGCAAATCTTTATGTGTGGTTTCAACAATACTTGAAATATTACGGGCAAATTGTTTTGCACTTTCCAATATTTCGGGTTTATTGTCTTTCTTTTTGTTGGGTTTGTCAAGTACTATAGGAGCAGTACTACTAGTTACAATTGGAGTTTCAATTGTATCTTCTTCAGTTTTTATCTTTACACCTGCAGTTTTTATTTCAGTGGCTTGATAGTCTTCATTCATTGAGTTTCTTAATTCTCTAAAACTTCCAAGGGATTGATAATATTTCATTTTAAGTTTTGTAGAATCGAAATTATAATTCTTTGAAGTATCGATTCCAAAATGGAAGTAGGGTAATAAAAATTGATAAGTAAGTTGTTGTCTTTCCAATATTAACCTGCGCAATGAATCAATTTTAATATCAAGTTCATTGACATTCATCATTCTATAATCATCTTTAAATAAATCTTTTTGGGTTCTTTTAAATTGTAAATCAGAAAGGTCGATGGCAATATCTTGAGTTTTAAATTTCATTACAGTATGCTGAAATGACTTGTAATAAGTTGGATTATCAATCATTTCCTGATATTTAACTCCATCTTTTAATGTAAGAACTAAGTATTTTTCATCAGGTGTCATTTCCATAGTTCCGCTTTTGGCTAATATGATATTATTATTTCCTACTCCAGAACTTTTTACGTAAATCAAAATATTTTGAATGGTTTTATTATCATTCAGTTTTTTTCCAATTTTGATTGCATATCCATCAATGTCTTTAAAAAATACACCTTCTTTTATACTTAAAGCCGGGCGTTTGTTACTCACATCATACAGCAATGCTCCCCAACTTAAATTAGCTTTAGGGATTAAAATATTAGAGGCATAAAAAGCAAATCCTGCAATTACAAGTATGGTGGCATACATAGGTATAAAAATTCGAAGCAGCGAAATGCCTGCTGATTTTATTGAAACTAATTCATAATTTTCGCCAAGGCTACCAAAAGCCATAATAGAAGATAAAAGTACCGCAAGTGGCAATGCCATTGGAATTAAATGAATTGCTGAATAGCCAATAAATTCTAATATTACATACCATTCCAGGCCTTTACCAATTAAGTCGCCAATATATTTCCACAAAAATTGAAGAAGAAAAAGAAATAAAGAAACAAAAAAAGTGGCTATAAATGGACCTATAAAAGAACGAAGTATAAGAATATGAAGTTTCTTTATGCCCATAGTTGTTTGTTCTTTAATAATTGAAAATCACCATTTTCAATTTTAAATTCTTTGGTACAAATAAAATCATATTCCAATGGATTATTGGAAGCTATAATCACCATTCGGTCTTTAGTATATTCAGTTACAAGTTTTTGATAAAGTTTGATATTATCTTCATCCATATTGGAACAAGGCTCATCCAAAAAAAGAACTTCGGCAGCGGTAAATATTGCCAACGTATTTTTAAACCTTTGTTTTATGCCTGATGACAATTGCTTTATTTGTTTTTTTCTATGGTTGTCCAAATTTCCCAAACTTATTATTTCATCCGTCTTAATATTATTCCAAGTTTGTTTTTGATTAAAATGAAACTCTATATGTTCTTCAATTGTTAGATGTTCAAATAAATCAATATAGGGTGATGAAAATGTGAAATCAGGGGATTCGTATTCTTTGTCATCCTTTACCCAGCTAAGTTTTCCTTTGTCAAAATAAAGAAAACCTGCCATAATTTTAAGTAAAGTGCTTTTGCCAGAACCATTGGCTCCTAAGATTGCAATTTTTTCGTAAGGGTATACCGTTAGGTTAAGAGATTTTAGTACCCATTGATTACCAAATTTTTTGTAAAGGTTTTCTATGTTTAATGAAATGGCCAAAATTTATTTCGACGAAAAACCTTTCATTATTCCTCGGTCAGATTCTTTAATAAAGGTTAAAATTTCATCACGTTCTTTTGTGGCAGGCATTTCTGTTTCAATTTTTTTGATTGCGGCATTATTATTAAATCCTCTAAGGTAAAGAATTCGATAAATTTCCTGTATCTCGGCTATTTTTTCAGAAGTAAATCCTCGTCTTCTAAGCCCTATTGAATTTACACCTTCATAGGATAATGGTTCACGAGCAGCTTTTGAATAGGGGGGCACATCTTTACGAACTAGCGAACCACCTGAAATCATTACATGGCCACCAATTTTGGCAAACTGATGAACTGCTGATAAACCGCCAAGAATCGCTGATTCACCAATCTCAACATGACCTGCCAACTGAACGGCATTTGCTAATATACAATTGTCACCAATTATGCAATCATGCGCCACATGCACATAAGCCATAAGAAGGCAGTTATTGCCTATTATAGTTTTTCCACTAGCACTTGTTCCGCGATTGATAGTAACACACTCTCTTATAACAGAATTATCTCCTATTATAGTAAGACTTTGTTCTCCGTCAAATTTAAGGTCTTGAGGTATTGCGCTTATTACAGCACCTGGAAATATTTTAACATTTTTACCAATTCTTGCACCTTCCATTATTGTAACGTTGGATGCAATCCAACTTCCTTCTCCAATTTCCACATTTCTATGTATGGTTACGAAGGGATCTATCATTACGTTTTGGGCAAGTTTGGCTTCAGGGCTTACGTATGCTAATGGTTGAATCATGTTTTTATTAATTAAGCTCTGTATTTTCTGATTTATTTCTTATCACTTGAGCCATCATTTCGGCTTCACAAACTATTTTGTTGCCAACAAAAGCTGTACCTCTCATCAGGCACATACCACGACGAATGGGGGCTATCAATTCCATTTTTAAAATAAGAGTATCGCCAGGAACTACTTTACCTTTAAATTTTGCAGAATCTATTTTTACAAAATAAGTACTAAAATTTTCAGGGTCAGGTTCTCTGCTCAGTATTAAAACACCACCAGTTTGAGCTAACGCCTCTATTTGCAATACAGCTGGAAACAAAGCCTCTCCAGGGAAATGACCTGGAAAAAAATATTGGTCGGCACTCACATTCTTAATGGCCACTACTTCGTTTTCTGATAATTTTATAACTTTATCAACTAATAAAAAAGGCCATCTGTGAGGTAATAGTTTTTCAACTTGGGTGTGGGTGTATACCGGAGCTTTGGATGGGTCATAAACGGGAACGTCAATTTTAAATTTATTTTCCTTTTTAATTTTTTCAATCTGTCGCTTTATCTTTTTAGCAAATTCTACATTTGCCGCATGGCCAGGACGAGCTGCCATTATTTGGGCTTTTATGGGGGTTCCAATTAACGCCAAGTCACCAATTAAATCTAATAGTTTATGACGAGCAGGTTCATTTTGAAACCGCAATTCGACATTATTTAATATTCCTTCTTTTTTTACTTCTACTTTTGGTTTGTTAAATAATTTTGCCAAATTTTCAAGTTCTGAATCTTCCACTACTCTGTCCACTATCACAATAGCATTATTTAAATCACCCCCTTTTATGAGGTCGTTTTTTATAAGCATTTCTAACTCATGCAAAAAACAAAAAGTTCGACAACTGGCTATTTGTTCACCAAACTCTGACAGTGAAGTAATAGAAGCATGCTGACTTCCTAGTACAGGTGAATTGTAATCTACCATTACAGTAAGTCTATAATCATTAAGCGGCATGGCCACCATTTCTATTTGATTATTCTCATCACGATAACTTATGTTTTCTGTTATCTCAAAATATTCTCTTTCAAATTTTTGAACCTCAATACCTATAGACTTTAATTGTTTCACAAATTCGACAGAACTTCCATCCATAATTGGCATTTCAGGGCCATCAATTTGCAATAAAACATTATCAATTTCTAAGCCGGCTAATGCAGCCAAAACGTGCTCTACTGTAGAAATTCTAGCACTATTTTGCTCAAGAGTTGTACCTCTTGAAGTATCAACAACTAAATCACAATCAGCCTTTATAGTTGGCTGATTGGGTAAATCTATACGTTGAAAAACATAGCCATGATTTTCAACCGCTGGGTTAAAAGTTAAATTAACTTTTTGTCCTGTATGCAACCCAACCCCCGACATGGTAAAGGCTTTTTTAATGGTTGTCTGAAATTTTTCCATTATTTATGAATCACTTATTTTTTTCTAATTTATTAATTTTATCAGCCAATTCGGGTAATCTACGATAAACAGCCATGGCTTTAAATGCATCTCTTAATGGCATGCCAGGTCTACCAATCCATTGCTTTCCTTTTTCAGTTATGTTTTTTGTTATTCCGCTTTGGGCTCCAATTTGAGTGCCATCAGCTACACTAATATGCCCTACAAAACCTACTTGCCCACCAATAACACAACCATCGCCAAGTTTTACAGAACCTGATACGCCAGTGAGGGCTGCTATTACTGTATTTTTACCAATCTCTACATTATGTGCAATTTGAATCAAATTATCCAATTTTGCTCCTTGTTTTATTATTGTACTTCCCATAGTAGCACGGTCAATAGCACAATTAGCACCTATTTCCACATCATTTTCAATTTCTACATTACCTACCTGCGGAATTTTAATATAGCTTCCATCTTTTTGCATTGCAAATCCAAAACCATCAGAACCGATCACTGTGCCGCTGTGAATAATACAATTATTCCCAATTTTAGTTTCGTTATAAATTTTTACACCTGCATATATAACTGTATTGTCGCCAAGGGTGCAGTTGTCTCCAATATAAGTTTGAGGGTATAGTTTGACATTTTTTCCAAGAGTTACATTTTTGCCTATTACTGCAAATTCTCCAATATACAACCCTTCAATAATATCGATATTGCCCATAACGTGGCACTTTTCAGAAATTCCTGAAGGATGGGTAACCGGATTGAAATATTTACCAAGAATTATACAGAATGAAGTATATGGATCCTTAACTTTAATAAAAGTAATATCATTTCGAAGCGGTAAAGCTTGATCTTTATTTACTAATACTATACTGGCAGTAGTAGTTTCTAGAAAAAGTTCGTATTTGGGGTTTGCAAGAAAACTTATGGCATCTTTAAAGCCTGCATCAATTTTGCAAACTGAATTTATAATAATTGATGAATCGCCAACCAATTCACCGTCTAATTCCTGAGCTAATCTTTCGGCTGTAAGCATGTAAGGTAATGCTGCAAACTTACTTATTTTTTTAGATTTGATTGGATAAATTTAGATTATACCAGTATTCTATTTTTTTTAATAAAATTTATAAACAAGGTGGCTAAAAATGCTTAATCTTAATTATTCAGCATCATTGGCATTATAAGCATCAGCATGGCTTCTTCTTTCACCTTCTCGTTTGGTAAAATAATGCCAGCACGATTAGGTGTACTCATTTCAAACTTTACTACATCAATATCAAGACTTCCCAAAAGCTCCAATAATAACTTTGAATTAAACCCTATTTCAATATCTTCTCCTGTATAATCGCAGGCTATTTTTTCAATAGCTTCATTGCTCAAGTCAAAATCTTCAGCTGAAATACTCATTTCACTACCTGCTAGTTTTAGGCGTATTTGATGGGTTGATTTGCTAGAATAAATAGAAATACGTTTTACGGAATTGTATAAATCTTCACGGTTAATAACCAATACATTTGGATTTTCCTGAGGAATAACTGCATTATAATCTGGATATTTTTCATCAATAAAACGACAAACTAATTTAGTATCACCAAATGAGAAAAATGCATTGGAACGATTATAATCAATTTGAACAGGCAAGGAAGCTCCTACTAAACTAGATTTTAAAAGGTTAAGAGCTTTTTTAGGTAAAATAAAGTTGTGCTTTACACCAGGTTTAACATCGTTTCTTTCCACTTTTACCAATCTGTTAGCATCCGTGGCCACAAATGTTATTTTGTCTTCCTCTAATTCCACAAAAACACCTGTAAGATTAAGCCTTAATTCATCATTGCCAGTTGCAAAAATTGTTTTGGCAATACAATTTTGTAAGGTTTCAGAAGCAATAGTGAAAGATGTTTCCGATTCTGTATCCGGTAATTTAGGAAAATCTTTTCCTGGTTGTCCTGCCAATTTATAATTACCAAATTCTGATTGAATTTGCACCTGAAACGTTTTTTCATCTATGGTAAAAGTAACTGGCTGATTTGGTAAGGACCTTAAGGTTTCAATAGTTAAACGGGAAGGAACCGCTACTGATATAGATCCATCAGACTCGATGCTCATATTGGTTGTCATACTGGTTTCCAAATCAGTACTTGTAATACTTAGGTTGTTTTTAACTATTGTAAAAAGAAAATTTTCAATAATAGGAAGTGTTGGCTTACTAACAAGTGTTCCACTTATTTTTTGTAAATGTTCGACTAATGAACTTGTATTGGCAATAAATTTCATATTTATTAATTTATATTTTTTAAGTTAAAGTAATTATGCCCTGATAATTCCTTGTGGGTTTTTAAAAAAAAATAAGGACATTTCATGATGGGCAAAAATACATAACTCAAAGTAATGATTTTAATAAATAATAGTTAGAATTTAAAAATAATTTTACGGTAAAATTTGAATAAAGACAATTTAATACTTTAAGTGTTAGATAACAATTATTACAACTTTGATAAGTCGTATTTAAGTAAAAAAATTATTATCAAATTAAATAGTTGCATTTTTCTAATTTATCAGTTTATATTTGTTGTATTAACTCTTTTAATAGAAAGCACTAAAACCTTTTGTTTATTTGAATAATAGGGCAATAATTGAGGGGTAAACTAACTATTAGAAATGTAAAAGTAATGGATAAAGTAAAAATCGGCATTGTTGAAGATGATGAAATAATATCTCGTAATATTCAAATCGTTCTTAAAGAACTTGGATATGAAACAACCTTGCCAGCCAATAATTATGAAACTGCTTTATCAATGATTGCCAACGAGAAGCCTGATTTAGTAATGCTTGATATTCAACTTGATGGCGAAAAAGATGGTATTAATTTGGCTCAAACCATTAATGAATTATTTAAGATTCCTTTTATTTTTCTTACATCAAGTACAGATAAAAATACTATAGAACGGGCAAAAAAGGTTTTTCCGCCTGCTTATTTAATAAAACCTTTTAATAAAGAAGATCTATACAGTGCCATTGAAATATGTCTTTATAATTTTTCAAAAGAAACAAATCCAATGGAATTGACAGATAGTTACAGTAACAAAGATTCAATATTTATTAAGGATGGTTATTATTTTCATAAAATAAAAACACAAGATATTTATTATTTGGAAAGTGACCATGTTTATGTAAATGTTTATACAGCTCTAAAAAAAATATGTGTACGGGCTTCCTTAAATGATTATATCGAAAATTTTAGTAAAAATATTTTCTTTAGACCACACAGAAGTTATGCTGTAAATCTTGATCACATTGAAACAATAAATTCAGAATTTATTATCATCAAAGGCGATAAAATCCCAATTACTAAAATAAAAAGGGATGAATTACTTGGTATATTAAATATCAACTAATTTTAATAATAACATTATTCGCCATTTCAGAACATTTTTTTCGTAATCATTTAATGGGTATTTAATATTGCATTGGTTTTATTTTATTAATTAAAATTTTAACCAGTAAGATATGCCTCAATAAGTATAATCCACAGTGTAAACTGTGGTTTATAATATTTTATAGTTAGTAGAATTAACAGGTCCGGGTGGGAATCCGGGCCTGTTTCATTTTATAACGTTTATTTTTGCAAAATAAAACAGATCAATGAACAACCTTTTTAAAAAAGGAGATACCAAAGAATATTTTGGAATGGTTAATGATAGCGACATTGCATCATTTGATTCAGGTAATGTACATCCTGTATTATCAACATTTGCATTAGGGCGCAATGCCGAATGGGTATGTCGTCTTTTTGTAATTGATATGAAAGAACCAGATGAGGAAGGAATTGGCACTTTTTTAGAAATAGAACACAAAAGTCCTGCTTTTATTGATGAAACTGTTCGTTACACAGGGAAGTTTGATGAACTCAATGGAAATAATGTAATTTGTAGCTTTAAAGCGGAAGTGGGGCAAAGGCTTATTGCAACTGGCCGTACTGGACAAAAAATAATGAAGAAAGAAAAAATCAATCAAATATTTAACAGCATTCGTGGCGAAGGACAATAAACAAAAAGCAGTTTTAATTAAAAACAAAAAAGCAGCATTCGAGTATCACTTGGAGGTTAAATTTATAGCGGGTATTATTCTCAAAGGAACCGAGGTAAAATCTATTAGAGCAGGTCATGTAAATATTAGCGATGCCTATTGCATACTAGATAATGGTAAAGTTATTATTAAAAATATGCATATTTCAGAGTTTAAAAATGCAGGATATTCGCAACACATTCCTCTTAATGATAGAGTTTTACTATTGAGTAAACATGAAATTAAAAAAATTATGGATAAACTAAAAGATAAAGGTTATACACTTATACCTATTGAGTTGTTCTTTTCTGAAAGTGGTTTTGCTAAAATTCAAATTGCCTTGGCTAAAGGAAAAAAGACCTTTGATAAGCGAGAAGATTTAAAATCAAAAGATATTCAACGCGAACTGGAGCGATTTGAATAATCGATTTTAATTAATAATAACACCTTGTTATTTCAGAATTATTATAAATTTGTTTCCCATTCATTTTAGATTGATGTATAAAAAATTACTTTTAACCTCTTTAATACTTTTACAAACTATTGGAGCTTTAGCCCAAAAACCAGGCTCTTTAACAGCATTAGAATTTGATGGAACCGATGATTATGTATTAGTTCCTGATAATACGGCTTTAAACCCAACGACCAAAATAACAGTAGAAGCTTGGATAAAAGCGGATGCCTTTGCTACCTCAAATTTTGGAAATAGTATTTTCTGTAAACACGGTTGGGCTAGTGGAAATAAAGGATATGTATTAAGATGTGGCGATGGAAGAATAAACTTTAATATTTCAAACTCTTCGGGAGCTTGGGTTGAAGCAGTTACGGCTTCCATATTAAAAACAGGCGTTTGGTATCATGTAGCAGGTACGTTTAATGGCGATACTATTGCAGTATACATCAATGGAAATTTAGAAGCCACAACTCTTTATTCAGGTGTAATGAGTCCATCCACAGGATTAGCTCCAAAAATTGGGGATATGGCCTACACCGCAGGTGGTAGTCGTCTTTTTAAAGGGCAAATAGATGAAGTAAGGGTTTGGAATAATGCATTAACTAAAGCGACCCTTCGAAACTGGATGTGCAGAAAAGCAACAAAAACACATCCTGATTATAACAACTTAGCAGGATATTATAAATTGGATGAAGGCACGGGAGTCAATGCAAAAGATAATTCAAGCAACGGAAATACAGCTACATTAATGAATGGACCAAGATGGGTAAATTCAGGTGCAGCATTAGGTGATAGCAGTGCTTATGTTTATTCAGGTACTAGTTTTTCGTTACCTACAAAATTTGGAGATATATTTACAGTTAAAAATATTAATGGGGCTCCAAGTATGGTTCACGCCTATGTTACCTATGATACAACGGTTCAGGCAGCTGCCAAGAATGTTGTAAGTTCCATTGATTCTACCCATTTTTTTGGAGTGTATTATTCCGATAATTCAGCAGTAACTTTTGATATTAATTATAATATTAAAAATTTAAATACAATTACCGGTTCTAAAAAATGTGGAGTAGATATGTTAGTGAAAACAGCCGGCAATACTGGAACCTGGAACAGTGCACCCTCAAAATTGTATGATAATGGGGATAGCCTTGTTTTGAAAAAACAAACCAAAAATGAATTTGTAATGGCATTATACAAAACCGATAGTACTAAATTATTAACTACCATTACCGGAAAACAATGGTTTTGTGGCGGAGATAGTTTACTTTTAATTACCTCAGGAAATGATTCATTTAATTATGTTTGGTATAAAAATGGGGGAGTATTAAATGGTAAATCAAAGAAAACACTTTGGGTTAGTTCTTTAGGAAATTATAAGGTTAAATTGACTCGAAGAGGAACCTCATGCAGTTTTACAAGTACCGACATTACAATTACAAGCCGAAGCACAGCAGTTACATGGAGTTACAGCATCAACGCTTGTGAAAATAGTGATAGTATAAAGTTAACTCAGGGAACACCTTCCGGTGGCTATTTTAGCGGCAAATGGGTAACATTTAATGGATATTTTCATCCTAAACTTGCAGGAGCGGGTACGAGAACAATTTTTTATAATTATGTGGATACTAATAACTGTATTAACAAGGCATCACTAGATGCCACACTTTTGGATACTACCAAACTTATATTTACACCACCAGCTCCTTTGTGTACCAATTCTTTACCGGTAAATCTAACGATTGTAACACCAAGTGGCGGAATTTATCAAGGTAAGGGAGTTACAACCAATAAATTTTATCCTGCAGTTGCTGGTTTGGGAACACACGCTATTACCTATAGTTATACAAAAACCAATAGTTGTAAAAGTAAAGCTGTATTTAATATTAGTATTAATAAACCCGATAGTATGTCGGTGATAATTAAAGATAAAGGATGTATTTATGACGATCCAATTGCAGTGCACCTTTTTCCTATAGGTGGAGTGCTTAAGGGAAGCGCAGTTGTAGGTACTATTTTTTATCCTCTATTTGCAAATAAAGGATGGAATTTAGTTTTTTACACGATAACAGATTCGCATCAGTGCAATGTGAAAGATTCGGCCAAGATTTATATATCCGAAGCACCAATAGCTAAATTGGAAAAATTTGCAAGTGTATGTGATAATGTTACCGACTTTAATTTATCAGGGGGACAGCCCGCTGATAGTGGAAAATATTGGGTTGAAAATGTATTAAGTGCTAAGTTTAGTCCTATTACAAAAGGTAAAGGTTTATATAAAATAGATTACAAAGTGGTTAATTATTTTGGGTGTCGCGATTCGGCCAGTAGTTATTTAAGGGTAAATGCTTCACCTTTAAAACCTACAATTACTATCACAAAAAATACACTTACTTCCAGTTCACCTAAAGGTAATCAGTGGCTGAATAAAAGTGGACCAATATTAGGTGCTATTCAGCAAGATTATTCCCCTTTAATTGATGGTTATTATTTTGTGCAAGTTACTAACGATTCCAATTGCAGCGCCAAATCAGATTCAATTCAGTTTGCCAAACTTGGGGTAAATACCATTCATAAATCCAATGTTATTATTTCACCAAATCCCTCAAATACTGGAATTTTTAATATAATAGGATTACCAGATCATGCTGAAATAAAGGTAATGGATAGGATTGGTAAAGAACTTATTTATTTATTTAAACGCGATTTAAATACTATCATTGACTTGACTTCCTTTGGTTCCGGCTCTTTTTTAATAAGCATTAAAAGTGAGGAGCAATGGTATAATTACAGAGTAGTGGTATTATAATTTAGGATTTCTCATTCTTCTAAATGGTAAAAATTATAAGATTGTAATGCTAACGCTAGAAGGTATCTTTTACATTTGTCTTTTATTTATTTTATAATTTTAAAGGTCCAAGCTACAATCCGGCTTATTTTATTTCCCTGTCCCATTTCAATGGTTTTAACTTCTGTTGCTTCCACTTTTTTAAGTTCATAATATACCTGTTTTAGATTCGATTCCTTGGATATTAAAGTAGAAAACCACAAACACGATTCGGCAAATTGTTTACTTTCCTTAATCATATTACCAACAAATGCAGCTTCGCCACCTTCAACCCACAATTCACTGTTTTGGCCACCAAAGTTAAGAACTGGAGTTTTGATTTTCTTTTGTTTTAAATTTCTTAACTTTCGCAATGTTCCTGCCTGAGCCTCGGCTAATGAGGCGTGAAACGGAGGATTGCAAATGGTTAAATCAAATCGTTCATTGCTTTGAATAATACCTTCAAAAAAATGCTTCGGATTATTTTGCAACCGTATTTCAATCCTTCCTTTTAATTCAGGATTTAAATCAATTAATGATTTGGCAGAATCCACAGCAATGGAATCTATCTCCGAACCTATAAAATTCCAGCCATATTCTTTAACTCCAATAATTGGATAGATGCAATTGGCACCCACTCCAATATCCAAAACTTTTATGGCTGAACCAGTAGGTATTTTTCCACCATTGCTTTTGCCTAACACATCGGCTATATGATGAATATAATCGGCTCTTCCCGGTATTGGTGGACACAAATATCCTTTCGGAATATCCCAATGAGTTATTTCGTAATACTGTTTCAACAGCGCTTTGTTCAGCATTTTTACAGCTTCCGGATTAAAAAAATCGATAGATTCATCATCGTATTTATTCAAGGCTACATACTGCGCCAAATCTGGACAAGCTTCACACAATAGTTTAAAATCATACCTCTCGCGATGTTTATTGCTGGGGTGCAATGTGGTTTTTATGAGAGGATGTTCTTTTTTGATAAAGGGCATTGATACGAAGGATTAACTTTTTGCATCTTGGCTATTTATTCTTAAAAAGAAAGCCACTAAGGTGCCTATAGGTAGTTTTTATTGGTTAATACTATTAACTACTCTAACTGGTACAATTTCGATTTTCATATATGGGTAATAAGGTAAAGTTGAAAGTTTGGAATGTACATCCTCAGAATCAGTTGCCATCATTACAATGTAAATTCCTGACATATCAAGTTTAATGAAGTTATTTACGATAGACCCATTTTGTTCCAACTCTTTTACTGCCTCCTGTTCGTTAGGTAGCAGTTTCATTCTTGTTTCGTTGTCCAATCCTTCTAACAGGATATTTATCATGAATTTTTTCATTTTTTAGTTTATTGTTTTTTACTAAAGTTTAAAATATGGTTTTTTTTAAAAAATTATAGTCACAATAATATTAGGTATTACTTATTTATTTGTAATCCTAAATTGCATAGTCCACTTCCTAGGTTGTTTAAATAAATAGGAATAATAATTATAAAGCTATTACCTCTTGCAAGTAACACAATAAAATTGTTGTAAAAAAACGATAATCCTTTATTTTTGGAATTTTTATTACTGCAATGGAAAAGGATTTGGAAATATTAAACAATACCGAAAAACTAAGGTTTGAAACCAAGCTGGGCAAAGAACTTGCCATTATTGACTACCGCTGGAATAACGGCGATATGGTGTTGATGCACACCTTTGTGCCGCCCGAAGGACAAGGCAAAGGCATTGCTGCTAAAATGGCCAAGCATGCATTAAATTATGTAAAGGAAAATAACCTTAAGGCCAAGCTTTATTGCCCTTATATGATTGGATATGTAGAACGCAATCCTGAGTATAAAAAAATCATTCGGTAGCTGCCTGTTGGACTGCTTCCTTAACCAGCATTGCCTTAAATTCTTTCATAAATTTTAAACCACGCGGCACATAATATCGGTTGTGGGTTCTTGGCGGACCTAGCTTTGGATAGGGTTTTCCGGTATTGTGCAAATGAAAAGCGTCTTTATATTTCTTTTTGTCCAGATATTTTCCGTAGGCATTTTTTACCCATTGGGTGCCGTGGTAAATTGCTTTTTTGCCTCGCATATCTTTTAGTTTTATGCCAAGGTAAAAACATTGATAGCCCATTAATTGAAACGGCCCCCACGATGAAGCTAAATTTTTTAAAGCATCATCATTACTAGTAGCAATATCATTGGTAGTTATTCCTTCAAAATTAGGAAGTTCGCCATCCCTCACTTGTTGCAGTTTAAGAAAAATATGCGGCTCAAATCGGCTGGGAACTTCTTTCGCTCCGCTACATTCTAAAGCAATCAGTGCCAAAAGGTATTCAGGCGAAACCTGCATTTCTTCACTCACTTTTTTTACATCTTCGCTGTAGTTTAGCCAAGTGCGTTCGGCCGCGGTAAGGCTGGCATCGCTGTGGTCATACAAGTATTTGTTATATTGTCTTTGGGCAAAAAATACCAAAGTCACCAAAGCGATTATTATTAGAAACCACCTTAAAAATCTATTTTTTTTGCGCTTTACCAATTACTCTAAAAGTCGTCTAAGAATTTTTCCAACATTAGATTTTGGTAATTCATCTCTAAACTGAATGTGCTTAGGAACTTTGTAAGGAGTAAGTTTGTCCTTTAAAAAATCACGAATGGATTGTTCTGTTAAGTTTGGGTCTTTTTTTACGATAAAAGCACTTACGGCTTCAGTAGTTTTTTCATCAGGAACACCTCTCACACCCACTTCTAATACACCTGGATGCTCAGCAATAGTTTTTTCAATTTCGTTTGGAAAAACATTAAAGCCTGATACAACAACCATTTCTTTTTTGCGGTCGATAATACGTGTAAAACCATCTTTGTCCATCACGCCAATATCTCCTGTTAAGAAATAATCACCATTAAAAACTTTGGCCGTTTCATCGGGATGTTGCCAATAGCCGGGCATTACCTGAGGTCCTTTTATTGCTATTTCACCCGGTTCTCCAAAAGGAACTTCTTGGCCGTTATCATCAAAAAATTTAAAAATAGTGGAGGATAGAGGAAGCCCGATAGTACCTATGCGGTGTGAGCCATCAATAGGATTTACGCTAGCCCCTGGCGAAGTTTCCGATAATCCGTAGGCTTCAATTATTGGCTTTCCTGTAGCCTCTTTCCAGCGTTTGGCTACAACATCCTGCAAGGCCATTCCACCAGCTAATGCTAATTTCAACCCACTAAAATCAACGGTTTTAAAATCAGGATGGTTCATCATTAAGTTATAAAGGGTATTCACACCAGTAATGAATGAAAATTTCTCTTTTCTCAATTCTGCTAAATAAGCTTTCATATCACGAGGGTTAGTTATCAATTTATTTTTAGCACCCAAATGAATGCTTAAAATACAATTGGCTGTGAGTGAAAAAATATGATACATAGGCAAAGCTGTAATTACAACCTCTTTGCCCAATGTGAATAATGAACCTACCCAAGCATCTACCTGAGCCATATTGGCGCATATATTTCCATGGGTAAGAGTTACTCCTTTGGGAACTCCGGTGGTTCCTCCGGTATATTGCAAAAAAGCAACATCAGATAGTTTGTAATTTATAGCTGAGGGTTTATTTTTAATATGTATTGTATCGCCAAAAGGTATGGCTTTGGGCAAAGAATAGGAGGGAACCAGTTTTTTTATTTTTCTAACTACAAAATTTACAATGGTTCCTTTAATCATTCCTAACATATCTCCAAGTGAGGCAAGGATAACCGTTTCAACTGGAGTTTCACTAACTATTTTTTCAAGATTGAAGCCAAAGTTTTCAAGTATTAATAACGCTTTTACATCCAAATCTGTAAACTGATGTTTCATTTCATCGGAAGTGTAAAGTGGGTTTACATTTACTACAATCATTCCCGCCTTTAAGATTCCAAAAACAGCTATCGGAAATTGTATAATATTTGGTAATTGAATTGCAACTCTATCACCTGCCTTAAGGTTTGTTTTATTTTGCAGCCACCAAGCAAATGCATCTGAATATTCACCCAATTGCTTATAAGTAATTGATTTACCCATATTTTCGATAGCCGGCAAATTGCTATAATCAATTACAGCCTTATCTAAAATATCAATTAATGAGGAATATTTCTTTTCATCGATAGTGTGTGATACAAATTTTGGATAGCTTTTTAGCCAAGGATATTCTTGTTCCATAGTGTGTGATTCGTTTTTATTTAATTTATCCAAACCAAATCTATTTTAATCACAATCACAAATTAATAATTCAAAAACTGTAAAATTGTAGCTATAATATTATTTAAAAAATTATTGAGCGATGAAAAATTCATATTTACCCTTTTTATTCGTTTTTGGATTTGCTTTTTCGGCATGTAATAATTCAACCACCACCAATACACCAACCACTGAAAATGTGGTAATTGATACTTCAGAAATTGTAAAGCAATACATACCAGAAACTAAACCAAAAGGAATGGTATTGTCGCAAAAAGATATAGTGATGAATGATGCGGTAGTTATTTCCAATGATTTTTATAATAATTTAAAAAACCAAACGTATACAGGGGCCAATAAATATATGCATCCAGATGCTTTAAGTATTACCTCGGTAACTCAATGGACTGAGATTTATAAAAAGGCACAAACCAGCAAAGGCCGGTTGGGATTTGTGACAATGTATGATTATGGTGTAAAAACTAATTTAGAATCGGTAAATGGAAAGGGCGATTATGCCGAATTGATTTTTGATGCACAATATAAAGACGGGAATATGCGTGAAAAGCTTACATTTTTTAGAAAAGACAGTACCGAAAGTCTTAAAATTTTAGCATATCAATATGATGAAATTGTAGCTAATATTTTTGTTACAGAAATATTTAGATAATTTGATTACAATTTTTGAAACTCAAACTTTGGATATCCTTTAACTCCCAAATCATTATAAAAATCGAGGAAGTGAAGTTTGTAATAAAACCCATCTGAAACTTTCAAAATATAATTAATCTTTGGGTTTACAATATAAGAGTTGGTGGTAAAATTAAAAGATTTCCAGTCATAACCAATTCCATCCCTAATAGTTAAAAAATTATAAGCCGAAATATTATTTGGTGTAATATCTGAATAAGAAGTTTTTGAATCTAACGCCACTTTTATTCTTTCCGTATTTACCAAAACTCCTAAAAGCTGATAGTTTTGGGTAATCTTGAAGTCATTGGAATACACTAGTTTTACATATTGAGTAAACCATAAATCCCACATGTTTTTGGGCGGTTCAATATCAGCAGGTTTATCTTTGATAAAAGAATAGTAATTGAAATTGAATAATTCATTTTTTTTAATAACTCGTGTTTTGGGCGTGTTTTCATCCAGCTTACACCACGATATTTTAAGGCTTTTATCCGTTTGTAACTCAGGCATACACTTAATAAAACCAATAGGCATTCCAAAATCATCTGAACCTAAATTTATAATAAAAATTTCAGACGATTTAAGCCACCATTGGCCCATAGCTAAACTATCTAAGTTAAAATCGGGCTGACCCCACAAAAATTTCAAACCTACGGTATCTGTAACTTCATTAAAATTAGTTTTTCCGGTGGCTGCTGCATATACACCACGGCCATTATTTAACAAAATAATATGTCTGTTGGGTTGGCAATCAAATGCAATATCCCAATCCATACGTTTAATGGTTTTAATAATTTTATTGGAATCAAGATTGAAAAAAATATGGTCGGCATAAGTATTTCCCATACTTACTGAATTAGTGATAACACTACCACGGTCAAATGGTTTTATTGGTTTTTCTGGGCGTTCGCAACCATATATAAAAGCAATGAGTAAAAGTAGGTAACCAAATTTTTTCATTATTTTTTTATAAAGTTATAGTCTAATTTCAGGAAATACAAACGACCCATTCCTAATTGCAAGGAATTACTATTGCCGCTATGCACACCTCCTGTATTTCCATTGGCGGTTAGCGAAGTTATATTTAAAATATTTTTAACTCCAATTCCAAAAATCCATTTTTGATTAATAAAAGGTTTTGATAGCGTTAAATCAGCCCAGGTATAACCTGCAATTGTTGATTTTATAGGTTCTCCTAATTCATTGGTAATAAAATTTATCGATTCGCTATTAATCTTTATAAATAAAGACGTATTAATTCCCGTCTTTTTGTGAAGATAGGAAGTGTTATTTGTAATTTCATAAGAATTGAAAGGGTTTAAAAATCCTTTGGTGGCGGAAGAAATAACAGTATGTGATATTCCAAAATTCCCTGTAAATGCTTTGAGTTTAAATCCTAAATTACCATTTGTTGTCATGGCTTTAAAAAAATCAAGATTACGATAGGTATAGGCTGCATCTTTAATGTTGGCCAATACAATTCTATCGGTAATAGTATTATAAAATAAGGATAACTCAGGCTGAAGCCAGTTGGTTTTTTTTATAATTTTTTTAACAACTGATAACTGAAAATTGTGAGATTGCTCTGGATTTAAGTTAGGATTTCCTGTAATGTTGTGGTTGACATCTACAAAAAACAAGTACAATTCTTTAAGGTCGGGAGCTCTGTATCCTCGAGCATAAGAGGTTCTAAATGTTAAACTTTTTTGAGCAGCCCATTTAATATTCAAACTTGGTAATGGAATTGTTTTATAAGATGTGTTATCTGAATAACGAATTCCTGGTTTTATTTGCCATTTAATAGTTGGAGAAATTTCCATACTTAAAAAAGTGGCATAATCACTTATAGTAATTTCTTCGTTCTTAAGTTTTTTACCAACTCCAGTTTCACGGTTTATGTCATATCCAATTTGATAATTAAATCGTGCATTCATAAGGGATTTGGTATAAGTTCCTCTTAATACAATGGCTGTAAATTTTGAAGTATCTTGTTCATTGGTTTCAGGAACCAAGTTTTTATCCAATGTAACTCTATTAAAAAGGTATCTGTTTTTGGTGCGATGATAAACGTTGTAGGCTGCAATAAGATTCAAATATCTATTGTGAGGTAGTTTAGATGTTGCCGTTATTGAATTATCAAATCTTCGGGTTTTATAATATTCATCAAAGGCAGTTTCCATATAAGGTAATCGGGGAGTTCCCTTATTTATAAGATTTTCATTAAAAAATTCAGATTTCATATTTAAATCAAACAATCCAATTTTTCGTAAGTATTGCACTCGTCCAAAGTATTGTTCTTTCGGTTTCCATTCCTGAAATCTTACATAATCTTTGGATGACCAACCATCAAAATAATTTCGTCCGGCTGAAATATGATAAACTCCATTGCTTTTTCTCAACCCAATATTTACAGTGTTATTATACCGGCCAACACTTTCATTATAAGTGGTAGCATTTATAGTTATTTTATTGAGTTGTTTCTTTTTGGTAATAATATTTATAGCTCCAGCCAATGCATTGGTTCCATATGCTACAGATAATGGGCCTTCAATTATTTCAATGCGTTCAATATCGTTAAGGTTTATTTGGCTCAGGTCAATATTTCCGTTAACCCTACCTATAATTGGAACTCCGTCGATTAAAATTTTTACATTTTGACCGGAAATTCCCATCAAAGTCATGTTACTTCCCAATAAATTATCTTGACCAAGCTTTACATTCAATTGATTGCTCAATAAATCATTCAGATTATTAGCTGCCATACTTTTTATCTTTCGTTCATCAATTACTATTACTTTGTTAATTGATTTTTCAGGAATTGTTGCTGAATATTGGTCAGTAATTACCGCTTCGGGCAAATATTTAAGATCTACTTTTAGTTTAATTGTATAATTACCATCCTTGCTGATAGTATCTTTTCTGATTTCAAAACCCAAATAAGTTATTAATAAGGCTACCTTACTTCCCTGACTGTATATAGTTATTTCGCCTTGTTCATTCGTAACGGAATGCAAAGTTTGTCCGGTATTTATAACCGTCCATTTAATAGGGGCATAGGTTAAAAGGCTATTATCTTCTTCATTAATAAGTTTTATTTTTATTTGAGCTATACACGAAAAGCTAAATAAAAAGAAAGCCAATGCCATTCCTGTTTTTAAAATAGAAAATGGTATCGGCTTAGTTTTAATTGAATTGTTAACCATTAAGGGCTGCAAAAATAGGCCGATGATGATATTTATGATTCTGATTTTTGTCATAATCCAATATGATTTAATTACATACTGAATTAATCAGTATCAATTATTAAAGCGACGTTTTTGTGAATTTTAAATTTTGAATTCCTTTATCAGTAAGCAAATGAATAAAATATATTCCTGAATTTAATGTTGAAATATCAACAATAGTTTCGGTTCCTGAAATAGCTAATTGCCCCAAGATATTTATAATTTTATAATTAATCAATGAATTATCTGGAGACAATCTAAGATTTAATATTCCATTAGCCGGGTTAGGATAAACAGTATTTGTAGTAAGTTTAGGAGATTTTGAACTTGCTGTTACAGCTTGTTTGCTAAAATAGTATGTTCCGCTGGCACCACCTTTATAACCTGTAAAAACAATCTTCCAGTTAGCATCTTTTGTTTTTATAAAATATACAAGATTGTCAGTAATTATATATTTATTTAACGATTGGTTATAGGTTTTCCAGTCATATCCAATTACGCTATTTGTGTCAGAAAAACGATAGGGGCTAAAGTCTTTTATGGTTGTAGCAACATTTCTGGCTTCAGCAGTTGTATAACCTTTATTAGTCCATATTCCACCTACATTGTATGGGGTAGGGATAAAGTCAGTATACTTTGTAAATAACACATCCCAATCTGAAGTTGCAGGCTCGCGATCAATTTTAGTCTCTGTTGTAAATGAATAGTAAGCAAAGTTCTTTCCTTTAAAATTAGCCTTGTCAATAGATGATATTTTTTCACCTGAACCATCGATATTAGAATACTTAATATTATAAATTCCAGAACTTAGATTTAGGATAGTAATTTTTTTGTAATCTCCGGTTGCCAATTTTATAATAAAAATGCTGTCGCCGGCCACTATATGGGTACTTGGGTCATAAGTTCCCCAGCCTAAATCATATGGATCACCATTGTTATTATTATGCAAGTTAAAAGCTCCCAAACTCCAACTTTGAGGGCTATTATACATTTTTTTCCAGGTCTTGAAACCAGCAGTATCAAGGTTGGCCCATTTAGAATATGAATAAGGCGATTGCCAAACCATTAAGCCTTTTACGTGATTGGCTAATATACTGGCTGTAAATCCAGTAATTTCAAAAGCTAAATCCCAATCATTATTTGGTTGAGATTTTACAATACCGTTGGTAAAACTGTAGTAAACATCATTGGCATTAGATGAGCCGGTACTTACTGAATCAGTGGTTTGAGAGTGAGCTGTAAGTGCAACTGCTAGTAAAATAAGTGTAGTTATTTGTTTTATCATTTTTGTTGTTTTTATGAGGATGCAAAGGTATTTTTATTTGGTTTTAAAGTAGACCAAAATATTAATAAATATAGCTTTTTTACCTTAATGTTATTATCACTACACGGTTTACTAATTTGGTTTTAAACGATTTTAATGGTTTCGAAGCTGGCTCTTTCAAGGCATTACCTTCAAAATCAAAAACACTGCCATGCGAGGTACAATAAATATTTTTATTGCTCATAGTTAGGGGTTGGTCTTCATGTGAACATTTTAATTCTAAAGTTTTAAATTCAGTTTCAGATTTTTTTATAATCAATAAGTCGAAAGCAAAATTTTTAACTCGAACAATTACCAGTTTTGATTTTTCGAATTTTGCAATTGGTATAGTAAATTCTTTTACAGTAGTATCCAGTTTAACTTTAACCATTGGCACACTAGCACAACTTTCCATCAATAAAGCAGTAATGCCGGGCAAAGCAAACATTGCACAGGCAGTGCACGATGATTTTATGAATTGGGATCTCTTCAATTAATTATTAAAAACTATATCCAAAGCCAATATTGACATAACTATTAGTAGTGTTAAATGGTAATGTGGCGCTGTAAGGATTTGTTTTGTATAACGATTGATTATACTTGCCTGTTTTTTGCCAAACATAATCTGCTTTTATTACTACTCCTTTTGTTGGCGCAAAGGTAATTCCAGATATCGAAATTAACTGATTTTGGTAATCATCCTTAAATGCGTTTGTTGGAATTTTATAATTTAAGTCAAGACTTTCAAGCCTTGAAAATACTGTTAAATCTTTCTTACTGTCTTTATTTATAAGATAAAGTAGGTGCAATCCAGCTTCCACATATCCACCATAAATAATTTCTGGAGTATTAGATTTATATGCCTTATTTATTTTTTCAGCGTCTGAAATTTTTATTACTGCTAACATTGCTTTCCATTCATAAAGACTATTTGAAAATCTTATATTGGCCTCATTCAAACTAATTGGGGTAGCAAATGCTCCTGATTTTAGCCCCAAACTATCGGATTCCTTTTTATCTAATCCTGCACTTCCACCAAAGTAGCTAGAGTACTGAATCCTGAAGTTACCGATGTAATACAACAATGCACCACTTATAGCAATATTTGAAGCGGGGGCATAACTACCAGCCATTCTGCCTTTGCGAATGCCAGAGCCAAAAGCAAAATTTTTACTATTTAAGCCATTAAATAACGCCGTAGAATAATTTAATCCTCTAATTTTATTTGAACTACCATAATAAGCCACTCCTATTTCGCGCCAGGTAGAAGGAATGACTTTTTGTTCTATGAACGGGCGGTCATTGCCATTAAAGGTTGTTGATAGGTGGTTTTCATTTATAAGGCCAATACGGGGTGTAAATAAACCAGTGATTATATAATTAGAAGGATTTAAAGAAAACTTAAGAAAAAATTGTTCCATTGATATTTCACCTTTAGTGCCTGATGCAACTTTGGCATTTTCAAGTTCCAATTCCGAAAAAAAGAAAACATTGTTTGAAAACTTATGACCAAAAAACATAACATTTCTAGTGAGATTGGCAGTTCCTGTTTTTGAACCTAAGTCGTAGTTTACTTTTGCTTCACCATACCCTGAAAGAACCGAATAATTATTAGTTCGTCCGGTTAAGCCTGCACTCAATGAATCTTCTTTTGTTAAAATTTGAGCTGATGAATAGGTTACTCCTGCAAATATCAGAAGTGTAGCGAGTGATATTTTAAATTCTATTTTCATAAATCGAGTGCAAAATTATTTTTATTTAGACTAATTCCAAATAGCAATATAGGTTTTTTTAAAAAACTGATAAAAATCATTTTTGATGATAAGTTAGGGCAAAGGGTTTTAATCATTAATTGTAATTTTGCACTATAAATTATGGAAAGAGTAGAATGTTTAATAATAGGCTCAGGGCCTGCAGGGTATACAGCAGCAATTTATGCTGCTCGCGCCGATATGAAACCTGTTTTATATGAGGGATTGCAACCAGGTGGGCAATTAACAATAACAACAGAGGTAGAAAATTATCCAGGATATCCTGATGGAATCCAAGGACCTGAAATGATGGATTTATTTAAAAGGCAAGCCGAAAGATTAGGTACAGATATTCGTTATGGACTGGCTACTTCGGTTGATTTTTCAAGCTATCCACACAAGGTTACAATTGATGAAACCCATGAAATAGAAGCTGAAACTGTAATAATTGCTACAGGTGCATCAGCTAAGTGGTTAGGATTACCATCAGAGCAACGGTTAAATGGATCAGGGGTTTCGGCCTGTGCAGTATGCGATGGATTTTTTTATAAAGGAAAAGATGTGGCCATTGTAGGAGCGGGGGATACCGCAGCTGAAGAAGCTAGTTATTTATCAAAAATTTGTACAAAAGTGTATATGTTAGTTCGTAAAGATGCCATGAGGGCTTCGAAAGCCATGATTCACCGTGTAGAAAATACACCCAATATTGAAATATTGTATAATACTGAAACGGATGAAGTTTTAGGACAATTTGGTGTGGATGCTGTAAGAGTCAGTAATAATCAAACCAATGTAACACGTGAAATTCCTATTTCAGGATTTTTTGTTGCTATTGGTCATACCCCTAATACTTCAATTTTTAAAGATTATATAACTTTAGACGAACAAGGTTATATAATAACACAGCCTGATAGTAGCAAAACTAATATTAAAGGTGTTTTTGCTTGCGGTGACGCTCAAGATAAAATTTACCGCCAAGCTATAACTGCAGCAGGCAGCGGTTGCATGGCAGCATTGGATGCCGAACGATTTTTGGCAGAACATAAATCGGCAGTTTTTTAATATTAAATTTACACTAGCAAAAAAGCCTGAAACTAAATGTTTCAGGCTTTTTTGCTAGTTACGTAATATAAATTTTTAGTGTTTCACTACTATCTTATGATTTTCAGAAATAGTTTCATTTTCAAGTTTTACAAAATAAATAACACTAGGAAATTCTTTACTATCATTGGTTGCCAAATCTGTATCTATTTGTTTTGATATTTTTAAACAAAATGTAAGTTTATCAAGGTCGGTTACCAATGGCGGATTTATCATTTCCGAAAGCAACCAATTGCAACGTTATTTTATGATTACCCTTGTGCGAAACCTAAATAAATCAGGCGATGAAGAGGATGTGGCTATACCAGTTATTAAAAAATAATTACCCTTCGTCCAACACAGCCATCATGGCTTCAAACTGGCTTATCATAGCTGGGTTTTTTAGTTTTTCATAAGCTGAGATTAGGTTACGAACCATGCGTTTCAAAATTTCGATATTGGTGCCGGGTAAAAAATATTCTTCACGTGGTTCAATATTTACTTGCTTCAAAAAAACATAAAGATTTTCTCGGGGAAAAATAGAGCCTTTATTAAACGGATTGATATAAAACTGAACCCGGGTATTGGGTTCGGGTATCATAATTTTAGTATCGTTGAGCCGCAAGGGTTCAGTATCGCTGTAGTTTTCGAGATAGCCAACGATAAAATGCTGCGGAAGATTAATACCAAACACTGGCAATCGCAGCCGTTGCGCTACCAATGAGTATATAATAGCCAATGAAATTGGGTTTCCTTTTTTGCGCTCAAACACCCGTGATAGATAGGAATTATCAGGATTATGATAATCTTCGTTATCACCTAAAAATCGATGAACATCAAAAAAAACATAATTTAATATCTTAATTTTTTCGAAGGAGGTTAAATCATAGTGCATTTCCAACCACACATCCAGCTTTATTTTATCAATTAAATTATCAATAAACTGGCGGTCAACATCGGGATATTTAACTTTGTTTATGATTAAAGCCCCTTCTAGCAAATCGGTTTGATTGGTTTGCTTCCAAAGCCGAAGTTCTGAAGTTAATGCATCAGATTGTATACGTTTGATAATTTCATCCAGACGGCGTTGGCGAAGTTCATTAATCTCTACCAAATCCCAGTTTTGTTCAATAGCAGGAATAACCTCGGGACCCAATTGAAAAATCCGTTTTTCTACCTGACTCACCACTTCATCATCGGTGTCGTCGAGCAAAGAAATCAGGGCTTTTATTTCGGATTCGTTTATCAAAATTTGCTACAGTCAGTTGCTAATTATCTACTTCTTCTTTCCTCTAAATGAAGACTTGGCTTTAGGATTGGCTTTGGTTTCGGCTATTATTTTTTCACACATTTCCAAAGTCAATGATTTTGGGTCAGTGCCTTTCGGGATTTTATAGTTTTCTTTATTTTGGGTAAAATAAGGCCCAAACCGGCCGTTTAAAACAATGATATCGTTGGGCAATTCCATAATGTATTTTTCAGCTTCCGCTTTGCGCTTATCTAAAATTATTGTTGCACATCGGTCTGAATCCACTTCATAAGGATCATCTTCTTTTCCTAAGGAATAAAACTTACTGTTGTGTTGCACATAGGGACCAAATCTGCCTACACCAACCTTCATTGGTTTTCCTTCAAACTCATCTAAAGTACGGGGCAATGCAAATAACTCCAAGGCTTCATCCAGGGTTATGCTATCAATGCTTTGTCCTTTTTTTAGCTTCGCAAAAACCGGTTTTATTTCGTTGGCACCATCGCCTTTTTGAATCATCGGACCGTAGCGACCAATTTTAGAAAATACCGGCATCTGAGTTTTTGGGTCGATTCCCAATTCACGTTCACCGGTTACTTTTTCCGAAATTTTTAAGGTTTTATCTACAGATTCGTGAAACGGGTGATAAAAACCATCCAACATTTTAGTCCAGCTTTGATTTCCTGATGCTATTTCATCAAATTCTTTTTCAACGGAGGCTGTAAAATTGTAATCCATGATGTGATCAAAATTTTTCATCAAAAAATCTGTAACTACTCCTCCAATATCAGTGGGGAATAGTTTGTTTTTTTCGGCTCCTGTTATTTCTGATTTTGTTTGAGCAGTGATTTTACCATTTACCAATTGCAACACATCAAAATTTCGTTTTTCACCCTCTCTGGTTTCCTTTTCAACATACCCACGTTTTTGAATAGTGCTTATGGTTGGGGCATAAGTAGAAGGACGGCCAATGCCTAATTCTTCCAAATCTTTCACCAAACTGGCTTCTGTATATCGCGGGGCAGCACGGGTAAAACGTTGAGTAGCGGTTATCCCTAAATTATTAAGTTTGTCACCATTTTTCATGGCAGGCATTAATCCGCCTTGCTCATCTTCATCGTCTTTACTTTCGTCTTTTCCCTCTAAATAAACCTTTAAAAAACCTTCAAAAGTGATAACTTCTCCAGAGGCTATTAGCACCTCTTTATTTTTGGTGATATCAATTCTTACCTCAGTTCTTTCAATTTTAGCCTCACTCATTTGCGAAGCAATGGCTCGTTTCCAAATCAAATCATACAAACGCTTTTGCTGGTCATCATCGCCCGAGGTATGATTTTCAAAATAAGTGGGCCGTATGGCTTCGTGAGCTTCCTGTGCTCCGGCACTTTTGGTTGTATATTTTCGAGGATTGCTGAATTCTTTTCCGTACGCTGAGGTTATTTCTTCTTTGGCTGCTGCAATGGCTAATTCTGATAAGTTAACCGAATCGGTTCTCATATAAGTTATATAACCGGCTTCATAAAGTCGTTGTGCCAAAGTCATGGTTTGTGATACTGAATATCCAAGTTTTCTGCTGGCTTCTTGTTGTAAGGTAGAAGTGGTGAAAGGAGCCGCAGGTTTGCGGGTTCCCGGTTTTACATCTACTGAGTTAACAATAAAATCAGACCCAATACAACTTTCTAAAAATTTTAAAGCTTGGTCTTTGGTATCAAAACGTTTTGGTAGTTCGGCATTGAATTTCTTATTACTAAATTCAAATTCGGCAACAATCCTAAAAGCGGATTTAACCTGAAATCCTTTAATTTCCCGTTCACGTTCCACTACCAATCTCACGGCAACACTTTGAACTCTACCTGCTGATAAAGAAGGTTTTACTTTTTTCCAAAGTACTGGCGATAATTCAAAACCTACCAAACGATCCAACAAACGTCGTGCTTGCTGTGCATCCACAAGATTTTTATCAATATCTCTTGGATTTTCAATTGCTTTTAAAATTGCAGGTTTTGTTATTTCGTGGAAAACAATTCGCTTGGATGTTTGGTTATTTAACCCTAATACTTCTGATAAGTGCCAGGAAATAGCTTCTCCCTCGCGGTCCTCATCCGATGCCAACCAAACCATATCGGCACCTTTTGCAAGTTTTTTTAGTTCATTAACTACAGCAGATTTATCTTCGGGTACAATATACTTTGGGGTAAATTTGTTATTGATATCAATGGCATCATCGCCCTTATCAAGGTCGCGAATATGGCCAAAACAGGATTTTACCTGAAAATCTTTTCCAAGAAATTTTTCAATTGTTTTAGCTTTGGCAGGTGACTCTACGATTACTAGGTTTTTTGACATCTATTTTTTTAATGTATTACTGTAAATTTTTTAACGATTGTTTGTCCTCCCAAATTAATTTGAGCAAAATAAATACCTGAAGGAATATGCTTTAAGGTGCAGGTAATAGTTGTATTATTTTTTTTAATCAAAGTTTCAATATTTTCGATTATCTGACCTGTAGAATTTATTATTTTTATTCCTCCGAACGATTTTCCATAGGTTTCAAAATCAATGTTTACAATGTCTTTTGAAGGATTAGGATAGATATTTATGGAAGAACCATTTGCATTAAGCAATTTAGCAGAAGCAGCCAAATCAGCTTCAATATTTACATTGTCTAAATATATACTATTTCCACTGCGGCTTCTTGCTTCAAATTTTACCATCAGATTTGCAGAGCTTTCGTAGTTTGCCAAATCTAAAGTAAGTTCTTTCCAATCAGCCTGTGAGGTAGGAACCCATCCTAAATCTACAATTTTATCAACCCCTAATCCATTTGAATTGATATAGGCTTTTAATACTTTCCATGTTTGTCCGCAAGTGGTACTTACTGAAACTGTTAATATTTCGGTGCTACCCACTACTGAAGGCCGGTAGGCTACTCTAAATCTTAATTTTGGCGCTCGGCCTTTAATAATAGAAATATTATATGGAGAGGAAACAAGACTGAATAATGCATTGTCAGTAGTTCCTTGATCAATTTTGGCTACCATTGCTGCACTGCCTTCATACTTGGCTGAAGTAGTTCTTTCCCAACCATAACTACCTTTTTCTAATACACTCCAATTATTAACCAATATTTGGCTGTTTTCAAAGCCTTCACTCACTGGAGTTTTATTTGAAGAAATAGTTGGTATCACATTTATCATTTTGTCTACTATTTTGGTGTTTGTACCTTGGGAATTAGTTACTTTTAGGGTAACTTTATAAAAACCAGAAGTAGCATAAGTAATAACTGGTGAAACAGATGGGGAAGTTGAAGGGGTTCCTCCGTCAAAGCTCCATTCATAGGTTGCTACTGTACCATTATAACTGTAATCCTTAAAACTGACAGTACCACCTTGGCAAACTGTAACGATATTATTTGAAGTATTAAAATCGGCTACTGCAGAACAGGAGGGGTTAGTAAAAATACCGGTTGCAGTATGAGTTGCTGTTGTGATATTTTTGGATCGGGTTCGAGGACTAGTAAGGTAATAGTCAACAACTGCTTTTTGCCCTTTAGTAAATGCATTTTGGCAACTTCCATTAGCATAATCCATAAAGTTTTCTACCATATCCAACTGATTTGGGGAATCATTACTACATGTATTATTTGTCGTAGGGCATCCAAAACTTGGCGCATCAACAGGTGGTGTATCGCAAATATAATCACCCGAATTACTGCAATTGGTGCTGCCACAACCTGATGATTGGCCTTGCTCGTAGCCTTGAAAAGGATGCAATAAACCCAACCAATGACCAGCTTCATGCACTAATACACGACCCTTATTGCCATTACCTGCGGCTGTTCCTATACTTCCAACATAATCCGCACAAATTACAATGCCGTCAATGGTAGAATTGGTTGAGGAAGGAAGATATGAATAACCTAATGTTTTTCCGAGGCCACCACTTCCGGTTATCGTTTTTATAACCCAAATATTCAGGTATTTAGTATAATCCCAACGAATTAGAGATTTTACGTCTTCATCTCCACCATCGGTAAGGTTTGAAACTGTTCGGGTTATTCCTTCTGTGCATTTTCCATTTGGATCTATTCTGGCCAATTTAAATTCAATATCCATATCCCCTAATATGCTTTTGAAAATGCTTCTTGTGGCAGTTGTATCTTTATTTAATCGTTGATAATCTTCATTGATAATCTTCATTTGGTCTTCTATCTGAGCCTTTGAAATATTTTCAACCCCGTATGTGTGTATTACATGAAAAACTACAGGAATAGTTCTCGTAGTTCCTTTCTTGTAAATTTTTTGAGTGTTATTATTTAACTGTGAAATTTCATTAAATGATTCAGTAAGTGATTTTAAAAGCTCTGGGTTGGTTTTTAATAATTCAGCCATCCTTTCATCCGTTCCGCAACGACCGTTTTGTGCTTTTGATAAAAAGGCACTTTGTATTAATAATAAAAATAATAGTGAAGATATTAAAACTTTCATAATAGTAATTGTATGATTTTCAATTTATGGTTAAACAAAAAGTGTGCAATAATAGTTCTTTTAAAAATTGTTAAAAACCAATGATTGAATTTTTACCTTAATGAGAGGTAGCATTTATTTATTCAATAATTGTTTTGCACTTTCTAAAATTGAGTTTCCGAAGGCTTTTCCACCAATCATTTCGGCTATTTCATTGATACGTTCATTTTCTGTTAATTCACGAATGTCCGAAGTTGTTTTATTGTCAATTATATTTTTATAAACAAAATAATGACAGTTTCCTTTGGCAGCTATTTGAGGTAAATGAGTAATAACTATCAGCTGCATATTGTCAGACATTTTTTTTAACATTTCACCCATTTTAAGTGCAACATCACCGGAAACACCTGAATCTATTTCGTCAAAAATAATGGTAGGCATAATATTTTTTTTGGCAAGTATAGCTTTTAACACAAGCATTACTCTTGAAATTTCGCCACCAGAGGCAATATTTTGAATAGGATTAAATGATTTTTCGCGAGCTGGTGAATATAAAAAATTAGTATCATTTATTCCATAAATCCAGAGTTCTTTGTCATTGCGCAATGATACTTCTACTTTTATTCTTCCCCCAGGCATACCTAATTGAACAATCATTTCATTAATCTGCTTTTCAAGTAAAAGGCTTTGTTCCTTTCGAAGTTTTGAATTAGTGTTGGCTAATTTAAAACATTCTTTTTCTAAAGTTTGTCTTTCGATTTCAATAGTTTGTATTTCACTGTCTATATGAGCAAATTTTGAGAGTTCTTGTTCTAGTGTTTTTTGTTTTAAGATTAAATCTTCATCACGGTGTTTTTTAGCTAGGTTATGCAATAATGAAAGTCTTTGGTTTATTATATCAAGCCTTTCGGGGTCTAAATTGGTGGCTTGCGCCAATTGGTCTATTTCTATTGCCAAATCTTTAAACGAATAATTTATTTCACTAAATCGAGTTGATATTTCATCAAAACGTTTATCATTTTTGGCTACTTGATTTAGTTGATTTTTTATCAGAGCTAATTGGTCAATAATAGCGGTTTCCGATTCTGTTAATTGATTATGGATGGTTGCTAAAATCTGTAAATTTTGATCAACATTGCTTAATGCTAATAGTTCTTCTTCTAATAATATGGTTTCACCTTCGATAAGATTTGCGGCCAAAAGTTCCTCATATAAAAACTGTTTATAATCCTTTTCATCGGTTCCATGTTTCTCGGCCAATTTTAATTCTGTAAGTTTTTTGTCAAGTGCTTTTAAAGCTTCAAAATTTTTAATATAAGTTTTTTGATGGCTTTCAATTCCGGTAAAACTATCCAATACCTTAAATTGAAATGATTTTTGAAATAAATCAAGATTGTCATGTTGGGAGTGAATGTCAATTAAAAATTTACCAAGTTCCTTTAATTGGGCCAATTGAGCTGGGGTATCATTTATAAAAGCCCTAGATTTACCGTTTATTAATATTTCACGCCGTATTATTAATTCTTCACAAAAATCCAATTCATTGTGTTCAAACCAATTTTTTAATGAATAAGCTTTAATGTCAAAATAGCCCTCGATAATGCATTTTTCTTCATTTTCTTTAACAGCAATAGAATCAGTTCTTTCACCCAATATTAATCCCATGGCGCCAAGTAATATTGACTTTCCCGCTCCTGTTTCACCAGTTATAACATTAAAAGACTGACCTGGTTTAAAAACCAAATCTTTGATAAGAGCATAATTCTTAACTCTCAGTTGGGTGAGCATAGCGGCAAAAGTAAGGCAATTTAAAGATTTGGGGATTTAGACTTTAATATTCAGAAAAGATTTTTTCTAATAAAATGAACTTATTTTATTCAGCTAAAGTGTCTTTTACAAAATCCTTTGGTTTATCATATTTCGTCCAGTCTATTTTGCCCATAAACTTTTTTTCAAGAGCGCTCCATTTTGCTGGTTCTTTCCAATGTCCTCTGGCATAGGCATAACGTGCCTTTTGCCAACTTCCAAATGTTTTGTGAAGTGATTTTAAATAATAAATACCAACAATTAAATAATTTTCACGAGTTTTCCCTCCAGTTAGTTTTAGTTTTTTATACCAATGAAAAAATGTATTGTCAACAATTTGAAGATCCCCATGAGCTGTTCCTCCATTAAAATCTCTTATGAATCGCCAACCAGTTTCATTGTTTCCAATATCACGAATAAGCCCAGGAGGGACACCGGTTGCTATGCAAACGCTATCACTAAATGAAAGAATTTGAGCTTTTGATTTTGGTTTTGATTGAGCAATGGATACCTCAGAAACTACTATCAGTAGAGTCAATGCCGTAAAAAATAATTTAAGTTTATGCATTAATTGTTTCATTTGCATATTCAAATTTAGAATTACATAACTTTAATAAAAACATAAGTTCTTAACACGCTTTGCAATAATCATGTTTTGTGTCAATTATATTTGTCTAGTCTAGTATGTTTAACATTTATTGATTCATCATAATTATGTTGAGTATAAAAAAGCTTGAAGTTTTATTGATTTACTTTTAAAAATATTTTTTTAATAAAAAATGACTAAAATCATTGCTAGCCAATTACTATATGCTAATAATTAACTATTTATCAAAATTTTGGACAACAATATCAATCGTGTAGACAAACTGCAGTAAAATTGTCTTTCTATTTTTTTGATGTGTACAAAAATATTTTATAGTTAATAATAACTTTTAAAGTATTGTAAAATAAATACTTACGTATTATTTAGATGAATTCTAAATTGACGATATTGTGTAAAAATTAAACTAGCCTCATAAGTTTACTCCCTTATATTTGCAGCCGAAAAATCAGGTTTCCCCCTATATGTTTAAATATCTAAATAGTAGTAGAAATGCAGCAGCATTAATGTCGGTGTTATCCGCATCTACTGCCCTAATGGCACAGCAAACCGCTGCAGCTCCCGGAGAAAAACCGAGTCTGTTTTATACCGACACTACATTCGTAATCGTATTATTACTTTGTTTATTATTCTTCGTAATCGCCTATTTTCTTTATAGGGTAAAAAGTCATTTGGATAAAATGATTGATGAGAATGTGGAAGGTGGTAGAGAATTGTCACGATATGATAAAGTTGTTAAACCATGGTTAAAAACACTTAATCCAACTGTTACTGCACTGCTTTTAGGAACTATTTTTGGATTGTTTGCTTTTGTAAAAGCATACAAATTTGGTGTGACAGAAGTAGGTGTACAAAAAGGATATTCGCCAACTCAACCAATTAAATTTTCACATACAATGCATGCCGGAAAGTTACAAGTGGATTGTAAATATTGCCATTCAACGGCTGACAAAAGTAAGCAGGCAAGTATTCCTTCTGCTAATACTTGTATGAATTGTCATAAGTATATTACACTTCGGGATAGGTATAATGGTCAGGTATCCCCTGAAATAAGTAAAATATATAAAGCTATAGGATGGGATGCGGAAACAAATTCATACATTCCTAATTATAAACAAAAACCGATTGAATGGGTAAGAATTCATAATTTGCCTGACTTAGCTTACTTTAATCACTCACAACACGTAGTTGTTGGAAAAGTGGAGTGCCAAACTTGTCACGGACCTATTCAGGAAATGGATCAGGTTTATCAGTTTTCAAGTCTTCAGATGAACTGGTGTATAAACTGTCACAAAGAAAGAAGTGTAGATGTAGCCAATAATAAATATTATGAAGATCTTCATAAGCGCTTGAAAATTCAAGGCAAAACTGTTTATACGGTAGCTGATAATGGAGGTTTGGAATGTGGTAAATGTCATTATTAATTTTAGATTATACTAAATGGAACAAAACAATCAATATTGGAAAGGAATAGAAGAGGCTGAAAAGCAACCAGAGTTTTTACAAACTAAGGGCAATGAGTTTCATGAAGCTCTGCCACTAGAGGAGGTCTTAAATGCAACCGACCTTGATTTATCTTCTAATCGCCGTGATTTCCTTAAATTTTTCGGGTTTAGTGTATCAGCAGTTGCTTTAGCTGCTTGCCAAAAAACCCCTGTTAAATATGCAATCCCTTATGTTGTAAAACCAGAAAATATTACTCCAGGCAATGCAAATTATTATGCATCTACCTGTGGAGGATGCAATAGCGGATGTGGAATATTAGTTAAGACAAGAGAAGGCCGACCTATAAAATTAGATGGGAATGAGTTATCACCTTTATCACAAGGAGCTACTTGCGCCACTGGTCAGGCAAGTATATTATCATTATATGATATTAATCGTTTGGCTAATCCTTTAAAAGATGGAAAAGAAGAAAAAGAATGGTCAAAATTAGATAGTGAAATTACTTCTAAATTAGCAAATATAGCATCTTCAAATGGAGGAATCAGAATTGTTATCAAAACTTCTAATAGCCCATCGTTTGATAAAGCTTTAGTAGCGTTTAAAACTAAATATCCAACAACTGAAGTAGTTGTTTATGACCCGATTTCTTATTCAGGAATTTTATTGGCCAATGAGAAATCATTTGGCAAACGTGTAATACCGTCTTATAATTTTGATAAAGCGGAAGTTATAGTTTCTTTTGGTGCCGACTTTTTAGGAACTTGGATTTCACCAGTAGAATTTACAAAACAATGGGTAACAAACCGTAATCCAAAAGGTGGTAAATTATCCAAACATTTCCAGTTTGAATCAACCCTTTCATTAACAGGAACCAATGCAGATGTAAGAGTGCCAATGCGTGAATCCAAAGAAGGGATTTATCTTATTTCTTTATACAATGAAATAGCCAAACTTGCCGGTAATGCTCAATTAGCGGTTACTCAAAATGCTGAATTAGCTGGAAATGCTATTAAGAATTCGGCCAAAGAACTATTTGCTGCTAAAGGAAAATCATTAGTGATTTCTAAATCAAATAATATAAATAACCAAACCATAGTTAACGGCATAAATATTATGCTTGGGAATTATGGAACAACTATTGACCTTGATAATTATTCAAATCAATCAAAATTTGTAGAAGCTGATTTTGAGAAATTTATAAATGATTTATCCTCTGGATCGATAAAAGGCGTAATATTTATTAATTCAAACCCAGTTTATTCCTACCATAATTCAACCAAATTAGTTGAAGGGCTTAAAAAAGCAACTTTGGTGGTTTCTACATCTGACCAAAACGATGAAACATCAGACTTAGCTGGATATGTTTGTCCTGATAATCATTTCCTTGAAAGTTGGGGAGATGCTGAACCAAAAGCAGGTGTTTATTCATTTACACAACCAACTATAGCACCAGTATTTAATTCTCGTCAGGCTATTGAATCACTATTATTATGGTCAGGAACACCGGCTAACGAAGCTAATGCTTACAATTATATTAAAACAAATTGGGCTGCAGATGCAACCATTTGGAACAATGCTATTCATGATGGTATTTATTTAAAGCCAGCATCAATTGCCTCTGTCCCTTCATTTGCGGCTAACCTAACTGAAGTTGCCTTTGCAGTTGTGGCAGATGCTCCAAAAAGTGATACTCCTGAGTTAATTATATATCAAAAAGTAGGAGTGAGGGATGGTTCGCAAGCTAATAATCCTTGGTTACATGAAGTGCCAGATCCTGTTTCAAAAGTTTGTTATGATAACTATGTGTCTGTTTCCAAAACAGAAGCGCAAAGCAAAGGTATAAAACAAGACGATCTTATAAATATTTCTGCAGGAGGATACACCCTTAAAAATATACCTGTTTTAATTCAGCCGGGACAGGCTTCAGGCACTTATGCTATAGCATTAGGATACGGTCGTACACAATCAGGAAAAGTAGGAAAAGATTTAGGTAAAAATGCCTACCCTTTTCTTAAATTAGCTAATGGTACCACATCTTATAGCAATGCAGGTGTTTCCATTGAAACCACTGGTGATACCTATAAATTAGCACAAACACAAACGCACCATACTATTGAAGGACGTGATTATATTCGCGAAGCTTCTTTAGATGAATACAATAAAAATCCTTTTGTTAGAAACGAAAACAAGACGGATTTAGTTTCTTTATGGGAGGAATACGATTATTCTACTGGTCATAAATGGGGCATGGCTATTGACTTAAATGCTTGCACGGGTTGTGGAGCTTGTGTTGTTAGTTGCCATATCGAAAATAACGTTCCTGTAGTAGGTCGTGATGAAATTCGTCTTCGTCGTGAAATGCATTGGATTCGTATAGACCGTTATTATAGCTTTTATTCTCCAGAAGCATATTTAACCAAAGAGGATGATATAGAAAAAGAAAAGGCTGATATTTATGATAACATACGTGTCGTTCATGCCCCTGTAATGTGTCAGCATTGTGCTCATGCTCCTTGCGAAACAGTTTGTCCTGTATTGGCCACTACACATAGTGCCGAAGGTTTAAATCAAATGACCTATAATAGATGTATTGGTACCAAGTATTGTGGAAACAACTGTCCTTATAAAGTTCGTCGTTTTAACTGGTTCCGTTATAATGATAATGATGCATTTGATAATCATTTTAACAATGACTTAGGTAAAATGGTTATAAATCCTGATGTTACAGTTCGTACTCGTGGGGTTATGGAAAAATGCAGTTTCTGTGTACAACGTATTCAAGCAGGAAAATTATCAGCAAAAAGAGATGGTCGTAAAATGAAAGATGGAGATGTTAAAACAGCTTGTGCCGCCGCTTGTCCTTCAAACGCAATTGTATTTGGTGACATGAACGATCCAAACAGTGAAATTTCTAAATTATATAAAAACGAAAGATCATATCACATGTTGGAGGAAGTTGGTATAAAACCATCTGTGGTTTATATGACCAAAATTCGTAACGTAGAGCCATTAAAATTAACCGAAAAACACTCATAATATTTAAATGTCAGTAATAGATGCAGCCATAAGGCCACCGTTAATTCAAGGTGGAAAAACCTACACAGATGTAACAACCGATATCTGCCGTCCGCTGGAAAATAAGCCAACACGGATGTGGTGGATAGGATTTACATTATCCTTCCTATGTTTATTGATTTTATTTGCCACTTTGTTTTGGACGGTCTGGACAGGTATTGGTGTTTGGAATATCAATAAATCAGTTATGTGGGGTTGGGATATAACCAACTTTGTATTTTGGATTGGTATTGGTCATGCCGGAACTCTGATTTCCGCAATTCTTTTGTTATTTAGGCAAAAATGGAGAATGTCCATTAATCGCTCCGCAGAAGCAATGACAATATTTGCAGTTATGTGCGCTGCTGTATTTCCATTTTTTCACATGGGTAGAATCTGGGTTGGTATCTATTGGGTTTTTCCATTACCAAATGCGTTTGGTTCATTATGGGTAAACTTTAATTCACCGCTACTTTGGGATGTATTTGCTATTTCAACTTACTTTTCGGTATCTTTAGTCTTTTGGTATTTAGGACTTATTCCAGATATAGCTACTATTCGCGATCGTTCTACTACAAAAGCTAGGAAATATTGGTATAACTTTTTTGCCATGGGTTGGACCGGTTCTGTTAGAACTTGGGCTCGTTATGAAGTAGTATCATTAATTTTAGCAGGTATTTCAACTCCATTGGTACTTTCAGTACATACCATTGTATCCATGGACTTTGCAACATCTATTGTTCCTGGTTGGCATACAACAATATTTCCTCCCTATTTCGTAGCAGGTGCTATCTTCTCGGGTTTTGGAATGGTACTTACATTATTATTAGTAGCTCGAAAGGTTTTAAATTATGAAAATTATATAACTATAGGTCACCTAGAAGCTATGGCAAAAGTTGTAATGCTAACTGGTACTATGGTTGGGTTAGCTTATATTACAGAGTTCTTTATAGCTTGGTATTCGGGTTTTGAATACGAACAATATGCATTTATGAACAGAGCCTTTGGACCTTATTGGTGGGCTTATTGGACCATGATGAGTTGTAATCTAATTGCACCTCAGGTTTTTTGGTTCAAATGGGCTAGGACAACACCTTGGTTTTTATTTATGATGTCTATAATTGTTAACGTTGGTATGTGGTTTGAACGTTTTGTAATCATTGTTACCTCATTGCACCGTGATTACCTTACCTCCTCATGGGTTATGTACTCAGCATCATGGGTTGAGGTTGGTATATTTGTAGGGACGTTTGGTTTATTTTTCACTCTTTTCTTTGTGTTCTGCAGATTCCTTCCGGTAATCAATATGGCAGAAGTGAAAGGAATTTTAAAAAACAAAGAATAATATGTTTTGCTTTAGCACGTCAATAAATAAACGCAATTTAATTTACGGTGTATTTGATGATGATAGTAATCTCATCAATACCGTTGAAGAAGTAAGAGAAAAAGGAATCGAAGTATTTGATTGCTACACTCCATTTCCTGTTCACCATTTAGATACTGCTATGGGTATCAACCGTACACGCCTTACTATTGCCGCATTTCTATGTGGTACTACAGGTTTTTGCCTCGGTTTGTTACTACAGTTTTATACAATGATTTTTGATTGGCCAATGAATATTGGTGGTAAACCTAGTGATTATCATATGTTGCCAAGTATGGTTCCGGTAGTATTTGAATGTACTGTATTATGCACTGCCTATGGCTTAGCCTTTTTATTTTTCTTTCGTAATAAAATGGGTCATGGTGTAAGGCCTGATATTTTGGACCTGCGTCAGACAGATGACCATTTATTAATAGCTTTTGATTCTGACACAATGGATCAAGCTACTAAAACTGAGTTAAATGCTATATTAACAAAAAACGGAGTATTATCAATTCATGAATATAGCGGACAATATGCCATTGAAGGAGGTGCCCATGCATAAATTATATAAATTATTGGTTGTTGCTTTTATAGCAATTACCTTTTACTCATGCAAAAGCCGTGGCGAAAATACAGGGATTGAATATGCTCCCGATATGTATATTTCTAAGGGTTATGAGCCTTTCACTCAAACTCGTCATATGAAGTATAGCGCTACCGGGATGACTATGCGTTTGCCTGTGGTCGGTTCAATTGCACGTGGTCAGTTAGATTTTGTTTACAATTACCCAGATTCACCTGAAGGATATGAAGCTTCTTCAGCTAATATTAATCCTGTTGAAAAAACAGCTGTTAATTTATTAGCTGGAAAAAAATTATACGATGTGTATTGCTGGAGTTGTCATGGCAAAGATGGAAAAAATGATGGGCCTGTAATAGTAGAAGGGAAATTTGCAAAACCACCATTTGCTAATTATCAAACCCCTTATATACAAACCTTAGCTGATGGAAAAATATTTCATGTTATTACTTATGGTAAAAATATGATGGGTTCGCATGCCGCTATGCTCACACCAACGGAGCGTTGGAAGGTAATAAATTATGTTAAAAGTTTGAGTTTTGCCAATGGCGCCGCTCCGGCTGCTGGCGATAGTACAGTAGTTAAAGTAAATTAAGTAATCAACAAATGGGACATCATCATATAGAAATAAAGCAGGAAAAATTTGAGTTTACCTCGCGATCCAAGATGCTGAGTATAATACTGCTGGCTGTTGGAATTATATTGTCAGTTATTGGAGTATATCAAATCAAAGCAAATGATAGTAAAGTGGCTACCGAAACCACCACTGTGCATGCCGAAGCTTCACACGAAACAGCGGCTCCTGTAGCACATGGAGGAGAGCACTCTGAACAACTACTACCAACCCGTTTTTGGGCCAATATGCTGGTAAATAGTTATTATTTTTTACTGTTTGCTGTTGGAGCGTTATTTTTTGTGGCACTTAATTATGTAGCTAATGCCGGTTGGGCAGTTATGGTAAAGCGAGTAGCCGAAGGAATTAGTGCCTATATTCCTATTGGGTTAATATTACTTTTTATTACCCTTTACTTTGGAGGAACGCAATTGTATCATTGGTTGCATTATGAGCATGAAGGACTTAAAGAAGGAATGGAAGGATATGATAAAATATTAGCTGGTAAAAGCCCCTTCTTAAATACGAAATTTTTATTTTTAGGAGTGCCATTATTTATATTAATCTGGTATTGCTTCCGTATAATACTTCGCCGTTTGTCTATTAAGGAAGATAGCGAGGGTGGTTTAACCTTTTTTAGACGTTCTACTCGTTTTTCAGCTGCATTTTTAGTAATCTTTGGATTTAGTTTTTCTATGCTAGTATGGCTGATGATAATGAGTGTGGATGCACATTGGTACAGCACTATTTATACTATTAATAATTTTGCTGTAATGTTTGTAACCGCAGTAACAGTTATTTGTTTCTTTACAATATATCTGAAATCTAAGGGATATATGGAACTGGTTTCGTCTGAAATTATGCATGACTTAGGTAAATTTATGTTTGCTTTCTGTATATTTTGGGCATATACATGGTTAGCTCAGTATCTATTAATTTGGTATGCTAATATTCATGAGGAAGTTGTTTATTTTCAAGTTCGTTTGCATAGCTCATTTCGGCCATTATTTTTTACAAATTTATTTATGAATTTCTTCATTCCATTTTTATTATTAATGATGCGAAATGCTAAGCGTAATCCAAAATCATTATTGGTAGCAGGATCTATTATTTTAGTTGGTCATTGGTTAGATATATATTTAATGATTATGCCAGGAACATTAGGTAGTGCTTCAGCCGGTCTAGGTTTGCTTGAGCTAGGTATGCCAATGGCATTTGCAGGTTTATTTATTTATGTAGTTAAATATAGTTTATCCAAAGCTAATTTGTACGCAATTAATCACCCTTATATTATGGAATCTGCAACTTATGATGTAGGGCCATAATATAAAAGTTTTTAATTTTATAAAGCCCTAAACATATTCTGTTTAGGGCTTTATATTTAAGTAAAAATTTATAGTAAGGAGTTTGTTAGAGATAAATATTTCAATTTTTGAGAAAGCTAAACTATGAATATTAACCAACCTAATAATCTTTTGCATGGAATTACACTTGAAGCAATACTAAAACATTTAGTGGATTATTATGGTTGGGAACAATTGGGTATAAGGATAAATATTAGGTGTTTCAATGAAAATCCTAGTATAAAATCGAGTTTGGTCTTTTTACGAAAAACACCTTGGGCCAGAAAAAAAGTAGAGAATTTGTATTTAGAAACTCTTTAGATTTCTCTGTTCACATCCCAATTCTCTAAATAATCAGCAACCCGTCTTACAAAACTGCCGCCTAAAGCGCCGTCTACCACTCGATGGTCGTAACTATGACTTAAAAACATCATATGACGGATGGCTATTACATCGCCATATTCAGTTTCTAATACAGCTGGTTTTTTCCGAATGGCTCCAGTAGCCAATATTGCCACTTGAGGTTGATTAATTATTGGAGTGCCCATAACATTGCCAAAAGTTCCTACATTGGTCAAAGTATAAGTTCCTCCTTGAATATCATCTGGAGTTAGTTTGTTTGTTCTAGCGCGATTGGCCAAATCATTAACAGCTTTAGCAAGTCCAAGTAAATTCATCATATCCGCATTTTTAATTACAGGAACAATCAAATTTCCTGATGGCAAAGCTGCTGCCATACCGATATTAATATTTTTTCTTTTTATAATATTTGTGCCGTCCAACGAAATATTTATCATTGGAAAATCTTTGATAGCTTTTACTACTGCTTCAATAAACAAAGGGGTAAAAGTTAAATTTTCACCTTCACGCTTTTTAAATACATCCTTCATTTTATTGCGCCAGTTTACTAAATTTGTAACATCGGCTTCTACAAACGAAGTAACGTGAGGCGAGGTACTAACACTCATTACCATGTGATCGGCAATCAGTTTTCGCATTCGGTCCATTTCTATTATTTCGTCTCCGTTATTTAAAGAAATAGCTGGCTTTTGTGCAGGTTTTGCAGGTTCGTTTACCGTAATTGAAGGAACTGCTTGGCTTGCAGCAGCTGTTAAAGGCTGTTTGTCTTTATTCTCAACGTATTCTAATATATCCCGTTTGGTTACACGATCATCTTTTCCTGTTCCAGGTATCTTCTCTAATTCGGTCATTCCAACTCCTTCGGCACGAGCAATATTTAAAACCAAAGGCGAATAAAATTTGTTGCCGTTATTGGATGGTGCATCTGTATTTTCTATGGCATTAGCCACAAAATTCTCAGCTACTTTCATAGCTTCAGTAAGTTTTAAACTATCATTGGCAACCTGTGAAATTACAGGAACTGAAGCTACTTCACCTTCTGTAATAATTATAGCAACCGGAGCACCAACTTTTACTACATCTCCTTCATTAAATAGTTTTTTACTTAAAATTCCTCCTTTTGGAGTTGGTACTTCACTATCTACTTTATCGGTGGCTATTTCTAAAATCGCTTCATCAATTTCAATTTTATCTCCTTCATTTTTTAGCCAACGTATAATAGTTGCTTCTGCAATACTTTCCCCCATTTTGGGCATCACTAATTGAAATTCAGCCATAATATTATTTATTTAAAAAGGACTGCAAAAATGCAAAAAAATGTTGAAGATTAGATTGGTAATTTGTTAAAATCAAATGCCATTTTTGTAATGAATGAAAAACTTACTAAACATACCTTCAAAAAGTGACGAAGGAAATTATCAAGCCGTTATTGAAATTCCTGCCGGAACCAATCGTAAAACTGAAATTAATAAGGTAACAGGTGCTTTTGAAACTAGCCTTAGAAATGGAAATCCACGCATTATTGATTTTTTGGGTTATCCTGTTAATTATGGTTTTGTTCCCAGCACATCAATGGCTAAAAGCAGGGGAGGAGATGGTGACCCGATAGATGCATTAATTATTTGTGATAGTTTGCCAATGGCAATTAGTGTTGAATTTATTCCAATTGCATTATTACGATTGAAAGATAATAATGAGTTAGATTCAAAAATTATTGGTGTACCCGCCAATCCATATTCTCGAACTATATGCGCTACTGATTTTAATGAATTTAAAACAATGTATCCTGCAATAATGGATATTTTGGTAAAATGGTTTTTGAATTATGACAAACAAAATGATACGACTGAATTTATTTGTTGGGACAATGAATTAAAAGCTATTGAAGAAATTGAAAAATGGAGAGTGTAATTAGAAAATTATCTTTTATTTTAAAAAAAAGTATTAAATGATTGTAAATAATTTCATCAACAAATCCCTAATAAATTTGCATTTTTGCAGTGTTATTCAAAGGTGAGATATTTAGTTTATAGTTTATTACTTTTTATTGTAAATACAGTTTCGGCTCAAGAAGGGCCATTGCGAATAGCAAAACTTAAATATGCCGGTGGTGGCGATTGGTATGCCGCCCGAACCGCCCTTCCAAATTTAATTAAGTATTGTAACCGTCAATTAGGTACTAGTATTGATGCTAATGATGCCATTGTGGAACCTGCAAGTAAGGAGATTTTTAATTATCCATATATTTTTATGACAGGTCATGGAACCTTTTTATTTAGTGATAATGAAGCCGATAATCTTCGAAATTATTTAATGGCCGGTGGTTTCTTGCATATAGATGATAACTATGGACTCGATCCACACGTTCGACCTCAACTTAAAAAAGTATTTCCTGAACTTGATTTTGTAGAACTTCCTTTTAGTCATCCGATATTTCATCAGAGATATGAATTTACCAATGGGTTACCCAAAATTCATGAGCATGATGGAAAATCCGCTCAAGCATTTGGATTGTTATTTGAAGGAAGATTAGTTTGCCTTTATACCTTTGAATGTGACCTTGGAAATGGTTGGGAAGATTTTGGAATCCATGGGGATAGCGAGGATAAGCGCCAACAGGCATTAAAAATGGGAGCAAATATTTTACAATATATTTTTAGCCAATAAATAATGCCAGAAACCAGACGTTATTATTTTATTATTAATCCGATTTCGGGCGGTCGTACTAAAAAGGATGCTGTTAAATACATTAACGAATTAATGAATGAAAACCAGCTGGAATTTGGAATTGGCTGGTGGGAAACAGGAGTAAAAGTAGCTGACTTAGTAAATGAAGGTATTTCGCGTGGATTTAATACTATGGTGGCTGTGGGTGGTGATGGAACTATCAATCAGGTTGCTAAAGAAATTGTAAATACAAATATAGTTTTAGGGATAATTCCATTTGGTTCGGGCAATGGATTTGCAAGGCATCTTGGTATAAAAGGACACATCGATGATCAAATGCAAATACTGCTTAACGGACATGTGAAAACAATTGATACTGGCTGCTGCAATGACCATTTTTTTATAAACGTTTCTGGTATTGGATTTGATGCCCATGTGAGTCATTTATTTGCCCATACAGAAGGTAGAGGTATTATTAATTATGCTAAAGTATCGCTAAAAGAAGCACGATTATACCCTGAAGAAACCTACCAATTAATTATAGATGGTAAAGAATCGGAAGAAACGGTTTTTTTGATAAGTGTAGCCAATGGTTCGCAGTGGGGCAATGAATTTTATATAGCTCCTGATGCTGAACTTAACGATGGTCAATTAAGATGTTGCCTATTAAATAAACCCCCGTTAATGGCTATTCCAGGTTTAATAAAACGTTTTTTAACCGGCGAAATAGCCGAAAGTAAATATTACAAGGATATTGCGTTTCATAATCTAAAAATAAAGCGCCAAAAGGAAGGCCCTGTTCATTTGGATGGCGAACCCATTTGGCTCAAAGAAGATTTGGAATTTAAAGTGGTGAAGGATTCGCTGAAAGTTATTTGTTCTTAAGGATTATTTACCACACTCCACAATTGTTCTTTCAATTATATCTGCCGCTTCATTTATCTCCGCTTCGTTAATAATTAATGGCGGAGCAAAGCGGATAATATGATCGTGGGTTTGTTTGGCTAATAAGCCATTGTCTTTTAAAGCAAGGCAAACATCCAAAGCAGTTTTATTATCTCTAAATGGTTTTATAACAACGGCATTAAACAAACCTTTTCCGCGGATGGTTTCAATTATTGGTGATTTTATATTTTGCAATCTTGCTCTAAAAATTTCACCCATTTTAAACGAATTTTCAGAAAGATTTTCATCTTTAATAACTTCTAATGCGGCCATTGCCACTTTGCATGCCAATGGATTTCCACCAAAGGTGGAACCATGTTGACCGGGCTTAATAGTCATCATTATTTCATCATTGCACAGCACAGCAGATACCGGAATTACACCGCCACCAAGTGCTTTTCCTAATATTAAAATATCAGGTTTTACATTTTCATAATCACAGGCCAATAATTTTCCGGTACGGCCCAATCCTGTTTGTATTTCATCGGCTATAAATAATACATTTTTGCCTTTGCATAAATCATACGCTTTTTTTAAATAACCTTCATCTGGAATAACCACTCCGGCTTCCCCTTGTATAGGTTCCACAATAAATCCAGCTATATTTGGGTCTTCTAGGGCTTTTGCCAAAGCGGGAATATTATTATAAGGAATTACTTCAAAACCCGGCATAAATGGTCCAAAATTATTATAACTGCTTGGGTCGGTAGATGAAGAAACCGCAGACAAGGTTCGTCCCCAAAAATTACCTTCCACAAAAAGAATTTTAGCTTTATTGGCTGTTACACCTTTTACTTCATAAGCCCATTTTCGACAAAGTTTTAAAGCTGTTTCACCACCTTCAACACCTGTATTCATTGGCAAAACTTTGTCATATCCAAAATAAGAGGTTATGAATTTTTCGTATTCGCCAAGTATATTATTATGAAAGGCACGTGAAGTAAGCGTCAATTTACGAGCCTGGTCAGTAAGAGTATTTATTATTTTAGGATGGCAATGGCCTTGGTTTACTGCACTGTATGCTGATAAAAAGTCAAAGTATTTTTTACCTTCAATATCCCACAAATATATTCCGTGCCCACGCTCTAATACTACTGGGATAGGATGATAATTGTGAGCCCCAAATTTGTCTTCAAGTTCTATTGCAGTTGGTGTTTGCTTAGCCATCATGCTGCAAAGGTAAGTTAATCCTTTTAAAAGATTATTTTAGTAATTTTGTTAAATCACAAATAAGACCAATATATTACTTCTTTTGTTTTTAATGTTTTTTAGTATTTGTATAAAAGCAAGTAATGAAAAGCAAAAGGTTCTTAAATCCTTTAATTTTAAATTATACTATACTGAAGGTGGTGAAAAACTTGCAAGGCAACTAATAAATGAAGCTGAAAATAGTCTTGAATCTATTGAAAATTTTTTAGGTGCTCGGTTGGTTGAACAGATTGATATTTTATTATCTGAATCTCCAATTGTTGAAGAAAATAAAGTGCCTCAGCGTAATGGAAACATAATTCTTGACAACTCTTCCATATATCTTTATTACTGTGGTAATACCAAAACTGTAACTTTAAAACTTAAAGAGCGATTGGCTGAAATATTAATAAACGGAATGCTGTATGGTAATACTGTAAAGGAACGCCTTAAAAACAATCGTGAAATAAATGTGCCAGATTGGTATGTTTCGGGTTTGGCTAAATATGTGTCGGGTAATAAAGCATCTAATACCAGTTGGATGGCCGATTATTATGAAGGTAAATTAAAACTAAATCTTAATTTAACGGATAAAAATGAATTGGCTGAATTTGGGCATTCTGTATTCAATCATATAAATGATTCGTTTGGAATTAATAAATTGAGGCAGATATTGTTTTATACCAAGATATCGGGAAAAACGGATTATGCATTTCAATATGTTTTAAATAAAAGCCTTAATTGGGTTATTGCAGATTGGTTTAAACTAGAAAAGGAAAAGTATTTAAAAGAAAGCAATAAACGATTGCCAAATGATCCTGAACCTATTTCCAATAAATTGAAAACTGCGGATTTGATTGATATTAAATTTTCTAAAGATGGGAATGAACTCAATTTTTTGATACAAACCTTTAAGGGGATTGAATTATGGAACTATGATATTAGTAGCCATAAATCGATAAAAATATTTAAAGCTGTTTCAGTTAATAAAAAAACACTTTGGGCTTTTGAGCAATTTAATAACAAATACATACTTACCAAAAGCAATGGTTATAAAAGTGATTTGATGGTAATTGATAATGGTAAAGTTGAAAGAACATTAAAATTGGACTTTAATTATATTTTATCCATCAAAGCACATCCTGTTTCAGGTTTAGCAATCTTGGCACAAACTAATTATCAAATTGATGTTTTTCAATTACAATTGAATGAGCCTCTGCAATTGATTAATTTAACAGATAATTTATTGGAAGAAACTGATTTTACATTTTCAAAAAATGGTAATCTTATTATATCATTTACCGATAATAAAAATTTTAGAATTAAAAATACTAAGCTTGGACAAAATATTTATATTTCTACAAATCCAATGTATAAGTTAAATTTATATAAAAATAATTATTTGTCGTTTATTCAGTCTGGAAGTGATAAAAACACTGGAATAATAGTGAATATGGATGATACAAGCCAAACATATCAAGTAACTAATTATACCCGATCTGTTATTCATTATGATTATAATTCTATAACCAATAAAGTGGTGGAAGAATTAAAATATGGCAAGATAAATTATTTTGTAATTTCTGAAGCCTCAATTGATAGTGTTAAAACTAAGAACAAGGCTACTACCAATATTTTTAAAATTGAACCTCAAAAAACAGAACTTGATACTTCTGCAAAATCTATATTTTCCTATAAATTTATTACTGGTTTTGAATATAAAACTAAGAAAACTGTAAATACTAATTTACAAATAATTAGAGAAAATATAACGCAACCCAAAGTAAAAGAATATTTGGCTCCTCAATATGAATTTAAGCCGAGTGTTATAAGATTTGGATATACAAACTCTCAATTTAATTCGCCATTTTTTGCAAATTTTTTTCCAATAGGAGCTGGGCTTAATAATGGAGCTAATATTATTGTAGGTTGCAAAATATCAGATGTTTTTAAAAAGTACTCTCTTACTGCCAATATAAGACAACCATTAAATGGTAAAGGAACAGATTTAGATTTTTTAATTAGGGCCAATAATACAAGCCTTTCCTATGGGATTTTTATGTTCAATTCTATTTATCAAAAAGAACTTTATAATCAGTCCCAAAAAATTACAGCTAAAGATATAAAGTTTTTTATAAAAGTAAATTGGCATCCTCAATTTACCACAACTACTAATATTGGGTATAGGGCAGATATACTATTTCCTTTATCTATAAGTGCCGAAAATTTGAGAAAGGATATTACGAAACTCCGTCAACCGTATATTCAAAATACCTTTAATGGGATTATTTGGAATAAATCAAAGCTTAATTATTCTCAAAATCTATCGGCTGTTTTTAACTTTTTAGTTTTTAAACCTCTCAACAAATCTGGAGTTAATACAAATCTGTATTTTAATTTAAAATTTGATCAAACTTTTTTTAGAATCTTTCGTTTAAGCACTCGATTTAACTTGCAAAGTTCGGTTGGTAAACAAAAGACTGTTTGGCTTATGGGAGGAGTTTCCAATTGGTTGAGGCCTGTTTTAGCTAACGCTTCGGTCTTTAATACTGATAAAATAGGGTTGTATTCATCGATGGATGATTTTGCAGGACTTCCTTATAATTACAAGGCCGGCACATCGGCGGGGATTGCTAAAATGATTCTCTCAATTCCTATTAATCCTATTATTTCTCAGCAAAATTTTAATCAGAATTTCTTTAAATATTTAACAATCAGGTCTTATGTAAATTTGGGGACTGCTTGGTTTGGGCAAAATCCTTTTTCAATTACCAATCCTGAAAATAAGGATATATATGAAACCGGAAGTATTACTATTACTAATTATGTGGCCAAAAACCCTCTGGTATGGAGTTGGGGGGCAGGAGCTAATTCTGTTCTATTTGGTTATGAAATAGGTTTTGATTATGCAATTGGTTACAATGAACGTGGGCAAATAGGAAAGTTTTGGTATTTAACGGTAGGTAAAGAGTTTTAAAATAATGGTTAATAATAAATGGTTAATTGTAAATTAAAGATTAACCATTAACACTTAACCATTCAAACATTAAATTTGCACCCGTTATGTCAAATCTCCCAATCATAGAGTGTGTGCCAAATTTTAGTGAAGGCCGCAACTTACAAATCATAAAACAAATTACAGATGTTATTGAAGCCGTTGAAGGAGTAACTCTTTTGGATGTAGATCCAGGAAAAGCTACCAATCGCACGGTTGTCACGTTTGTTGGCCATCCTGAAGATGTTATCGAAGCAGCTTTTCAGGCCATAGTAAAAGCCGGGGAATTAATAGATATGCGACAGCATAAAGGTGAACATCCCCGAATGGGAGCAACCGATGTTTGTCCATTGGTTCCTGTAAGTGGAATAAGTATGGAGGAAACCGCCAAATATGCCCAAAAGTTAGCAGAACGAGTTGGTAAGCATACCGATATCCCTGTTTACTTATACGGTTACGCACAACCCAAAAGTACCAGAAATGATTTATCAATAATTAGGGCTGGTGAATACGAAGGTTTTCCGGAAAAAATAAAACAACCTGAATGGAAACCGGACTTTGGGCCAACAATTTTTAATACCAAAAAAGGCGCAACGGTAATAGGCGCGAGGGATTTTTTGATAGCGTATAATATTAACCTTAATACCAAAAGTACCCGTATTGCCAATCGCATAGCGTTTGATGTAAGGGAAGCAGGAAGGATAAAACGTATTGGTAATCCAATAAGCGGTGAAATAGCTTTGGATGAAACAGGAGAGCCTATTCGCATCCCTGGGAAATGCAAAGAGGTGAAAGCCATTGGCTGGTATATTGACGAATATGGTGTGGCTCAAATTTCAGCCAACCTTACCAATTATAATGTAACACCAGTTCATGTTTTTTTTGATGAAGTAAACGAGAGTGCTCTTTCGCGCGGGGTAAGGGTTACCGGAAGTGAGTTGGTAGGATTGGTTCCATTAAATGCGATGCTGGATGCCGGAAAGCATTATTTAGCAAAACAAGAGCGAAGTGTTGGAGTATCGGAAAAAGAATTGATAGAGATTGCTATAAAATCTTTGGGATTGGATGAATTGGTGCCGTTTGACCCTAACAAAAAAATAATAGAATATCAAATGAGAAGTACTTCTAAAAAATTGGTGGACATGACTTGTAGTGATTTTGCTGATATTACTGCCAGTGAAAGTACTGCACCGGGCGGCGGTTCTATTGCAGCTTATACAGGTGCCTTGGGAGCTGCATTAGCCACCATGGTAGCCAATGTGAGTGCCAATAAAAAAGGCTGGGAAGACCGCTGGGAATATTTTAGCAACATAGCCGAAAAAGGCCAGGTATTAAAGGTGGAATTGCTAAGATTAGTGGATGAAGATACCAACGCCTTTGCCGGAATAATGGAAGCCTTTAAATTACCAAAAACCAATGCAGAAGAAATTACCCTTCGCAAAGCTGCCATTGAAGCGGCTTCGTTATATGCCACACAAATTCCTTTGCTAACCATGAAAGTAGCCCACAAAATATTGGAAATAGCCAAAGAAATGATTGAAAACGGAAACCAAAACACCTTATCCGACGGGGCTGCCGGAGTATTGTGCAATAAAACCGCCGTACAGGCTGCCTATTATAATGTGAAGATAAATGCCAAAGGATTAACGAATCAAACTATGGCTCGACAATTAGCTGATGAAGCCAAAGCCTTGTTGGAGAAAAACCATAAAGAAGCGGATGAGTTATTGGGGATAGTGGAGAAGGGGATTGGGTTTTAGTATTTTAATAAATTGTTAGAGCCAAAATAACAAAAAACCTGAATTTAATAACAAACTACCCTTATTCAGAACATTCGTTTTGATATTATTTATTTTGAAATTCTATTTGAATCAAAATAAATCAAATGTTAAGTCAAGATTGTTTTATTAGAATTTATTTACAAAGATTATTTATTCTAATAATTGCCTTTATTATCATTGGTTCGGCTTTTTCTCAAACAGCCAAAAAATCAAATCCAGATAGCCTTGTTCCTTATAGAATTGGAGCAAAATGGGGCTTTTCCGATGTAAATGGAAAAATAATAATCAAGCCGGAATATCAATCCGTTTCTTTTTTTTATAATAAACTTGCAATAGTTCAAAAACATAATCATTATTATCTAATAGATTCTAAAAATAGGAAGGCTTCTAAAAAGAAATTTTCTGAAGCGAGTTTAAGTGAAAATTGTTTTGGACGTAAGTGTTATGAAGTAAAAGAAAAAAATAATGCTTACAATTTAGATGTGAATGGGAATAGAACGGATGAAGGTTGCGGTTGTATGATAGATATGCAATCAAATCAATATGATTATTTGGATCATCCACTTACAAAAGATACAATTATTGAAGATGCTAAGCTTGAATATTTTGCAAACGATCCTAAAAAAATAATATATGGTGAGGCAATATTTCCGGTTTTTAATAAAGGCTTTGATGATTATTTCATTATTGAAAACGAGCAATTATATGGCCTTATATATAATGATGGAATTAAAATAAAACAAGTATTTGAAGCAAACTTGGAAGGAATAGATTTTTACAAGACCGCCACAGGAAAAAAACGTTTTATAGTTACTAAAGACGAAAAATCTGCCGTATACAGCGAAACTGAAAATCTTATTCCCTATAAGTATAAATCAATAGCTGCAGTTGATTTAAGAGAAAATATGCTTTGGGTTGAAACTGAAAGTAATCATAGCGGTTTTGTAAACGTAAACGGTTTTGAATATTTTAAAGATTAGTTTATTTTAATAAACTCGATATTCTGCTTAAATTGTATTTTTAAAAAAGATAAGCTTTCTTTATGTTTGAAAATTAAATCAAACTATGAAAATTAAATTAATATGTCTGTTTCTTAGTTTTTTATCATTTATTCTACTTTCCAGTAATTTGCCGGAGGCTAATACTAGTCATGATTTAGCTAAAGGCAAGGCTGTTTTTATAGAGAATTGTTCAGGTTGCCATGGTATGAATGGCGAAGGTTCATTTGGCCCTAACCTTACTGATAATTATTATTTGCATGGTCATCATTTGCATAATGTGGTGCATACCATTAAGCATGGAAATAAAAAAGGTATGACAGCCTTTGTGCATCATCTTAGCCATCACCAAATTCATAATGTGGCCCATTATGTAATGAGCTTAAAAGGCTCTAATCCTTCGAATTCTAAAGCTCCGCAAGGAAAATTGCATAAGCACTAAAATTCATAACTTAACATTTATTACAATTTTTACTTTAAACAAGACGTTGTTTTTAAAATCAATGGATTATTAATTTTAAGGGGGAATAATTTACCTTATTCCACTGTTAGGTATTAATTCATTAAATTTTATGAAAGGTTTTTGTGTAATATTATTTATTTGTTTAGGATTTACCGGTTGTATTTCTAAAGCAAATTATAATGAGCTAAAAGTTCAAAAAGAAAAAGCCGTTTCTAAAACAGAAAAATTAGAGTCTAAACTAAAAACTCTTCAAATTTACCAACAGCATTTACAAGATTCATTAAATAATACATTATGAAAAAGCTTGTAATTTTAATAATTGTATTATCGGGTTGTGTTTCGATGAAGCAATACAAAGCGATGGAAGGAGAATTTAAAACTGTAACCGATGCCAAAAAAAGGATAAATAAGGAAATTAGATTGGTTGAAAAAACGATTAAACTACTAGAAGATTCAATAACTAGAAACCTTGCATTTGCTGGGCTTTTGAGTACACAAATTGAACGACGATTGGCTAAACAAAATATAAAAGTAAAACTTGATCCGAATGATTTACAACTATTATCCATCCGAAACCAAGATATGGATGATGAAGGGTTTTCTTATATTTTAAAAAAATATAATTTTCAGGATACTAATTCTGCTAAAAAAACAGATTGGCTTAGCCCAAAAGAAAGGGAACTTATGTATTGGTTAAATTATGCCAGGCTCAATCCCAAAGAATTTTGCTTGAAATACATTTATAAAAAATATGGCGATAGAGAAACCAATGTTTACATAGCCACACTTATGGATTACATGCTCAGTATGAAACCTGTCCCAACTTTATATCCTGATAAAAAATTGTTTGAATCAGCGGTTTGCCATGCTGAAACTATGGGCAAAGCTGGGCTTATTGGCCATGGAAGACAACCTGGCTGCAAATCGTCTTTTTCTGGTGAATGTTGTTCGTATGGACTAGCAAATCCATTGGAAATTGTTATTCAATTATTAATTGATCAAGGCGTTCCATCTTTAGGTCATCGATACATTTGTTTGGGAACGTACAGTAAAGTTGGGGTTTCCATAAAACCTCATAAATCTTATGGCACCAATTGTGTACTTGATTTTGGGTATGGGGCAATTTAAGTTTAAACTTTAAATAGGATTATTTTTTTATGGCAATTTGCAAAGATGTGAGAAATGGGGTAGGGATATAGAAGCAATCGCAATATCTTTGCGGCACAGTCTCTGTACTCAAAATCTCACATCTATATTATTAATGAATTGTATATCTGCCGAAGGGCTTGGAAAATCATATAACGAAACCTGGTTATTTACCGACCTTAATTTTGGGGTAAATCAAGGTGAAAAAATAGCCTTAATCGGTAAAAACGGAGCAGGAAAAAGCACCTTATTGCGCTTGTTGGCAAAAGCTGAACCTGCTGATAGAGGAGAAGTAGTTCACAATAATTCTGTTAAAGTCGTTTATCTTCCTCAGGAACCCGATATCAACCCTGACCTAACCGTATGGCAAATAATTTTTGATGAAAGTAATCCATTAGCCAAGTTGGTTAGTGAATTTGAAATGGCACAATTAGACCCAAATTTTTCTCACGATAAAATGGCTGAAATAATGGGAGAGATGGATAATCAAAAAGCTTGGGATTATGAAAGTCAGGTTAGGGAAACTCTTGCCAAACTTGGCATAACAGAACTTCAGCAAAAAGCCGGTTCTCTGAGTGGCGGACAAAAGCGCCGATTGGCAATAGCTGCCATGTTACTTATGCAACCCGATGTTTTTATATTGGACGAACCTACCAATCACCTGGATATTGAAGCCATTGAATGGTTGGAAAATTTACTCAATGGTAAAAATGTAACCATGCTGCTTGTAAGTCATGATCGATATTTTATTGATAGAATTTGCAATAGAATAGTTGAGCTAGAACCATCAGGCTTAGTTTCTTACAAAGGAAATTATGCCTATTACCTAGAAAAAAAGGCAGAGCGGATGCAAATGGCAGCTGTAGAACAAGGAAAGGCAAAACTACTAATGCTAAAGGAACTGGAATGGATGCGACGACAGCCGCAAGCACGTGGAACCAAAAGCAAATCGCGAATTGAAGCATTTTATGATATAAAAGACAAAGCAAGTGTTAAAGTTGATAACCAAAAATTAGAACTCAGTATAAGAGGAGCGAGGCAAGGAAGTAAAATTTTAGAACTTCATCACATTGAGCATAGTTTTAATGATCATAAATTGATTAGTAATTTTTCGCATGTATTTAAAAATAAGGAAAAAATTGGGGTAGTTGGAAAAAACGGGGCAGGAAAAAGTACACTTATAAATATAGCCTGCGAACTTTTGCAACCAACCAAAGGTTCTGTGGTTGTTGGGCAAACCACAGTATTTGGATATTTTTCTCAAAACAGTGCACCTCTTAATCCTGAAAATAGACTTATAGAAGAAGTAAGGGAAATAGCTGATAATGTGCAAATGGGCAATGGCAAAACCATTACTGCGGTTCAGTTTTTGGAGAGATTTCTATTTAGAAGGGAACAACATTATACCCCGGTTGGAAAACTTAGTGGAGGGGAAAAACGAAGACTTCAGTTATTGAAAATATTAATGACTGCTCCCAATTTTTTGATTTTGGATGAGCCTACCAATGATTTTGATATTGACACCTTAAATGTATTAGAAGATTTTCTAGAAAATTTTGAAGGAAATGTAATGGTTGTAAGTCATGACCGTTATTTTCTGGATAGGGTTTGTGACCATATTTTTGCCTTTGAAGACCATGGAAAAATAAAAGATTATCCCGGTAACTATACCGATTACAGGGAATGGAAAGCTAAGCCAAAGGAAGTGGTTAAGCCTTTGTCCAAATCTACTGTTGAAGTTCAGGTTAAAGCTAAAGAAGTTAAAACAGAAAAACACAAAATGTCTTTTAAGGAAAAGCATGAATTAGAACAATTAACCAAAGAAATTGAAAAATTGGAAACTGAAAAGGTGAATTTGGAAAATAAATTAAGTACAGGTGGATTACCGTATAATGAGCTTACATCAATAGCTTTTGAAATAGAAAAAATTGTAGCTCTATTGGGGAAAAAAGAAATGCGCTGGCTTGAATTAAGTGAAACGGAGTAGAGATAATTTAATACTAAAGTATTTTAAAATTTTACGATTTCGATGTACTTTTCATTCGGATAATATTTTATTTGGCATCAATTTAAATTAATTTTGCTCTAATGAACAAAGCACTTGGCATAGGAAGCCGCTTAAAACACAAACATTATGGCGAAGGCATTTTGGCCCGTATTACGCTTGAATATTTTACTATAGCTTTTCATGGTCAAGGATTTAAAGAAATTCCGCATGGAAGTGGAGATTTGGAAGTATTAGAAGCCATCGAACCTGAAAATAATCAAGTAACTTTTGATGAAGTGGAAGATGCTCTGATACGCATTGTTAAGCGCTATATTGAACCAGAACAAAAGGTAGAACTTGGCAATAAATGGAAAGGCGGCCTGATGGTATTGGAACCTGCCGACAAAAACCAAAGTATAAAGGAAATTACAATTGAAACGTTCTTTCATAAAATTGTGATGGTGAGAGACCGATTAAGAGTTTTGGAGCAAAATATTAATAGTCATAAAATTTTATCGGATGAAGACAAAGTTAATCTTCAACAATATATTACCCGTGTTTATGGTTCTTTAACCACGTTTAATGTTTTGTTTAAAAATACCGACGATCATTTTAAGGGTGACGGTGGAAAGGATTGATTTTTAATTTTTTTTTTAAAAACGTTTGCCTGTTAAAAAAATAATTACCCATGAAAAATAAATTTAATCTTCTTTTTTTATTTTCAACATTAGTCTTTGCCGGTTCTTGTACTTATGTTTATTATCCTAATTACCCTGTAATTGCTGATGTTAAAGAAAAATCGGGGGGAGGACAAGTTACAATTGGATTATCAAAAGCTCAGGTTTCAGGATGGTATTGCCTTGATAGTAATTTTTTTTTAACTGGTACTTTATCAGGGGCTTTAAGCTGGGTAGAAGAACACACCACTGATTCATTAAATCATAAACGACCTTATAAAACATTTACAGCAAGTGCCGGAGCAGGTTATAATCTCAATTTTGGAGAAAAAGGACATTTTCAAATTGTTGGTGGTGGAGGTTTTTCGCAAGGGCATTTTTTTACAAGTTTGTTTAACCCTACTGATATTAATGTTTTTGACGCGATAGATGTGGATGTTCAAAGTGTAAGATTTTATGTCCAACCATCCATCGGATTTGGAGGGGATCATGGTGGTTTTTACTTTATTCCTCGCTTTACGTATGAAAATTTTATTAAAGTAGAGCGTTCAAAAAATAATACGAATAATTCTAATCCTTTATTAAAAAGAAGCTACGTTCTATTTGATCCATTTGTGATGGGTAGGATAAAAAACAAAGTGGTAAATATTGATATTTATGGTGGATTATCATTTCCTGTAAATTCAAGTGAATCAACTTCCGGTGAAGAAATAATCGTAACCCAACCTTTTACTTTGGGAATAGGTCTTAGCAAAACATTTTAAGTAACTAATACTATTTTTCATCCACATACTCCCAGATTTCAGGTTCTTTGATGCTAATTCTTATTAGTATTTGTTCCTTGTTTTTAAGGTCCTTTTGGACGTTATAAATATTTATAAAATAATTTTCGTTTTTATATGTATAGTAGCATTTGCCTCTTTCGTTGTCGACTGAAGCATAAATTACTTTCCCAAAATTCTGAAGTTGCCAAACTTTCTTAATTTTTATTAAACTAAATGTTGTAAAAATTCCAACAAAAAACACAGTAATAAAAATGGTATAAGCTTGTTTTGAATATTTTTCTTCATCTTTAATAACTGATTTATGCCAAAAGTATTTATAAAGTTCATTCCATAAAAACAACGAAGAAATTATAAAAAGAATAATCCCTAAAGCTATTTTATTTCCAGTTTGATACCAATCGTTAAGTATGTTTAAAATACCTGTAAGTAGCACCAATCCTATAATTACGATACGCCAAATAAAAGGTATTACACCTAGTGATTTTTCATATTTGGTGATATTTTCAACCTCCTGAATCTCATTTTGATGCTTTCTTTTTTGTGCATATTCCTTTTTAAATTTATCACTTGCCGATTCTTCAAGTGGTAATTGAATTTCAGTTTTATCAAAACCGTTCTTTAACCTGAAATCATAATTTTGCTTTAGAATAGGATTGTTTAAAATTTCATAAACCTTTACGATTGTTTTGAATTTTTCAGAGGCTGAAGTATCCTTATTTCTATCAGGATGATATTTAAGCGCTAATTGCCTAAATGATTTTTTCACCAAAGTGATATCCGAATAATCCGGAATATCTAAAATTTGATATAAACTTTGGGTAGCCAAAAAAAGGTGCTTAGGATTTTAGTATAGCTATTATTTTTGTGGGGTCTGAAGGTTCAAATATTTTAACAGGCTTTAAAAGTAGATTAGCCATTGCTCCTGGATTTATAATTAGTTTGGCAAGTTGCGATGTTTTTTTATCAAGTAAATTAATATAACCGGGTTGCTGACTTACCGACGATTTTGCTAAATCAACAGCTATCAACCAAGCACTTTTTCGAGCTATTCCAAGGCTGAAATTAGCCAACTGCTCATCACGATTTTTTCCTATTCGGTCTAAAAATCGCATCGGCCAGCTTATTTTTCCAAGTTTAATTTGAACGCTATCTAACAGAAAAGCAAGGATATTATTAATTCTTTCAAAGTCGGCTTTTAAACCTTCAATTTTATGGCCTGGACAAATTTGAGCAGCCGCTATTCCTAGGTCTAAATTGATATGTGCATTAATGCTACAAAGCAAATGCTGAATCACTGTTATATTATTTTTTTTTGTTTCATCTAATGCTATTTGCCACGATTGGGTCGTAGTTTTTTTGGCTTGCCACTTTTCATAAGCGTCAAAATATCGGTTGGCAAAAACGACAACAAGTTGCTCCATTCTGGCAACATCATCAAATTTCCCTTGCTCAATATGCTGTTTCACAGTTTGGGTCATTTCAAGATACAAAGCTGCAAAATATCCGAATCGTGCTTTGTCAAGCTTTGCAGATGCTATAATCTTGTTTTGACGGACAATTACATCATTAATCGTTTTTATCATAAGTTCTCAAAGCTAAAAAAAATGATAGTATTAATGTGTAGTAGTTTTAGAAATAAAATTATTGAGGCTTTGCATTCCGCCTTGTTTAATTTTATTTTTTATAAAACCTGTCCAACCTAATAATAATCCTGGTAAACCTAAAGCTTGACTTGCCCATTTATAAAAATTGAAAGAATCTATATGGGTTTTAATCTTTCCATCCTTAAATGTAAAGTTTGCAGAAATATGGTTGGTTACTTTTTTGCCAGTTTTTGTAAAGATATAAGTAGCTATCCATTCAGCACTGCCATTGGTTTCGTTAGCTTTTACATTTTTGAATTTGATAGTTAAATCCTTGCCATTTAAACAAAACATTTCCCACATGGCTCTAACTTTATCAGCATTAAGATTTATAAAAACCGGGTCGCTAAATGTTGCTTCGTCAGCATAGCTCTGTTGCATGGTTTTATAATCCTTATTTTGAAAGGCTTTATAAAAAGAGTGAATGAGTTGTTCGTTCTGGTGCAAATTGGTTATTTAGTGAATATAGTTATTGAGTAATAGCTTCAGCTATTTCCTTACTTATTGTATTTAAAGCCTGTAAAAATACGGAACTATCTTGAGCTCCAGTAATGGTATATTTATCAATAAACAAAAAGAAAGAAACCCCACTTACGCCAATTTGTTGTGCTTCATAAATGTCCATTCTTATATCTTCAGAATAAGCATCACTTTTCAGCATTTGCTTTATTTCATTAGCATCTAAACCTATTTCTACACCCAATTGAATAATGGTATCATGATCAGCTGTATTTTTTCCTTCGGTAAAATAAGCTTTGAAAAGTTGCTCTTCGGCCTCATTTTGACAGTTATGCTTTTTTGCCAAATGTGAAAACCGATGGGCATCAAACGAATTGGCAACTACAGCCTTATCAAGATTATATTCCAATCCTACTTCTTTGGCTATTTTGGTAACATGGTCGTTCATTTGTGCGGCATATTCCACTGTCCAGCCTTTTCGTTCTGCTAAAAATTGATTAACCGTTTTGCTTGCATCGCTAACAATAGTGGGGTCTAACTGAAAACTTTTCCAAACAATTTCTACATTGTCTTTATCTTCAAACAGGTTTAAAGCCATTTCAAATTTCCGCTTGCCAATATAGCAAAACGGGCACATTACATCACTCCAAATTTCTACTTTCATTTTAATATTAAAGTAAGACTATTTTTTGGGAGCAGTGCTCATAGTAACCAAATAGGCTAATAGTAATACTTCCTTCTTGCTGTTGATCACTTCTATGTTTTGTTTTTTATTAACCGCTACAACCATTTTCGGCACAATTATTTTCCATTGAGCTTCTGTTTTTGTTGATGGTTCTTTGTAAGGGTGGCAATTTCCACACGAATTGGTAAAAATATCTTTACCTGCAATTAAAGTCTGTTTGGTGGAGCCTGGAAATTTTTCAGAAGCACGTTTCACATCTGAATGAGTAAAGGTTACCACTTTAGGACTGCAAGCTACTATGGCTAAGATTAAAAATATAAAAAATTTATTCATTTGTTTTTTTTTAGGATTCAAAAATAAAACAACAAATGATAATAAGAGTTTTTTAGTTTTGATAATAAAATTTAAAACATAATTAGAAACTAGTCAAGGTGTGGCATAATTATTACCTCAAAATATCCGAATTTCGCCAACCACTCATAAAAATAGAATGCTTAAAAAAATATTACTCCTTTTCATACTTCCCTTTGGATTTCTAAACGCTCAACCACCTAAATCCTATTCATCCTCCGAAATACTGTTACAACTAAAAAAGTTGAATACCGTAGGTTCGGTGCTTTACATTGCCGCCCATCCCGATGATGAAAACACGCGATTGATTGCTTATCTAGCCAATGAAAAATGTTTACGAACCGGTTATCTTTCCTTAACCCGTGGCGATGGTGGCCAAAACCTGATTGGCCCCGAACAAGGTGTGGAATTAGGATTGATACGAACTCAGGAATTACTGGCAGCAAGACTTATAGATGGGGGAGAACAATTTTTTACACGGGCTTATGATTTTGGGTTTAGCAAAACGCCCGAAGAAACCTTTGAAAAATGGAACCACGATTCCATTCTATCTGATGTTGTTTGGGTTATAAGAAATTTCAGGCCGGATATTATTATTACCCGTTTTGCCACCGATGGCAGAGGGGGACACGGCCATCACACCGCTTCGGGCATATTGGCTGAGGAAGCCTTTGATGCGGCGGCAGATTCCACACGGTTTCCGGAGCAATTAAAATATGTAAAGGTTTGGCAGGCAAGGCGGTTGCTGCATAATTCCACCGCCCGTTTCCGCGATCCAAAGGCGGATATGAGCAAATTTATAAAACTGGATGTGGGTGGTTACAATGCATTATTGGGCAAAAGTTATGGGGAAATAGCCGCCGAAAGCCGCAGCATGCACAAAAGCCAGGGTTTTGGCAGCGCCAAACAGCGAGGAGAATATTTTGAATATTTTAAACCCATAAAAGGCGATACCGCCAATTTGAAAGATATTTTTGACAGAATGGATTTTAGCTGGAAAAGAGTGAAAGGGGGGGGGAAAATAGGGGAACTTTGTGAAGAGGCTATTAGAAATTATGAAATTAGTAATCCAAGTAAAATTAGCCCAATCTTATCTAAGATTCATGACAATTCTATTTTTAATAATTTCTCAAAAGAATATTATAGCTATAATAAGGTATTGGTTCGTAAGATTATTTTGGCTGTTCATGGTGTGGTTGTTGATATCAATTGTAATGACATACAAATAACACCGCATGCTAAGAATAAATATATTTTCAATCTTGTTAATCGTTCAAATAGTCAGATTGAAATAACAAGGGTAGGTTTCCCATTAAAAAAGAAGGAATCAAACAGAGAATATGATACTCTTATCAATACTCTAATTAACCCTAACAAGACGTTAAGTTTTAATAGTTATAGTGGTGATAAAATGGTTGCTTGGAAATATATTGGTCAACCTTATTGGTTGGAATCAATGCCTAATGGTATTTTTCATATTAATTATCAGTATAAAATAGGATTAGCAGAAGATAAGAGTTTCTTCAATGATGCAGGTGTTACTTTTAAAATTAACAATTCAAGTTTTCAAGTATTATTTCCCATTCAATACCGCTGGGTAGATCCTGAAAAAGGAGAACTCTGCCGTCCTTTGGTTATTATTCCTCCGGTTTTATTAACCATGGAAAATGAGGTGATTGCCTTTTCGGATGACACCTCCAAAGAAATAAAGGTGAAGGTTAAAGCCGGGAAAGATAGTCTAAGTGCCAAAGTTAAACTTCAAATTCCTGCCGGTTGGAAATTAAAACCTACAGAAATAAATGTAAGCTTATTAAAAAAGAACGAAGAGCAAACGGTAAGTTTTAAAGTAACACCACCTTCAAATACAAGTCAGGGCATAGCCAAAGCCGTGGCGATAGTTGACGGGGAAACCTATACCAAAAGCATCCGCGAAATAAAATATGACCATATCCCCATTCAAACTTGGTTTCCGGAAGCCGAAGCCAAATTGTTAAAGCTAGATATTAAAAAAACTGCCAAACGTATCGGCTACATTCCCGGGGCGGGGGATGAAGTACAAAGTTGCTTATCGCAATTGGGCTATGAAGTAATTACCATTACCGATGCCATGCTGGCTAATGAGGATTTGAAAAACTTTAATACCATTATCACAGGAGTTCGGGCTTACAATACCAATCCACTTTTAACCAACTATAAACAAAAGCTGATGGATTATGTGAGCAATGGCGGAAACCTTATTGTTCAATACAATACCAACAGTTTTGCGGGGCCGTTCAAAGGGGATATGGGCCCCAAACCTTTTAAACTAACCCGCGAACGGGTAACGGATGAAAATGCAAAAGTAAATTTTGACTTGCCAAATCATCCGGTTTTAAATACCCCCAATAAAATTACTGAAAAGGATTTTGAAGGTTGGATACAGGAACGGGGAATTTACTTTGCAGGTGATATTGACTCCACTTACGAATGTCCCTTGAGCATGAGCGACAAAGGCGAAAAACCAAACAAAGGCAGTTTGATAATAGCCAAACATGGCAAAGGTAATTTTATCTATACTGGATTGGTTTTCTTTAGGGAATTGCCTGCTGGTGTGCCGGGAGCATATAGATTGATGGTGAATTTGGTGGAAATAGAGTGATTTGAGAATGGTTGGAAAAGTTAAAATTGTTAAAATAGTTAAAAAAGTTAAAATGGTGATTCGTGATTTGTCGTATAAAACCAATCACCATTTTAACCCTTACAACCAATCATTAAAACACAACTAATAACATGTCGACAACCGACTGGATAGTACTTTGCCTGACACTTCTTGGAGTGTTGCTTTTTGGTGTGTATAAAAGCAAGGGTGAACGGAATCTACATTCCTACTTTAAGAGCAGTAATTCCATGACATGGTTCATTATTTTGCTGAGCATCATGGGAACTCAGGCCAGTGCCATTACTTTTCTTTCGGCACCAGGTCAGGCCTATACAGATGGGATGCGGTTTGTGCAATATTACTTTGGATTGCCACTGGCGATGATTGTTTTGTTCATCACGTTTGTTCCCATCTATCATAAATTAAAAGTCTTTACAGCCTATGAATTTTTGGAGCAACGCTTTGATTTAAAAACACGAACTCTGGCTTCTTTACTTTTTTTAATTTCCAGAGGACTTTCCACTGGAATCAGTATTTACGCTCCATCTATTATTTTATCAAGTCTGCTAGGCTGGAATATTTATTACACCAATATTTTTATGGGCGGACTGCTCATCATTTATACGGTGAGTGGCGGTGCCAAAGCTGTGGCCTATACCCAAATGCAACAGTTGTTTATTGTTTTTATTGGGATGTTTTTGGCAGGGTACATGGTTGTGAATTTATTACCCGAAGGAATGGGCTTTACAGATGCTATAAAAGTAGCAGCCAAAATGGGCAAAATGAATGTGATTGAAACCAAAATAGATGTGACTGACCCAGCTTGGTGGAAAGATAAATACAATATTTGGAGCGGGGTTATAGGCGGTTTTTTCTTGGCTCTTTCGTATTTTGGAACTGACCAAAGTCAAGTGGGACGTTATTTAACAGCTAAAAGTATAAAGGAAAGCCGTTTGGGATTATTGATGAACGGCTTGGTAAAAGTGCCCATGCAGTTTGGGATTTTATTAATCGGAGCTTTGGTTTTTGTGTTTTATTTAAATTACAGTTCGCCCATAGTTTTTAACCAAAAGCAAATTGATAAAACGCTGGCATCGGAATACAGTGAAATATTCAAAGAAAACCAAAAGGCTTATGAAATTTTAAACCAAAAGAAACAAGTTCAAGTTTTAGAACTATCAGCAGCCATAAAATCAAATGATAAAAAACTTATTGATAAAACCGAATTGGAACTGCAAACCACCGAAAAGCAAGCCCAAGTATTAAGAACCAAAGCGAAAGAAACTATAAAGGATGCAGATAACTTGGCCGATACCAACGACACCAATTACATTTTTTTATATTTTGTCGTTCATCATTTACCCATCGGGTTGATAGGACTTTTAATAGCCATGATATTTCTCTCAGCTTGGGGAAGTATAGCTGCAGCACTCAATTCATTGGCTTCCACTTCCATTATTGATATTTATAAACGCTTGGGAAAAGAAGAAAAAACAGAATTACACTATTACAAAGCCTCCCAATGGATTACACTTTTTTGGGGATTGTTTTGTATAGGAGTAGCTATGTTTGCCAGTAAATTAGGAAGCCTTATTGAAGCGGTTAATATTCTTGGCTCCTTGTTTTATGGCACAATCCTTGGGATATTTATGGTGGCCTTTTATATGAAATCTATTCGTGCTAATGCTACTTTTTGGGCTGCTGTGGTTACTGAAATTTGTATAATCGCCATTTATGTGGCCGATATCATTTCTTTTTTGTGGTTAAATGTTATTGGGTGTTTGTTGGTAATGGGTATTGCTTTTATTTTGTCTAAACTGAGATTTGATAATAAATGAAAAATAAAAAGCTGAATAATCGCATGATTATTCAGCTTTTTTAAGAATTTAATTTCTTGAAAAAAATTATTTAGCGGGATATAGGACCGCTCTTAAACTGTTTTCACCGCTCAACATTTGATTAGAAATATCTTTTATTTGTTCTGGGGTTACGGCATTTAATATTGTTTCGTATCCTAAAAAACGGTTTTTATCAGCACCGTTAGATTTAATCTCGGAGAGGTATTTATTCCAAAAAGCATTTGTTTTCATAGCTTCACGGTAGGCTTCAACTTTAGCTAATTTGACTTTTTCTAAATCTTTGCTTAAAGGGCCTTCATTTTTTATTCGTGTTATCTCATCCATTGCGGCGTGCATAAGTGTATCTACACTTTCAGGTCCACAAGGCAAGTACAATACAAATGAAAAGTTATGATAGGGTTCATTATTTACATTAGCATACATGCCGCCACTGTATATACCGCCAATTTTTTCTCTTAATTCTTCTATTATTTTTATATTTAAAATATCCGCCAATAAACCCGCTTTTAAAGAGGCTCCTTCCGAATAAGGTATTTCTCCATAAAATTCTTCTACAATAATGCTTTTTGGTTCGGAGCCTATGTAAACTTTTAACTCATTTTTTCCACCACGGGGTCTCAATCCATTATCTTTATAATTAGGAGTGGTGCCTTTGGTTGGCAGGCTTGCCAAATATTTTTCAATCAAAGGTTTGAAAGTGCTTTCATCTATATTACCAACAAAATAAAAGAGGAATCCATCGGCATTAGCAAATTCAGTATTATACATTTCCAACACTCTGTCAGGATTTATGCTGTTAAGATTAGCTTCGGAAGGAATACTTATTGGTGTAAATGGATTATTATTATATAACGATTTATTAAGGGTATCAAAAAAAGCCATCTGGGGATTGGATTTCATGTTTTGCAAGGCTGATATTTGTTTGGAAATAAAACCTTTAAAAAGTTCCAAATCTTTGCGCGCTGAGGTTAATTTAAGGAAGTTCAATTGCAGCATAGTCTCAAGGTCTTTAATGGATGAACTGCCTTGAATAATATCCTTAGTGGATGAGGCATTGGTTGATACAGCTATGTTTTTTCCGGATAAAAAATTCTTTAAATCTACAGGGGTAAATTGTCCATAACCCATAGAAGCAATAATACTACCCATATACATTGCATTTAATTTATCATCTGCCGAAAATTGCCCAGTACCTCCTTTTTTTTGACCTGAAAATACAATTTCGTCACTTTTGAAGGTGGTTGATTTCATGGTTACTTTCACTCCATTACTCAATGTGTATGTAGTTGCATCCAATGAACTATCTTTTTCAGCAGCTATTATTTTGCCAGCCAAAGGTTCAGTAGAAAGTAATGAAGCCGCCAATATTTTCTCTGTTTTGTTGGTTACTTCTTGTTTAAAAGCATCATTCACCATTTTTAAGAGGTTTTTGTTACTTAGTTTTTTTGTCTTACTATTTTCAGGTCCTAATGATAAAGCAAAATAGGTTTTGTTATCATCTAACCAAACTTTAGCCATATCATTCACTTCTTGTAAAGTGATTGTAGGCAAAAAATCCGTGTAATATTGATAATCTTTTTGAATACCTGACATGGGCTCTTGAGTTAGAAAATTTCTCAGATATTCTTCAATCATATCCCCCGATTCAGTTGTGTTTCGTTCATTGTAAAGGCGTTCTATCCAACTTAAAGTTCCTTTTTTTACTACTTCAAGTTCAGTGTTGTTAAATCCAAATTTTTGAGCTTTTACAAGTTCTCCGATGGCGGCATCCACGGTAGTTTTCATATCACCAGAAGCTACAGCATTTAATTGAAAACTCTCGAATCCGCGAGCCCAACCACCAACACTGGCATAGCTGTACAAAAAAGGAGGGGTAGCACTTTGTGTAAGTTCTCTTAGTCTATTATTCAAAACCTGAACAAAAAGATTTTTTACAATAGTAGTCCTGTAATCTTGAAGAGTGACATCTGCTGTTGTTTTTTTTGATGAATATACCAAACTGAATTCTTGATTTGTTGCTTCCTTATCGGTTAGCACCATTGCTTCTTTTTTCTTAAAAGCAGGAACTTCATAGGTTGTTCGGATTCTTTCGTTTTGAGGATTTGTTAAACCTGAAAAATATTTTTCAATCAAGTCTTTGGCCTGTTTTACAGTAATATCGCCAACTACAGCCACTGCCATCAAATTGGGCCTGTACCAATCTTTATAAAACGAACGAATTACTTCCGGATCAAAGTTTTTTAGTACATCTTCTTTTCCAATTGGAAGTCGTTCAGCATAATGTGAACCTGCCATTAATTTAGGAAGATAGAATTTCATCATTCTGTCGTCGGCTCCTTTACCAAGCCTGCTTTCTTCAAGTACAACTTTGCGCTCATCATTAACATCTTTATCGGTAATTAAAGCCTTTTGCGCCCAATCAGAAAGGACCTCAAACCCTTTACCAATATTATCAGGCTTATCTGTTGGAATTGGCAAAATATAAACGGTTTCATCAAAACTTGTATAAGCATTTAAATCTGCTCCAAATTGCACTCCAATGGATTGCAAAAAATCTACTAATTCATTTTTTGGATAATGAGCTGTGCCATTAAAATTCATGTGTTCCATAAAATGGGCTAAACCTTGTTGGTTATCGTTTTCCAAAATAGAACCGGCATTTATTGCCAATCGCAGTTCTATTTTTTTTTCAGGTTTTGCATTGGGTTTTATATAATACCTAAGTCCATTGGTTAGCGTTCCGGTGGTTACAGACGAATCAAAAGGAAGGGGCTTGTTTAAATACTGGGCAGAGAGATTAGAATTGAAAATGATTAAAAACAGGCAGCAAGCGAGGGTTGCTTTCGAAATAAATTTATGTATCATTTATATTTATATTATTTTCTCAAAAGTACTGTATTTGTTTATTCTTTTTTACGCAGTATTGAAGTGGTATTTGGGCGTGAAGTCTAAATTCCTATATTTGCCCTATGACAAACACTCGCAATTTTCACATAATACTTGTTCCTTCTGAGCTAGGATGCGGCAAACGTGGGGCTAGTCATGGGCCTGAAGCTATTATGTATGCTGATATTGACCGTAAAGGAGATTTTTTTAGTAGGTTTCATTTTACAAGGATTGAAGATCATAATTATGAACTGATTCATCCCACACCTTTTAAATACGCACGTTACATTGACCATATCACCAAAGTTATTGATAATATTATTGATGAAGTTGAAGATTGTTTCGATTATGATCAGTTTCCACTCATACTTTCGGGCGACCATAGTAATGCTATTGGTACTATAGCTGCTATAAAAAATTATTATCCCAATAAACGTTTAGGTGTGATTTGGATTGATGCTCATGGTGATTTACATTCGCCTTATACGACGCCTAGTGGCAATGTTCACGGAATGCCCTTAGCAGCTAGTCTGGGCGATGTGTATTGTTCCAAAAAAATTAATGAGATTGATGAGGCTACCAAACATTTTTGGAAAAAGCTAACTCATGCTGGCGATCGACATATTCATCCAAAACTATATCCGGAGGATATTGTATTTATTGATATTAGAGATTTGGAGGCTCCGGAATGGAAAGATATTAAGGATAATAAAATTAAATATTACGGGCCACAAGAAGTAAAAAAAATACCTGTAAAAAAAATAGCTGACGAAACTTTAAACTATCTCAATCATTGCGATTTGCTATATATTTCTTTTGATGTGGATAGCATGGATCCAAGTGTTTCAGAAGGCACAGGCACCAGCACACCTGATGGAATAACCTTGGCAAATGCTAAAGAATTATTAAGTTATCTATTTAAGTCACCTAAACTTATTGCCCTTGAAATTACAGAGGTTAATCCTTTGCTGGATAATAAAAATGATATGGCCAATGCTGTATTGGAAATATTAGACCATTTGATACCTGCAGAGATAAATTAAGAATTTAGAGCTGGAATCACTTTGAACTTTATTATATATAATTTGTTCTATACTATATAACTACACTTAAAATATGTCACATATCAAAACCCCTACCGATTCTTTAACTATAATGAATGAAATTGTATTGCCCAATGATACCAATACACTTAATAATTTGATGGGAGGAAGGCTGCTTCATTGGATGGACATTGCCTCGGCTATAGCTGCGCAGAAACATTCAAATTCAATTGTTGTTACCGCGGCTGTTGATTCAGTTTCTTTTAAAGAACCAATAAAATTGGGCGATGTAGTAAATATTAAAGCGTGGGTTACCCGTTCTTTCAAAACTTCGATGGAAGTATTTATCGAAGTTTGGGCTGAAAATATTCCGCGTGGCGAAAAAATTAAATGCAATGATGCCTATTATACTTTTGTAGCACTGGATTCAAGAAACAGACCTGTTAATGTTCCCGCATTAGAACCGCAAACACCCGAAGAGGTTGAAAAATTTGACGGAGCACTTCGTCGTCGTCAGTTGCGCTTGGTATTGGCCGGAAAAATAAAACCGGAAGATGCACATGAATTGAAAAATTTATTTATGAAGTAATGTTTAATGCTTAATTTGTTTTTAGCATTTCATCATACTTATTCCTGTTATAAGGATTGAGTTGAATCAGCAACTCATACGCACGATTTTTTAAAGTTGGAGACGCTTTACCAAAGACCTTAATTAACTCTTTGCTTTTTGCTTCAAAAAACAAGAACAAAGTGAATGAATTGGGATATATATTGTAAATTTTCTTAAGCTCTGTAAGGCCATCTAATACGGATGCGCGACCTTTATCAATGTCTTTATACATTACGTCCATGCCTTTTACATGATATAGATAAAAGGCTGTATGAATGGTTTTATAACGTTCATCCATTAAATTTTCAATTAAAAACCACCGGTTAAAACTGTTTTTACCATCACGTATTCCCCAACCAAACTCATTCATGGCCAAGTCTTTTATGTTTTTTGCTTTTCGGTAATAATTTAATCCGCCATCTTCTGAATAGGAGTCATAATCCATTCCTAAAATAACATTGGCATAAAAAGCCAATAAGCTTGTAAGCTGGCTAGTATAGGCACTTTCCTGAAAATCAAGAGGAAGATATAGTGAATATTTAAAATCCCAATTGTCTAAATGTCTAAAAATTACTGAATTGTAAGTAGAACCATAAACCGGGCGGCTGGATTGTATTTCAACGGTTGCTGTAAAATTATCTGATTGTTGTGATTTAAGATTAATAATAAAGGTGCAATCTATTTTTTCATTGATTTGAATTTTATCATCACTCCATTTTTTATTGTTCAAAAAATTGAAAACCGCTAATTGTAAATCAGCCACCAAAGCCTTATCAGGATTTGAAAGATCATTGGTTAAAACTCTTACTGTGGCATTTAAATCCTGAGCTGAAGCATTATAAAAAAAGCTACCAATAAGAACATATAAAATAAATAGTTTGGCTCTCATATTAAACCGTAAGGCTAATAATTTTATTAACGATATCTTTTGCAACTTCTTTTTTTGATTTTAATTCGAACACTTGAGATTTTAGTTTCTTATCAATAATAGTAATTTTATTAGTATCAAATTGAAACCCTGCATCTTTGTCATTTAATGAATTTAGAACGATGAAATCTAAGTTTTTCTTATTTAGTTTATCCACGGCGTTGTCATATTCATTATTTGTTTCTAATGCAAAACCCACTAAAATTTGTTTAGTTTTTTTTACTTCACCAAGTTTATTAAGTATGTCAGGTGTTTTTTCTAAGCTAAGATTCAAATCATTTGCTGTCTTCTTTATTTTTTCATCTGAAACTCTACTTGGAGTATAATCGGCCACTGCGGCACTCATTACTATAATTTCACTTTTGGCAGCTTCAATTACGCAAGCCTTGTACATTTCCTTTGCAGATTCAACTCTAATGACATTTATTGAAGAATCAATATTGTTTTGATTACTTGGTCCTAAAATTAACGTAACCTCAGCTCCGTTATTTTTAAGTTCATTAGCAATAGAAATACCCATTTTTCCTGTTGAGTAATTTCCTATAAATCGCACCGCATCAATCTTTTCATAGGTTGGCCCGGCACTCACCATTGCTTTTTTACCATTTAATGAATTAGTTTTTCTAAAATAATCGATTACAAATGAAACAATATTTTCAGGTTCAGCCATTCGGCCTTCACCAATTAAACCACTTGCTAATTCACCTGATTCGGCAGGTATTAAAACATTCCCAAACTGAGTCAACTTATTCATATTGGCAATAACTGAGGGATGTTGATACATATCCAAATCCATAGCCGGCGCAAAAGCAACTTTACTCTTTGCCGAAAGATACGTTGCTAATAGTAAATTATCGCAAATTCCATTCGCCATTTTAGCAATGGTATTCGCCGTGGCTGGGGCAATTAAAATGAGATCAGCCCAAGCAGCTAATTCAACATGATTATTCCAATGGCCGCTTTTGGTATCACTGTATTCTGAAAATACAGGATTTTTACTTAGCGTGGAAAGTGTAAGTGGAGTTATAAAATCCAAGGCACCTGGGGTCATAATAACTTTAACCTCAGCACCAGATTTAACAAGCAAACGCAAAAGTATGGCTGATTTATAAGCAGCTATACTTGCACAAACGCCTAATACTATTTTTTTATTTTTCAACATCCATTTTAGCTGGATTTCTGTAATAAATTTTATCTTTCAAAAATTCATCAGTAGCCATTAATGTTGGTTTTGGTTGTTGTTCAAAATAAGTGGCAATTTCAATTTGTTCACGGTTTTCAAATACTTCTTCAAGGGTATCGTTGTCACCAATAAACTCTTCCAAGCGTTGGTGCATTTCTTCCTTAGTTTGCAATGAAATTTGTCCTGCACGTTTGGCAATGATTGCTACGGTTTCATAAAGATTACCTGTTGGACCATCTAATAAACGGGTGTCGCGACTTACGGCTGAACTTGAAACTTTTTCTTCTTTTTTCATCTATTTAATTTTTTATTGAATTGTTTTTTATTTAAGTTGTTTTTGTGGGGGCAATTGGTTTTCGTTTTATTTCACGCTCGACTTTAGCAATTCCCGTATTAATTAAAATTACAAGGGATTTTATATCATTCGAGTAAATACTATGGCTCTGCGAGTGTTCGGCATAGAATTCATTAGAAGCTTCAATGGCTTTTTTATACCTATCTAATTGAACCGACAAAATTGAGTTTTTAGCATAAAGATAATGTGATTTTACAATAAGGTATTCAAATTCATCCTTCTGTGGTAAATCAGGAAAGTCTTTTATTGCATTACCAAAAGCAACAGTTGCAGCCTTATAATCTCCTATTCGGTAATAAAGCATGGCATTGGAATAGGCCTTTTTATGCAGTTTAGCCCTTAGTTTATCAATATATTCATTACACTGCGGCATATAGCGGCTTTCACCATAATTGTTTACAAAAAGCTGAAATGATTTTATGGCATTTTCAGTAATAGTTTGGTCTAAATAAGTGGGAAGAGATTTATAAAATTCACAAATGCAATGCATAAATGCACATTCTTCAACTCGCGAACTAAGGCTGTATTGCTGAGTAAAGTTATCAAAATGATAGCTTGCCAATAAATAATCATGCAGTTTGTAATGGCTGTAGGCTAGCATATAATATATATCTTCAGCTTCCTTTTTGCCTTTATACTGCGGGTATATTTCTTCTAATAAAGGTTGTGATTTAGAATATTTCTTTTTGTCAAAATATTTTTTTGCATACTCATATTTTTGTGCTACAGTTCCTTTTCTAGCTACATAATTATAGCTGTCTTTACATGAAACAAGTAGTATTAAGGAAATGAAAAATAAGAGTACCTTTCGCATGAAGCCCGCAAATTTAATAAAATAATTCATTTTATTGGTTATACGAAAGCAACTCGCTGTAAGTTACTTGATTTTTTTTACCTGCTCAGTAATAGCATCTATGGCAATACTTGAATTATCCATTATCAATTTGTCGATGTATTTTTCCTTTCCAGATTCTTTTACACTAATGGTAATATTATATTTTCCTTGACTATAGCAAGGTTTGTATTCATTGCCATTGTAGTAATGACCGAAGGAACGTGGCACTATAAAGCTATATCCATCAACACATTCATGTACCAATGAATCGTAATAATTTTTATAGTCGGGATCATTTTTATCCAAAGGGGCATCACGTATGAGAAAGTAAAATTTACCCAATTCAATATTATGATAAATAATACCTTGTTCTGAATTATAGGTGGTATTAAAATCTATTTCAATATCCAAATCCAATTTATCATTTCGCTTTTTTTGAATATAAGTCCAAGGCATGTACCAATGTTTGGTAGGTACTTTTGCTTTCGCATAATTTATTTGAATATCTTTAACTTTTAATTTGAAAACAGCATTGTTATAAATTTCAAAAGCATTGGTTGTATCCAACATGAATGTGATTTTTAACGCCGTATCAATTTTTCCACTTTTTGTTTTAAAAGTTCTTACAAACGTAAATTCCTTTAATTGAATACCTTCTGGATCCCAAGCATTATTTTCGCTCAAATGGTTATAGAAATAAAGATTATAAATTCCTTCACTATACTCGGCTGTATATTTTTTCTTTTCGTTATCAATAAATTTTTTTAAAGCTTCTGAACCTACACTAGCAGCCTGCATAAGCATTGATGCTGTAATCAGTCCTCTGCTTTTTACACCGCGGGCTAAGGGTTGATTATTTCCAACAGATGAAACAAACGTTTCATCCTCCGAAACCTTCATCACAATGTTTTCACTCTTCTTTTTATTAGAAAAGCGTGAAACGGTGCAAGATGAAAAACCAATAAGTAATAAAATGGGAAGTACTAATTTTTTCAAATCAAGAATTTGACGATACTTATTAAAATATAAACGGAGTGTCATATTGGGTTAATTATTTTATTAGTTCAAAGGTAAACGTTTTATAATATTAAATAAATAGCTCCAATTTTAATAACCCATTAAAAGTAAATTTGCACCTTAATTTATGTCACGATTTAATTCAGCAGGTAAAATGGAGGAAGACTTGCCAAAGGCACGTTTTTCCAAAGAAAATTTAAAAGATGCTTTCTTCATTTTTTCATTTATAAAACCTTATAGAACTAAGTTTTTAATAGGGCTTATTTTTTTAGCCTTAACTAGTGGACTATCGCTTTTGTTTCCAACAATACTTGGTGATTTAATAAATATTGCAGTGCATGCTAAGCCCTCAAAATACTTTGGATCCAGTCTTAAAACTGTATTTACTGTATTGGGAATTTTGATTTTTACGACTTCCCTTTTGGCCTTGTTTCGAATTAAATGGTTTGCTGAAGTTGGCGAAAAATCTGTGGCTGATATACGTATCAAATTGTATGAAAAAATAATTACCCTTCCGGTTGACTTTTTTTACCAAAACAGGGTAGGAGAGTTAATAAGCAGAATATCAAACGACCTTTCCCAAATTCAGGATACCATTAGCACTATTTTTTCAAATGTCATTCGTCAAACCATAATTTTAATAGGGGGAGTAACCTATGTTTTGTTAACGTTCCCGGATTTGGCGCTTTGGTTTTTGAGTGTGGTTCCTTTAATCATTGCATTTGCTTTTTATTTTGGTAAAAAAATTAAAGACAATGCCCGTAAAACTCAGGATGCCTTGGCTCAAACATCCATTGTACTGGAAGAATCATTACAAGGAATAAGCAGTGTAAAATCATTTACGAATGAAACTTTTGAAATAGCCCGATATGCAAAGGGACTAAAAGGTGTGGTATCATTAGCTATTCGCAATGCGGGATTTCGTGGGGCTTTTGCCGGAACTGTGATGTTCTTGATGTTTGGCGCTATTACCTTGGTACTTTGGGTGGGGTTAACCAAGGTTCAACAAGGCCTTATGGAAATAGGAACCTTAAATAAATTTGTCTTTTTCAGTATGTTCATTGCAGGTTCATTAGCAGGATTTGCCGAAAATTATACCCAACTTCAAAAATCCATTGGAGCTACCCAAAGGGTGAAGGAAATACTAAAAGAAAACTCAGAGGTAATATTGAAAGAAGCTTTGAATAGCGAAAAACCTGTATTCGAAACGTCATTGCAGTTTAACAATGTTTCGTTTGTGTATCCATCAAGGCTTGAACAAACGATTATTAATCATTTAAACCTCACGTTAGAAAAAGGAAAACAAATAGCCATTGTTGGCCCAAGTGGAATGGGAAAATCTACCATTGCCAGTATGCTTCTTAAATTTTATGAACCTACCCAAGGCTCAATAGAATTGGATGGAAAGAATATTAATGATATTGATACCACAGCTTACCGAAAATTGTTTGCCTTTGTGCCTCAAGAAATTCTCTTGTTTGGTGGAAGCATCAAAGAGAATATTGCTTATGGAAAACCCGGAGCAAAGGATGATGAGGTTATTTTAGCAGCCCAAACGGCAAATGCTCATGAATTTATAACCAGTTTTACAGAAGGATATGAAACTATGGTTGGAGATAGAGGAGTAAAGCTTTCAGGCGGGCAACGTCAACGTATTGCTTTGGCAAGAGCCGTACTTAAAAATCCTGAAATCTTAATATTGGACGAAGCTACCAGCAGCCTCGATAGCCAAAGTGAATTATTGGTGCAAGATGCTTTGGACAAATTATTAGTTAACCGAACTTCAATAGTAATTGCTCATCGGTTAAGTACTATAAAAAATGCAGACTTAATTGTGGTACTAGATAATGGAAATATTGCGGAAAAGGGAACACATAGCGAATTGATGGCCATAGCAGATGGCATTTATAGAAATTACTACACCATTCAGGCAATGGAAAAACATTTGGAGATTACCTCCTAAACGATATTTTTAAGTTTCGTTGTATCGGATAGTAATATAAAACCAATATTTATTTACGTTTGCCCCCATGACTGATTTATTAAAAAGTTTAAAGATTGTTACAGATAAAATTATTGAATTTTTAGAAAACATCAATGATGAACAATCTTTGAGAAAAAAACCTGCCGATGATTGGAATATCTTGGAGTGCATGGAACATGTATTCATTACCGAAAAAGGAATTTATAAGTTGTTAAACCGGCCTGAATTATTTGGTGAAGCTCCAAGTACAAAACACGATAAACTTGAAGAGTATAATACTGGTAAATTTAAAGCTCCCGATTACACATTACCTGCCGGTCGATTTTCTTCCGTTAATGATCTTATTGATGCCTTTAAAATATTGCGAAAGCAAATGGAAGAATACATTTTAAATGAACTGCCAAAGGCAGGAAATGAAACGTATCCGCATCCTATTTTAGGGCCTATTACCAAAACACAATGGATTGAATTTGCTATTGAGCATAGCCAAAGGCATCTTATTCAAATGGTGAAATGTGAATTTGAATTTTAATTAGATTAATTTGAATAAAGCTTAAAAGAAAAAAGTTAAATCATAACTTGTTAACTCATAGTTTATAACTCCTAGTTCTTTTTCTTACCTTTGCCGCCTTAACAAAAAAGAATGGATTTATTTGAAAAAATAAAAGCGAATCGCGGACCGATAGGGATGCACGCAAAAGAATCACATGGCTATTTTACGTTTCCAAAATTAGAAGGAGATGTGAAACCAAGAATGGGTTTTCGTGGAAAAGAAAGATTAAATTGGAGTTTAAATAATTATTTAGGCTTGGCCAATCATCCTGAAGTTCGTAAGGCCGATGCTGATGCTGCCGCCCAATACGGATTTGCCCTGCCAATGGGTGCCCGCATGATGAGTGGAAATTCAGATGCTCATGAGCAACTGGAAGCCGAACTATCGGCCTTTGTAAATAAGCAAGAAACTATTTTGTGTAACTTTGGTTATCAGGCCATAGTTTCGGCAATTGATTGTTTAGTTGGTCGTCATGATGTAATTGTATACGATGCCGAATCGCATGCCTGCATATTAGATGGCGTGAGATTGCACATGGGCAAACGCTATGTTTTTAAACACAATGATGTAGAAGATTGTGAAAAGCAATTAGAAAGAGCCACCAAACTGGCCGAAGCTCAAGGCGGATGCATATTGGTAATTACCGAAGGTGTATTTGGAATGAGTGGTCGTCAGGGAAAACTAAAGGAAATAATTGAACTGAAAAAGAAATTCAATTTCAGATTGTTTGTGGATGATGCCCACGGTGTAGGAACTATGGGAGCAACCGGCGGTGGAACAGGGCAGGAGCAAGGTTGCCAAGATGGTATTGATATCTATTTTGGAACATTTGCAAAATCCTTTGCTTTAATCGGAGGTTTTATTTCAAGTGAATCTGATATTGTTGAGTATTTGCGTTACAATATGAGGTCACAAATTTTTGCCAAATCGCTACCTATAGCTTTGGTTAAAGGAGCCCTAAAGCGAATAGAATTAATGCGTAATCATCCTGAATACAGAGAAAATTTATGGAAAATTACCAATGCATTGCAGGATGGGTTAAAAAAAGCCGGTTTTGAAATAGGACTAACCAATTCGCCGGTTACTCCTGTATTAATGAACGGTTCCATTCCTGAAGCCACTAATTTGATTGTTGACTTACGCGAAAATTATAATATTTTCTGCTCGATGGTTGTATATCCTGTGGTACCAAAAGGCGTAATTATTTTACGATTAATTCCTACTGCGGTTCATACCATGGAGGATGTAAACTATACCATTGATTGCTTTAGCAAAATTGTAGGAAAATTAAAATCGGGACACTACATGTCAGAAAAAATTGCTGCACATTAATTTTTTAATCTTTTCTTTGAACCAATGTCGTTCAAGCAATTTGTAAAAGACTATTTAAATTTTACTACCCGCGAAATATGGGGAATTACAGGGCTATTAATATTAATAGCCCTGTTTTATTTTTTGCCCGATTTGCTTTTTAAGAAGGACGATTATTCGAAAGAACTAAAAGTTTTTGAAAAAGAAATAGCAGCAATGGATACTGGCAATGCTGAAGAACCCAACTATGAATATACCAACAACGACTATCAAAAAACGGAACTTTTTGAACCCTTTTATTTTGATCCAAATACCGTTAATCCTCAGGATTTGGAAAAGTTTGGAATACCACAATATGTCATAAAAAGCTTTACAAAATATAGAAATGCTGGAGCAAAATTTTATAAAAAAGAAGACCTTAAAAAATTGTACGGTTTAAAACCTAACTTATATGAACGAATGGCTCCATTTATAAAAATTGAGGAAAAATATACCTTCAATTCATACCCAAAAAATGATTATAAAAGGCCTGAACCAGAAATTATAAATGTGGAATTAAACACGGCTGACTCTTTAACATTATTAAAAGTAAAAGGAATAGGCCCCTATTTAAGTTCAAAAATTATTAAGTACCGAAATGCTCTGGGAGGTTTTGTTAATATTGACCAACTCTATGAAATTTTTAATATTAAACCTGAGCAAGTGGATGCTATAAAACCATTCATTTATGTCGATAGCCATAACATTAAACGGTTAAATGTCAATACAGCTGATTATTCTCAACTCAATTGGCATCCTTATATTTCCTCGAAAGAAGCAGGTGCAATTATCAATTATCGCAAACAACACGGTCTTTATAAATCTCGGATGGATTTGGAAAAGGTGATTTTACTAAACAAAGAAATGCTTGATAAAATTGAGCCCTATTGGGAGTATTGATAAAAAAATGTACTTAATTCATATTTTAATTTTATTTGCAACAAATACATATTATGGCAATTCAAATATTACATCCAAAAAAAGAAGAATATCCTGCTAGATTTCAAGATGAAATTGATTTAGTATTTTATCATGAGTTAATTTTTGGATTAGAAGATTCTTACAAGAATACATTTGCATTTCTAAACAACATTTCTGATGATAAATTATCATTTAGATATGAAATTGGGAAATGGACAATAAAGGAAATTTGGCAACATGTAATGGATACGGAAAGAATTTTGGCATACAGAGCTTTATGTTATTCAAGAAAAGAGATTAAATCATTACCTGGTTTTGATGAAAAAGCTTTTTCAATAAATAGTAAAGCTAATCTGAGAAATTGGAATGAAATAATTGAAGAGTATACTCAATTAAGAGCATCCACTATATCACTATACAAAAGTTTTGATGATGAAATGTTATCACAAATTGGTTTTGCAGGTATAAGTACTATAATTTCTACTAGGGCAGTTGGTTTTTTAATCCTTGGCCATGAATTGCATCATATTGAAATAATCAAAGAGAGGTATTTAGTTTAATTAGGAATATTATTTTTTAATCCTAATCGCATCCATATCCATGGCTTTTGCCAATTTATTAAAGTTTTTAATTTGAATAGTTTTAAGGCTTTCAAATTTGGATAATTGGAGGTTTGCTTTTACAGCTAATTCATTATAAACATCTTGATATTGCTTTGGAACAGCACCTTTAAAAGCATCAATATTATCAAGTAATGCTGCCATTTTATTGTTTAGTTTCATAGGGTAATTCAATAAATCCTGAACATTTTTTGCTTTGTTTTGAATCAGTTCGTTTTCAATAGCTGTGATGGAGTCGATAATTATTTTTCCAAGTTTTTGCATTGTATCGCGTTGCTCTTTTAAAGTTAATGCACTATTAAAATCATTAATTTGCTTTTTGATACTTCGTATCTGATTAATAGCAGCATGCATGGCGTTAACTTTTGAAATAACAGAATCCAACAATTGTTTTTTTGCAGTGTAATTTTCAATGGTTGGTTCGTCAAAACGAGGATCAGGAAGAATTTTACATTCTGACTTTTGAATTAAACTATCCATTAGAAATAACTCAATTTTGTAAGTATCAGGATTGGCTAATGGACCGGAAAGAGAGGCTCCCCACATTACTTGTCCATCACCAACTACATTTACTAAATCAGCAGTTTTCATATCCCATACAAAACGGTTAAACCCTTTTTGTGCAGTTAACATTCCTTGTGGTTTTGCAGTTTTGGGTTGATAAAAATCGTTATTTATTACGATTGGCGCATAGTTTTTATCTCTTGTAGATGAAAATGATGCCAAAGAATCACCATTACTATTTTTTATTTTTATTATCAGTTCTTTTTTTGCGGTATCAGGCAAAAAATAATCAATCACCATACCGCAAGGAGCATTGATTCCTGCTTGCATGGTTGATGATTCATAAGTACCTCCACCGGCATTAAAAGTATTTCTGCAAATTAGTGAAGCAGAAGTAGGATTTGATTTTTTATCAACTAAATAATAAAGGCTACTTATGTTATCTAATATCCAAAAGCCACGACCATGTGTTGCTAAAATCAAATCATGTTCTATTGGATGGATAGCTATATCATGAATGGGAGTATTGGGTACATTTTGATTAAATTTTTGCCATGAGTCGCCATCATTAAAAGATATATATAGTCCAGTTTCCGTGCCACAAAATAACAAACCTTGCTTTGATGGGTCTTCGCGGATAACTCTAGTTACAGAATTTTTTGGTAAACCTTTATCAATCCGTTGCCAGGTTTTACCATTATCACTTGTTTTAAATAAGTAGGGTAGGTTTTCTCCCATTTTAAAACGTGTAGCTGCTAAATAGGCTTTTTGTTTTATAAAATGCGATGGTTCAATACTACTTATTTGAGTGTTTTTAGGAATTGATGACGGTGTAATATTTTGCCATGATTGGCCATCATTTAAACTCACATGCACCAACCCATCGTCACTTCCGGCCCAAAGTATTCCTTTTTCAAGGCTTGATTCAACGAAAGTGAAAATAGTATTATAAGTTTCTACTCCCGTATTGTCTTTTGAAATTGGGCCGCCGCTGGTCTGTTGTTTAGTTTTATCATTTTGTGTAAGATCAGGACTAATAGTTTCCCAATTCAAACCTTCATCATAACTTCTATGAACATTTTGAGAAGTTGCATACAAAATGGATTTTTCCTTGTTACTAAAAGGAGAAAAGAGGATTGGAAACGTCCATTGAAACCGTTGCTTTGCTTTATAAACTCCATCGCCAATTGTTTCATCAGGATAAACATTTACAGATGTAGTATGTCCTAAATCTCTATCATACCGGTATATGGTTCCACTGTAATTTCCACCAAAAGTAACTTTCGCTTTAAATGGGTGAGGGGCAATATAGCCACTTTCGCCCCAAGCACAATTGTACCAATCTGATTTTCCTATTTCCCAACCAAAACTGCGGCTTGCTATAGCTATGCTGGTATTATCTTGTTGGGCTCCGTATATCTTATATGGGAAACCATTATCAATAATTACATGATAAAATTGCCCCGTAGGGAAAACCTGTTCACTCCAGCTTAATCCTCCATTATAACTCACAGTTCCTCCACCATCATTTCCTATTATCATAATTTCAGGATTATCAGGATTAATCCACATATCGTGGTTATCGGCATGTTGCGCCCAATGGTCGGAAAATGTTTTGCCACCATCCATACTTTTATGGTAAGCTACATTTAAAACATAAATTATATCTTGATTCTTTGGATGGCAAAAAATACTATTGAAATACCAAGGCCTTTGTTTAATCGACCGTTCCTCAGTTATTTTTTGCCATGTTTCACCTGCATCATCACTTCTAAAAAGGCCGCCGTTTGCATTTTCAATCATTGCAAATATTCTGTCAGAATTAACCGGAGAGATGGAAATACATATTTTACCTAAAATACCTTTTGGTAACCCTTCATTTTGTGAAATATTTATCCATGTATCCCCACCATCTGTGCTTTTATATAATCCACTTTGGCGGCCACCGCTAACCATACTCCATGGGGTTCGGTATGCTTGCCACATTCCTGCATATAAAATTGATGGGTCGTTAGGATCCATTGAAATATCAATACAACCCGTGCTATCCGATTTGTAAAGAATTTTTTGCCAGGTTTTTCCTCCATCTTTTGTTCTAAAAATGCCTCGGTCGGGGTTGGGTTTAAATATATTTCCTAAAGCTGCTGCAAAAACAATGTCAGGGTTTTTTGGGTGAATAATAATTTTAGAAATGGCAAACGAGTTTTCCAATCCTATTTTTTGCCATTTTTTGCCACCATTAATACTTTTATACATTCCATCTCCAAAACTTATATTACCCCTAATATCTGATTCGCCCATTCCAACATAAATAATTTTAGAGTCACTTGGAGCCAAGGTTATTGCTCCTACAGAACTACTTTTAAAGTTTGAATCGGAAATACAATTCCAAAGTTTGCCACCATCTTCTGTTTTCCAAATTCCTCCACCTACTGCTCCAAAATAAAAAGTATTAGGATTAGAAGAGTGCCCGGCTACAGCCAAACTTCTTCCTCCCCGAAAAGGACCAACACTTCTAAATTTTAAAGTTGAGAATTGAGTTAAATCTAATGTTTGCGATATGCCTAAAAAGCTTAAAAATAAAAGTATCAATAAACTAAAGTATTTTTTTACCATGTTTTCAAAAGTAAGAAATTGATGGATTATTCTATTCGTTATAATATCAAATTGGCATTGAAAATGTATGAATAAAAAAAAGGCTGCTCTGAATTTGAGAACAGCCTTTTTTTTAAAGAAAATAATATTACTTATTTATAGTTACTTTCTGGGTAGAAGTTAATCCGCCATTAGTCACTTTCACTAAATAAATTCCATTGGCCACATTAAGGTCAACGGTATAAGCGGATTTTAAAGAATTGGTCTCTATTGTTTTTACCAATTCACCTAAAAGATTATAAACTCCTATAGCAATATCCGATTTAGGATTTTCAACGGTTATAGTAAAGTTGCCACCATTAGGATTAGGATAAATAGCAACCCCATTAAGTTTATTAAGTTTTTCAATACCTCCAGTAATTAGAATGCTTTTGCAGGTTTGTGATAAACATCCGGCGGCATTCACTGAAGTTAAGCAGGCATTATATTTTCCATAGCCAAAATCATTTAAATAATGATATTGTGTATTAGAAATTTCTGAGGTTCCTCCATCACCAAAATCCCAATGGTAGGTTGTATTTCCTGCTTGTGTAGCTTTGAAATAAACCAAATGGCCGCTTGTAGTATACGAGTAGTTAGAATTTGGCATTGCATTAACTGAAATAGGTTTATTAATCGAATCAGAACATCCGCCAGGAACAATAGCTACTAAGGTAACATTATATGTTTGAGAAATACCAGTAGGAAACATATGTCTTGGTGATTGAGCTATTGAGGTTCCTCCATCTCCAAACTTCCAATTGTATAATAGATTTCCTGCGGCAACAGTTGAAATATTAGTAAATACAGCATCGTTGCCATCACAAATATCTGAAGCTTTAAAATCAGCTTTTGATTGCAGTTTTATGTCTATTTCTTTTGAAATAACATCCGAACAACCATTATTAGTAGTAATGGTTAGGGTAATTATTTTTTTACCAATAATACTGAACAATTTACTAGGATTTTCTACTGTGGTGGTGCCTTCTCCTGCAAAATCCCAATTAAAACTGGTTAATGCTCCTGAAGGTTTTGTTCCAGTAAAATTAAATTGAGTAGGTTTTAAATTACACAATGAGCCACTAGTAAAGTTGGCCAAAGGAGCTTCAGCAAGGTTTAAGGTTTTGGTAATTGAATCAGCACATCCAAATTCAGACATTGCTCTTAATTTAACTGTTTTTGTGCCTGGAGTAGCGAAACTATGGTAAGGATTGGTTTCACCTGAAATAATTCCATCACCAAAATACCACACATAACCCATATTACCAAGAGGAATAGTAGATCCGTTGGTAAACTGAATTTCTGATTTATCACATAAAACAGAAGGGGCTGAATATTTCGCAACTGGACGGGCAAATTGCTGAGCATTTTTTGTCATAATACTTTTGCACCCATTATAAGAAGCGGTTAAAGTTACTTTATAGCCACCAGCTAGCGCATATTTAATTCTTGGATTTACTTTGGTACTAAATGCTCCATTTCCAAAATCCCATTTGTAATCTATAGTTCCAGAGCTAATTGTAGTTGAATTGATAAATTTAACACTATCCC
>CAMDSC010000007.1 GCA_945907065.1 Chitinophaga pinensis
AAACAATACAATCTCCATGGTTCTGATTAAAATATTGGTAGCCATAAATTCGGCAGCTTCATTAAATAAAACCCCGCCATCATTCATAAATATAAGGGCATTTACGCCGCAATGAACCACAAGAAAAACTATAAGAAACAATCCGGTAAGGCCCATAATTATTTTTTTGCCTATCGAAGATTTTAGTAGAAAAGAAAATACTCCCATTATTATTTTAGATTTACGATTTTAGATTTTTTGGTTGAAAGATTATGATTTACACTATAAATATATTTTAAAATTATATCTATATTATAAACGCGAATTTACCAATTAGGTTTGATTTTAGTAATTTATTATAATAGATAGAACGGTTCTAAATAAAATAATTTTCAGGTTCAAAAACTTATGAAAAGTTAAAAGATGGTTAAAGTATTTTTGCAATACCATTTCATGTATAATTTTATAAAATCCATCCTTTTTTTATGGTCGCCCGAAAAAGCCCATAGTATTACAATGTCCTTACTAACTTTGGCTCATAAACTGCCGGGTGGAAGATGGCTTTTGGAAAAACTCTTTTGCTATGACTCGCCAAAATCAACGGTTGAAATAGCAGGCATTACTTTAAAAAACGGCGTGGGATTGGCGGCTGGTTTTGATAAAGATGCAAAGTATATTGATGTTTTAGCCAGTCTTGGTTTTGGTTATATTGAAATTGGAACCTTAACGCCCAAAGCACAACCCGGCAATGACAAACCCCGATTGTTTAGATTACCCAAAGATGAGGCTTTGATAAACCGAATGGGTTTTAACAACGGCGGTGTGGATGCGGCTGTAGAGCGATTAAAAAAAGTAAAGTCGGATATTATTATTGGTGGAAACATAGGAAAGAATAAAAATACCCCAAACGAAGATGCCTTTGATGATTATGCCTATTGCTTCGAAAAACTGTATAACCACGTTCATTATTTTGTGGTAAATGTAAGTTCGCCCAATACTCCGGGCTTGCGTGAGTTGCAGGAAAAACCTGCTTTGAAAAAGATTCTTACAGGATTGCAAACTATTAGAATCAAGTATATGGAAACGGGCCAACCATCAAAACCTATATTTTTAAAAATTGCTCCCGACCTTACCCACAGCCAATTAGATGATATTATTGATTTGGCTTTGGAAATAAATCTAGATGGATTGGTAGCCACCAATACTACCATCAGCCGGGCAGGATTAATAACTTCGGAAAGTAAATTATCTGTTATAGGGAACGGCGGCCTTAGCGGAAAACCTTTAAAAATTGCATCGGATGAGGTTTTGAAATATCTCGCAGATAAGTTGCAAAATAAAGTACCTATAATGGGTGTTGGTGGCATTCACAGTGCCACAGATGCTTTGGATAAACTAAATTTGGGAGCCAAAACTGTACAACTCTACACAGGATTTATTTATTCTGGACCGGGAGTTATAAAACAAATTGTAAAAGCCATAGAAAATAAAAAATGAAACCGTTTGTAATTTTTGTTTTAGCTATCACAGCATTGGGGTGTACTACTACTAAAAACTGTAAAAAGGCCCTATGCACCCAACAATTTTTGATGATTATTGTGACACTTAATGATACCACAAATCCTAATTTAACAGGAATTACTACTCAAACCCAGCTTACCCCTTTGGGGCTAACCATTCATACCCAAACCGAACCAAGCAGCATACCGGCAGGTGGTTTCACAATTGCAGATGATTCCGATTTAAAAGAACTTGGATTTAATACTATCCAAAACGTGGAATTAAAAATAAGTAAAGATGGAAATTTGATAAAAACAGTTCCGTTTACTATTACTACTGATTGCTGCCATGTGAGCAAATCAACAGGACCGGAAGAGGTTTCACTGAATTGATTTATTTGATATTTTTTGAGGGTAAGAGTGGGTTATCAGGATTATTTATCCAAATAGCGCAAGGATTAGCCAACCGGTCGTTGTGACGAAAGAATGATTCCTATCTAGTTTGTCAGAATAAGCTGACATAAGTTTATCTCATCTCTTACCAAGCCTTATCTTTCAAAGTAAAAGTTAAGCATTAACAATAAGCCATTCTATATATATCCCCCAATAGCCTTCACTCTAATACCTCGCCAGCTTTTGCTTATAATTACGTGCATTAGCAAATCAGAAACAGATTTAAGCAACAAAAAGAGATAAAAAATATGTACCGATCCGATTATCGGTAGCACTATATCAGGACTAACTTTTTGGGTAAAGCCAATTATGATAAAGAGATGCATGGGCACCACTCGCAAATAAGGTGTAAAAAACATACCGCTCAATCCCGGTTTTTCTTCACGGTCTTGCACCACGGTAGACCAAGTGGAGAAGATAGCATTAACCGCTATAATTCCAATATTTATCAATACTACCCTAAAATCAAGTTTACTTCCATTATTAATACTCATTACCGTTAAAAAAATAAAATACACCACATGAAAAAAACCAAAATGAAACATAAAAAAAATGTAACTCATCCATTTGGTTTTGCTATTAGGGGCTACCGATTGGCCGTTTACCTGAAAATTTGTAGTATCAAAATTTTTTAAACAGGCTATTCGCACAGCATTGCTAATACCAATAATCACACTCTGAAAAAAGTAAATCCAAATAATGGTATCGCTGCTAAGCCAGCCATCATTATAACCCCATGCGAGGCAGGCATTAAAAACCAGTATGAACCAAAATTCGCGATCTGATATTATATTTTTCCAGCGTTCCATTTCTTTTTTGTAACTAAAACTATAAGTCACAAAAGAACACAAAATTTTATTTAGTCGGTCTCTAAAACTTATTCAATTAAATTATGATGGCAGCACCTTAATAAAACAAGGCAAATTTATTTATAAGATTTTTATCATAGTATTGAAACATTAAAGGTTTTTAAAAAAATGTGCTACACCACCAGTATTCAAAAAGAACAACAGGATATTCAAAAGCATTTTAACCGCCAATTTAAAGCCGGGTTGGAGTTTCATCCCACAGCGGTTAACCTTGGTTTTAGTCATAATTTTACCCCTATTATTCCGGTGGACGACAGTAATTTTATAACCTTGGCGCAATGGGGCCTCATTCCGTTTTGGGCTAAGGATACCTCGTTTCAAAAAAATACCTTAAATGCCAAAATTGAAACCATTACCGAATTGCCGTCCTTTAAAAATTATGTAAAAAACCGTTGCCTTATTATAGCCGACGGGTTCTATGAATGGAAATGGCTGGATGAAAAAGGCAAGCAAAAGGAAAAGTATTTTATCTCTCTGCCCAATCAGGAACTGTTTGCCTTTGCTGGGATTTACAGCGATTACACCAACAAACAAACCGGTGAAACTTACCGAACTTACAGCATTGTAACTACCGAGGCCAACCCTCTGATGGCCGAAATACACAATACCAAAAAACGGATGCCGGTAATACTGCCGCCCGATTACGAAAGCCATTGGCTAAACCTGGGATCGGTGGAGGATTTTAAAGAGATACCAGTGGAGTTGGTGGCTGCCCTTCAATAGTCAGCTTGTTGTTATGAGCTTAAAGCTAGTAACCACTATATAACATTTGAGGAACGAACTAATAACTCACCTCAGCAAATTTCCATTACACCACCCCCGCCTCTTTCTCTTCCTTATCCATCGTTTCCCTGTCCACCGTAGTTAGCCGTTTCATATACTCCACCTCTATACTTACAAAATCATATTCTTCCACCACTTTGCCTTTTAGCTCATAGCAGCCCGGCCCGGTAAAGGGGCAGGCTTTGGCACTTGGCGGAAAATGAACGGTATCAATCCACCGGCCTTCGGTATCTATAAAGGTGCCAAAATACATGCGGCCGCCTTTGCTGGTTCGGGTGTATTTTACGGTAATCAAATAGCCCACTATCATTACTCTTTTATGCAAGTGCGTTTTTAAATCGGCAGCCGTAAGCAGGCAGGGCATTGTATCTTTTAATAATTCAAACGGCGAACACAGGGAAAATCCCAGCAATTCTATTTCATCAAAGGCCTCATCCACCTTAGAGTCAATAAGCGTGGGGAGTTTCCAGGTTTTCACTTCCGTTTCAAACAGTTGTTTTGTGGGTCTTTGGGTTTTTACAGGTTGCAGCATGGCGTGTATTTCCCACAGCAGTTCCTTTTTATTGCGGCCGGTAAACTGAAATGCCTTGGCCCGTATAAGTAGCCGCATTTGCTCAATGGATAGCGGCACCCGTTTGGCAAAATCATACATATCGCGAAACGGTCCGTTTTGCTGCCGTTCTTCCAATATTTGCACAATGTTTTGGTGTTGCAATTCGCCAATCATACACAACCCCAGATAAATGGTGTTGCCCTGTATGGTGCATAGTGCACTGCTATTGTTGAGGCAGGGTGCTACAATAGTGGCCCCGTGCATACGGGCTTCGTGGATGTAGAGTTCCTGCCGGTAAAAACCACCGCCATTATTAAGCGTGGCTACCAAATACTCCAGCGGATAGTAGGCTTTAAGAAACAATGCCTGATAACTCTCCACCGCATAACTGGCCGAGTGGCCTTTGGAAAACGCAAAATTGGCAAAGGTTTCAATCTGTGTCCAAATGTCGGCCACCTGTTTCATGTCGTAGCCTTTGGTGCGGCAGTTGTCAAAAAACTTCTCTTTTATTACCTTAAATTCTACACGGTCTTTAAATTTCCACGACATGCCCCGCCGCAATATATCGGCTTCGGCCAGCGTGAGGCCGGCAAAATAATGGGCTATTTTTAACACATCTTCCTGATACACCATTACGCCGTAAGTTTCTTTCAATAAATCATACAAAGCAGGCATGGCTGCTCTGGCTTTTTCCCGAAGGGTCTCATCGCGGTAGCGTATAATGTACTCCCGCATCATACCGCTTTTGGCCACACCCGGCCGTATAATAGAACTGGCTGCCACCAACCTTAGATAATCATCGGCCTGCAACTTGGCCAGCAACATGCGCATGGCGGGTGATTCCACATAAAAACACCCAATAGTATTGCCCACCCGCAGTAGTTTTTTTACGGCGTCATCTTTTTTAAACGCAGCCACATTGTGGATGTCCAAATCAGCCCCTTTGTTTTCTTTAACGATGCTTATGCAATCTTTAATTTTTCCCAAACCCCGCTGGCTAAGAATATCAAATTTATACAAGCCAACATCCTCAGCTTCCACCATACTAAACTGTGTGGTAGGGTGGCCTTTGGGCATCATACTGGTGGCGGTATAACAGGTAATGGGATTTTCGGAAATGATAATACCGCAGGAATGTACCGTTAAATGGCTGGGGAATCCTTTAATTAAATGACTGTACTGTATGACCAATTTTCCAATATCGTCCACTTTGGGGTTGGGGTATTTGGCGGCACTTTGCAACCGGTCAATTTCGCCGGGGGGCAAACCAAACACTTTTCCCAATTCCCTAATGACGGCATCATGCTGAAAGGTATTGTAAGCCCCCAATAAGGCCACGTTATTATTTCGGTTAAAGGTTTTAAAAATATAATTGGTAATGTCATCCCGGTCGGTCCACGAAAAATCCATGTCAAAATCAGGCGCATTTTGCCGGTAAATATTTATAAACCGTTCAAAATACAAATCCAGTTCAATGGGGTCAACATCCGTAATCCTAAGCAAGTATGCTAAAATACTATTGGCTCCGCTTCCGCGGCCTACATAGTAATACCCCTGCCGTTGGGCATAGTTCACAATATCCCAGTTAATCAAAAAGTACGACGAAAAATTGAGTTGGGCAATAACATCCAGTTCTTTGTCTATGCGTTGCAAAATTTCGGGAGTAGGGTTGGGGTAGCGGTAATGTAACCCTTTTAAACACTCAGTTCGCAACAGTTCAACATCATCGGCTATACTGCCTGTGTAATGCTTTAAATTTTTATTGGCCAGTTTGCCGTATGTAAAATCAATGGAGCAATCGTTTATAAGCCTTTCGGTATTGGCTATGATAGTTGGGTAGCCGGCAAAAGCAGCATAGAGTTCCGCTTTAGGGAGCATTATTTCCATTCCTTTGGCTTGCTGCTCCAAGGGCAGTTTACTCAATAACGTATTGGTATCAATGGCCCGCAACAGGCGGTGGGCATTAAAGCGGCTTTTTCCGGCAAAGATTACAGTTTGTAAAACCACCAACTTATTAGCCTGATGTTTTGCCGATAAAAAAGGTAATGTGGCTAAGTCAGCTATCGAAACGCCGATAAATTCATTATCTCTTAGCTTCCAGTTTTTGTAAGCACTCAGCGGATAAATAATAAAGGCATTATTAAATTCGGGGGCAATAGCATCAAAATCAGTGGCACTATGTAAATGGACCGAGAGATGTTCATTTAGTTCCTGAAAACCTTCATTATTTCTGGCAATTCCGATATATTGCTGTTGGGCATTATTTCTGAAATCTATACCAACAATGGGTTTTATTTTATCTTTATACTCATCTGTTTGCGATAAACGAATAGCATCCAAACAAGCCGACGTATTATTAATATCGGTTAGTACAAAGGCATCATACCCGTTTTTTTGTACCTCGAGTATCAGGCCTTCTATTGAAAAAGTACCATAGCAAAAGCTGTAATATGTGTGGCAGTTGAGGAGCAATTTAGATTTTTAGATATGAGTACAGAGATATGAGAAATGTGATTAAGAGTATTTTAATTTTGTTTTATTATTAACCTGTTTATATTCCGTGTCCAATCATCTTACGTAAGCCGTCCCACTTTTGAAGGGGGTAGGGGGATGGGTTCCTATTACCACTTACTTCAATTTTTTAAAAATCATCTTTGCTATCGGCAATGGATTTAAATCCATTGCTACAATACTGGCCGAGCCTACGACTCTTGAACGTCACATTTCTCATATCTCTGTACTCAAAATCTCTGTACTAAAACTCATTTCTTCCCCCCATTAAACGGATTAAAATCATGTGGCTCAAAATCCATCCCTGCTGCCCGGCTCACGGAGTTTTTGCCATAGCGTTTCCGTATTTTATCCATCGCCTGATACAAGTTTATTTGTTCTATGGTTTCTTCAAACAAACTGTATTGGTGGCCGCCCTGCACCAAATGGCTGAACCGGATTCCGATTAGGCGAATCAGCATTCGTTTTTGGTAAAGTTTATCAAACAATGTGTTTACCTTTTCTATCAACACATGATCGAGGGCTGTATAGGCAATGCGGGCTTGCATGGTATAGGTATTAAAATCGGAATAGCGAATTTTTACCGTTACACAAGCTGTTAATTTATCTTCGCTTCGCAATTGAAATGCCAGTTTCTCTGTCATCCCTATCAGCAAATTTTTTAAAGCTTTTACATCAATGGTATCTTTATCAAAGGTGCGTTCGGTACTAATGGACTTGCGTTCCGAGTAAGGCACCACCGGCGAATTATCAATGCCATTGGCTTTGCGCCAAATCACCGTTCCGTTTTCGCCCAATACCTGTTGCATCAGTTCTATCGGCATTTCCTGTAAGGTATGTATCCAGGCTATTCCCATTCCTCGTAGTAGCTGATAGGTTTTATCTCCCACCATGGGTATTTTGCGAATGGACAAGGGCGCTAAAAATCCTTTTTCGGTGCCAAATGGAATTTCCTTTTGCCCGTTGGGTTTGGCTTCGCCGGTTCCTACTTTCGATACGGTTTTGTTGGTAGATAAGGCAAATGAAATAGGCAGATTGGTTTCTCGTGTTATTTTTTGCCGCAGTTCGGTGGCCAGTTTGTAGCACCCAAAAAACTTATCCATTCCGGTAAGGTCTATATAAAATTCATCAATGGAAGGTTTTTCATAAAGCGGCACATCCTCGCTTATTATTTCGGTAATGATATCGGAATACTTGCTGTATTCGCCATGGTCACCTCTCACAATAATGGCTTCGGGGCACAATTGCCTGGCCATTTTCATAGGCATGGCCGAGTGGATGCCAAACGTTCTGGCCTCATAACTGCACGAAGCCACCACGCCTCTATCGCTGGTGCCGCCAACCAATACAGGCTTGCCCACCAATGCAGGATTGGTTAATCTTTCTACGGATACGAAGAAAGAGTCGAGGTCGATATGGACGATATTGCGGTTCATTTTTTTATAGCCTACGGTTTAAACCGTGGGCTGTAGATAATATTTTTTTTGTTTTGTTATTTAAAATAACATAATTTTGTTATCAATTATAACAATAAAATAAATGGCAAACCAGTTTTTTTTTAACAATAATTTAAAGTTCCTGAGAACCAGACTGAAACAAAGTCAACAACAATTGGCCGAAAATTTGGGAATAAAACGAACCCAACTGGCCAGTTACGAACTGGGCAATACCACACCGCCCATAGAACCGCTGATGCGGATGGCTGATTTTTTTAAATTTACAGTGGACACCTTGCTCACGGTTGATTTAGCAAAGTTGGGGGAACTACACCTGCGGCAGCTGGAGGCCGGTGAGGATGTCTATATATCAGGCGGCAGGCTACGGGTGCTGGCCACTACGGTAAACAGTGATAATAAAGAAAATATTGAATTGGTTCCCATTAAAGCGCGGGCTGGATACACGGCAGGTTATAATGACCCGCAGTATATCCAAAAACTCCCTGTTTTTCAGTTGCCGTTTTTATCCGATGACCGCAAGTACAGGGCTTTTCAAATAGAGGGAGATTCCATGCTGCCCATCAAATCGGGTTCGTATGTCATTGGCGAATTTGTACAAGATTGGGACGGGATAAAGGATGGCGATGCTTGTATTATACTTACCGAAAACGACGGAGCTGTATTTAAAATTATTTATAACCAGATACGCAAAAAACAAAACCTGCTTTTGAAATCGCTCAATCCTTTGTTTGCCCCCTATGAAGTAAAAATTGGGGAGGTAAAAGAAATCTGGAAATTCAAATATTATTTTACCAATGAAATGCCCGATGAGTTAAGTACCAATGAACTGGTGCTGTATAAGCTTACCGGCATTGATGAAAAATTGGAGAGGATGAAATAGATTCAATTTCAGAGCATTATATTAAACTATTTTTGTTACCTATTATCAATGGAATCGGTTGCACTAAATACCATAAAAAAAGAATTAAATTTTTTACCGCCTGAGCAATTGGCCGAATTATGTTTGCGGCTATCGCGCTACAAACGGGAAAATAAAGAATTGTTGAGTTACCTTCTTTTTGAAGCCCATGATGAAGCTGCTTTTATAGAAAAAGTGAAGGCAGATGTGGATGAACAATTTGAAACAATGCCCAAAGGTAATCTGTATATCGTTAAAAAATCGTTGCGCAAAATTTTAAAATCCATCAACAAATTCATAAAATTTTCAGGAATAAAACAAACTGAAGTGGAACTGTTAATTTACTTTAGCCTAAAAATGAAAGCCGCCGGATATACCAATACCAGCAATACCTTGCTTACTAATTTGTATGACCAACAGCTTATAAAAATTAATAAAGCTATTGAAAAACTACACGAAGATTTGCAGTTTGATTATCAGAAGGAATTGGAGAGGTTGGCTTAAACCCCAAACTGCCGCAAGTGGTGGTCCAAATGCTTTATTTGCAAGGTGTCCCATTCTTCCAAGGTTAGTTTCCCAAAAAAAGGATGTGGGTCTTTGCTAATATCTGCTGGGCCGGAAGCTGCAAACCGTTTTACCAATTCAATCAATTTTTGCTTTTCTTCCTCAAATTCTTTTTGGTCTTTCACCAAAAAACTTGGGTCGGTTGGTAAATTTTTTTTAAAATCGCCGGGTTTTAAAAGCGTTTTTTTAGCCATGTTACCAAAAAGAATTCCCATTAATCCCCGTTTTAGTTTTTTATCACCAAAGGCCACTAACAGGGGCTGTTGCGAGTGTTTCAACATTTGAGATACATTCATTTTTCCCCATTCATTTTTGCTATCAACCATTAGTAAATTAATACGATTTATAATTTCCACATTGGTATTTGAATCAAATAAACTTTGCATTTTTTGGTCTACTTTTTCTCCGGTTCAAATAAATCTTCCTTAGCCACCACTTTTACTTTTCGTCCGCTATCTAATGTTGTTGACAAAACATCATAAGGCCCTGTAATTACTTTATCTTTAAGTTTAATCCCCGATTTAATTTCAATATACATATTATCCTGAATACCAGTTAATACCTTGCGGCGAGCTGCCTTTCCGTTTTCAATCACAAACACAATTTCATCCTTTTCATCTTTAGACTTGGCGCCTTTACTTTTATTAACCCTAGTTGTTACACTTTCAATAGGTAGGCTTATTAAGCCATCACCACGGTTGGTTTGTATATCCACATTAGCCGAAAGGCCTGGCAAAAAAGGAATGGTATTATCTACCATCAAATCTTGATACGAAATTTTGAGCATTCTTATTTTTACTTCAAAGGTTGTAACGGCATCAGTGCTCATACTCGCTGCCGATTTATTGGAAGCTTTGGCAATCTGAGTTACAATACCTTTAAATTTCCGGTCGCCGTAGGCATCTACTTCTATAACCGCCGAGTCGCCTTTTTTAATTTTTAAAATATCGTTTTCGTTCACATCTACCCGCACTTCCACATTGGTAAAGTTAGAAATTCGCATAATTTCGGTTCCTTGCATAGTGGCCGTTCCTACCACTCGTTCACCGCGTTTGTTATTTATTTTTGAGACTGTTCCATCTGTAGGAGCATAAATAATGGTTCGTGCCAAATTTTGTTTTGCTTCCCGAAGATTGGCTTGAGCATTATCAATGGTATAGTTAGATGAAGCTATTTTTTCGTTGGCCGATTCTACATCGGCCAATGCTATCTGGTAGGCCGATTCGGCTTTTTCAAATTCAGCTTTGCTTATTGCTTTTTTATCAAAAAGATCTTTTGAACGCTTGTAATTTGCTGTGGCTTCAGCCAATCGTGATTTGGCTTGAGTTAACAATACCAAATCTAATTTTTTACCAGATTGAGCTGAACTTACCCCTGCATTTGCTCTATCAACAGATGAAACGTATAAATCCGGTTTAATTTTTAAAAGCATTTGCCCTTCCTTTACAGTATCACCTTCCTGAACAAAAATATCAGTAATTTCTCCCGAGACATCCGGACTTATAGCCAATTCAATTTCAGGTTGAACTTTACCTGTGGCCGTAACCGTTTGAATTATCGACCGTTTTGTAGCTTCCTCTACAGACACATTCAGTTCCTTTCGGCCTTTACCTTTAAAAACCAAAAGTAAAGCTACTACCAGTATTACGATGCTTCCTATTATAATTATTCGTTTTTTCATTGAAGAAATAAATTGTTAAATTGACTTATTGTTAAATTATTTTTGCCATTCCGACGAAGGAGGAATCTCAAATATTTATACCTATTTTAAAACCAATGGTTTGCCACGGTAAAAATCAAGCAGTACTTTTCTGAACACTAAATCGTATTTGCCCTGCACCAAATTGGCCTCTGCTACTTCATAATTATTTTTTGAAATTAACAAATCGCTTGAGGATAAAGCACCGGCTTCAAAACGCAATGCATTAAATTCATAATTTTTTTTCTGAGATGCCGAAGCTTCCACCAAAGCTGTATATTTTGCCTGAGCTGCTTTATAATTTGCCACAGCATTGGCTACCGATGTATATAATGTATTTTGAGCTTGCTGCATATTTAGTTTTTGTTGCTCGGTAGCAATATTTGCTTGTTTTACCGAACTTCGAACTCTCCCTTTATTATATAGAGGAACATTTAAATTAAGGCTTAACGATTTTCCTAAATTATTATCAAACTGATCCGAGAATGGAATGGTTTTAAATGTGCCAACTCCTGTTGGAATTTTAAAATTATCGGAATACAAAGTATTAACATTTGCACCGAAACTAAGCGTAGGATAATAGCCGGCTTTTGAAACATTTTGCTGCATTAATGATGCCTTATGACGTAAAATTGAGAGCTCAATTTCTGGCATTATTTTGCTAGCATTATCATAAAGTGTTTTTGTTCCTTCCACAATTATTTCCTCAGGAATTACAACATCAGGGCTTTCAATTTTAAAATTATCATCATAAGACACTTGCAACATATTGGCAAGTCCAAGCATTGATAAATTCAAACTATTTTCGGCATTTACAAGGTCCAGTTTATCAGAAGAAAGTTTTGCCTCCAGTTCAAAAACAGAACTTTGATTTGTGTTTCCTGCCTGAAAAAGAATTTTTGCAGTTTCTAGTTGCTTTTCAGTAGACAGTATTCTGGTTTTTACAACGTTAATTGCTTCTTTATTAAATAAAATTTGCAGGAATTGTGTAGCTATTTGAAGAGAAATGTTATTGGTAATTACTTCTAAATCCTTCTTACTTGCCTCCTCATTAATCGTATTTAATTTAATAGTATTAGCAATGGAAAACCCACTAAACAATACCAATTGAGAACTCAAACCGAATGAGCTGGTCTGAACTCTTTTAATTACATATGTATTATCAATGGGATTTATATTTCTACCAAAATTTAAACCATTGGATGCATTACCGGAAGCACTAGGTAATGCAGCTTCTTTGCTTAACAACAAATTATTTTCACTGGTTTTAACGGCAAGTTTACCTTGTTTTACGGTTAGATTATTTTCTAAAGCATATTCAATACATTTTTGAAGAGTCCAAACGGATTGGGCATAACTTAGCTGCCAACCAAATATTATAAATAAAACAACTGCTAATCTTACCATTTTAGTTTTTTAGTTTATTTTCTTGATTCAATTTTCAAAAAACATCCTAGTCGGCTTTTTTTATTAGGATATCCAGTTTGATAATTATTTAAAATCTAAATATCAATCCTTTACTGCCAAATGCTTAGCTAGAAATTTTTCCATAGCTTTATAAAAATCAAACTGATTTTCTTCATTTTGAAAACCATGCCCTTCATTTTTTTTAACCATATACTCCACAGCTACGCCTCGTTTTTTCAAAGCTTCTACAATTTGATTGCTTTCATTAATATTTACTCGCGGGTCTTTGGCTCCTTGGGCAACAAATAAAGGAGTTTTAATTTGATCAACATGAAATACTGGGGAGGCGGTTTTCAATAATTCAAGTTCTGTATCTGGATTTCCTACCATTTCATGCATCATTTCTAAATAAGGTTTCCAATAAGGAGGAATAGTTTGCATGAATGATAACAGATTGGAAACACCAACATAATCTACTGCTGCAGCATATAAATCGGGAGTATATGTAATACCGGCAAGGGTAGCATATCCTCCATAGCTTGCACCATAAATAGCTATTCGTTTTGGATCAGCTATTCCTTGTTTTATCAAATACTTAACACCATCAGTAATATCATTTTGCATATTAAGCCCCCATTGTTTAAAGGACATTTCCCAAAACTGACGACCATATCCTGTGGAGCCTCTGAAATTTAATTGTAAAACGGCATAACCGCGATTGGCCAAAAATTGCACCTCGGGATTAAATCCCCAATTATCACGAGCCCATGGACCGCCATGAGGATTGATTACTACTGGCAAATTTTTAGCATCAACTCCTACTGGTAAAGTTAAATATCCATTTATTACCAACCCATCTCTAGTTCTAAAACTAATAGGTTTCATTGCAGCCATTTCAGCTTCTTTTAACCATGGACTTACTTCTCCTATTGGTACTAGCTTATTACTCGAAAATGTATATAAATAATATGCGCCTAAAGTTTTATCGCTATAGGTTCTTATAATATGTGTATCCTCATCTTTAGTGGAAGATGAAATAGCAATTTCATACCCAGGAAGTAACGTTCCTAAATTTTCAAACATTTCAAGGGTTGGACCATCTAGAAATTTGCGATACTTTTTCCATGTTGTAAAAGTAATGGCAGTTAATACTTTTCGTTTGTGTGAGTAGAATAATCCACCGGCATCTACATCTGAATGTTCAAAAAGCACTGATAATTCAGCACCAGTTTGAGGATTCATTTTCACAATGGCGGCTTTATCTCGGCCTAGATTAGAAGTGACATACAAATTTTTATTATCAAAATCAAAAAATAAAGGATTGATTGATTCTTTAAAATTGGTGGTAATTACAGATACGAATGTATCTGTTTCAGTTTCGCGATATAGCAGGCTTGATTTGGTTCCATCGGTAGTTGTTGCCACTCTTAATTTACCATCATGATCCGTAATCCATCCTGTAATATTACCAGGATTTTGTGCTATTTTAGTTAGTTCGCCTGTATTAATATTCAGTCGGTAAACATCAAAAAATTCACGATTATCTTTGTTCAACTGAATAAGCATTTCGTTATCATTATCTTCTAACACGTCTACAAAATCAGCTTTTACTCCTTCAAATGGGGTAAGATCTTTCAAACCAGAACCGTCTGCATTTACAGCGTAAAGGTGAAAATTTTCATCACCGGCATTATCCTTCAGATAAACCAAACGAGAACCTGATTTCCAAAAATACCCACCCAAATCACGATCGGTTACCTTAGTTATTCGTTTGGCTTTTTCACTGTCAATAGGCCTAACAAAAATATTCATCCTTTTTTTATAGGGTCCTAAATAAGAAATGTATTTACCATCAGGCGATATTTGGTATCCACTTTTTTTAGGATTTTTAAAAAAGTCTTTTAATGGGATTTGGGTTTGTGAGTAGGTATTAATACCAATCATAGATAGAATAAAGGTTAAAGTAAAGGTTTTTATAGGATTTAAATTCATTTTGCAAATAACGGTTCAAATTATTATTGAGATAGGATTATTGAAGACAAAAGGATTTTTTTTTTAGATAAAAAAATGGTTACCCTCTTTAAGAATAACCATTCTAAAATGTTGTTTAAAATTAATGAGTATAGGTATCTGTAATTTCGTATGTATTAGATCCTGTAATAACCGATGATTTAAGTACAAGTTTTGAACCTGATAGCTCAATTATTGTAAAATCATCTCCATCCCAATCTAGAACTTTTTCGTTATTTAAAAATTCCCAATCCCACTTCCATGAAACAGGTTCATTTGTTTTACATTTAACATTTGTCTTTTCAATCATAGTTGAATCAGATTTAAACGTATATGAATTATCAATTTCGCAAGGTAGCATTTGTATTAATAAATTGGTAGAAGCGCCATCTTTCCCATCTGTATCGACAGGTACGTTGCAGGTGCTTACTGTCCATTTCCATTCTGATGCGGTAATCAATTGTGTTTTGGTTCGAGTGTCAGGAGTTATAGACGGATCTTCCTTGTCTTTACAATTGGTGAGATTTAAAATTGCTGCGAATGCAAGAGATGTTAAAATTTTTACTACTGATTTCATAATTTATATCTAATAATTTTGGTTGCAATTTATACTTTTTTCATTGTGGAAATATCATCATAAAAATCCAAATACATCCTTATCCTTTAAAAAAGGAATTTTTTCACGAGTTATTGATAAATTATCTTTCCTAATTTTAAACAAAGTATAACCTACACTATCATTCATAATTGCAATTGTATTTCCCATAGCATCATACGCTGCGCTTTGGCCATTATAATTAAGGCCATTAAAATCTAAACCAACACGGTTTGAAGCTATCACAAAACATTGATTTTCTATGGCTCGTGCTGGCAATAATTTTTGCCAATGTTCTATTCGGGTTTCAGGCCAATTGGCTACAAAAATCATAATTTCGACATCATTTGAATTCCGGCACCAAACAGGAAAACGAAGGTCGTAGCAAATAAATGGATTAATTTTCCACCCCTTATATTCAATTGTTACTTTTTTATTTCCTGCGGTATAGTTTTCATCTTCGCCTGCATGACTAAACAGATGCTTTTTATCATAAAATTCTATTTTACCATCAGGTTTTACAAAAATAAAACGGTTATAAAATTTCTTTTTTTCATGGATTATCAAACTTCCGCAAATAACCAATTCCTGTTCTACAGCAATTTCACGCATCCATTCTACGGTAGCTCCTTCCATGGTTTCGGCATATTGTTCAGCATTCATTGTAAAACCTGTGGTAAACATTTCGGGCATCACAATCATATCAATAACTGGATGTTCATTTTTTAGTTTATCAATATGAATTGTGAGTTGATTAAGGTTCTCTTCTTTGTTTTCCCAAATAGTATCGGGTTGTATCAGGGCTACTCTCAGTTCTTCAGAATGGTTACTTTTCATAATGTGTTTAATATTTCGGCAGCTTTTATTAAGGTTTCATCTTGCTTTGCAAAACAAATTCGCAGTAGCTTATCATCTTTTTTATTATGATAGAACGAAGATAATGGAATCATTGCAATTTTATGTTCAATCGTCAATCGTTTGGCTAATTCATAATCACTTTCAACTGAGTATGCTGAATAATCCAACAATTGAAAGTAAGAGCCTTTGGATGGCAAAACTTTAAATTTTGATGGTGTTAAAAGTTGTTCCATTTTATCACGTTTGGCTTGATAAAATGGGGAAACTGACAAATAAGTCTCAGGGTTTTGAAGCATTTTATTAAACGCCCATTGAGCTGGGGCAAAAGAGCAAAATGCATTGTATTGATAAACCTTTCTAAATTCTTTCATTAATGGTTCAGGAGCTAAAACATAACCTGTTTTCCATCCTGTAACATGATATGTTTTTCCAAAGGATGAAATAATAAAACTGCGGGCAGCCAACTCATCGTTTAAAGCTACACTTTGATGTTTCATACCATCAAAAATTATATGTTCATATACTTCGTCACTTATCACAACAATATTTGTATCTTGAGTTACTGCTACTAATTGCTCCAAATCATACATACTGATTGCTGATGTACCTGGATTTTGAGGAGAATTAATAATAATCATTTTAGTCTTAAAATTAATTTTAGATCGAATATCAGCCCAATTAATACTAAAATCAGGAAATTGTAAACTGCTATAAACAGGAACTCCGCCACATAATTCTATGGCTGGCACATAGCAGTCGTAAGCTGGTTCAATCACTATTACTTCGTCACCAGAATGCACAATAGCTGCAATTGCAGTGAACAAAGCTAAGGTAGCTCCAGGCACCACTGTAATCTCAGTTTCAGGGTTGTATTTTTTCCCATAAAGTTTTTCGGTTTTGGTAGCTATAGATTCTCTAAGTTGGATTATACCTGGCATAGGTGCATATTGATTATGCCCGGCATTCATGGCTCTGGTTAAAGCTTCCCGCAAATCAGGTGAACACTCAAAATCTGGAAATCCCTGTGATAAATTTACTGCATCATATTGCTTTGCCAAGCCACTCATTTCTGTAAAAATTGTGATACCGGTATAGGGTAATTTGGATTTAATTATTAATGGCAATTTGTTTTGAATAATAAGATTTCAAATCAACGAAAAAGGTTTGAATTTTAAAAATTAGTTAGAAATAACAAAATATGCCATTTCGGAACATTTATTTTTTTTTATTGAAATTAAATTTGTATCTTCAGAAATTTTTTTTCTTATTGAAGCTCTAAACTATAAAATATATGAGAACCCAGAATAAAAAAACTATTTCTAGAAACCTACTTACTTTAATTTTCTTAGTTTCAGTTTCAATTTCAGCTTGGTCGCAAGTCAATATTTTTGAACTTATGGAAAGAACCGACCTAAAAATTGACGAGGTGGAAAAAATCGCAGATTCACACTTTAAACAAGTAGGAACAGCAAAAGGATCAGGATATAAACAATATTCAAGATGGTTATATGAAAGAAAATTTCACAGTGATGAAAACGGTTATTTTATAGCCTCTAAAAAAGAAAATGCAACTTATCAAAAGTTTTTAGGCCTACAGAAAAAGAACAAAGCAGGGAGTTCAACCTGGACGGAATTAGGTCCTCAATCTTGGACCTATACAAGCGGCTGGAATCCAGGAGTAGGAAGAATTACGTCAGTTGCTGTTCATCCATCAGATACTACGAAAATTTACGTCACCTCCCCTGGAGGTGGAATATGGAAAAGCACAAATAGTGGAAGTTCTTGGACACCTTTAATTGACAATGTTAACAGTAGCTGGATGACGTACAACGAGCATATACTGATTGGAAAAATTTATCGTGAAGAGCTACTTAGTAAGATACGATTAACTTAAATCTATGATTATTTAGATTTATAAACTTTATTTCGTATACAAATATCTGCATTTCATATACAATTAATTAGCCTTTCATAACATTTTTTAGGTAGTTTAAAATATTAAAATGACATTCGTACAGGTTATCAAAAGTATAATAAGAAAATTAAAGCATTAACTATACTACAGTTTTTATCCTTTATTGGAAATATTAAAAAGATTAAATTAACTAACCCCTATAAATGCAATGAGCCACCTAAGTCAGGTGGCTTTTTTGTTTTGAGTTCCTAAGTAAAAAAGTTATTTAATTTTATTCTTAAAAAAATCTTGTTTAATGCAATTCCAGTAGTGTCTGTCTTAAGTTTTTAAACATATCACCTATTTCTTCTTTTTTGCAAGTGCCAATACTTAAACGATACCAATTGCTATTAGGCGAGGCCCCAAAGGCATAAAACGGAACAACTGCTAAGCCAGCGTTATTTAAAAGATATGAAGTAACATCTGACTGTGTATTCAATTTCAATCCGCCTTTAGTTGTTTTATTCACCAAATCAAACTGAATGGTTAGATAAATTGCTGCCTGAGGAGCAATCGCATTTATGGCAAATCCTTCATTTCTAAGTTTTTGAATTCCGTCATAAATAGCTACTAACCTTAGCTCTATTTCACTTTTAAAATGTGCTAAATAACTATTAACGCTATCTGTTTGAACTATGAATTTTGCAACTGCCTTTTGCTCTGCCATTGGAGCCCAAGCCCCCAAATGTGTCAATAGTGTTTTCATTTTGCCAATAACTTTTTGTGGCCCCATAGCCCAGCCTACCCTAACACCTGTGGCAGCAAACACCTTACTTATTGCATCAATAAAAATTGTATACTCTTTCATTGCAGGGCAAAGTGATACAGGATTGTAATGCTCAATATTGCCATAAGTAAGGCACCAATACATTTGATCAAACATCACATAAAGCTTTTTATCTTCAGGCTTTCTGCTTTCATTTTCCTCAACTACCAAATTACAAATAGCCGTTAATTCATCTTTACTAAAGGTTGTTCCTGTTGGGTTTTGAGGTGAACAAAGTGATAATAAAGTAGCTCCTTTTATATGTGGTTTTAAATCAGCTGCCGAAATCATAAAATTATTTTCATAATTAGCTTCTATTACCACATGATTGGCTCCTACAAAATGTGAATAATGATTATTATTCCATGATGGTACACCATATATAACTTTATCCCCTTCATCACAAATAGCCCTAAACAAGGAATAAATCAAAGGCCTACCGCCACTGGCCACTAAAATTTCAGAGGTAGAATAATTTAATTTTTGTTCTTTTGATATGAAATCACTGAGGGCTTCTCGAAGGTCAATATTTCCTTCAGCAGCCGGATAATTGGTAAATTTGTTTTTATAAGCAATAATAATTTCATCTTCCAGAGATTGAGGAATAGGAAAAATTTGTGGATCAAAATCACCAACCGTAAAGTTATAAATTTTTTCTCCTGCTTTTATTCTTTCTTTTATCTCAGCACCAAGTTTTACTATTTCAGACCCAATTAAAGTTTCGGCTAATTGAGATAATTTTGATTCGTCCATACAATTAATTTATGAAAGCAAAGGTATTGGAATTATTTAAACCTTCATATTAATACTCCAATTGATAACCATTATAAAATCAATAAATATGGAAGTTATTCATCTTCACTATCATCAAATTTTTCAACAAACTTAGCTACAGTTCTTGTAGTCCCAGGCCTTATAGAATAATCTGATTTTTGCACTTCATTAAATTTGTCACGTATCAAATCATTAAATTCCTTATCAGTGCTAATAGCGACCAAATTATTTCTAAAATACTCGAAATAAAACCAGTCATATTTTGATACTTCTATATAAATTTTTAAACTAACTCCACTCCGTTTCACCTGCATTTGCATACGGCTATTAAATCGTTTATTAATTTGTTGACCATTGATTACTGATACTCCAATAGGTGAAGCTGAAAACCAGGATTTATTTTTTGGAGAATAGGTAAACTTAGTTTCAGAAAAAATAAATTTTCGTTTAATATCTTCGGATACTTCCATTTCACCTATTTCGGTGGCTTTTTTATAAGTTGACTCCAATCGCTTATCAGTCAAAAATTCACCCAATTGATATCTTAAATCATCCCCTGAATAAGGAATGCCCGATGCACCGCCACCTTGATCCTTCATTATTGCAATCATCCTTTTGTAGGCATCTTTGGGTAATAAAATATCAAGAGCCATAAAGGCTTCCAAAGTGTAACTGCTGTCATCATCCCGCTTATACATTTTTCCAGCTACTAATGGATCCAACACAGGCATTGAAAGTCCCATATTAATTTTGCCTTGTGTGGAAATCATTCGGGTGGTTTCGTTAAAGGTCATAATACTTCCTCTTGGAGCATTATTCAAAACTCTGTTTTTATCACCAACCCTAAATTCGTTCGTTGCTTCATCATAAATAAATACACCAGTATCAGTAGTAAATTCAGGGTCAGCATATTTGCGCTTAAAGTTAAAAAATGTTGGATAAATCATTGCAGTATCCATGGCCATATTCATACTTACCGATACAAATTTATTCTCATCATTTTTGGGTTCGCTGGCATTTATTACAATAGTTTTAGGGTCGGGGCGCTCCTTATATCTAATCCAATTACTTCCAATATTAAAGGTATGAAGTGGTTTTACATACCCGTTAAAGCTAAGGTAATCATTGTTTGAGTTAAGCTCAAATGGTCCTTTATAACCAATCATCGGATATATTTTAAAATGTATTGAATCCTTAATTGTACCCAAAGCTTGAACAGTGCTATCAGGCATTACTCGAAGTTTATCAAAAAATATTACTTGCCCGGTTTTGTTTTTGTCTTTAAACTTATAATTCCCAGTTCCGCTAATAGCTTTGCGTCCCATTATTTTCAATGTACAAGCATATAATTCATGAAATTTATTATCTCGTGCCGCCAAAAACTTAGAATCTAATAATGGTAATATATCCGCATCTTTTGCTATAGTAACGCTGCCATCCTTAGGAAAAGCTCTTGAATCAGCGATATCAATGTACGGAACGTTTTCGGCATAAATCATTCCTTCTTTCATATCAAACAAAGCATGGTCTGAATCAAATTTAAGTCCGTCCTGATCATGCCTGCGGGAAATAAAATAGGACTTGGCTAATTTTGGACCTTTGGTTAACAATATCGTTTGCTGATCCATATCCCAAAAATATTGATCCATGGATGAGGCAAATTGATTATATCCAAAATCCGTTAACTGCCCTGGGATATTGGCTTTAAAATCTCCAGTTCGTTTATCAAAATCTACAAATGATTTTACATTACTACTCGAAAATGCAATTTTATCTTTATCAATGGAACCTATTTCAATTTTAGCGGTATCGGCTTTTACACTATTGGTGGCAAACACCATTAACCGACTGGTGAGTTTTGCCTTATCCCACTCCAAAAATCCTTTACCAGTAAGATGTTTAGGGGTCATAACCATGTTTCCGGTATATTTTTGCCCAGCCCTAAATACATCAATAGTGTGGCCCAAAGTATTTACATACAAACTGTCTTTTTTAGGAACCCAGTGATTTTTTATCTTTTCGGCACGCACATTTGGATATTTGACCGATTCATCAATTGTAAATAAATCTGTATTTGAATTCAAGGAATCAGGCAACATCACAATGTCTTTCGATTTTATTTTTGCCCCCAAATATTCCACCTCTCCTTTTGCTGTCAGCCCTTTATCATCTAATCGTATATCAATATCGCCATGGCCTTTGGTACCATACATAGGATATCCTTCGGGTGGTGAAGCTTTTTCAAAACCCAAAGAATAATCTTTCATAATTTTAGCTTCAAATCTAAACTCAGGTAAAATTCCAGCAGATACAAATGAACCTGGAAACTTTAATCCACTAATAGTAAAATTATCCATACTATCAATGGTGAAAGGGTCTACTTTAAAATAAAAATCCCTTTCATTATAAGCTCCTTTATAAATACTGTTTTTTTGATAGGATATTTTTGAAGGTTTTTCACTCACAAAAATTGGGTACTCACCATTACTTGTATCCGTACCCGATTTATTGTTGGGCTTGTCAATATAGATGGTTCCGCTAATATCTTTTAAAAGTGAAGTTACCGGTAATAGCGTATTTCCGTTTACTGAGTCTGGATAATATAACCGCATGGAATCAATTTTATCCGAATGGATTTTAAACTGACCATAGTCAAAGTTAAATTTTTCTGAATAAAAATCGAACCAACCTGCGGTTAATCTGCCACCAAAATCAATATTTCGTCTATTCTTAATATTTAAAGTTTGCTCATGTGGATAGGCCGTTACCGTTTGCGAGTCGCTAAAATTAAAGGCTGTAACTCCTTCAATCACAAAATTATTATTTATCAAATTAAGATATGAATTTGGCCGTCCACCAATGATGGACCTAAACCGAATCACGTCATAATCTTTCAGTTTAAAGTGTGCATTTACATAATCAAATATTTTACGTTTTACTTTTATTTTACCATTGTCTGGGTTATAATATAAAAACCCATTATCTGCCAAATCAATAATTTGATTCTTTAATTTATCAGGCGAACTACCCATCCATGCCGCATATTCATCCAATGTAAATTCACGTTTTTTGGTTTGAATGCAATAGGCCTGCATTTTATTAACAGGATGATAATTTAAAAGTCCTTGAAGTTTTTCATAATTAAAATCACGGTAATAATTAGCGGATTCAAAGCGTGCCGTTCCATCTTTGGTGTTCATGGAAAAATCAATTTTTGGCTGCCCAAGTTTCCATCTTACTTTATCTACATAAAATTCTATAGCATGGTCATTATCAAAAAATGGAGACCGTTCTAGTCCTTCTTCACCACGATTTAATACCATTAAAGTATCCGCCATATTAAAATTGAGTTTTAGCATCGGGTGATAAATAGTGCCGCTATCAGTAAATATTGTGACTGCTGTTTTTTGAGAGGTAATTTTATTATCACGAACCACAAACGATTGAGACTCTGCTTTCAGTTTTAATTTATTTTTATAATAAAATCCAAACGAAGCCGGATTTTCAGGAGTACCTATACCAACAATATCACGACCTTGCATACTAAATCCACCAAGATATTTGGCCAAACCACCTGAAAATTTTTCAATAGTCATATCTGTTTTATAGGCTGTGAACTGCGGATATTTCGAATCTTTAAAATCTTTTTGGGTTTCGCTTAACCTTTCAAACATGGCACGGTCCTTTAGTTTACCCAACACTGGAGCAGGAATTATGGCCTTATTGGTAAATGTAACCGAATCCGCTTCAACTTCGGCCTTACTCATGTCTATGGAGTAGTTTTTTAAAACCGCAAATACATCGGCCGGGGCATATCCTACCCTAACCCAATCTATCTTTCCTGTCATTCCTTTCCATACCGATTTTTCAAGATCATAAACTCCCGAAGTTCCTTTTATTTCTATTTTATCATCAATAGTTACACATTTCAAATCAATATTATTAAACTCAATTAGGTATTTTCCACCGCTAAAATTGTACTTAAATTCAGTGGGTGTATAAAACCATTTTTTTGATTCTGATACATACACCGCATTTTCTTCAAACATGCCTTTGGAGGTTTTTAATAATTGTCTCACCTGATTGGTTCCAGCTTTTGCAGCTGTTAAAACTGCTTTTATCCAAAAGTCAAATTTTTGGTCGCTCAATCCTTTGGCCGTATCCTTTGCACATACCAAGGTACGGCAATACAATTCAAAATCTGGTGTAATCCTCATTTTATTCAAAAGCATTTCATCCCCTACTTTAATAATAAGCAGTTGGTGGTCTTCCAAAAATTTATTGGTTTTCCAATACTTTTCAAATTTGGTAAATGCCTCAATAGCTTGCGCTTCCTTGGTGCTACTCATAAAATCCTTTAACTCCACAATAAAAACTTCTGGCTTTTTTGAGAAGGATTTGGGCTGAGCAAAAGCACAAATACCAACACCTATAAATAAAAAAGAGAATAACAGTTTTTTTAACATAGTTCAATAATAATACATGCCCAATCGTTTCGTTCTCTCACTTTTGCAATTTTAAGGCCAAGGGTTTTAACTAACTTATCAAAATCTGAAACATCATGATTATAAAACCCGCTGAGCAATATCTTCCCACCCTTGTTTAGTGCAGAAGAATATTTTACAAGCATTTCTAAATTTATATTTCGGTTAATGTTGCTCAAAATAATATCGTATTTGCCTTTAAAATTAGCATCATCTTTAAAAACTAAAATTGTGTAACAATTATTGTTTTCAATATTTTCTTTCGAGTTTTCAACCGCCCAATCATCATTGTCGATGGCAGTTACTTTTGAGGCTCCAAGTTTTTCGGCTAAGATGGAAAGCACGGAGGTGCCGCAGCCCATATCCAAAACGGTTTTACCCCTCAGATCCATTTCCATCAATGTTTCAGCCATCATATAAGTGGTTTCATGATGACCCGTGCCAAACGACATTTTTGGGGTAATAATAATTTCATAAGGCAATCCCATCGACTCATGAAACGAAGCCCTGATTAAACATTTATCACCTATTTGTATTGGCTCAAAACTGCTTTCCCAACTGGCATTCCAGTTTATATTCTCTATAGATTTGTAAGTATAACTTTCTATCAGATTATACTGTGCCAAGATTGATTTTAATGAATTCATATTCAAAGCTTCTTCGTGAATATAAAAACAAAGACTGTCGTTATTTTCCCAAACCCCTTCAAATCCGGCGTGCAAAAGCTCAGCTTCCACTAGTTCTTTGGTTTCATCGGGACAAAATATTGTAAATTCTAAGTACATTTTTTATTAATTATGAACTGTGAATGTTGAATGATAAATTTGTTTTGATTAGAGTTTAATATTCAACATTTACAGTTCACAGTTCTTTATGATTTCTACAAAGCTGCGAGACTCCAACGCAGCTCCACCAATCAGTCCACCATCAATATCGGCACAACTTAAAAGTTCCTTGGCATTGTCGGGTTTCATGCTTCCTCCGTATAAAATGGAGATACTTTCAGCAGTTTCTTTGTTATATTTTTCAGTCAAAACGTTACGAATAAAAGCGTGAATTTCCTGAGCTTGAGCGGAAGTTGCAGTTTTTCCAGTACCAATTGCCCAAACAGGTTCATAGGCCAAAACCACTTTTTTAATTTGTTCCTCGTTTAAATGAAACATACCTTCCCTTACCTGACTTTCATTAATGGTAAGTTCTAGATTATTTTCTCTTTGGCTCAGTGTTTCACCAAAACAATAGATGGGTGTTAATCCGTTTTCAAGAGCTGCATTAATTTTTTCAGCCAATTTTTCATTGGTTTCGCCGTTGTATTGTCGTCTTTCGCTATGGCCAATAATTACATATTTCACCCCAATGTTAGCCAACATAGCTGGTGAAATTTCACCAGTAAAAGCGCCTTTATTTTTATGATGGCAATTTTGAGCACCAAGTTTTATTTTAGAATCTTTTAATAAATTTTGAATACCCGAAAGATGCAAGTATGGCGGAATCATTACTATTTCGGCAGTATTATTTACTTCATCAGCCACCATCCATTTTATTTCACTGGCCAATCCATAACCTTCTTCAAGGGTTAAATTCATTTTCCAGTTACCGGCTATTATGTATTTACGCATTGCTTTTATAAACGAAATGCAAATGAACTAAAATTGAAAGGATTTTTGGGGCTAAACTTTTCCCAAGTAGTGAACAAAAGCTATAAAACTGATTAATAAAGAATTTAGTGAATGTAAAAATTTAGCCGTTTATCAAACTAATTTCTGAACCTTATTATCCCAAACCCTAAACTTCTGCGTTTCATTAAATATATAAACCAAAATATCCTTTTCAGTTTGGCTAAATTCTAATCCACGACGTTCAAATACCAATTTGGCTACTTCAAATGATTTAGCAATTGAAAATGTTTCGAAACCCGCAGCCCCGCCCCAACTAAAGTCGGGAATAAAATTGCGAGGAAATCCTGAACCAAATACATTGGCCGAAACACCAACAATTGTTCCTGTATTAAACATAGTATTGATACTGCATTTGCTATGGTCTCCCATTATAGTGCCACAAAATTGGAGGCCTGTTTTTAAATATTTTTCAGCAGGATAATTCCAAAGTTTTACCTCCGCATAATTATTTTTAAGATTAGATGTATTAGTATCAGCTCCAATATTGCACCATTCACCAATTACAGAATTGCCTATAAATCCATCGTGGGCTTTGTTGCTATACCCAAAAATTAAAGAATTATTTACTTCGCCACCTACTTTACAATGCGGCCCAATTGTGGTAGGACCATAAATTTTAGCCCCCATTTTCAACTGGCTATGTTCACCCAAGGCAAATGGTCCTCGAACCATAGAGCCTTCCATTAATTCAGTATCCTTTGCAATGTAAATAGAACCTGACGTTGCATTTAAAACTACACATTCCATTTTAGCACCTTCTTCAATAAATATTTTTTTAGGAGTAATTAATATGTTGGTTGCACTTACGACAGCAGATTTTCGTCCTTTGGTAATCAACTCAAAATCGTTTTCTATTTCCTGTCCATTCAATGAAAAAATATCAGGACATTTAGAAATATGTGAAAGTTTAGTTTCTAGCTTTATAATTTTATGGTCGGCCAAGGTGTAATTATCTTCCAAAAACTCAGCTCCATCTTCATGATTCAATATACAGGCTACTACTTTATCACCGTCAGCTATTATTTCACCTTTTTTTAAGTTTTTTATAGCTTCTATTAACTCTGAATCTGGCATATAGCGGCCATTGATAAAAATATTTTCAATATCCAAAATTGCGGGAAACTTAGCGCTCAAATATTCTTTGGTTTTATAAGAAACATGAGCATTTAAATGCTTCGCCCATTTTTCAGCAATTGTTAAAATGCCCACACGAAAGGCTCCGCAAGGTCTTGTATAACTTAAAGGAAACAAATTTATTCGCCATTCATCATCAAAAAGTACTACGTTCATATGATATCTAATTAGTGGTGTAAAATTGAGGAATTTTCAGGGAATTTTACATTCTTTTAAAATAAATCTTTTGTGATTTAAATCACCAAAGCACAAAAAAAAACCACCAACTTTCGTTGATGGTTTTTCTAGGATTGTATTTCGCTAAAATTATTTTTTGGCGTAACGCTTGTTGAATTTATCAATACGTCCTGCGGTATCTACAAAGTTCATCTTACCTGTAAAGAAAGGGTGAGATAAGTTTGAAATCTCTAATTTGTATAATGGATATTCGTTTCCATCTTCCCATTTAACTGTTTCTTTAGTTTCAACGGTAGAACGAGTCATAAATGATTCGTTATTACTCATATCTCTGAACACTACTAAACGGTAATTTTTGGGATGTATTTCTGGTCTCATATTATATTCTTTTTTTAAGGACTGCGAAAGTAAAATTTTAACTCAAAAATTCAAACACTTATTTTAGATTTTTTTATTTTTCAAATAGAATACCATGCTGGGCATTTTCAAAACTCTTCCATACCAGGAAAAAACGCATCTTCAATGTGTTTAATATCATGCTTAGCAGTTCGCAAAACTAATGATATCATATCGAAACGTATTTCCAAATCGTCGTTTTTTTCTAAAGTAAATTGTTCAGCCGCTTTTCCCAAAAGCTTAATTTTTCTTTTGTCAATGGCCTCTTCAGGGAACCCAAAGTAATCTGAAGTGCGGGTTTTTACCTCAACAAACACATATTCATTCCCGATTTTTGCAATGATATCAATCTCAGCTCGGCCAAACCGTTTGTTCATTTCAATAATTTGGTAGCCTTTAGCCTTTAAATAAGCAGCAGCTATTTCTTCCCCTTCTTTTCCTGTAATATTATGCTTAGCCATTTAATTCAGCAATAGCCAACCACGCCATTAATCCCATCCCAATTGGCAAAGCATCTTCATCTATATCAAAAGTTGGGGTGTGAACATGGGAGGTGATATTTTTGGCATCGTTCCGAGTTCCGAGGCGATAAAAACACGCTGGCAATTCCTGACTATAATACGAAAAATCCTCGGCAGCCATCCAAATATCTAGGTTTACCACATTTTCAGCACCCATATAGTTTATGGCGTTGTCAATAGCAGTTTGGGTTAGTTCAGGATTGTTTTTTAAAAAAGGATAGCCTTTTCTAATTTCAATGTCGCATTGGCAACCCAAACTTTCAGAAATTCCTTTCGTAATTTTCACAATGGATTCGTGAGCTTTTGCCCGCCATTCCTCATCCAGAGTTCTAAAGGTTCCCTCCAGATACACTTCGTTTGGGATAATATTCGTTGCCCCATTTGCTATTACTTTTCCAAAGGATAAAACGGAAGGTATAATTGGACTTGCTACACGGCTTACTACTTGTTGCAAAGCGGTAATAACTTGTGCCATGGCTACAATCGGGTCAATATTTTGATGGGGTTGAGCGCCATGACCGCCTTTGCCCTTTATGGTCATATAAATTTCATCGGTACTGGCCATATATAAGCCTTTCCGAAAACCCACTTTGCCAACCGGCAATAGCGGCATCACATGCTGACCAATAATATTAGTAACCTCAGGATTTTTCAAAACACCTTCCTTAATCATCACCGAGGCTCCGCCAGGTAGTTTTTCTTCACCGGGCTGAAAAACTAATTTTACGGTTCCTTCAAATTCATCTTTCAGTTGGTTAATAATTTTGGCAGCCCCCAGTAAACAGCTTGTATGCACATCGTGTCCGCAGGCATGCATCACCCCGTTATTGTTTGATTTGTAAGGAACATCATTGGCCTCAATAATTGGCAATGCATCCATATCGCCCCTCAATGCCACTACTTTTTTTGAAGGATTTTTGCCTTCAATAATGGCTACAATTCCGGTATTGGCAATTTTTTGTTTGTTGGCAATTCCTATCGCCTCCAATTGTTGCCACACATAATTTTGGGTATTAAATTCCTGAAATGAAAGTTCCGGATTTTGATGGATATGCCTTCTAATGGTTCTTATTTCCTCGTGTAGATTGGAGGCTAAGTCTTTTATTTTATTAATCATTTAAGTTTTTAAAATGAACTTCAAATTTAATTACTTATCCTTAATTCATTATTTTTAAATTTGCACGAAGTGGCAAACGACTAAGTAACCCAATTTGATCAACCAAATCACCATAGAAAAAATCCTTGACACGGCTGACATTGCTGATGTGGTTGGAGAATTCGTAACCCTCAAACGCCGCGGGGTTAACCTAATGGGCAATTGCCCGTTTCATGATGAAAAAACACCATCGTTTGTAGTTTCGCCTACAAAGGGAATTTTTAAATGTTTTGGATGTGGCAAAGCCGGCAACTCTGCGGGTTTTATAATGGAACACAACGGATTGAGTTATCCCGAAGCTTTGCGTTGGCTGGCAGCCAAATATAACGTTGAAATAGAGGAGGAAAGAGCCAACCTTGCTGAAATAGCCCAGCAAAAAACGGATAGAGAAGCTTTATTAACCGCACTTTCGTTTGCCAATAAATATTATATCGACCTATTGCAAAATGATGAAGAAGGCAAAACCATTGGCAAAGCCTACTTTATAGAACGGGGCTTAAGAGAAGATACTATTGAAAAATTTGAATTAGGTTATGCCAAAAAAGAATGGCGGCATTTTTTTGATACAGCTGTAAAAGGCGGTTTTGAAATACCTATTCTTGAAAAAGCCGGATTGGTAAAAAAGAAAGACAAAAAAGACGAAACCGATGCCGATGATTATTTTGATGTTTACCGCGAACGGGTTACGTTTCCCATTCATGATATTACAGGAAGAGTGATAGCTTTTGGAGCCCGGCAATTAAAAAAAGACGACCGTAGCCCTAAATATATTAACTCACCCGAAAATGAAGTTTACCATAAATCACGAGTGTTGTATGGTATGTTTCAAGCCAAAAAAGCCATCCGAGAAAAAGACTCTTGTTACCTAACCGAAGGCTATTTGGATGTCGTAACCCTTCATCAAAACGGCATTGAAAATGCGGTGGCTTCATCAGGCACTTCCCTTACCCAGGAGCAAGTGAAATTAATCAGCCGATTTACAGACAATATAACTATGCTATATGATGGCGACCCTGCCGGAATAAAAGCTGCACTTAGGGGAACTGATATTATTCTTGAAAATAATTTAAACGTTAGGATTGTCGTTTTTCCTGAGGGTGAAGATCCTGACAGTTACTGTAAAAAAGTAGGGGGAACTGCCTTTGAGGAGTACATAAAAGCTAATCAAACCGATTTTATTATTTTTAAAACCCGCCATTTATTGGGTGAAAGTGAAGGTGACCCAATAAAAAAGGCTACGGTAATTAGAGAAGTTGTTGAAAGTATAGTAAAAATTCCAGACCCGATAAAGCGTAGTGTTTTTATAAAAGCTACTGCCACAATGCTCGACACCGATGAGCAAGTATTGATTGCCGAAACCAACCGACTGCGATTAAAAGGCAATGAAAAAGTTGCTAAGCAAATTGAGCAGGAATATGAAAGCCTAATAATAAGTGAAGAAGGCATTTCTGAAACTCATATTAATATCCATGAATCGCGTGAAAGAGCAATTATTCGTTCATTGATATTATTTGGAAACCTGCCACTGGATGAAGAGAATTTAGTTGCGAAATTTATTTTAAATGAAATTGAAGCGGATGGATTGGAATTTATAAATGTTCAATTTAATGAAGTGGTAAATGCCACAAAAATTCATTTTGAAGCGAATGGGTTTGTGGATGAGTACTTTTTTAAGAACAATGAAGTTACCACTCAAATAGCCTCGGCCATAATTATTGATTCCCAAAAACATTTGCTTAGCCCACGTTGGGAAACAGATGCCGAAAAGCAAATTAAAAACGAAACCGATAATTATAAGAGCGAAGTAGTGTATAATTTAAACTATTTAAAACTGTCCCACATTTCAAAATTATTAAAACAAAATAACGATAAACTAAAGGATAGCAAAACCGAAGAAGAGCAAATTCAACTGATGGAAATTCAAAAAGCTCTTCTCGAAATAAGAACTCAGTTGGCTTCTTTACACGGAATTATTATCCACTAAAAAATCCATTTTGTAAGCCAAGCGTTTTTACCTTACTTCGCAGACTGTGATACTCTACTGGGTTTTAATAAATGTACTCTACTTTAATTTCCGAACTTTTTTCAGGCGGATTTATATTATTAATGAGGGTTTAATACCCAAAGGTAAACCCATTTTATTAGCCCCAAATCATCCCAATTCTTTTATGGACGGAGTTTTATTATCAGTATTGCTCCGCTGTAAATTAAGTTTATTAGCTCGGGGCGATGTTTTTAAAAAACCTACGGCTAACAAGGCTTTGCGTAGTATGCGATTATTGCCAATTTACAGGATGGAAGATGGAGCCGGCAATGAACAAGCTGCAAAAAATCAACAAACTTTTAATGAATGCTATGAGATTTTTAGAAAAAATGGAATGGTACTTATTTTTCCGGAAGGTTACTGTGTGAGTGAAAGACGATTGCGCCCAATGAAAAAAGGTGCTGCAAAAATGGCTTTTGAAGCTATTGAAAAATATCCTGAAATGGATTTACAAGTTATTCCGGTGGGTATGAACTATTCCAACTCGGGCCATTTTAGAGAAGAGGTTTGTATAAATTTTGGTCACCCAATAGCTGTGCAGTCTTATATGGAGCTGCTAAAAGAAGGGAAACAAAACAAGGCCATTACTGATTTTAATACGAAACTGTTTGAAGACTTGGAGCGAGAAATGGTGATAATAAAGGATCCAAGCAATGACCAAGTTGGAAACCAATACTTACTTATGGCCCGTAATCAATATAAGCCTGCTTTTTTCGGTTTCTTTAAAAAAACTAAGAAACGATTTTTGGCGGAAAAACGCGCGGCTAACGATTTAAATCATTTATCAGAAACCAATCCCGAAAGTTTTGAAACCTTTAGAAATAACATCTCTAATTACTTTGAAACGCTTAAAAATTTAAAGATAAAGGATAAATATTTTGCTATCCCAGTGTTCGAAAAAATATTATATTTAATTTTTACAATAGTATTTGCAGTACCTGCCCTAGTGGGGTTATTGCTAAATTTCATCCCGGTTAGAATGGCCAAAAATATTGCTGGTGCAAAGGTCAAAAAAATAGAATTTTATGATTCTGTATACATGGGTTCGGCAGCCATAATCGGAATAATTTATTCATTGCTTCTAATTATTATTTGCATTGGTTTTATGGGCTGGGTTGGAGTTTTTATGGGGATAGGAATTAGATTATTGGGGTATTTATTTTTGTTTTGGCAGGAAGCTGCATTTAACACTAAATACTGGTATATTGTTTTACTTACAAGAAAAGGCCGCAGCATGAGAAATTCGCTGCACAGTCAACGAAAATTTATCTTAGACTACTTTGGTTAAATTATCTCGTTCATTTTCAGAATTATGTTTTATTTACAGTTTGAATAGCTAAAATAAAAAAAATCAATTTATTTTGAAACTATTACAATCCTTATTGCGTAGTAATTTGGTAAAACTTAAACATGAGAAGCTTCAAATTTACTTTGTCTAAAACCAAGAGAATTATCCTTATTCTGTTAGTTATAAATATTGTAGCCTTTTCGGCTACCAAAGAAATAGCTGAAAAATATTCACCACTCCAAACAACCGCGAACGAAAATAAAAATTTGAATTATATTGAAAAAGGTTGGCAAATAGTAAACTGGAGTTATAATCTTCTCAAATACTTTAAAAAACCTAATACAGGTTGAAATTAAACACAACATCATTACTTCTGAAAATAATCAGGTATAAGATACATCACTTTATCTTTTGGTTTCTTTATTTTGTTTTATGGATATTTCTTTATGAACCTGCAGTAGGGTTTAACAAAGCCTTTGAAAATGCCTTAATCGTTGTAATTCTTCATGGGTCTGCAGCCTATTTTAATAATTATTATTTAGTCCCTGTTTTTCTGCGGCAACGTCAATACTTTTTATACTTCGTCTCTGTTTTTCTCACCATAAGTTTTATTTGTTTTATCCATATTATTTTTTTGCTATGGGCCGATACCATTGATGATACAGAAAAATATAGTCTTTGGAGTGTTGAGTTTTTTATAAATGACAGCATAAGTATTAGTTATACTTTGGCTATCACCATGACTTTAATGTTTTTTAAACAATGGTTTGAAAAAGAACGACTAACCGACAAATTAGAAAAATTGAATATTGAAACTGAACTAAAATTTTTGAAAAGCCAGATAAATCCTCACTTTTTGTTTAATAGCCTAAACAGTGTGTATGCACTTACCTTAACCAAAAGTGATAAAGCGCCTGAAGTGGTTCTTAAATTATCAGATATACTAAGATATATTTTATACGATAGTGGTGAAAAAGTTGTGGGGTTAAAAAAAGAATTAGAATACGTTGAAAATTATTTGGAACTTGAAAAGATACGCCATGGTAATAGGTTGCAAACAAAAATGGAAATTATAGGTGAAACTTCCGGAAAAGAAATAGCTCCGATGATTTTTTTACCTTTTATCGAAAACAGCTTTAAACACGGGATAAATTCAAATATTGGGAACAGCTTTGTAAATATTCATTTTGAGATTAATGATGATAACTTAACCTTTAAAATTGAGAATAATAAGCCAACACATAAACTTAGTGAAACACCGAATTATCAAGGCGGAATTGGAATTAACAATGTAAAAAAACGGCTCAACCTATTATATCCCGGCAAGCATACTTTAAATATTGATGAAGAAGGAGAAACTTTTGTTGTGAAGCTAAAGATAGAATGGAACTAATTATTGTCCTTATCGGAAAAATTAAGAGATTTATCATTAAATAAATATACTTTGAGCTTAATATTTTTGATTTGAACTAACTTTAAATTAACACTTATTTATACATATGAAATGTTTATTGGTAGATGACGAACCTTTGGCTTTGGATATTTTGGAAAGCTATTTAAAAAGAAATCCTGAAATGGAGCTGATGGGCAAGTGTAGCAACGCTTTAGAGGCTTCCGAATTTTTAAAGAACCACAAAATAGATTTAATGTTTTTGGATATTCAAATGCCAGAAATAACCGGGCTTGAATTTATGAGAAGCCTTTCCAATCCGCCATTGGTAGTTTTTTGCACAGCTTATTCCGATTTTGCTGTGGAAGGGTTTGAGTTGGATGCCATCGATTATTTACTAAAACCGGTTTCATTTGAGCGCTTTTCCAAAACTATTGAAAGAGCCAAGGAATACATTGCGTTAAAAAAGAATGATGCTGTAGAAGCCCCCGATTTGGATAATGATTATATATTTATTAAATCAAATCAGAAGCAAATAAAATTATCTTATGACCAGATTCTTTATGTAGAAGCTTTTGCCGACTATGTAAAATTATATACCAATGAAAAACGCTATGTAACCCTGCAAACCATGAAAAACATGGAGTTAAAACTTCCTAAAGAAAAGTTTATTCGTGTTCATCGTTCGTTTATAGTTGGAATGAAATATATAACAACTTTTAACAGCAGTGAATTAGAAATTGGTGCGGTTAAAATTCCTGTCGGCAAAAATTACAAGGATGAATTTTTAATTAAGATGAGAAGTAAAAACATTTTATAGTTTTTATGTTTAAATACTAAACAAAATGTCTCTTTCCTTTGTCTTTGCTAAATTTATCAGCCTTATAATCTTCTGAATTTTTTCGGGCAATACTCAACGTTTCCCATTGAGTGGTAATGGCTTTGGCTAAAAAAATAATTTACCCTACATGATAAGCATAATGGGCTATTTGACGATTGATGGCTTCCATTACGGTGTGGCCTTCATTGCGGATGTAGACTAGTTTTTCAAGGTCAGCTTCCATTAATGGTTCAATAGCATTAAACAAAGTAGCCCATCCTTTTTCCCATTGAGCAATCAAAGCTTCCTTATCCCAATCCGGATCTTCAAATTCAGAGTCTCGATTTCGCCAAGGCTTTTCACCATCTGTGGTTAAAAAATCAGTCCAACGGCACATCATATTTCCTGATACATGCCTTACCAATAAAGCCAAACTGTTTGATTCTTCATTCAATTTAAAATGAATTTTTTTAGCATCACAACGCTTAATAGCGGCATCGCCCAATGATTTGTAATATTTGAATAATCGTAAGGCACTTTGTAAATAGGTAGTATCCATTAGTTCTTTATAAAATAATTGGAACCTGAGTAACTTCCATCTTTAGCATAAATAGTCAGATGATAAAGCCCCGGCTTTAGTTTTTCAATAGTGATACTTTCATCTTCTATATCTTGTGAAACCAACTCTTTTCCAGTCATATCTATAATTTTAGCAGTATAAAACCCGGGTTGCAATCCTTTGATATGAATGATGTCGGTAGCTGGATTTGGATAAACTCCAAGTTCTAAATCAGGTATAGTAATATTGGCCACCGCTGGAAAATCTTCCCATTCAGTATCAATATCATCTATTATCAAAACCGTTCCAGGCTTGCAGCGGTTGCCATTGGTTTTTTCTAAACTGTTTATAAAAGCAAAAACAAAGGTGTCGCATTTGTTATTTGAATTGTAATACAGCGGAAAAGTAACTTTGGTATACGAATCTTGCCTTTTGGTAAATAAGAAATAGGCTCCCCCTTGATTTATGTATCTATTTGTTTTGCGATTGCGATAACCAATATTAATATACATAAGCCCTGAATCAATTCCATTAGGTTGATATTTATAATAAAAACTAATATTTTTTAAGCGCTTTGGCCAACTATAGGTAACACCGGAATTAATATCACTGCCATACACCATAATGCTTGGCAAAGTATCTGCCATATTATTTCCATCCTTAAATGCACTTGTTTCTAGGCGAGCTGCATATTGCCCTTGTTTAGCATCTGTTGATTTAAAAACAGTAAACGGAAGTCCAAATTCAGGTTTAAGTTCATTTAAAGTAATCCATCCATCCGGATAAATGTAAGCCGAATTATCTACCCAATCTTCAAAATTTTCGTTGATAAGAGATTGGCTTTTCGACAGAAAACTAAGAAGTATAAATATTATAGCTGAAAGTGTTTTCATTATTTTACAAAGTAAAGCTTAAAAACTATTTTTCGGGCAATGCCCAAAGCGTGGTATAAAGCCGTTTAAAAAATACCTGAAGCAATAAAAAGAAAATTACAAACCCGGCAATTTCCCAATCATGAAATGCATCGTTATTACTGCCTCCATTGGATTCATAATAAAACAATGGCATAAAAGGCGTTACGACCACTACCAAATTTAAACAGGCGGCATTAAACCAGGAATGATTTCTTTTGAAGAATATAGCTATGGTTCCAATAAGCAATCCACAATATATCATAAAATAAAAAGTAAAAACTTCAGTTTCTCGGTAGGTTCGGGTTAGGGCTAAAAATATTCCGGAAACTACCATTATCACAATTCCACTAACCACGGATAATGTAAAATCACGGCGGCGAACATTGCGATATATCATAAAAATGAGAGTGATATAAAAACACATATACCACATAAAATGCCAGAAATCTTTCTCATGCAAAAAATTTCGGTCTGACTTGCGGCGTATAATATTATTAATGGTAGACTGAACACCATTAACAAACTGGAATTGGATTTGATCTTGCACCAACCGATAGCTGTAATTGTCATTAGCATTAAATTTATTTAAAACAGATTCTGCACTGCAATCTAAAGTTTTACCATATTTTTTGGCTGTTTTCAAAAAACAATTTATCAATTCCAATTGCTCGGCTCTTGATTTTTTTTGGTTAAAAATTATTTTGGCATAATTTGGGCAATTAATACCATACTTCGATTTATCTTGGCGGCATGTATCTGGAAATACACTATCCGGATAAGGGTTTGGCTCCTCTAATATTTCCTCATAGTACCCATACGATGCATTTTTGTTTTCTATTTTATCCCAAAAATTATCACTTCCAAAACTGTTAAAGTTATGATAATTGTAGAGATAAATAATTTTTGATGTATCATTTCCCTCGGCCATTCTATAGTTATAATTTCCTACTGGAAAAAAAGCTGCACCTAAATTTAGAGCATTTATATCCTGTGCAAGTTCAGCATTGGGCACATAGTTTCTCACTTTTTGATCATAAATAAAAGAGAATGCAAACATGGTAGAGGCAATTAGGGCCACAGATAAAAGATGGAGAAAAAAATTGAGATATTCATCGCCAATGGGCCGCTTGCCGTATTGTTTAAAAATATTAAAGCGCCCTACATGAATCATCCAAATTACAAGGTAGGTAACTGATACAATAAAAAAGGTCCAAATCCAAGTATCAAAATCTGGACGTTCATCCAAATTTACAGGCATAAGCATGGCCAATCCTCCTAAAATTAAGTTGGTAGCAAATACAGCATAAAGCACATTATGAATACGGCTTTGCCAAATAGTGGGGTAATGGATAAGAAGATAATGGTCTAATTGTTTTATTATCTTGGGAACAAAACGTTGTAAATTCATTGATTTATTTTAAAAAGGATTTAATTTTCGTTAAAGAACTTTTTGGTAGAGTGAGTTAAATCACGGTAATAAGAAATAGCAATTCCCGCGTTAAGTATTAACTTTAATATTTCGAGAGAATTGTTAGAATTGGGGCAACGAATTATATAAACGCCGCCTTGTTGCTTTACGGAAATTTTATCAATTCCATTCAATGCCGCAATAATTTGGTCTCTACCGGCATTGGTTTCCAGTTCCGTTTCGGTATGTGTTTCCAATGCCTCACTGGTATCTACCGTTGAATTATAAATACTTTCACCATTCCGTAAAAAAACAATATGGTCTGCTACTTTTTCTACCTCATGCAATTGTTGTGAACTGAATAATATTGCCAAAGGATGGCGCTTTGACTTGGCTAGATTCCGAATATCCTGCAAAAATGTTTGTTGGGCATTAATGTCTAAATTAGCCAATGGCTCATCCAATATAAGTAGCTGGGGCTTTAATAATAAAATTCGTGCCAGTTCAAAGCGAGTTCTATAACCACTGGAGATTTGAGTCCAAAACAAATCTTTATATTTATTTAAACCCAATCGGGTGAGCATTACTTTTACAAGATATTCATTTTCAAAACCATAAATACCACGCGATGATGCTGCAAAATGAAGATTGCTTTTAAGCTTTCCATACCAGCGCGGAATCCTTTGAGGAATGTAAGCTATACTTCCCTTTTGGTCATATAACGATTCTTCACTCGCTATTCCTAATTCGTAATTAATTTCTCCTTCATCCAAGCTCAAATCACTGGCCATCATTCGCAATAGGGTAGTTTTACCATTTCCGTTTTCACCTACAATACCTACCAACTCCCCCGTATTTATACTCATATCAATCGGGTGCAGTTTAAAATGCCCCGAACTATACGACTTGGTAATTTGCTGCCCGATTACCACATTATTTCTTTCATCATTCGCCTCCAAATTCATCTCTGAAAATTGCAAAGCCAATTCTTTTACTTTATCCAAAAAGCTATTTTCAAAAATATTATTATCATCGATTACACTATTGTAGGTATCGCACAAATTCAAAACCGTTTGCTTTTGGTTGGTGTTTAAATCTGTTTCGAGGCAAACATCCAAAAACCGCCTGAATCCTGTGGTATAATTCCCCGAATCTAAATGTTCATCAATTTCGGATACTTTAAAATTTGCTTTTGTCTCCATTATACTAGTATAAACTTCAATGTTAAAAAAGTATTGTGTAAGTATTTCATGGTTCGATAAAGTGAATTTTTTATAAGTTAAACCTATAAAATTTTTCATAATAAAAAAGCCCTGAGTTTTTATGTCAGGGCTTCTATTTTAAAAAAAAAGAGTTTTATATGGGTTGTTGCAAAAACTGGTTCAATTCATGCTTTAAATCACTGATTATTTTTTCGAAGGTATTTATCTGATCTTTAGCTGTGGCGTGGTCTGTATCAGCAACGGTATCATCAACATTTAGTAATTTTTCATTATTTTTTATAGAATGCTTCAGGCTATTTATTCGATGCTTTTGTATTGTAAGTTGATTTTGAAAATGTTCAATTTCCGTCATCACCGATCGCGAAGTATAGCTTGCTGCCAAATTTTCAATGCTGGATTGCATGGCATTAATTTCGTCAGAATAAGAAGCTAATTTTTTTAACCATTCCAAATTTTCGGAATGCAAAACGTCTGTTTGATTTTTTGTTTCCATGAGTTTTACGAATTAAGTACTCAAAGGTAATAATATTAGATTCAAATAAAAGTATATTTTAATGACAAGACTCATAGTTAAAAGACATAAAAAAAACCTCAAAATTTTAACAAATATTAAGGTTTTTATTTATTAGAGATACAAATTTTTGAGTCTCTGCGTGGTGAATATCTTATTTTCCGCTCATTGCAGCTGCACCACCTACTATCTCCGAAATTTCAGTAGTAATGGCCGCCTGACGGGCTTGATTGTATTGAAGTCTTAATGATTTTAATAATTCTCCTGCATTTTCAGTAGCTTTGTCCATGGCTACCATTCGGGCGCCATGCTCAGATGCGTTTGAATCTAAAATAGCTTTTAGCAACTGAGTTTTTACGGCACGGGGTATTAAATCTTGTAAAATATCTGTTTTGCTTGGCTCAAATATAAAATCATTAGAAGCTGCTTTTTTTCCAACGTAATGAGAAAGATCAACAGGAAGTACTCTTTCTTCTCTGATTATTTGAGTAGCTGCATTTTTAAACTGATTATACAACACCCTTACTTCGTCGTATTTTCCTGTTAAAAAATCATCAATGATAGTTTGCCCAACTCCAAAAATATGCTCAGCATTAGCTTGAGCAAAAATTTCACGGTTGTCAACATTTAGATTAAAGGGAGTTGTTTTATAAAATTCAAACCCTTTTTTACCCATAAACATTAAAGTAATATTTTTGGCGGCTAAGTCTTTATAATTTGTTTCAATCATAGCACGGGTGGCCTTGGTTATGTTGGCATTAAAAGGCCCACACAATCCGCGGTCGGAAGTAACTACAATTAATAAGACATTTTTAATAGGACGTGGCTGAAAAAAAGCTTTCAATTTGGCATCATCAGCACTACCTGCAAGGTTACCTAAAATACTCTGTAATTTTTCGGCATAGGGGCGTAACTGAATAATAGCATTCTGGGCTCTACGAAGCTTAGTAGCCGATACCAATTTCATAGCTTTGGTAATCTGCTGTGTGCTTATCGTTGAACTAATCCGTATTCTAACCTCTTTTAAATTCGCCATCCGTATTTACGATTTTAGATTATGCTGAATAACTTGCGCTAAGGTCAGCACCTACACTTTCCAAAACTCCTGTTATTTCATCATCAAATTTACCAGCTGCCAAACTTTTCAAAGTATCATTATGTTTGCTTAGCATTACTTGTAAAAATTCTGCTTCAAATTCACGTATTTTATTTACTGGAACTTTAGATAATAATCCCTTTGTTCCCAAATAAATGATAGCAGTTTGTTGCTCTACAGGAACCGGAGAATATTGTGGTTGCTTAAGCAATTCCACATTTCTTGCTCCTTTTTCTAAAACTGATTTAGTAGCAGCATCCAAGTCAGAACCAAATTTTGAGAAGGCTTCCAATTCACGGTATTGGGCCTGGTCAAGTTTAAGTGTTCCGGCAACCTTTTTCATTGATTTTATCTGCGCATTTCCTCCCACACGTGATACCGAAATACCTACGTTGATAGCAGGACGAACACCGGAGTTGAACAAGTTACTTTCTAAAAATATCTGACCATCGGTAATAGAAATTACGTTGGTTGGAATATATGCGGATACGTCTCCTGCTTGTGTTTCAATTATAGGTAGTGCTGTTAAGGATCCACCACCTTTTACCAAATGCTTGATGCTATCCGGCAAATCATTCATTTTAGAAGTAATGGCATCTGTACTGTTCAATTTACAAGCTCTTTCTAGCAAACGGGAGTGTAAATAAAACACGTCTCCAGGATATGCTTCACGTCCCGGTGGACGTTTTAGCAACAATGAAACTTCGCGATAAGCTACTGCTTGTTTTGATAAATCATCATAAACAACTAATGCTGGTAAGCCTTGATCACGGAAAAACTCACCGATGGCGGCACCTGCCATTGGAGCATAAAACTGCAATGGGGCAGGATCAGCAGCAGTTGCAGCTACTACAATGGTGTAAGCCATAGCACCACGTTCTTCTAACGATTTAACAACTTGTTTTACAGTGGAAGCTTTTTGGCCAATGGCCACATATATACAATAAACAGGACTTCCTTTTTCGAAAAATTCTTTTTGATTAATAATGGTATCCACCGCAACGGCTGATTTACCGGTTTGGCGGTCACCAATAATTAACTCACGTTGTCCACGACCGATTGGAATCATGGCGTCAATCGCTTTAATACCAGTTTGCAATGGTTCTTTTACAGGCTCACGAAACAAAACACCCGGTGCTTTTCGTTCCAAAGGCATTTCAAATTTATCACCTACAATCGGACCTTTTCCATCAATTGGTTCGCCAAGTGTGTTTACTACACGACCTAACATTCCATGTCCTACCTGTATAGAAGCAATTTGATTGGTACGTTTTACAGTATCTCCTTCTTTTACTCCGGCGCTACTTCCAAGTAATACCGCTCCTACGTTATCCTCTTCAAGGTTAAGAACGATACCTTTCAGTCCGTTATCAAACTCAATCAACTCACCTGACTTTACCTTTGTCAATCCATAGATACGGGCAATACCATCACCTACCTGCAATACCGTTCCTACTTCTTCAAGTTGGGCGGCTGTTTTGTAGTTTGATAGTTGCTCACGAATTATTGATGATACTTCATCTGGTCTTATCTGGGCCATTTTTTATTAATTTAACTGTTGTTTTAATTTGTTTAATTCACTCTTTATACTCATATCCAAAAGTTTGTCTTCGTAATTGATGACCAAACCCCCAATGATATCCGCATCTGTTTTCACAGTGAGTTGAACATGCGGTTTGTTTATTTTTTTAGAAATGTAGGCTTTTATTTGGTTCAAACTGGCTTCGTCCAAAGTTGTGGCAGCTGTTACAGTTGCTCTGGCTATTCCTTTTTGATCGTTGTAAATAGCTATAAACTGATTGGCTATTTCCACCAAATACCGTTCACGTCTCGCACTTATTACTTTCTTTAAAAAAAGCTGCATAAGCACCGATGAATCCTTAAAAACGGAAGTTAAAACAGAATTTTTAGTATCTGCTGTAACTAACGGGCTTCTAAGCATTGCCACCAAATCATGACTGTGAATTGCCGTGTCATAAATTGTTTGAACATCCTCATACACCTTATCAAGATTTCCTTGTTCGGTGGCTAATCCTATTAAGGATTTTGCATATCGTGAAGCAATCCGTATTTCTGACATCTTAGTTTAGCGAAGCTGACTTTAAGTTTTCCTCCACAAGTTTCATTTGCTGATCCTTGTTTTCAAATTCTTTCTTTAACACAGTTTCAGCCATCTGAATACTTAGGCTTACCACTTGTTTTTTAAGTTCAGCAATAGCTGCAGATTTTTCATTTTCAATTTCCTGCTTAGCTTTTGCCATAATACGTTGCTCTTCTTCCACCGCTGATTTACGTGCTTTCGTTACTATATCTTCACCAATTTCTTTGGCTTCTTTTAGCATCTTTTCACGTTCTACACGGGCTTCGGCCAAAAATTTCTCGTTGTCGGCTTTAAGCTGAGAAAGTTGTGCATTGGCACTTTCGGCAGATTTTAATGAATCTGAAATAAAATCCTCACGGTCCTTAAGCGATTTTAAAATTGGAGCCCATGCCATTTTTTTCAATAGCATCAACACAATCAAAAACGCGATTGTAGTCCAGAGAATGGTACCTAATCCGGCTGATAACATGTTTGTTTAATGTTAAATTGTTTAAAAAAAAGTTTAAGCTTTAATCCCGACTTGTGTCGAGACTAAAGCTATTTTTAATTACTTCAATACTACCAAAAGGCAGATGATAATTGCAAAAAGCGCAACACCTTCTACAAGGGCCGCAGCCACAATCATATTGGCACGAATGTCACCCAAAGACTCTGGTTGACGAGCGATTGATTCCAATGCAGAACCACCAATACGACCTACACCGATACCAGCACCTACTGCTGCAACACCGGCTCCTAAAGCTGCTAAACCTGTACCTTCTGATACAACTGTTTGAAGAAAAATAGCTAATAATTCCATGTTTGTTATTTGTTTTTTTGTTTTGTTAAGTTCTAATTAATGGTGTGGTTCTTCTAAAGCTGAGCCAAAATATGAGGCTGCCAAAAGCGTGAACACATACGCTTGTAAAAATGCTACTAGTAGCTCAATAAAATACATGAATACCATGAATGCTACCGAACCTATTCCTACTCCATAACCAGCTCCTGCACTGGTTGCGCCAAATATAAATATCAAAGCTGTAAGGGCTAAAAATACAATATGGCCTGCGGTCATGTTTGCGGTTAAACGAATCATTAATACCAATGGTTTCATAAAAAGGCCAATAATTTCGATGGGTACTAAAATGAATTTAATAGGTAATGGAACACCATGTGGCCATAAAATATGTGTCCAATAATATCCTTTCCCGTTTACAGTTGTAATTATAAAAACAATAGTTGCTAAAACTATAGTTACCCCAAGGGTTCCCATAATATTAAAGCCGCCAATAAAAGGAATCATTCCTAAAATATTAGCTACCCATATAAAAAAGAAAGTAGTTAATAAAAATGGCATAAAACGATGGGCGTGTTTTGGGCCAATAGCAGGTATAACAACTTCGTCTCTTATAAATAGTACTAATGGTTCTAATAATCCTTGAACTCCATTAGGAGCCATATTTGGGTTCTTTTTGTATTTGCGGGCTGCACCGCCAAATAACACTAACAATATGGTAATGGTGATGAACATACCAACAACACTTTTGGTTGGTGATAAATCTAAAACTGATTGATTAGTTACTTTACCCTCAGCATTAAATGAAATTCCTTCTGCCCCTTCGGCTTTATATATTTTTTCACCTTGCAATACATAACCATCATGCTCATAGTAATGCTGATGCTTACCGTTAAACTCTATATTTTTTTTGTTATGATAAAAATGAGAAGCAGAAAAACATTTAAAACCTGTTTCGTTTTTAATTATTACAGGAAGATAAAATGAATAATGGCTTTCGTTTGGTTTTCCTTCGTTTAATGTAAAAAAATGAATTTCATGTGCATCGGTAATGTGATGAATAATCATTTCACCAGCGTCAAATTTTTGTTCGTGTGAAACTTCTTTAGAATGAGCTTCTGTAGCTGCAGTTTCATGCGAAATAGTATCATGCGAAGCAAACGACACTAATGAAAAAAGCGTAAAAAGAACAAATGCTACGTTTCTTTTAAAATTCATATTTGAGATAAAAATCTGTTTTTCAGTTACTTTAAGATTCAAGGCCATCCTTTTTATCGGTGCGCAATTTATGTAGTAAAAACTTAATTTCAAATACTGTGAAAAATAAATATAAAATAAAAAAATAAATGATGAAAAACGTGTTCCTTTCTTTGGCTGTAACCCAATAAATAACCACGAATAAAACACAGAACATCATCCGTAATCCTACCCCGCCCATTACACCGGTCACAAACCGTGAGCCGCTTTTGGCAGCTGATTTCAATGATAACCTTGTTAAAACCGTAGTAAGTATGGCGAAAAAGGTCAAAGCTATCCAGCCAATTAAGCCGATATTTGTTAAACCGGTTGTATCAGAAATAAAGAGGATTGCCCCACAAACAAGGGATATTAAAAAAAGTTGGGTATAAAATTTTGACATAGGGAATTGGAGGGGCAAAGGTAAGGGGATGAAGCTAAAAGGCAAACATGAAATAAAGTGGTTATTAATGATCTTTCTTTAACATTTTAATAGCCAAAAAACTCTGTAAGATAATTTGACCATAACCTTCCTTTAAGTTGTGGTAAGTAATTTTGCAGAAAATTTTACTACTAAATGAAAACATTTTTTACTCTCTCAATCCTCGCTTTATCCCAACTGTGTTTTGGCCAAAAATTAATTGGTAAATGGGGCTTCGACAATTCTTCCTATACCATTGATACCGGTCAGGGAAGCATTGCTGCCGAAGGTGGTGCAGCATTTACCTCTTTTGTAGCCGGAAACCCTTCTACAGGAAAATCTTTTGGAACAAATACCTATCCTACCCAATCTCAAAGTAATGAAAAGGCAGGGATTAGAATTAAATTTTCTACCCAGGGATATAAAGATATTAGTTTCAGTTTTGAACAATACAACAGCAATACGGCTTCTAAAAAAACAATGATATTCGCATCGGCTGATGGAAATAGTTTTACAAAGGTGGACAGCCTAATAATTGCAGCAGGCTCCGCCTGGTTCACTAAAACTATCGACCTAAAATCATTTACTTCCTTAAACAATAAATCAGAAATTCATATCCTTTTGGTTTCTTCTTTTATTGGAACACAGTATGTTGCCACCGGTTCTACCAGCACTTATGGCACCGCAGGGACATGGCGGTTTGATAATATCCGGTTTTGGGGAACTGAAGATAAAGCACCATCTATTAAACCTAAATTAAACATCAGTTCTAACAAATCATCCTTATCAGAATCTAAATCAGACACGGCAACTATTACCTTTACATTAAGCGATACCGCTTTAGTAAATTTAAAAAATAAAATAACCTTTACCGGAACAGGAATTGGTTCAGGCGACTATATGTGGCTGGGAACCGATACCATAAATATTCCCAAGGGCAATTTGAGTGCTACTTTACAATTAAAAATTAAAGATGATACAGAAGTGGAATCATTGGAAACCGGGGATATTTCAATAATAAACCTCGATACAAATGTAACAAAAGGTACCAGCCTCAAAATATCTTTAGTGGATGATGATATGCAAAGTACATTGATATGGGCGGTTCAGGGCAAAGGTGCTGCAAGTGTAATGGTAAATTCAACGGTTGCGGTTGAAGGGGTTGTAATAGCCGATCTTCAGGGAACCAATGAACAAGGCGGTTATTATATTCAGGATAAAAACCCGGATACTGACCCTGAAACCTCAGAGGGCATTTTTATTAAAGATTTAACTTTTAATGTGGCAGAAGGGGATTTAGTAAAAGTTACAGGTAAAGTACTGGAAGAATTTGGGCAAACTATTCTTACACAAGTCAGTTCAGTTAACATTCTTTCAAAAAATAATACTGTTCAGGTAGTCAACATTCAGTTTCCCCTTGATTCAGTGAATGTGTATGAAAGATATGAGGGTATGAAAATAAAAATAACCCAGCAACTGACGGTTACTGAAAACTACCAGTTAGGCCGATATGGTGAAATAACAGCTTCTGTTAATGGAAGGCTTTTCAATCCAAGCAATTCTATTGACCCGAATGATAATTCTAAGGAAGGAAATACATTTTCAGGTAGGTCTAATGTATCAGTTTTATTAGCGCAGCAATCGCTTAACAACCGCAGCAAAATCCTTATCTGTGATAAATTATCTATCCAAAACCCTAATCCTGTTCCGTTTATTGACCCAATAGAAAAGACGTTGCGAAGCGGCTCAACGATTGATACCCTAACAGGTGTGCTTGGTTATGGTTTTAGTTTTTATAGGGTTTATCCAGCCGGGGGTCAATTAAAAATAAACTATGCTACACGTCCCGCCGCCCCAACAATTAACGGAGCTAATGTAAAGGTGGTTGGAATGAATGTGTTGAATTATTTTAATGGTGATGGTATGGGTGGAGGTTTTCCAACGCCAAGAGGTGCAGCCACTTTACCAGAATTTGTGAGACAAAAAGCAAAGATAGTAGCAGCTATAAAAGCCCTGGATGCCGATGTGTTAGGCCTTATGGAAATGGAACATGATGGAGATAGTACCTCATCGGCTATTAAGGATTTGGTAACGAGTATTAATTCAGCTTATGGCAACACGGTGTATGATTATATACGCGATTCGAAAGGTACCAACGGCAACCCAGGAACAGATGCCATAAAGGTTGCACTGATATATAAACCTTCGGTTTTAACTCCTTTTGGCCCATCAAAAAGCCATAACGATGCCTCATTTTCATTATTGGGCCGTCCGCCTTTGGCCCAAACCTTTACGTTAAAGAGTAACTCAGAAAAATTTACCGTAATCGTGAACCATTTCAAATCTAAAAGTTGTGCCGCATCACCAGCCGACCCGCTTGACCTTGACCAATTGGATGGACAAGGATGTTTTAACGCAACACGAAAAAAACAATCGGCAGCCTTATTGACTTTCATTTCCACTTTAGTACAACAAACCAATGATAGTGATATTGTTTCAATAGGCGATTACAATTCTTACGGTGAAGAAGACCCATTGGATATTTTGAAAGCTGCGAGTTTGAAAAGCCTTGCCGGTGAAACCTATTCCTATGTTTTTGATGCCCAGTGCGGCTCATTGGATCATGGATTTGCTACTCCAAGTATGTTTAAGCAAATGACAAGCGCTACCAAATGGCATGTAAACTGTGATGAACCTTTAATTATTGATTATACCCTTACTTTTAAAACCCAAGACTTATATTCACCTATAGCTTATCGTTCATCAGACCACGATCCTCTTATAGCCGGTTTTAACTTAGCAAAAAAGGCTCCTGTTGGAATTGAAACAAGCAAAAACTCCGGTTTTAAAATCTACCCAAATCCAAACAATGGTAATTTTACTATTGATATAAAAGATTTGGGAACATCTTCACTAAGCATTTATAATGTAACCGGTAAATTAATTTATTCAAATGATGCATTACAAGGAATAAGCGAAATCAAGGCTGAATTGAATTCAGGCTTATATTTTATCGTGATAGAAAGCCTTGGAAAAAAAATAACAGATAAACTGTTTATTCGTTAGAAGTCATATTATTTCTTCGAAAAATCCTTAATCAATTTATACATAATACCCACCAAGCCTAGCAACATGGCCGAAATAGTGAACCAAGGGGTTTTTGTTTTGAAATAACTGTCGCCCTTGCGGCCAAGCCAAGTAAACAGTAGAAGCGTTCCTATCATTTGCAAAGCAAGACCGCTGTATTTAAGGAAGGAGTTGGGTTGTTTGTCCATTTATTTAATGGTTACTGAGTTATTAGGTTATTGGTTTTCACCGCCTCTCACTGCTCGTGCATGTGGCAGCTTCCGTTAAATTCTCCTCCGGATTCTATCACCATTTTGGAAGTAGAAATATTGCCGTCGATATGGCCTGAAGCTTTTAAAAAAAGTATGTCCGATATTGTTAAATTTCCTTTAATAGCCCCTGAAACATCCGCACTGTTAGCCGACACATCGCCATCTATTGAGCCCGAAGTGCCCAAAACCATTTTGGATTTGGTAATCACATTTCCGATGACTCTTCCGTCAATTCTAATATCCCCGTCCGAATTTATATTTCCTTTTATTTCGGTTCCGTCACCTACCAAATTAAGAACTAATCCGGGACCAAAGGTGGCTACTTTTTCTTGTTTACCAAACATAGCGGCGAAGATAATAAAAGTTATAAGTTAAAAACTAAAAGTTAAAAGTTGGCGGATTAAAAAGTTATAAGTTAAAAACTAAAAGTTAGCAGATTAAAATAAAATAAAATCCTTTGGATTTACTGGTATTCCTTTTTGCCAAAGCTCAAAATGAAGATGATAGCCGGATGAAAGCTCCCCTGTATTGCCAACCAACGCTACTGGTTCACCGGCACTCACATAATTTCCATCTTTTTTCAATAAGGCTGAATTGTGTTTGTATACGGAAATTAGATCATTGGGATGTTGTATTACAATGGTATTACCACTTTCAGGTGTCCATGTGCTTAAAATAACTGTTCCATTAAGCACACTTTTAATTGCGCTGTTTTTGGGTGCAGCAATATCCAAGGCATAATGATTCTTTTTAATATTGAAGGTATCGGTTATAAATCCTTGTAATGGCGTATACATGGTATTGCCGGTATAAGCCACAATATCCATTTCATTTATATCCCCGTTTTCCAGTTGCTTGCGCAATTCTTGTTCTTCAGGACTAATATTATCTAAATCTACATTGTTACCAAGATCTGCCGAATCAGCCTTTGGAGCATTCCTATATATTGAATCACGACCCATTAAAATATTAAGCAGGTTATTTCTTTCTTTATCTATAGTTTGAATTTTTTGGTCCAATGAGTCTTTTAAATGATTTAATTTTAAATATTCTACTTTATAACTGTCACCTGAACCACTGCCATAAACGTATTCACGCAAAGGTGTTCGGGTTAAAAGTAATAATATGACCATCGTAAATAATACAATGATACTACTCAAAATTAATAACAAATTGAGTGGAGTAAGGATAATGCTAAACTTATCTTCCCAGGTTTCACGATTTCGCAAAACAAGAATATAATGAGTACGGCTTTTTACTGCTATATAATTTCTAAAGTCTTTAAAATTCATTTATTACTATTTAAATATTAATCCAAATACCTTAATTAATAAAAACCAATTACTGGGAATTTCATAATCAGGTAAAATTCAATTAAGGAATGTTAAAAATATTACGGTTTAAAGAAATATTTTTGCGGTTACAAAGTTATATACTTAGTAGATAATAAATAATCCTGATTTGATAAAGCTCCGGTTAATTACCATTCTAATATTATTCACCTCTTTTGGTTCATTCGCCCAAAAGAAAAATACATGGTTGCGCCGCAATTGGACCAATATGGTGGCGCGATACAACGTTTATTATCATGGCCAAAAAATACTGGACGAAACCGTTCAGGATTTGGTGTTGTTGCACAAAGATGATTTTAATAAACCAATAGAAGTGTATCCATATAGCGACGAAGCTACCGCTACCACACTCAAACCAAAAATGGAAGAGGTGATGAAAAAAACTTCTTTTATTATTAATAAAAAAAGTAAAAGCAAATGGGTAGATGATAGCTGGCTACTGGCCGGGAAAGCTCATTTTTTTAGAGGTGACTTATTTTCAGCCGATGAAAACTTACAGTTTGTAAACTCCCAATATGCCGACCGCCCTATTCATTATGAAGCTAAAATTTGGATTTTAAAGACAGTAGTAAGAACCGGAAAAATAAATGATGCCGAAGCTATTTTTAAAACATTTCAGCGAGAAGAAAAATTTCCAAACAAGTTTAAAGATGATTTAAATAATATAGCAGGAGATATTTATACCAAAATGGGACTTTATAATGAAGCCCAAAAATATCTGGAGGCAGGATTAAAAGGAACTAAAGATAAAATATTAAAGTACCGAATAAACTTTTTATTAGCGCAGCTTTACCTAATCACCAAAGATTATGATAAAGCTCGAAGTCATTTCAGAACGGTTTCAAAAATGAATGCTCCTTATGAATTTGCGTTTCAATCAAATATTGGTATGGTAAAAGCAAATGCATTAGCCGGAAAAACTGATACCCGTGAAAGTCGTAAAAATCTTAAAAAGATGCTTAGGGATGATAAAAATATTGATTACTATGACCAATTATATTTTGAACTTGGAAATTTAGATTATGCTGACAAAAATTATAATAAGGCCATAAAAAACTATCAATTGGCGGCTAGAAAAGCTACCAAAAACCAAGACCTTAAAACCAATGCTTTTTTAATAATTGCTAAAATTTATTACGAAAATAAAAATTATAGGCTGGCTGAAAAGTTTTTTGACAGTACTGCATTATTTATTAAAGAAACACATCCTGAATACGAAAAAATAAAGTTGCAGCAATCTATTCTTTCTACCTTGATTAATCATCTTATAACCATTCATACCCAAGATAGTTTGCTAAGACTTGCCGAATTGCCAAAAGAAAAACTGGAGGCCGAAATAAGAAAGATTATTGAAAATGAAAAGGCTGCCAAGAAAAAAGCTGCTAAAAAAGCTAAAGACAATGAAACTGGTCCTGATTTGCAAATTATGAATACCACAACTACTGCTTATAGCAGTACTGACTTATTCATTTTTGACAACCAATCTTTATTGGGCAAAGAGTATAACGAATTTTTAAAACGATGGGGAAACCGAAAGTTAACTGATAACTGGAGAATTACTTCAATCAAAAAAGACTTAAATGTAGAACCTGAAAATCCGGATCAACCAAAAGAAAATTTGCCTGATAAAAAAGGAGATAACTCAAATTCAGGTGATAATGCTCCTGATGATTTAAAAAAATATTATACAGGAATACCTTTTAACGCAAAAGATAAAGAACTAGCCAACAAAAAAATATTGGAAAGTCATTTTGAAGCTGGTAAAATTTATAATGAAAAACTTAAAGAATATAAGGAAGCTATTTATCATTTTGAGGAAGCTAACAACCGCTACCCAGTTAATATTTATGAAGCTGAAATTTTTTACTATTTAACAAAATGCTACGATGCACTTACAAATTCGGCATTGAGCAAACTTAATAAAGATAAACTTTCAACAAAATACCCTGAGTCTCCCTATAATCAAGTTCTTAGTACTACCGATTCAACCCAACCCAAAGCCCCATCCAAAAACAATAAAAATGAAAAGAAAGATGTATTGGATGCTTATGAAAATATGTATAATGCCTTTAATAAAGGAGATTATGCTTTGGTAAAAAAAATAAAGCAAGAGGTAGACAGTAAATATGCTGGGAATGCTATTCAGGCTCAGTTTGATTATTTATATGCATTGGCAGTAGCTAAAACTGAAAGTGTAGAGAAATTTATGGAGTTATTAATTCAGATTCGGGATAATTATCCGGGAACTGAAATTGGGGTTCAGGCAGGTTATACTCTTGAAATAGTAGAAAACAGAAATAAAATAGCCAAGATTGATCCAAAATCTATTTATAAATATGATGGTTCAAAATCTCATTATTTTGCAATAGTAACTGAAGAAGGTCAATCCGAAAGAATAAAAGTGGCCCTATCAAATTTTAATACCAAATATTTTGCCTCCAATAGTTTAAAAACCAAATCATTTTTATTAGGAACCAAGGATATGCTGGGTGTTGAGCTTTTTGCCAACAAATCAGAAGCTATGGATTATTACAAATCTTTCATTATTAATTTTAAAGAATTTGTTCCTGACATAGGTACTACAGTTAAATATTTTGTTATCTCCACAGATAATTTAAAAACAATGATGAGGGAAATGGAAGAAGGCACATACATGGTTTTCTTTGAAAAGATTTATTTGTAATCCTTACAACAACAAAAAAATTTGGTCAATGCCAATAAAAAAAGCCTCGATTTCTCGAGGCTTTCATTTTAATATTTTTAGAAATTATTATTCTGCTGAATCGCTTTCAGTTGAAGTTTCTTCAGTTGCTGTTTCTACTTCAGCTACCACAGGAGCTTCGGCTACTGCAACTGCTTCCTTTTTAGGAGCCTTAGGTGCGGCTTTCGGTGCCGGTTTAGCAGCTACTGTTACTTTAGCGCCATTAGCTTTTGCATAATCTACAACTGATTTAAAAGCTTCTGGGTGGTTCATGGCTAAATCAGCCAATACCTTACGGTTCAATTCCATTCCTGAGTTATGGTATAAACTCATAAACTTTGAATACGACAATCCTTCCATACGGGTGGCAGCGTTAATACGCTGTATCCATAATCCGCGAAAGTTGCGTTTTTTAGTTTTACGGTCACGGTAGGCATAACCCCATGCTTTTTCTACGGCGTTTTTAGCTACCGTCCATACGTTTTTTCTACGACCCCAATAGCCTTTGGCAAATTCGAGGATTCTTTTTCTACGTGCCCTTGAGGCAACATGATTTACTGATCTTGGCATTTTATTTTATTTGATTAATGCACGGCGCTGTAATATTTCAACAATCTTAAGTGCCATTGCGGGTTAAATTATTTATTACCGTTAGCTTAAGCCAGCGGTAATGGATTACATTCTTAGCATGAACTTAACGTTAGCCATGTTGGTATCATCTACATATGCAGGTGCACCTAAACCTTTCTTACGTTTATGAGACTTCTTGGTTAAAATGTGATTTTTAAAAGCGTGCTTAAATTTAACTTTACCAGTAGCGGTAACTTTAAATCTCTTCTTGGCACTTGAATTGGTTTTTAATTTTGGCATGATTCTATTCGTTCTTAATTCTTTTTATTTTTTAACTTTTGGTCCCAACATGATGAACATTTTCTTTCCTTCCATCTTTGGCTCCATTTCTACTTTTGCTATGTCACTTAGGCTGGCTGCAAATTCTTCTAAAAGTTTTGACCCACGTTCTTTATAAACAATGGTTCTTCCTCTGAAAAACACATAAGCCCTTACTTTATGACCTTCGCCCAAAAACTTAGTAGCATGTTTGGTTTTAAATTCAATATCATGCTCATCTGTATTTGGCCCGAAGCGTATTTCTTTTATTTCTACCCTAGAGCTATTTGCCTTTATCTCCTTGGCTTTCTTTTTCTGTTCGTATAAAAATTTATTGTAATCAACAATTCTACAAACCGGAGGGTCAGCTTTAGGTGAAATTTCAACCAAATCCAATCCAAACTCTTCTGCCAGTTCAATACCTTCGCTTAAACTCACAATACCAGGTTCCACATTTTCACCAACCAATCGAATTGGGTCAGCAGTTATTTTACCATTGATTTTGTGAAGTTCAACTTTTACCGGAGGTCTTCTAAAACCAGGTGTACGAACCTGAGGAGCCGGAACTATCGGTCTTTCATTCCCTGTGGGAACTGCCGGTATTTCAGGCGGATTATTTTTGATTGGGTTTTCTATAATTAATTAATTTAGTTTCTGTTTAAAATAGCTTACAAAATCTTCAAGTTTCATTGTACCAACATCTCCTTCTCCATGCACCCTTACCGAAACTTCATTATTTTCTTGTTCTTTTTCACCAATGATAAGCATGATTGGGATTTTTTTCATTTCTGCATCCCTAATCTTTCTACCTACCTTTTCACTCCTAAAATCAACAAGGCCGCGAATATCGCTTTTTTCTAAATAAATTAAAAGGCTTTTTGCAAATTCCTCAAACTTTTCACTTATTGGCAATATAGCAACTTGGTCAGGAGTTAGCCATAGAGGAAAATTTCCGCTACAATGTTCTATCAAAACACCGATAAAACGTTCTAATGAACCAAATGGGGCACGATGAATCATAACCGGACGAGCCTTTGTATTTTCAGAAGTTATATACTCCAATTCAAAACGTTCGGGCAAATTATAATCCACCTGAATAGTACCCAATTGCCATGAACGACCAAGGGCATCTTTTACCATAAAGTCTAACTTAGGGCCATAAAAAGCAGCTTCGCCATATTCAGTTACGGTTTTTAATCCCTTTTCCGCGGCAGCTTCAATAATTGCATTTTCTGCCTTTTCCCAATTTTCATCGCTTCCAATATATTTTTCACGATTCACTTTATCGCGTAATGAAATTTGTGCAGTATACTCTTGAAAATCCAGTTTATCCAAAACATATTTTACCAAATCAATCACAGATTTAAATTCATCTTTAATTTGGTCGGCTGTACAAAAAATATGTGCATCATCTTGTGTAAATCCTCTCACGCGAGTTAATCCGCTCAATTCGCCTGACTGCTCATAACGGTAAACGGTTCCAAACTCAGCTATCCTTACTGGTAACTCTTTATATGACCTTGGTTTGTGGCCATAAATTTCGCAATGGTGCGGGCAATTCATTGGTTTTAGGAAAAATTCTTCTCCTTCTTCTGGGGTATGAATCGGCTGGAACGAATCCTTTCCGTATTTTTCATAATGCCCTGATGTTACATATAAATCCTTTTTACCAATATGCGGCGTCACTACTTGAACGTAGCCTCTTTCCAATTGTTCCTGGCGCATAAAACGTTCCAAGCGTTCACGAATCATTGTGCCTCGCGGCAACCAGATGGGTAACCCCGCTCCTACTTTATCCGAAAACATAAACAATTCCAATTCCTTGCCCAACTTGCGATGGTCTCGCTTTTTAGCTTCTTCAAGCACATAAAGAAACTTTGTAAGTTCCTTTGCTTTAGGAAACGTAACCCCATATAAACGGGTTAACTGTTTATTCTTTTCATCGCCACGCCAATAAGCCCCGGCTATATTTAATAATTTAACGGCTTTTATTTTTCCGGTAGATGGAATATGCGGGCCACGGCACAAATCGGTAAAATTACCCTGATGGTAAAACGTAATTTGTCCGTCTTGCAATCCATCAATTAGCTCCAATTTATAGGGGTCGCCTTTTTTTGTAAAATAATCAATGGCATCTTTTTTAGATACATCTTGGCGGGTAAAAGAATTATCAGCATTGGCTAATTCCTGCATTTTGGCTTCAATAGCGGGCAACTGGTCGGCGGTAAAATGCATACCCCCAAAATCCACATCGTAATAAAATCCATTTTCAATTGGAGGGCCAATCCCCAATTGAACTCCCGGATATATAGCTTCCAAAGCCTCAGCCATAATATGTGCCGAGCTGTGCCAAAACGTAGATTTCCCTTCTTTATCGTCCCACGTTAGTAATTTTAGTGAACAGTCGGTATTAATAGGGCGAAAACTATCCCAAACCTCATCATTTAATTTGGCCGCCAAAACATTGCGGGCCAATCCTTCGCTAATTCCTTTGGCTATGTCCATGGCAGTAGTACCTTTTGGGTACTGCCTCACCGAGCCATCAGGAAGTGTTACATTAATCATAAATTTTTAAAAAGAGTGCAAATTTAAGTTTTTGAGAGATGTTTTTTTAGAAAAATCTATTGCTGTTGGTTTAAGCAATGGCAATGGATTTATTTCCTCCCCTTTCTCGAAACCGAAATAACAGGCCCAAATTGCCCGCCGGTTTCTTCCTTATAAATATCATGAAGATACATTTTAGAAATTGCTCCATCTAGAAATAATGCGTTTTTACAATTAAAAATATCTTTCATAAAAATGGCGAAATCATAAAAATTACTACCATCTAGCGTGCAAGCAAAAACCACTTTTTTAGAATTAACAATCCCTACTCCACTCCTAATTTTATAGTTAGTGGAACCTTTCACAAAGGCCGGATGAATTCTTCCGTTTATAACCAACATAGGCCCTGATTGGGTGGCCAGTTTTACTTTCGTTTTCTTTAATTTTTGCAATCGGGCAAATTCTCTGGTGGTATCAATATGCGGCATGTTTTTATTATCAATATAAAACACACCGTTGGGATAAAGATAAAAATTGAAACTCGACTTTTGATCCCCAACATCTAAACTGTATTTTTTTAAAGGATTTTCCTCCATATACAATCCTTCAGGCTCAAAAGTTGCTGTAAACATTCCAGCATTTGTAATCATTAATGGTTTTATTTTTTGTGCTTCTAAATGCGACTTCACATTACCTAAACTAGATTTATACTTAGGCCTAAGCAAATGCAATCTGATTTGGTCGCTATCCATATTGGCTAAAAAAAGATTGTATTTTACCCCATTAAAAACAATAGTCTTGCTTCCTGTTATTATATCAGAATATGATTTTAACTTAGCAAGAATGGATTTAAGAGCCATTTCATTCTCTGATTTTTCTACTGAATTAGTTTTATTTAATTTTACGATTTGGCAATACTCATTAATTAAGATTTGGAATGAATCAACTTTTGGGATAATTATTACTTCTGGTGTTGGAGCTGAATTTTTACTATTTTTAACTACAACAAAAGAAATGAGTACAGCACTAAACAGTAGAAGAATAAAACCTATAACCTTTTGTTTACGCATAGCTTTCTAATTTTTACACTTTAAAGAAATAGCTGATGCCACTCCAACTTTAGCATGCATCACAATGGTTTCCACTGGATTTTCCCGCTTCAATTTAGTCATTTTATCCAAATAATACCCTTCATAAAATTCGACTCTAAGCGTATTGGGACTTATTGTGCCTTCGTTCCAAGCCTTAAAAATAAAATAATTATTAATACCCGGTTCTAAAATGAGTGCCCGGTTAAGTGTTCCATTTTTCTTAATCCTTATAAGTTCCTTTTGTATAATTTCTTTACCATTAAAATATACCGAAATGGTATCCATATCCTGCTGACTATCATCGTAAAGCATCATAGTTAAAACGCATTTATTAAACTCCAAAGGGCGTTTACGGTATTTTATTGAATCTTTCAGAACGTTAGTTGCCAATATAGTTTCCGTAAAAGTTTCTTCTGTTTTGGTGGTATCTATCACTGTAACTGTGAACGAACATTGCGCTGAATTCCCATACAAATCTTTAGCAATAAAAATATTTTCAGTTATTCCAATCGGGAAGATTTCGCCACTCTTTAATCCTTTTCGTTGGTTGATGGAATCTACTTTACAATTATCGGTAGCTTTAGGTTTGGGGTAGTAAAAACGAGTTCCTTTTTGGGTTTTATTAAAATAAATGGTTGAGTCCGACTGGCATTTTATCTCAGGCTTTTCATTATCAAATACGGTCACCATAAACGAACATTCATAAGAATCACCATTCTTATAACGGTTTTTAGTATCTCCTAATTTATAAAAACTTTCGCTAGGATTACCTTCCATTAATTTTAATGCTTTTTGATTAATAGAATCTGGAATACTATACTTTACAATAGCTCCACATTTATGCAAGTCGTTTGCTTTTCTAATATTATCAGGACAAGCTGCCAAACCTGAACCTGATTTTTTTATAACTTTTACTGCATAATTCAGTTCGGCCTGATTGCCGGAATTATCTGTGGCAATAAATGTCAAAATAGATTTTCCTTCCGGAAACTTAGACCCACTTGGCATACCATTTTTTAGCTTCACTGTGGATGAACAATTATCCATTGCAATTGGCATGGAATAATTAAAAATCGTTCCATTACTGGCATCTTCAATAAATAATAGGGTATCATTTATCTGATTAAAAAAAGGTGGTTCAATATCTTTCACGACAACTTTAGAATAGCATGATTTTTTAATCCCAAAATTACTTTCAGCTTCAAAAATTAAGGTTGTAGGACCAATAGGAAACTCTGAACCGGTTGACGGACCTGCAATTTGCTTAATCGTTGCACTTCCACATTTCACATCCAATAGAGGTTGGTCAAAATCAAGTACAGCAAAGCATTTATTTTCATCCGTATTCACATTGATATTATCGGGGCAGAGTAAATTAAAATCGTGGTCGAATGAGGCGTAGGCATTATCATTAAATATTTTAATAACCTCTTTTTCATCCAATGCTGAACTAAAAATCCGCAAATCATCTAGGCAACCATTAAAAAACTCAATTGCACCCGGAATATCCTTGGCTATATGAAGCGGCTCATCATTTTGAATCAAAGGATTACTATAAGAAAACCTCCAAATTTCGCGACCATTCAAATACGTTTTAACATTTTCACCATCATATACCAAAGCATAAAAATTCCATACATCGTTTTGAAAAAGGTGGGAATTAAAAGAATTATCGTACTCTGTAAATTCTGTATTTAAAGAAACGGTACTTTGGGTGGGTGACTGAAAAACTTGCACCCTGTATTGCGGATTATCAGGCGTTTCTACACTATTCCCTCCTTTGCAAATCATTGTTAGCCAATTGTAAGTAGTGGTTTGCATTTTAAACCAACAGGTGGCCGAAAATGTATTAACTGGAGATTTCAAAGTCCTTGAATTTGGAACTTCAATATACCCGTCCAGCCCGTTAAATAATAAAGCTCCACAAGGATTTCCAAATCTATCGGCTGCCGCCTGAACACCACCAATCATAATTCCGTTATTATTATTTCCGCTTATATCCATAGCATTATTATCAAAAGGATAATGTGCTATAATATCTTGCCCTTGAGAACTTATTTGTAATAGTAATAGAAAAAAAATCAGATTTAATTTTCTGGATAAATACATCATTATTTTTTTATTGAAAATAAAATGCAAGAAGATTAACTGCACTATTAATGGATTGGGTGCCTGATACCGCTTTATTCACCGTGCAATTGCTATTGCGCAGCTCTATCACATTTTGGCATCCGGTATCCAAATTTATCATGTAGTTCACATTTATTTCTTTGAATTTATTTAAAAATTCTAACGCTTTTTTTGAAGATTCGTAGAGTGAAGAACTTGCCGGACTATTTAAAATTATATTGAACGATTGCCCGTCGCTATCCTTTCCTGAAGCCAAAAACCTTCGTTCACGTTTGGCTGTATTAGAATTGGTAGCCGAAATTTTTAATACATTTTTATAAACTAAAAGATGAGTTTGAAAAACAGTAGCTTCCTGCGATTCGGCCCATTCCATAAAATCATCTAAATCATCTGCCGAGCGTCTTAAATTAAATTTTCGATTTTCATCAATTCCATTTCCCTTGAGGGTTAAATCGCCATCTACTAAATTGGCAACTACAATTCCTCCACCGCTGCCACCGGAGGCATATACAATGGCCAATGCATCCATTTTATTTTTAATTAAGGTTTCGTTTACCGGTACTCCGTTGTCAATAGTTAATCCTACTGGTTTTGCGGTTTCTTCATTATAACATTCATCCATGTAGGTTCCGCTTGATACCAATACCATACTTTGAATTCGCATACTCCAATCGGCATATCGCTTATACACACTTTTACCATTATCAGGGGCAGCAAAATATTTAGTCTTGATTCGTTGCCCAGCCTTGTTCATCATTATCACTACATATTCTTCGTTTTTGTAGGTTGAAGTTGAAAGTTCGACAAAGTTGGGATCATAACATTGTACACTATAATTACTAATGCTTAATAATTTCAAAGTGCCACTGCCAATAATAAATAAAGCTATAAAAATCCCTTTCTTCATTCTTTAATCTCTCTTGATTTTGAATTTGTAAACACAATAATAGCTATAAAATGTAAAGAGAATTATAGTAGATAGCATTAACTTAAATAAAAGACCTGTTCCGTCCCAAAATCGCTTGAATAAATAAGCCCACTTACTGTTTACAACATTATCAATAATTTTGGTAGTGCTTGAATTTCGGATATCGGGTGGATAATTTTGAGATTGGCAAGCACTAACTAGATACTTAAATTTATAATCGTATTTCAGATTTGGACTGCTATCATGGTATTGTCCCAATTTATTTGAAACATAGTTATACCAATGCCGGTGAACCATCCTGTAAAATTTTAAATTAGTGGTATCAATATCTTTGTAATACTGAAATTTATTAACCCACTGCAATAACATTATCATCGTATCGGGATTATAAGTCTTGAATTTTGAACTCAGTTTTTCCTCCAAAGTATTGGTTAATGCCTTTACTAAAATCTTTTGATTTTCTTTAACATTGGGATTTATTGAGTTTAATATTTGCAAATCTTTGTGAATGGACTTTATATCACAATAATCGGCTGAATCAATATACATTTTATAAGGAAACGCCTCTTTAAGATTTGATTTATTTAAACCAACTAAATGATTGCATAGATTAAAATATGCATTTTGAGGACACTGTTTTTCCTTAGGAATATCCGACGAATTATTAACGTTAACAATTGCAAAAAGTATAAAACCTGTAACGGTTAAAAATAAAACTACTGAGTAAATCCAAAACCTATTCGTATCGATTTTCATATATTTTTTTTAACGAAACTTATCAATACTAAAAGCCAATGAAGCTAAATATTGTATGTTATTAAAATTGATTAAATGAATTTCGCTTTGCTTTTTATTGGATGTAATATCCAATCGCATCCTAACTTTGCTTTGCACCCAATAGTTAAATCCAACCCCAATTTTCCAACCTGATAAATCTTTATAATCACTAAAGGAATATTGCATAAAACCATCTGGCAGTGTTCTTTTTAAATTATAAACTGCATCAAAAGTGCGAGGCCGTTTTCCCTTATGCATACTCGTATAGCCTCCAAATCGCAACCCTACACTTACCATTTCCTGATTAAATTCTTGATTAAAGAAATACTCTTTTATATAATTATCAGAAGTGGTGGTTTTATGATAATCATTGGATTGATTGAAGCGATTGGTTGCTCCTAAAATCTTTATTTTTTTTAATCCAAACGCAAGTTCACTGCCTACATTTATTTTTTTATACACGTATTCAACCTTTGTGGTTGCAAACAATTCGGTTGATTTATTGCCCAATAATATTAGTGTTGTAGTGCCTTGAGAATAGGATCCAAACAATCCAAAACTTATATATTTGTTTAAAATGGGATGAAATACCAAATCAACTTTTATACCCGAAGCGTTAACATATTTAATAACCGAATCGGCTGCTAAAAGATTTTTAGCAGTATCACTTTTAGTATATTTCATCAACTCCGAGTATTCAAAATTCTCGAATCCTAAACCGCCACCTATATGGTATGAATTTTTTAAACTGGCCGTGTATTGCTTACTAAAATAACGATGCTTTGTTGGCAATATCACAACACCTTTGCAATCTGTGGTATTACAAATTCCTTTGGCTTTTACAAAATAAGTGGTTTTTTTTCGGGGGTGAATAGTTATTGAATCTCCTTGGCTTAAAAATTTTCCTTTATTGCACGATCCTTTGTACCAGTTCCAATAAGCGTCTTTTCCCAATGTTCCTCCCGACAAACTTAATACTGTATTTTTGCCTTTATAAATTGAGCCACTATCAGGATTTGTAATAATTTTATCAGGTGCCACCGATTTTGAATTAACCGTAATTGTGGTAGAAACACACTTTGTGGTTTTACACTGACCTTCGCCCCTTACAAAAAAAGTAGTTGTTGAATCCGCTTTTAGCCTTAGTACTGGGCCAGTGGTTAATGCCGTTTCACCGCAATAATCTTTGGACCAACTCCAATGAGCATCGGATGCTAATCCCTTATCTTCAATACTCAATTGAACCGAGTCTCCTTCACACACTGAATTTGCATTTGAATAAATAGAAGCTATTGGGTCTAATGATTTATCGATGGGGTCAACCACTAATTTAGCGCATTTGGTTGAATTTGTTTTCCCTTCGGCCTTTACATAGTAAGTGGTTTTTTGACGAGGATTGATGGATATAAAATTTCCAGTTCCGATAAATGTACCGTTGCAACTGTCTTCAAACCATTTCCAAGTGGCATCAAGTCCTAAATAGCCGCCATTTACTTTAAGTGTATTTGGAACGCCTTTGCACGGAGGAAATTTTAAAATAATACTCGAAGGTTCCCTACTATTTTGATTTACACTTACTGTAAGCTGAGCACAATTGGTAAAATTATCTCGCCCTTCGGCTCTTACAAAAAAAGTGGTAGTGGCTTCCGGTTGTATTTTAAGACTCACTCCTGTTCCTAATCTACTTGCCCCGCAAGTATCTTTATACCAAATCCACTCAGCACCTTCCCCTAAAAATCCACCGTTAACCGATAAAATTAAGGATTCACCAAAGTTCATTTTATTTTTTCCAACAATTCCTTTGGGACCTATTGATTTAAACTCACCTTTTGTACCCGAACCACTTTTGGGATAATAAGAAATTTCTTCATCATAATGCATGCTATCTAGCGACTGTGCTGTGAAAATATCATCTATGGATTCGATAGGAATTTCGCTTGACATTCCACCTTCCAATTTCCAAATGGGTATTGAATTTTGCTGATAAAATTGACTTCCATTGCAATCGGTATAATCCATTTTCCAATTCACAAAACAATTATAGGTTCTGTATTCTCCCCGTATTCGGGTTCTGAATTTATACTTTTTTCCATCCAGTTCACAACTGTTATCCGAAAGCCTAAACTGAACCTCAACACTAATGGAACTATCAGAATAAAGCACTTCCCATGGCCCCCAACCTATTTGCGAAAAGCTATCAAAATTTTTAACCAATAAAAAAAACAGTATGACACAGTATCTCATTCCAACGAATTCAAAAAGTATAATAATAATGACGCATAAATCTTCAATATATGTAACTAATATTTTAATATTAATAAAATATCAGTGATAACTCAGGCATTAGTGTTTATTTTAACCCTTCATTAATTTCCTTAGCAATAAGATTATTGCCTGAGCAAGCCATCAGAAAGTGTTATAATAATTTTATAGAATGCAAATTTAGGGATTTGGGAGGTGGAATTTTGAAGAAATATCCACCACTGTTGACTTATGTCAACGGTAATAAATCAATTATCTTTTCCTTCAACTCCTCCATATTGGTTTTATTAAGGGCAGATATAAAAACTACCGGAGAATTTTCTTTCGACATCCAACTTTTTTTCAATAGGTCTAAATCATAGATGGTGGTATCTTCAAAAATATCTTCAGCCGTTGGGTCAGGGTTGTATTGGTCTGTTTTATTAAATACAATAACAGTAGGTTTTTGGGCTGCGCCAATTTCTGCTAATGTATTATTTACTACTTCCATTTGGTCTTCAAACCCTTGATGTGAAACATCTACCACATGCAATAAAACATCTGCATCTACTACTTCATCCAAGGTTGATTTAAAACTTTCGACCAACTGATGTGGCAATTTACGAATAAAACCTACCGTATCAGAAAGGATAAAAGCAATCGGCTGCTGCATTGGGTCAGGATTAGGAAAAACCACTTTACGAGCCGTGGAATCCAGCGTTGCAAATAATTTATTCTCTGTTAAAACCCCCGCTTTTGTCAATGCATTCATTATGGTTGATTTCCCCACATTTGTATATCCCACCAAAGCTACTTTTTTCATGGCATCGCGGTTTTTGCGGCGAACCTGATTTTGGCTGTCAATATCTTTTAGCTTTTCTTTTAATAGTGAAATGGTATGGCGAATGGCTCGTCGGTCGGTTTCAATTTCTTTTTCACCCGCACCACGTTGACCTATTCCTCCTTTTTGTCTATCCAAGTGACCCCACATTCGGGTAAGTCGCGGCAACAGGTATTCGTTTCTGGCCAGTTCCACTTGGGCTTTAGCAGTTGCTGTTTTAGCATTATTTGCAAAAATATCAAGGATGAGCATGCTTCGGTCAATGATTTTACAAATTAAAGCATCTTCTAAATTTCGGGTTTGGGAAGGACTAAGTTCATCATCAAAAATGGCCACATCAATTTCATTTTCTTTAACGTATAAAGCAACTTCTTCTAATTTTCCCTGACCCAAATACGTTTTGGGATGCGGTCGGTCGGTTTTTTGGGTAAATATTTTTACAGTTTCAGCGCCGGCGGTTTCCGCCAAAAAAGCAAGTTCATCTAAATACTCAGCACATTTTCCTTTGCGATAGCTGTATAAATCTGCCGCTACCAAAATGGCTTGTTCGGGTTTAACGGCGGTATCAAAAATTTGTCCTTTCAAGAGTACAAAGATAGATTAATAGTACAGAGATTTTGAGTACTGAGAAATTTGATGCGGCCAATTTTTAAGATTTTACACCATTTAAAAAGTTGTCAATCCTGAATTTCAAATTTCTATTTTCAAATCTCCACTTCTCGACCTTCACCCACTTGTTGACGCCACATGGCGTAATACAACCCTTTACTATCCAGCAAATCAAAGTGATTTCCTTCTTCAATTATTTTTCCTTTTTCCAATACAAAAATCCGGTTGGCATGCATAATGGTGCTAAGGCGGTGAGCTATCAAAATGGTAACCATATCGTGTGTATTATTTATTCCTTTTATGGTTTGGGTTATTTCATCTTCGGTAATACTATCAAGGGATGAAGTAGCTTCATCAAACACTAAAAGACTTGGCTTGCGCAATAAAGCACGAGCTATGGAAAGTCTTTGTTTTTCGCCACCTGATACTTTTACTCCTCCTTCACCAATCATCGTGTTAATGCCTTTATCCGCACGGTTTAACAGTGAATGGCAACTTGCTTTTTGCAACACATCCAATATTTGTTCATCCGTGGCATTGGGTTTCACAAACAACAAATTTTCCTTTATCGTTCCAGCAAAAAGTTGGGTATCTTGAGTTACAAACCCTATTTGCTCACGCAAATTATCCAAATCAATTTCGCGGCCGTTTATACCATCATATTTTATGGTACCTTCTAATGGCTGATACAATCCCACTAACAGTTTTACCAAGGTAGTTTTACCCGAACCGCTGGGACCAACAAATGCTATGGTTTCGCCTTTGTTTACCTTAAAATTTATATTTTTCAGGGCTGGATATTTAGCAGTTAAATGTTTGAACGTTACATTCTGAAACTCAAAATTATCCAATTTGGTTAGTGCTTTTGGGCGCAATGGTTTTTCTTCAATGGGTTTATCCATGATGGTTTTAAAGTTTTCTAGGGATACCTGAGCTTCACGGTAAATCAAGATGACATTTCCTAATTCCTGAAGCGGATTGAAGATAAAAAACGAGAAAAACAAAAACATGAAGTATTGCCCTTGGGATATCTCTTTACCAAAAATCAACATCAATAAAATAAAAACCATAGTACTCCTAACAAATTGTACGGTTGTACCCTGCAAAAATCCAAGGCTACGTATGAATTTCACTTTCTTAAGCTCAAGTTCCAATATTTGGTAAGTTGTTTTGTTCAGCCGCTCAATTTCCTGATTGGCCAATCCCAAACTTTTTACTAATTCAATATTACGGAGTGATTCTGTAGTACTTCCTGCCAATGCTGTTGTGGCACCCACAATTTTTTGTTGCATTATTTTAATCCGTTTACTAAAATAACTGCTTAGAACCCCGATAACTAATATGGCAAAGAGATACACTACACCCACGGTCCAGGTAATGCTAAAGGCATACACCATTACGAAAATTATACCAACCATACTTGTAAAAAGAACCCCAATAAAGGCTGTTAAAAGTTTTTCTATATCAATTCGTACTTTTTGCAAAACCGATAGTGTTTCTCCACTTCGTTGGTCTTCAAACACCTGATAGGGTAATTCCAAACTGTGTTTTAATCCATCTGCATAAATTTGGGCTCCCAATTTTTGAATGATAACATTGGTAAAATAATCCTGAAAATTTTTAGCAATACGGCTCACCATAGAAACTCCAATAGAACAGCCAATCCAAAACAAAGCAATATTGATGTATTGTCGTCGTGTAAGTTTGTCATATTTAGTGATGACCTCATCAACTACATGTCCTGTAATGTAGGGATCCATTAATGAGAAACCGATATTGATAGTTGCCAGTACAAGAGCTAACACTAAAAGTTTCCAGTGGTATTTTAAATATTTTTTAAGAATGTTCATTTACAGTAATGTTTAGTTAAACAATTGATTGAGTTGTTTCGTTTTTAAAAGGTGCAAAGAAACGGAGATTTTTTTTGATGAATGTAAAACTTTTCCAAAGTTTTCAAACTTCGGAAAAGTTAAGGTCAAAATTAATTTACTAAAATTCCTATTTCCTGTTTCAGCTTTCCATCGCTTACCAATAAAGTATAATAACCAAACGGAACATCAATGATGGCAAAAGGTTGAGTGGTATCTAACAAATATTTTTTAACCTCTTTTCCATTCAAATCAATCACCTTAATACTTACTTTTTTTGTTTCGTCAATCAATGAAATAGCGTTTTCTCCAAACTGGCGTTTATAGGTTATTAATAAATTTTGAGGCTTTTGGGTCTCTTTAAAATTAGCGGTATACAAATTTTTTATACTTCCCTGATAAAGGTTTCGGCCACCAAGAATATCAAAATATTCATCCGTAATATAAAATTCAGTATTGCTGTAAAAAACGATGGCTTCTTTTTGGGTAAACGAACCCAAATCAATTGTTTTTACTTTTCCATTGAAAAAATTATCGCCTGTAAAACCAGTGAACACAAAGATTTTATCACTCGAAAGCAAAACCAATTTTTTATTATCTGGCGAAATATCGGCTGCCGAAATCCACCATTGCTCTTTGTAGCCAATTCCTGTTTTAAAACTGTCCAACAACTCAGCAGTATATTGGCCTGGTTCATTGGGAATTTTATACAAATATGTATAGCCGGTAAAAGGATTGGTGCGGTTTTTAGTAAAAATATAAAGGTTGCTATTAAAACAAATCAAAGCCTCGGCATCAAAATTGAGATTTGCATTATCTGGAGGAAACTGGTTTTGGTTTGGGTATGAAAAATTTATAACTTGGGGTACAAAAAGCTCGGTATTTACGCTATCAGGATTGGGAATTATATAAATTTTCAGGTCTTTTCGGGCGTTATCATTGTTTCCTATATCGGCTATGTAATAATTTTGTCCATCACTAGCAACATCTTCCCAATCTAAATTAGTTGTATTTTTTAAAAAAATGGTTTTTAGTAAGTTTCCAAACGTATCAATTTTATATAGTGCTGGCTCTCCACCGCTATCGTTGTGTGTCCAGATATAAAGTGAGTTGGAAGTTTCAATACCCGAAGTTTCCTGAACAATGGAAGGCAGAGTTGTTACTTTTCGCAAACTGATGGATTGCGCAAAAAGGCAATGGTTACTAAAAAGAAAAACGAAAAGGAAAAACTTGAACTGGGTCATTTGTAGTTTTCAAAGGTAAATTATACTAGCCACTAAAAATACATAAGCACTGGGCTCACAAATTTTTAAAGGTTTTGTGACTTTGTTTTAAAAAAGGTCAAAATTCGCTCAGAAAAAACGTTCATCAATAATCCAATCAACACAACGGATATACCAATCCAAGCTATTGGAGTGGGAATTTCATTAAAAAACAACATTCCATTTATTATGGCATAAATAATTCCCATATTGGTAAAAATAGCGATTGTTCCTACTTTTTCATTTTGATAAGCTAAAGTCATAAAATATTGAGCTGCCTGAGTCAAAATCCCCATACATAATATATAAAACCATTCGAGTAAGGTTGGCCATTGAAATCCTCCAAAAAAAGCTAAAAGTGCAATAGATATTGGAATTGTAACAATAGAAAAATGAATCAGAATAACGTTTGGGTCTTCGGATACTCCAATTTTTCGGATACAATTGTAAGCTGCGGCGGCGGCCAAACATCCACCCAAGCCTGACAATAACCCAATATTTGAGATACTGAGTTCAAATAAATTGGCATTTGAACTTTGAGTAATAAAAATACCGGTAAAGCAAATTATCAAAAACAACCATTGGATTTTATAAAATCTTTCGCCCAAGAACCAAAACCCAAATAAGGTGGTAAAAAATGGGGTGATATAATGAACCAAGGTGGCTGTTGCCAAGGGCAAAGTTTGAACACTTTTAAAAAATAAAATCAGTGAAACCGAACCAAAAAACCCTCTCCAAAAAAGTATTGGTCTTCGGCTTCCAAACAAAGGAATATTTTTCCGTTTGATAAGAATGTAACAAATAATAGAAGTAAAAATCGAACGAAAAAGAGTCAGTTCAAAAACAGGAAGATGCGAAAGCAGCTTCACAAACACATTCATGCCTGCAAAAATTAAAGTTGCAATTAAAATGCTTTTTATTCCTTTTGACATCTCTTTAAAAGAAAAACGTCCGAGGTTTTAAAAATCTCGGACGTTTTAATATAAACCGAATAGTTTTTAATATTAAAGCACGCTGTTCATGCTTCTAACAGCCTCTGCACTTTTTGCAAAAGCAGCTTTTTCAGTATCGTTAAGGTCAAGTTCAATTATTTTTTCCCAACCATTTTTACCTATTACAACCGGTACTCCTATGCAAATATCCTTTTGACCATATTCGCCATCAAGGTACACACAGCAAGGGAACAAACGTTTTTGATTGTTTACAATACTATCTACTAAACTGGCAACGGCAGCTCCCGGAGCATACCAAGCTGAAGTGCCCAACAATCCTGTAAGGGTAGCACCTCCAACCATTGTATCGGCACTTATTTTATTTAAAGCTTCTGCATCAGCAAAATGAGAAACAGGAACTCCCATATATGAAGCAAGACGTGTTAATGGAATCATGGTTGTATCACCATGACCGCCAATTACCATAGCATTCAAATCGGCTGGAGAACAATTAAGCGCCAATGACATATAGCATTTAAAACGGGCACTATCCAAAATCCCTCCCATACCAATAATTCTATTTTTTGGTAATCCTGATGATTTAAGAGCCAAATAAGTCATAGTATCCATTGGGTTACTCACAATCACAATAACTGCGTTTGGAGAATGAGTCAAAACATTTTCTGTTACAGTTTTTACAATACCTGCATTTATGCCAATCAGTTCCTCACGAGTCATTCCGGGCTTGCGAGGAATACCACTTGTAATAACAACAATATCACTATTGGCGGTTTTCGAATAATCATTCGTTGCACCGGATACACGGGTATTAAAACCGTTAAGAGTGGCGGTTTGCATTATATCTAATGCTTTTCCTTCAGCCAAACCTTCCTTGATGTCAAGTAAAACAACTTCACTTGCAATACTTCTGAAAGCCAATGCATCAGCAGTAGTTGCTCCTACATTTCCTGCACCTATTACACTTATTTTCATATTTTAAATTATTATTGGTTGTTAAATTTTGCGCGAAGCTACAAATATTAATTCGATGGCAAAGTGATGTTTATCATAATTTTAAAGATTAAAGCTGAATTTCAGGAATTTCTCCCTCAACAACCAAACGTCCTTTTGTCTTGGCCTTTACCTCATCTATTGTGACACCTGGAGCTATTTCTTTTAATTCAAATCCTCTTGATGTAATTTCAAAAACGCCCAATTCAGTTACCACTTTTTTAACGCAGCCCAAACCGGTTATTGGCAATTCGCATTTGGGAAGCAACTTACTCTCACCTGCTCTGTTGGTATGCTGCATGGCTACAATGATATTTTTGGCACTAGCCACCAAATCCATAGCACCGCCCATTCCTTTCACCATCTTTCCGGGGATTTTCCAGTTAGCTATATCACCGTTATCGGCCACCTCCATAGCACCCAATACAGTAAGGTCTACTCGTCCGGCACGTATCATCCCAAAACTCATGGCCGAATCAAAAAAAGCGGAACCGGGAATGGTTGTAATTGTTTGCTTGCCAGCATTTATTAAATCGGCATCTTCTTCCCCCTCAATTGGGAAAGGTCCCATACCCAATAATCCATTCTCCGATTGGAGTTGCACCTCCACTCCTTCAGGAATATAATTGGCTACTAACGTAGGAATACCTATTCCTAAATTTACATAATACCCATCCTTTAATTCGCGGGCTATTACTTTTGCTATTTGGTTTTTATCTAACATAAGTTAATTTGAAAATTCGGGAATTTGAAAATTTGAAAATGAAGGGCTTCGCATCATTTTTTTATATATTTTAGAATATTTTACTTGTTTAGTGTTTTTGATGAAGATATAATTTTTGAAAGTATTTTTATTATCTCTTGAATTTCAAGTTGAAGAGAATCGCAATTTGGATATTTTTTTGAATTCTGACATAAAAATAACCAGTACTCGGTTTCATCAGCTTCTTTAGCTGCAATTTTCATTTTATGAATAAAATCAGCTTTGCTCTCCGCATTCTGAGCTTCCCGCACATTCGCCCCAATAGATGTTCCCGATTTTAAAAGTTGGTTGGCTATAACATATTTTTGTTTGCTTTCCAATAATTCAGCCAACTCAATAATTTGCAGAGCAAAGTTTACCGACTTTTCAACGATTATGTTTTTCTTAATGTCCTGCATGGTTTTTAAATTTGAAAATGTGATAATTTGAAAATTAGTTAATTATAATATTAATATTCCGAATGGCTCATTTTCTAATTTACTGATTTTCCAACGCTCTATTTAAAATCGTTAATCTATTTTTCCGAAGGTCATTTTCAAATTTTCAAATTGACTAATTTTCAAATTCCTCCCCATTTTCAAATTGACTCATTTTCAAATTTTCAAATTTTTGTCCTCACAGTCCTTTGTTCTATTCGTTTTTCGTAATTACTTCCTTGAAAAATACAGTTCACATAAATCCCGGGAGTATGGATGTGGTCGGGATCTAATTCTCCGGCAGGCACCAATTCTTCAACTTCAGCAATCGTATATTTTCCTGCCATTGCCATCAGTGGATTAAAATTTCTACTGGTGGCTCTGAAAATTAAATTCCCCATTGTATCACCCTTCCACGCCTTTACAATTGAATAGTCAGCATCAAAAGCATATTCCATTAAATAGGTTTTCCCATTAAAATCTCTCGTTTCTTTTCCTATGGCTACTTCCGTTCCAACACCTGCAGGAGTATAAATTACCGGCATACCGTAACCTGCCGCTAAGGCTCTTGTAGCTAAGGTACCTTGCGGAATTAGTTCTACTTCCAATTCTCCGCTTAGCATCTGGCGTTCAAATTCTTCGTTTTCACCCACATAACTTGAGACCATTTTTTTAACCTGCTTTTGCTGCAACATTAATCCTATTCCAAAATCATCAACACCTGCATTATTACTTATGCATGTTAGGTTGTTTATCCCCTTTTTTACCATGGCTGCTATACAGTTTTCTGGAATCCCACACAAACCGAAACCTCCTAAAAGTAAGGTCATTCCGTCGGTAATATTTTTAATTGCTTCGTCAGCATTTTCAACAACTTTGTTCATTTGATAACAATATTTAATGGTTGCAAAATTAACATAGGTTTTCACTAATTTTAATACGATTTTAAAGGATTATTTCTTAAACATTTTTCAGTAAACTAAATGCCCTAACACTTCGTATATTGAAAAAGTAAAGTTATAATTGCATTAATAAATATTTAACTAAAATATTTGATGAAAAAATTTCTACTAATCAGTTTATCTCTGCTTATTTCAAACCTCATTTTTGCCCAGAAATATTGCAATGAATGGATAAATTTTAACCAAGACTACTACAAAATATAAATAGGTAAAGAAGGGATATACCGAGTTGATTCAGGCGGTTGGTAGAGCTAGGCTATTTAGAAATGACTGTGTTGTTGAACTATTTTCAAATTTTCCCATTAATAATTCCCAGCTAAGCATTATCAATTAATGGTGAAGTAGTGATTTACTCAAATTTGGCTTTCTCAATTGAATCAATAGTTTTTACATAACATACTAACTGAATATTACTTCAATTGGTATTGATATTATTCAATATCCAGCTTCTACTTGGCATTGCGAGTTATGGTAATTGTAATTTTGTAACAAGTTACAGTCTTAACAACAAATCCGCCTTTTTTTGATTAAATTCTTCTTCAGTTAAAACTCCCGCATCTTTTAATGAAGCTAATTTAGAAATTTGTTCTAAAATGTCAGGGGTATTAGAAATAGAATTGGAAGGAGCGGAATTATTATTTTTAACAAGTTTAATCTTCTGATTTATTTTTTCTATTAATAGCTCAGCATCAGTATATTTATCATTGGAAAAGTGAATTAAATATGGGTTTTGTTTTGGCACAAAATTTCTTTCAGTTCCTCTTTCAAAGCCACTACCAGAGATAATAAAATGAATAGACCCCTTTTTCCAAATATCCCCTTGTTTTAATTCAATGGAAGAAATATTATTATATTCGATTTTAACAGATGGCATTCCGTTTAGTTTTTCCACAAATCCAGTAACTTTTATAGAAACATAATCTTCTTCCATAATTATTTTTCTTCCTAATACGCCTTCAAATTCCATGTGTAATTTTTTTTCAAATTTAAATATATTTTCTTGATAACAAAAAAAACAGCCAAGAAAAAATTCTAAAAAAGTACGTCTAAAAAATTACCTGCTTTCTGTCTTTTAAAAAGAAAAAAAGCACCATCGAATTTGCCAAAACATACAAGGCAGGGATTGCTTTAATTGGTATTGATATTATTCCGCAACCAATCGTTTTTTGATGCGAACAAATGCTGAGGTATTAGTTTACTCAAATTTACCATTACAAATTTGCTCAAGCATTCACCCATAATTGATGATACATATCAAAATGTTCCATTAAATTATAACTTTTGTTCAAAAAAAGTATAACTTCACTACCTAGTTTATTATATAAATTAAAGAAAATAAAATGAATCAAATCAAAAAGGTTTTGAAGCAACAAGGTAGGACTCAGGCTTGGCTTGCAGTGCAGCTAGATGTTACAAAGAGTACTATGAGCAGCTGGTGCAATCATCATTCTGAACCTAATTATGAAAAAACAATTTGCTCCTAATTTTCACAAATATATTAATGAGGCATTATATGTTCACCTTAAAGGGTATATGATAACTTTAACCGCAAATAAGGTGCCTTTAAAATTTCTTTTCCTTAAATTTTTGTTCCAATGGTTAAGGTTAAAGAAATGGTTAACATTGAACGAGTTTAAAGAATTGTATTATTTCAGTCGCAAAATTTTTTAATATGAATAAAATAATCGCAGGAATAATATCATTCAACGGCAAAGAATTTCTGCCAGCTTGTATTAATTCTTGCAGGCTAGCTGATTTAGAAATTATAGTAATCGATAATTGTTCAAAAGATGGAAGTCTTGATTATTTATCATCGCAAGACGATATAAAACTTAAAAAAATACTTCTAATTTTGGTTTTACAAAGGCGGCAAATCAAATTTTAGATTACGCCTTTAATCATGATTTCGAATACCTGCTTCTTTTAAATCAGGATACAGAGTTTGATTCAAAAATGGTTTCATTGCTAAAAAAAAGTATAGAAGTAAATCCTGCCTTAGCCATAGTTTCACCAATTCATTTAAATGAGCAGAATCAACCTGAATATCAATTCAATCTAAATTGCATTGATTTAGGAATTGACATTAACTCTAAGACATCGGGCACAATAGAAGTTACTTTTGTTAACGCAGCTTGTTGGTTAATGGATTTAAAAAAAATAAAGGAAATAGGCTATCTATATTCAATATTTAAGAATTATGGCAGTGATCTTAATTATTGTAATCGGGTTATTCATTCGAGTTACAAAGTTGGGATAAATTTAGAAGCTAATGTTGTGCATAAAAAGAAAGATAATGATTATGAAAACAGCCTTTCAAAAACAATTAAAATTCATAATACTTATTATTTGGCTTTAATTCTAAATCCTAACACTAATATTACCGTCCAAATTATTTTAAGCTCTCTTTATAAAGGATTAATAGCTTCAATTTTAAAATTAAATTTTAAAAAGGCATTATTAAATAATCTGACTATTATTCTCGTTCTTTTACGCTTGTCAGACATTAGAAAAATTAAAGCAACTATTCAAAATCCTAAATAGCTTTACCTTTGCCTAATGCCAATTCAAAAACTAACCGCTGAAACCTTAGAGGTAGCTAAACAAGCCGGGTTGTATTTACTTCAAGAATTTAAAACCTTTAGCCAAAAAGATATTAATGAAAAATCACCTAATCAATTAGTGAGTTATGTAGATATAACTGCTGAAAAAATGATAGTGGAAGGGTTGGCTAAATTAGTGCCTGAAGCAGGATTTATAACTGAGGAAAATACAATTGTAAAAATTTCAGATACCTTAAACTGGATTATTGACCCGCTGGACGGTACTACCAATTTTATGCATGGTATCCCTGTTTTTGCCGTTAGTATTGCTTTGCAAAAAGGAAATGAAACTTTGCTTGGCGTGGTGTATGATGTGTGTAATGATAACATGTTTTATGCAGATGAAACAGGGGCTTATTGCAATGGCACTTCAATTTCAGTTTCTGACAATATGGTCCTAAACAAGAGTCTATTGGCCACAGGATTTCCGTACTACGATTTTGATGGAATGGAAAACTATATGAATGTGTTGAAAGAATTGATGCAACACTCACATGGATTGCGACGCTTAGGAAGTGCTGCTATAGATTTAGCCTATGTGGCTTGTGGAAAATTTGAAGGCTTTTTTGAATACGGATTGCAACCATGGGATGTGGCCGGAGGTGCTTATATAGTAAAACAAGCTGGAGGAAAAGTGACCGATTTTAATGGTGGCAACGATTATATTTTTAGCAAAACCATGGTGGCAGCCAATAGCTACATTTACGAGCCTTTTTATGCCATCATCAACAAAAATTTCAATTCAGTTAAATGATTTTAAAAACTATTTACCGCCTTTGTGGTATCCTAATTTTTATAGGATTCTTTAGCATTAGCAATGCTCAACCAACTATTGAACTAACCACAGTTAACAACTTTTATTCATTTACTACCTTATCCATTTCCGACAGCACTCATAAAACCACAAAACTCGATGGTCTAAAATATACCTCCCTTAAAATAGAAGTTCAAAAACCTTATGAAAACCCGATTTTAATAACCTCTAAAAATACAAATGGCTCATTAAACAATTTAAGCACTTACTTTTCTGAAAACGCGGATGAGGGATTTGACGGAACATTTTCTTGCCCGCTTCAAATTTTTGATACTCCGCAAACAGAACTAAATATTAATTGGGGGAATTATAAAGGATTTGTAAAAATTGAACTTTTTAATGCACCTCCAATATCTATTGCCACTCAATCAAAGCTTAATAAAGCCGGCAGCCGTTGCGATAAACCTGAAATGATTAGCTATAACGTTTGGCGAGAATTTTTACCTAATCCAAAACCTCCCAGAGAAGCAACTGATGTAGAACATTTAGTGGTTCATCACTCCGCTGGAAGTAATACCGATACCAATTATATTAATATTGTTCGTAATATTTACTTGTTTCATACCCAAAGTAATGGGTGGGATGATATAGGCTATAATTTTTTAGTAGCTCCAAACGGCGTTATTTTTAATGGCCGCGATCCTCAAGGTGTGGCAGATGATGATAATATTTTGGGAGCTCATTTTTGTGGTAAAAACCAGAATACCATGGGCGTGTGTATGTTAGGAGACTTCATGAAAGTAAGACCTACCAAAAAAGCCATTTTTTCTTTAAAATACTTGTTGGCATGGAAACTTAAGAAAGATGGCATAAATGCTTTTGGCCAAACGAAGCACCCTCAAAATACAGGAAATTTACTAAATAATCTTTGCGGCCACCGCGATGGATGCAGCACGGATTGCCCGGGCGATTCACTCTATGCCTTGTTACCTTTAATTAAAGCAGAAGCTGCTCGAATTGCAGATAGTTGTGGTTTGATAATAGCTAATATCAGTTTTTTAAAAAATAAAAGAGTTACTATTTTTCCAAATCCAAGTAAAGGTGCAATTACAATAAGTTATGATAATTTGATTACTACTCCAATAATTATGATCTATGGCTTGGCCGGAAATTTGGTTTATGAAACTTCTTATACTCCCAATAAACCATTCGAAATACCTCTAAGTTCAGGACTCTACTATTTTAAAATATTGGATAATAAATCAATTTTATTTCAAGGTATTTTAAAAATTGAGCGATAAAACAATAGTGTATTTTTAAGCTATTTTACCTTAAAATAATTATTTGCTCATCCTTATGTAATGTTTACTTTTGCGCCATAAGGTATGTGGGAAAAAATTGCCAATCTTTTAATTCGCAATAGGCTCTGGCTAATAATAATTCTTATTCTCGCCACAGGCTATATGGGCTATGAATCTAAGTTCAGCAAAATGGCTTATGATAATCCCAAATTTATTCCGGACGATGATTCTGATTTAATAGTATATAAAGATTTCAAAAAAATATTTGGTGATGATGGCAGCGTAATGGTCATTGGAATCAAAAATCCAAAAATAAAAGAATTAGGTTTTTTTAATGATTGGTATGATTTAACCACTCAAATTGAAAAGACCCCTGGTATAAAACGAATCCTATCAATTTCAAATTTGCAGGAACTGGTAATAATTGATTCTTCATATACTTTTGGTCAATCGAAAATTTTTAGGTACAAGCCAGAAAGCCAAAAAGATATTGATTCTCTATTGGCCAAAATGCATACTCTTAAATTTTATGAAGGGTTAATTTATGACAACAGCGGTGACCTAACAGTAATGGCAATTACTATGGAATCTAAGCTTTTGGACAGTAGAGAGAGAATAGATTTTGTTGAAAAAATACAAAAGCAGGTTAATGTGCTTTGTAAAAAACATAATGTTGAACCCCACTTTTCAGGTTTACCGTTTATAAGAACTGTACTATCTAAAAAGATAAAACATGAAATAATATTATTTACAGCTCTATCTTTTTTAATCACTTCGCTTATAATGTTATTTTTCTTCCGCTCCTTTTATACCTTAATATTTGCCCAACTAGTAGTAATTATGGGGGTAATTTGGACTTTGGGAATTAACGCCATTTACGATTTTAAAATTTCGTTGTTTACCGGTTTAATGCCGCCATTAATGGTAGTTATTGGCATCACCAATTGCATTTATTTACTTAATAAATACCATGATGAATACAGAAAGCATGGCAATAAAATAAAGGCTCTTCATCGGGTAATATCAAAAGTTGGAGCAGCTGTTTTCTTTATAAATCTAACCACTGCGTTTGGCTTTGGAGTATTCTATTTTTCGGGCAGTTCATCCCTTCGTGAGTTTGGGTTGCTTTCGTTTTGGGCTATAATGGCTGTTTATGTTATTTCAATGGTATTGATTCCCATTATTTTCAGTTATTTACCACCACCTTCAAAAAAACAAACCAAACATCTTGATAGTAGATTTTTGCAAGTAATTGTTGACTGGACCGTTAACTTAATAACTTACAGACGCAGACTTATATATACTATAACCATAATTATTTCAATAGTTTCAATAGGCGGTTTATTTTTAATAACATCCGTTGGTTATATGGTAGATGATATTTCGAAAAAAGACCCTCTATATACCGATTTAAAATTTTTTGAAACAAATATTAAAGGGGTTATGCCTTTTGAAATAGTTATTGATTCGAAAAAAAATGGAGGAATAAAAAATGTAAGAACCCTTCAGCGAATTGATAAACTTGAACATGATGTGGGATTAATGCCCGAATTTTCAAAATCCATTTCGCTTGCCAAAATGCTAAGATTTGCTAATCAGGCTTATTATGAAGGTGACTCAATACGTTATTTAATACCAAGCATCATGGATTTGAGTACTATTATGGGTATGATGCCGGCCGGGCAAAAAAATGGAAACATTTTGCATAATCTAGTCGACAGCAATTTTCGCAAGGCTCGAATAAGTTTTCAAATGGCTGATATTGGCTCCAAACGCATTCCTGAAGTAAAGGATAGTGTGAGAAAAATGGCTAACAAAATTTTTCCTTCATCAGATTTTAAAATTTCACTTACAGGAAGCAGTGTTATATTTTTGGAAGGAAATAAATATTTATTCGACAGTCTTTTTTCAAGTGTAATATACGCATTGCTTGCTAACTCACTTATCATGGCCTTTATATTTTTCAATTGGCGAATGATTATAATTTCATTTATTCCTAATATAATTCCATTGGTAATGACCATAGCTATCATGGGTTTTAGTGGTATTGATTTTAAACCAAGTAGTATTATTGTTTTTTCAATCGCTTATGGTATAGCTGTTGATTATAGCATACATTTTTTAGCCAAATACCGGCAGGAACTTAAAAAGCATAAATATGACATTCCAAAGGCGGTAAGAAGTGCCCTACATGAATCAGGGGTTAGTATGATTTACTCTGCCGTGGTTCTATTTTTCGGATTTTTAATTTTTGCCTTTTCATCTTTTGGAGGAACCATAATGCTCGGAATTTTAACTAGTATTAATCTTGTATTGGCTTTGCTTTCCAATCTTATTTTATTGCCATCATTACTTCATAGTTATGATGTGGCCATTGCTAAAAAGAATGAAGGAAGTGGCTTGGTGGATTTAGATAGTTTTGAGTAAAAAGTTATTTTATTACTAACTTTTGTCCCGAACACCAAATCACTTTTCCATTTTTACTTATTAAGGCTTTTTCATAGTTTTCAAGTATTCCTTTTTTTAGACTATTTTTATCAGCATAAAATACAGTTGTAAAACCAAATTCATCAAACTTTGCTCCCTCAATAAATTGAGGTTTTATTACCCAATCGCCTTTTTTATTTATAAATCCCCATTTAATGTTTTCTTGACTTACAGCCGCCAATCCATTTAGGAAAAAGCTATTTGCTTCAGTAAATTTCAAAGGAATTACCAATTTGCCTTTTTTATCAATAAAACCACATTTACCATTATAACAAACTCGGGCCAATCCATTAAAAAATGCTTCGGTAATATCATATTCCGGTTTTATAACCATTTTGCCTTTGGTATCAATATACCCCCATTTATTATAAATTTTTACTGCGGCAAGATCTTCGTTAAAATAAGATACTTCATCATAAATACAAGGAGATATAGGTTGTCCTAATTTATTTATAAACCCAAATTTATCTTTCACAGTTGAATATTCAGTAAATCCATTATAAAAATCACCTGTATAATTTTCATTTCTAATCTCAGCTACTGGCCAACCTGTTGTATCAATATACACCGTATAATGGTTCATTCGTTTGCATTTTGCAAGCCCGCTGCTAAAATCAGATACATAGGCATAATCAACCGACAATTCTTTTAACGTACCATTTTTAGAAATAATATACCACTGAGGCCCCGACTTTGTTATGGCCCAACTGTGATCCATATCATAGCTGTAATCTCCTTCAAATATTTTATCGTTAATTAATTCCCCTTTTTTATCAATGTATTGACAATAATAGGTAGGTTCATCACCATCTACCGAAACAAGTGCAGGCATTGTCCCTACAGATACTTTTGCAACTCCATTATAAAAATAAAAGGGTTCTAAATATTTGCCTCTAATAATTGTATCACCTTTTTCGTTAAGGCAACCCCAAGCATCTGTATTTGCTAGCTTCTTTTTAAAATTAATACAGATTAATCCCCCCGAAAAATTGCCATTTATTTTTAGCTTCTCATGCACACCAACAGGTATTTGTTTTCCAAGAGTATCAATAAAATAGCACGTTTTACCTTCTGGGTCATCTACTCTGTAATAAGGAGTTTGGGCTTTCAATTGAAAGAATGAAACTACTATTAGAAGAGTACAAATTGTTCTGTATTTCAATTTTTTTTTAAATTTCAGCAAACTTAAGATAATTTAGATATTCCAAAATGCTCGAATATTAATAACCGATATTTCATAGTTTTTATTTTACTTTGTTTTATGAATACTATTAAATCAATCCTAATTGCAGCATTATTTTTATGCTTTTCTTTAAGTTCATTTTCACAATCCATGAATATTGGAATAGGTTATAACATTGGTACACATACCAAAGTTGGTGGATTAGACTATTTAGTTGGCCGTTACAATGATACCCGACCTTGGCTATCAAAAAAAATGGAAGATCCCGGATTCTTCAGAGGAATGAGTTATTCAATGGATTATTATTACCTTAATTCGCTAATGTCTTTTGAATGGATTGGTCGTAAAAGTGATTTTTTAGCTAGTGGTGTTAGTTCTGCTGGCGACTTTACTCGAGATTATCGTTTAAAAATGAATTCTTGGAATTTTGGATTAGGAAGAAAAATGAAAAAAAATCGGGAGCAAAGGGAAATTATTTAGGTATGGATTTTAATATGATTATTATCAAAAACTATACCCGCCTATATAAAACCGGGGACCATATTCCTGATTATGAACAAATAGATGAGTGGGATTTGAGCCTAGGGATATCTCCCTTTATACAGCATGTAGGAACTCGATTTACAACAAAAATTTATTATCAACTATCCTATCTCAAAAACGATTATTGGTATGCAAATAGAGCCATTAATTCAAATACTTGGAGTGCTGACCCTTATGAAAAAATAAAAGGAAATTCAAGAAGCTTGGGATTATGTGTTAAATATAATTTGGTGAAAAATAAGTAGGTGTAACTTCTTTCCACCTATAACATATATGGTCAATTAGATAGCTAATTTAGCTCTACTTTTTTCTTATCTTCGCAGCCTTTTTACAATGACTGTGCAGAAAGCCGCCAACCAAAAACTATACCCCGAATACAAACAAGCCAACTTTCCTGAATTTGAAAAGGAAGTAGCTCAGTTTTGGAAAGATAAAAATATCTTTCAAAAATCCATTGACAACCGCAATGGGGCTCATGATTTTGTTTTTTATGAAGGACCTCCTTCTGCCAATGGAATGCCGGGCATTCACCACGTTATGAGCCGCACCATTAAAGACCTTTTTTGCAGGTATAAAACACTACAAGGGTTTAAAGTAGAACGAAAAGCCGGTTGGGATACTCATGGATTACCTATTGAACTGCAGGTTGAAAAGTCATTAGGAATTACCAAAGATGACATTGGTAAAAAAATAACTGTTGAAGATTATAATGCGGCATGCCGAAGGGATGTCATGAAATTCAAAGGGGTTTGGGATGAATTAACCGAACGCATTGGGTATTGGGTTGATCTCGAAAATCCTTATGTTACCTACGAAAATGAATACATTGAAACCGTTTGGTATTTATTAAAAGAAATTTACAAAAAGGGGTATTTATACAAAGGATATACAATTCAGCCATACTCCCCTGCTGCCGGTACTGGATTAAGTAGTCATGAACTTAACCAACCCGGAACTTACAGAGATGTAAAAGATACAACTGTTGTAGCCCAATTTAAGATAAACGGAGACCTGACAGGTTTTAAAAACCAATCTGGTCTTGGCACATATTTCCTTGCCTGGACGACCACTCCATGGACTTTACCATCAAACACGGCCTTAGCCGTTGGCCCAAAAATAAAATATGCCTTAGTTAAAACTTATAATCAATATACCTTCGAACCTATTCAGGTTATTTTGGCCAAAGATTTGGTTAAAAAATTCTTTGCTGAAGAGGATGCTCAGCTAACTTTTGAAGATTATAAAGCAGGTGATAAAAAAATTCCTTTCCAAATACTAACTGAATTTGTTGGGAAAGACTTAATAGGTTCTTCCTATGAGCAATTATTAGCTTATACCTTACCGACAGAAAACCCGGAAAAAGCCTTTAAAGTAATAGCCGGAGATTTTGTTAGCACTGAGGAAGGAACCGGAATTGTTCACATTGCACCAACCTTTGGAGCCGATGATGCAAGGGTAGCCAAACAAGCTGGTGTGCCTGCCATGCTTATAATGAATGAGGATGGAAAATTGGTTCCATTGGTAGATTTACAAGGAAAATTTGTAAACGAGATGGGCGAGTTTGCGGGCAAATATGTTAAAAATGAATATTACACCACAGCTCCGGATAAATCAGTAGATGTGGAATTGGCCATAAAATTAAAAGAAGAAAACAAAGCCTTTAAAGTAGAAAAATACGAACACAGTTACCCGCATTGTTGGCGAACAGATAAGCCTATTTTATACTACCCGATGGAAAGTTGGTTTATAAAAACCACTGCCGTTAAAGACAGATTAATAGAACTTAACAAAACCATCAACTGGAAGCCGGAGCACACTGGCGAAGGACGATTTGGTAACTGGTTAGAAAATATTGTTGACTGGAACTTAAGCCGCAGCCGTTATTGGGGTACACCGTTGCCAATTTGGAGAACGGAAGACGGAAGTGAAGAAATCTGTATAGGTTCTATTGAAGAATTAAAAGAGGAAGCAGCCCAATCTGTTAAAGCCGGATTTATGACTGAATCTGCTTTTGAAAGTGGTCACGGTTTAGACCTTCACCGTCCTTATGTAGACAATATCATTTTAGTATCGGCTTCAGGAAAACCAATGACCCGTGAAACGGATTTGATTGATGTTTGGTTTGATAGTGGTGCCATGCCTTATGCGCAATGGGGATTAAATAGGTCTGATTCAAACTCACCATTTGGGAAAGGATTCGATGGTGCTTTCCCTGCCGACTTCATCGCTGAAGGTGTTGATCAAACCCGTGGTTGGTTCTTTACATTACACACCATAGCCACCATGCTTTTTGATTCCGTTGCTTATAAAAATGTAGTAGCCAATGGACTTGTATTGGATAAAAACGGCAACAAAATGAGTAAACGGTTGGGAAATACTGTTGACCCTTTTGAAACCATTAATAAATTTGGAGCTGATGCCACCCGCTGGTATTTAATTGGAAATGCCGCTCCTTGGGAAAACTTAAAATTTGATATTGAAGGACTGGCTGAAACCCAACGTAAGTTTTTTGGAACCCTTTATAATACCTATTCGTTTTTTGCATTGTATGCCAACCTTGATGAATTTACAGATTATGAAAACAACAGGATAAGTTGGGATAAACTTTCTGAACTTGATAAATGGATTTTATCTGCTCTGCATAAATTGGTGGTAGACGTAAGAGAAAGTCTGGACAATTTTGAACCACATTTTGCCACAAGGGCTATTCAAGATTTTGTGAATGATAATTTAAGTAACTGGTTTGTTCGTTTATCACGTCGCCGTTTCTGGAAAAGTGAATCTTCTGAAGATAAACAAGCTGCTTTTGAAACGTTACAAGAATGTTTGGTAGTTGTGAGCCAATTGATGAGTCCTATTGCTCCTTTCTTTTCAGATTGGTTGTATAACAATATGACCTTAAACATTAGGGAAAAAGCAATTGCTAATAATTCGCCTTTAAAACATGAGTCGGTTCATTTAACTGATTTGTTAGAGGCAAATTTAGAACGAATAGATACCGAACTTTTAGAACGAATGGAACTTGCCCAGCAAATTTGCAGCATGGTTTTGGCTATTCGCAAAAAAGAAAAAATAAAAGTTCGCCAACCTTTGCAAAGAATTCTAATTCCTGTGCTCGACAAACATTTTGAAGAACAAATTTCGTTAGTAAAAGATCTTATTTTATCAGAAGTGAATGTTAAAGAAATAAACTATTTGCACGATGGAGAGGAGTCAATAATAATCAAATCTGCCAAACCTGATTTTAAAAAATTAGGCCCAAGAGCTGGTTCTGCTATGAAAGAAATTAGTATTGCTGTGAATGGATTTACTGATAATGACTTAAATTCTTTAGAGCAAAATGGAAGTATAGATATTACATTATCAACTGGTTCGTTTACAATAAACAGAGATGAAGTCGAAATTGTTACGAAAGATGTAGAAGGCTGGCAGGTGGCGGTGAATGGTAAAATAACCGTAGCCTTAGACCTCACTATTTCTGACGAATTAAAACTGGAAGGATTGGCCCGCGAAATTGTGAATAAAATTCAGAACATGCGCAAAGACAATGGATATGAGGTAAACGACCGTATTACTGTAAAGATTACTCCACATCAAGATATCGATAGTACCTTATTGGTTTTCAAAAATTATATTTGCAACGAAATTTTAGCCGATGATATAATTTTAGAAAAAATATTAGAAGGTGAAATTACAGATATCAACGGAATAGAAGTAAAAATATTAATAAATAAGGTTTATGGAATTAGAAAATAAAGAAAGAACCCGTTATAACGACCAGGAACTTCAAGAATTTAAAGAACTTATTTTAAGAAAATTAGAATCGGCCAAAGCTGAATTAAAAGACCTTAGTGAATCGGCCAATAATAAAAATGGTACCGATGACACTGGAAGTGTTTATAAAACAATGGAAGATGGTAGTTCTACTTTACTAAAAGAAAGTAATTCACAATTAGCCGGAAGACAAAGAAAGTTTATTGATAACTTAGTAATGGCGCTTCTTAGAATTGAAAATAAATCCTACGGTATCTGTAAAATTACTGGTAAATTAATAGCCAAAGAACGATTATTGGCGGTGCCACATACTACACAAAGCATGGAAGCTAAACTTAAACAATACAAATAAAACCTTTGAAAACTTCAAATAAAAAGTATTCCTACCTTTTAGCGGCTTTTATCTTGATATTAGTATTGGCTTTTGACCAATCACTAAAAATTTGGGTACTAAAACACATGTACTTGGGGCAAACCCAGTCCATGATAGGTAACTGGTTTTACCTTCATTTTACTGAAAATAACGGAATGGCTTTTGGTGTGGAATTAGGCGGGGTAATAGGCAAATTAATACTCACAACTTTTCGTCTACTAGCAGTTGCTGGGATAGTTTGGTATCTTTTAAAACAAATTCGTTCGCAGGCACATGTTGGATTAATAGCCTGTATAGCTCTTATTCTTGCTGGAGCAATTGGTAATATAATCGATAGCGTTTTTTATGGTGTTTGGTTTAAAGAACTTGTAACTTATGGCGGCGGAAAATTCTTTTTAGGAAGAGTAGTTGACATGTTGTATTTTCCAATTATTGAAACTCATTATCCTTCTTGGTTTCCATTTTGGGCCGGTCAGGATTTTACTTTTTTTCGTCCTATTTTTAATATAGCTGATGCCAGTATTAGTACTGGAGTTATTTCAATCATTGTATTTCAGAAAAAGTTTTTTGGAAATAAATTGGAAGAACCAATTATTATTAATGATGACAATGATGCTGAAAAAGAAGCCGAAGATTTATCAAACGTTTCTGCTAGTGGCGCCGATATTTAATACATTCCTTTAAATATATCTAGCTGCTGCCATTAATATGGTGGCTGCTAATAATAATAATGCCTCAAAAGCTGTGGCTTTTATTATTCTGTTACTCAATAGTTCTATTTTATTTAATACTTCTGGTGCTGGCGGCTCATTCGATTGTTCCATTTCAGCCCCTATTTTATTTAGCTTTAATCCTGCTTGACGAATTATTAATATTCCATTTAAAAATGCAATGATTGTTAATATTCCTCCTGTTAAAATACATAAACCAAATGCTGAATAAAAATAATAATAAGGTGTACCTTGTCCTGAAAAAATATAAATCATCCAAATGCCTGAAACAATTGTAATAAGCCCTGAAAGCGTCATAAACATTGGCATATTGTTCGTTTTAGGAAGAATCTTTAAAAAGTCATTTCCGGACTTGCCACTTTTTTTGGCAGCGGGGTAAACAAATAAGGTTAAAAAAACATTAGCACCTACCCAAATAACTCCAAAAACTATATGAACTAAACGGATGTATGGTAGCATAATGATTACTTGTTATCCTTTTCGTTATTTCCCTTTTTCATAAAAGCACGGAAAATATAATACACTCCAATAAAGACTATTGCAGTAATCAATACTTCAGATATTAGCATCTGATTTATAAATTCATTTCGTGTTGGATTAGGTTTCATTATTAGTAAATAAAGCTATAGTTTTATGAAATTAGCTGTGATAATTGAGCCTTCAAAATTAATCCTAATAAAATATAATCCCGCCAAAAGCCTATTAATATTTATTTCGTTTCCCTCCAACTTTTCAAGTTTCATTTCCCTGCCAGTAATATCCATTATCATTATTTGCATTCCGTTTTTAAAACCTTTAATAAAAAGTTTGTCATTGGCAGGGTTCGGATAAACCGAGAATGAATTTTTATTTAAAGTAGTTAAAGAATTTGCGGCGTTTAAAGTAAAATTTTGAGAAGAATCTGAACAAACTACACTATCAGATGAAGTGGCAAATACTTTATAACTCCCCCACTTGGTATCTCCGGATTGTATTACAAATTGTGAATCTTTGGCTGACTGAAAAACTGCTTTACCGTTTTTTATCCATTGATAGAAATTTTTAGAATCATAATTTTTTATAACTACTCCTTTAGCATTTTCACCTAAAATAGGTTTGACCGGTTGTTCAAAATTATTGATAGTGACCAAAAGAGAATCAGAACAATTATAAACGGTATCGATGGCTAAAAACTTGTAGTTATATACTCCACCCTTTTTGTCTGAAAACATGGTATACGAATAGGTTGAATCCAATAAATAGGCTCCCGGTTGCCATTGATATTTTAAATTATTTTCATTGCCGGCTATATATTTAGGATTAATTCCTACCGGATTTGAGCTACATGCATTCAATTTGGTTTTACTCAAATAGTAATGAGGTCGCGGTTTAGCAAAAGCATAAATATTTTTTTGTGATGAGCAAGAACCTGTGGTAGAAGTAACTTTCACCAAAAAAGTATCGTTAAAATTCAATTGATATTTAGGATTAAATTCTGTTTTTATAGTAGGATATTTTTTACTGGTCCATTCAATTTTCGTATTGCTTATGGAATCTCCACCTACATTTATCGATGACTTTTCACACGCTTTTATAGTATCTTTATACGGAATTAATATTGTAGAAGATGGCTTAATAATTACCGAATCTTTTAACAAACATTTACTTGAAATTGGCGATTTCAGTAATCTAACATTTGTTTGCGAGGTGTATGTCTTTTGATAAGTGCTTAATGAATTGGTTATTTTTTTGCCGTTTTCATACCATAAATAATTTACAAAACCTGAGTCTATATCTTTATTTGTCCCTAACGTTAAAGTTGTAGTATTACAAAATAATATGGTGTCCTTACTACTGATATCAATGGTTGGCACATAAGGAACCACGGTTTCTATTTCATTTATACTATAAAAAGCCGGACTGGTGCTGCGAATTCTTATTTTATAATTACTTCCGTAAAAGCGTTTGCCCTTTGGCAATGTAACTCTGTAATAGGAAGGTTCAACAGTGGACTTTATACTTCCTATAATTACGGCGGATGAAAATCTTCCATTACCATCCGACAGTTCCGCATAAAAGGTATTGCCTGAATTGTATGTTCCCTTTCCTTTGTACTGCAAACTGATATTTATATTAAAACTATCATTTGGACATTTGGCGGTATCCACATCATTAATATAAACCATGTGCAATTTATAAAACTCCACTTTATTGCAATTGGAACATGCTAGCACAACCACATCATACGCTTTATTAAAAAGTAATCCGGCTGGTTTGCTATACAACGCTAATCCCTGAGCATTCTTAAAATCTTTGTCCAAGCGATAAAAATAACTATCGCCCCAACTAGTGGCATAAAAATTACCCTGCAAATCTTCCTCTATGCTGTTAATATTATCAATGGTTGTAGTATTGATTAATGTAGCATTTCCAGTGGTTGTATTAATAGAATAAACCGGAGTTTTTAAAGTATCAGAGGTTACCAATAACCGATTTTTACTATCAAATAATAAAGCTTTTGGATTGCGAACCGTAGAACTTAATACAGTAAAAGTTGGGGTATAAAATGGAGCCGGACCTACCTCCACCCTAAATATTTTATGCGCTTGAGGGTCGCTTATGTAAAATACGCCGCTTGTAGTTTTATCGGCTTCGGCATCTTCTAAATCAATGGCTCCAGGAACTGCAAAGGATGCAATAAAAGAATATCCGTCAGCATCATACACCGATACTTCATTACTATCCAAAATCAATAAACCATTATATGGGCCAAACGAAGCAAACAGAATATCCTTTGGCCTGGTTAACCCAGTTATAACCTCAGTTTTATCATAATTAGAGTCAAGCCTAGTAATAGTTTTTCCTACCAAATTAGAAATAAAATAAGCCTTGGTTGAAGGATAATAAGCTATACTATTGGGCTTATCGTAGGCATAAAGTAAATTGGCTAAAACTGTAACAAAAATAAAAAGTACTTTTTTAAGCATAATATATCTAAGAGTATTTTTTGAGAAATTATGTTGCTTTTGATTCTGTAAATTTTTCAAATTGTTTTTGCACAATTTCAATTCCTTCTTCAAAGCTATGCGGATTATATCCTAATTCCTTCATCGCTTTTGAAATATCAAATCCTGTAACGGGAGGTCGAATGGCTGGCTGGCTTAGTGTATGGCTATTTACTTTGGTCACAATATCCATTTCATACCCAAAATACTTAGCCACACGGCTCACCAATTCATAAATATTCATGTAATCTTTACCCGAAATATTATAAATCCCTTTGGCTTCGTGCTGTTCCAATAGACGGCAACCCATTGCTAAATCTTCGGCCAAGGTTGGGGTACGGTATTGGTCATCCACTACTTTTATAGGCTTTTTATTTTCTAAAGCATGTTTGGCCCACAATACAATATTGCTGCGACTCATATCGGCCACCAGTCCATATACCAGCACCGTTCGGGCTATAGCCCAATTGTTAGAACCATTCATCACAATTTGTTCAGCCTGCAGTTTTGAGTCGCCATAAAAACTTAATGGATTGGGCGTGGCATCTTCTTTATAAGGCCCTGATGTGCCATCAAAAATAAAATCGGTGGACAAATGAATCAAATGGGCATTCACAATTTTTGCAATTTTTACCACATTTTCCACGGCAGTTATATTTTGCAAAACACAAGCTTCATGATCCAATTCGCAAGCATCTACATTAGTCATGGCAGCTGTATGAATAATGCAATTAGGGTGGTATTTTTCAATCACTTGCTGCACTTGCTGCGGGTTGGTTATATCCATTTCAGCATAGGTATAGCCTTGTTTTATAGGATGCCGATTAATGCCGCGGCCTGTGGCAATTAGTTTTGTCTCCAAATTTTGAAGATATAAATCCGTTAACTTTTGGCCAAGCAGTCCATTGCTTCCTGTTACTAAAACTGTTTTCATATCTAATTTATTTCTATTTTTAAATTTTGACGATATGTAATGTTAACACATTTCATTTTAAGGGATACTTTTTAATATAGTCTTTTATTTTTTGCTCCAAATTTTCATTCGCACTTTCCGTATGCAATGTTTTATGAGCCAAGGACTTGTTCAAATTTTCAGCTTCTGTGGCTTTTTCTAAAGCTTTTTCGGTAAAACAAGTTTTGGTAAATCGTTGCCAAACATAGTCTATAGCCAGCTGGTTGGGATGAGAATGGTCGGTTTCAAAAAAACGATAATCGCGCAATTCATCGGTTACTATTTCATACGCCGGAAAATAATACAGGGATTCATCCCCGGATTTTAACACCTCATTTAATGCCAAAATCAAGGTGGCCTTGCTACGTTGATTTTCGATAACGCCATCGCGCAAATGCTTTACCGGACTGATAGTAAACACAATTTTTAGTTCCGGATTTTGAATTTTTATAGCTTTTATTGTTTGGTTTAATGCGTTTACAATCGTATCAATACTTAGCAGCTGTTTTTCAAATTGATGGTTGGCTATTTTATGGCAATTGGCCACTATTTTGTTTTTTTCTAAATGCCTATAAACCCAAGCCGAGCCAAGAGTTATAATCATTATATCGGCAGTTTTAATGCTGTGATTGGCAGCCAATAATGAAGCATTTATTTCTTCTATCACTTTGTCGGCATCATGGCCCGAAAAACGCCCGTGATGATCCAACGACACAAATCGTTCTTCCTGATTTTGGGTTAAATCTACTTTTTTATAAACCTCCAAATTCAGAATTCGATGGATGGAATTGTCTATGGACAAGGGATTGAACAAAATGCCAAACGGATTGATGGAGGTTTTAAATCCGGCTTGGTTCAGTTTATTGCCAATATGCTCGGTAAAGCACGAACCAATCAATACCATTTCACTGTCCTCTTTAATAATTTTAAAAGGCTCTATAGGGAATTTTATAGTAAAACGAATGCTCATACTGTGGGTTCAAATATCAATAAAAAAGGGCTAACAGTTTAAACATTACTGAAAATCTTAAATTATAGGTGGACAAAAATTCATATAAATATTCTGTAATTTATAATAGTTACAATTAATAAAGACTTGTTTACTGACAAAACTTAGTTAAAATTTGCTTTCCAACTAACTTAATAAATATCAAAATGAAAAAGTCTATCCTAGTTTTAACTCTAATGACTACGTTGGCAACAACCAAAGCTCAAACTTATCGGAATAAGGAATGGGTAAAGAACTATGGTGCACCTGATAGTATTGAATGGTCGGCTACTACAAAGGATATATACTTGAATATAATAACTATTGGAAACACAAAGATTACAGGCGAAAAAACTAATATTCTAATTACTAAATTTGATAATCTTGGGGCTGTTGTTTGGCAAACAGACTGGAATGGCCCCAAAAATGGCTTTGATTATGGTGTGGATATTATCAGCGATAACTGGGGTTATATTTATGCTATAGGAGCTAGCCATTACAACAACGAAACTACCTTTGATATAGCCGTAATTAAATATGATGAATCTGGAAACCAAATATGGCAAACGAATTATGATAATGAGGGTAAAAATGATTATCCGGTAAAACTAACCAACGATATGTATGGAAATATCTATATCACTGGCTCTAGCGAAGGAGCAACTACAGGATTTGATTTTATTACTCTGAAAATAGATACTTCCGGCAATATTATTTGGAATACCAGATATGATTATAACAATCATATAGATGTAGCAGCAGACATAGTAAATGACGGGATTGGTGCTGTAACGACAGTTACAGGAGGAAGTGAAGATTCAATGGGTATCTGGGATTATACAACCATTACTTATGATGTTTATGGCAATCAGATGGATATTGATAGAGAGCCAGCGAGTGGAAGTGAAATAAATAAACCTAGAGATATTGCAAAAGACGCTTATGGAAATTATTATATTGCCGGTGCATACAATAATGGCACGGACAATGATATAAAACTTATAAAATTAGATTCAACTCTTGCTGCAGTGTGGATTAGTGTTTATAACAATAGCAGTGGTGGAACTGATGAAGAAGGCAATGCTTTAACAATAGATGATAGTGGATATATTTATATTGGCGGGTGGCAACAATCTCCAGGTTCTAATGAAAGAACATTTCTTGTTGTTAAGTATAACCAAAGTGGTGGTTTAGTTTGGGAACAAACATTATGGCCAGACGAAAATAAGCCATTGGCTGAAATTACAAATCTTAAAGTAAAAGATAATAATTTAGATGTAATTGGTTTTTGTATCAATGATTACAATAGTGATATTATTACAGCTAGATTTAATACTAGTGATGGCGACCTAGACTGGATGGAAACTTGGGAAAATGATAAGGAAAGCATAGATTTTCCATCAGGGATTGAGCAAGTTGGGCAGGATATATATGTTACTGGTCGCACGACAGATAATAATAATGTGCGTTGGGTTGTAGTTAAATATTCCTCATTAAATCGAGATACATCAGTATTTAGAGATACTTTAGGAAATCCTCTTTTTTCAAAAAATGAATTGATTGTAAGGTTTGACCACGAAGCAGTGAAAACCGAAGCTATTAATACTACCCCTTATAAGGAAACTGAGTTTGGTAATCTTAATACATTTTTGGAAGATACTGAAGCTGATATTGTGCTAAATAAATTGGATGGGCTTTATAATGCAGAAGTTGGTGGCATAAAAGTATTTAAAATATTCAGGAACATGAGTACTTTTGACACTACTACATTATCAAGGCTGGGAGAGACCATACCCATCCCTAAATTTTGGGCCACTTTTATTTTACAGTTTCCGGATGGAAGTGATATCAGTGAAATAGCTGATTCTTTGAACACTCTATTTCCATTGGTGAAGTATGTGCATCCAAATATGGTAGCATATTTACATTCATCAGCTAATGATAGTATGTATTCTGAACAGGCAAGTTTGCACCCAAATGGGTCGTATGATTCAGGACATATTAATATAGCGCCGGCTTGGGCATTAACCGAAGCTAGGCCTTGGATAAGGGTAGGTGTGTTCGATGATGGAATCTATTGGAAGCATGAAGACTTTAATTATAGTGGTAACACAACCAATTCAAGCGTGGTAGGTGGATGGGATTTTGATAAAGGAAGATGGCTTAAATCATATGATGGTGATGGTTATCATGGAACTCCTGTAGCAGGAATTATAGGTGCTGTAAGAAACAATGGAAAGGGGGTTGCTGGGATAGCAGGTAGAAATGACAGTATACCAAATACGGGGGTATCTATATATGGACTAAAAATATTTGATATAGGTTATTTTGGAGCAATATTAAACTATATAGCAGATGCTTACATTGAATCAACTATTAATGACACTAAGAATAACCCCTCCAAAAAATATCGTTACGGCATAAATATTTGTCACAATAGTTGGGGATTGTCATCTTTGGATGCAGAGCATTTTACCGATACCAACATTACCCTAATAAATGAAGCTATTCATTTTATGAATAGGGTTAAGGTTGCTTGTATAGCCTCATCGGGTAATTTTTCAAGTATACCTATTAAATACCCTGCCATCACAGATGATGACTGGGTAACATGTGTAGGAGGCACTGGATTTAATGGAAAATATAAGACTTGGATTTCTGGAGATTCTACTGAAGACTGGGAACCAAGTATTGGGCCTGAAATGGATATAGCGGCTCCTGCCACTCAAAAACTTATCCGCTCCTTAACCATGGAAAATACATATTCGGAATTTAAAGGAACTTCGGCTGCATCACCCCATGTAACAGGTGTAGCTGCATTATTAATGAGTTATCTGAATGATTCATTCCCATCTCCAAGCAACCTAGCACCCGAAGATATTGAATACATTCTTCAAATGACAGCTAATGACGTAAACGATACTGGATATGATGTGCTTACTGGCTATGGCCGTCTAAATGCGGGGGCAGCATTGCAAGCTGTAAACAAAGCTAAAAGAAGGATATTGCATTGGAGCAGTGATTCCTTAATTTACGGAAAGAGCAAAACGCGTTTTGCCTCGAATCAAACTATCGCTTTAACCGAAAGGTATAAGAATGAGGCAGGGATTTGGTTTAAACCGGGAACTTACACTGCAGATGTATTTAAAATAGATGGTAATATTTCGCATTACAGCCAAATGGGTCGTTATGATTCGGTGGTGGCAATGTGGCCAAGGCCGAGTTCTTCTAATTTATTCCCATTATACGGTTCAGGCAATAAATTAATACCTCGTGAAAGAATTGTATTAAATACCATACATACAAACTATGGTGAATTTTCAGGCTATGTGTATGGAATAAAAAATTCTTTAGGCAATTATGTAGCATGGTGGCCTTTTGATACTACCTTAAGCAAAGCACGATTTTCCTATACAGTGCTAATAGAAAACACCTACAAGCCCAATTTGGGAGTAGTTAAACCAGTGCATCAGAATAATGATGTAGCCGTATATCCTAATCCCACCTGCCATAAGCAAATGATAGTGGTAAAATCGAGTAAAACTCAAAATCTCGAAATAGAGTTATATGATGTATCAGGCCGATTGATTAAAAATGTTTATTTAGGTAAAGCATGGATAGGAGAGCAACTATTTGATGTAGATGTTAGTGATATCAGTAATGGTATTTATTTCTACAAGATTAAAATTGGAAATAGCCAATTACATTTTAAAATTATTAAACAATAAAAAAATGAAAAATTTTAACATCCTTATATTATCTATTAGCATACTCGTATTTAATTTAAATATTTATGGGCAATGCTGCCCTGCATTGGGGCCAATTACGCTAAAGCCTAATAGTCCTACCATAAATGATTCAATTCAGATTTATACAAGGTCCACCATTCCTGATTTAGGCTATAAACTAAGTAAAAATCATTATATTAAAAATGATACCATATTTTTGGAAGGATGTTATCATGGAGGTATTGGTCAGACTCCTATTGTTTTTTATGATACGTTTAATGTTCAAAAATTAAATTCCGGGAATTATACAATTTTTTTTACAGGACATTACACATTCGACCCTAACTGTAAATCTGGGCTATCCCAGACAAAGACAATGAATTTTAGCGTAAAAAAGACAAACATGATTTCATATTTTTCAAAAGCTAAAATTGCAATATACCCTAACCCTGCAAACCAAAAACAGACAATGGTAATTCAATCCGCTACGCCCCAATCTCTCAACATAGATTTATATGATATATCAGGCCAATTGATTAAAAATGTATATGCTGGTAAAGCATGTATTGGAGAACAACAATTTGATGTAGATATAAGTAATATAAGTAATGGTATATATTTCTATAAGGTTTCAATTGGTGATAGTGAACTGCATTATAAATTTATTAAACAATAGATAAGCTGTAATTTCAACCAATAATTTCCAATACACGGAAACCTATAAACTGTTAATTGAAAAATAAACCTATTTAAAAGGATTAGAAAATTTAGGATTGGTAACCATGTCATAATCCGTTAACGAATTTAAAAAAGCAATTAATGCTTTGCTATCCTCTTGGCTTATCCTATTGCGGGTGGCTTGCTCAATAAAGGTGCGGGATATATTTCGGGAATTCAGATTAGGAATAACATCGTGGTCATAAAATTCAATTACTTTTTCTAGGGTTTCAAACCGGCCATCGTGCATATACGGAGCTGTGAGTGCCACATTGCGCAAGCTCGGGGTTTTAAATTTTCCTTCCTGATTGTATTTTTTGGTAAACCCGCCCAATCCTTTATCCGTAAAATATAAATCAAGCCCGGTATTATGCGATAAATTATCGGTAAACAAAGAGGTTTTATGGCAATTGAAACATCCTTTTTGGCCGGCAATTTCGAAGCCACGATTTTCTTCGGGCGTTAATGCTACTTCACCTCGCTTCGACTTGTCGAACCTTGAATTATCAGAAACTATTGACATTAAAAATTGCTCTAACGCCATGGCTAATCGTTCAGGCGTAATGGTATCACTACCAAAAGCATTTTTAAATTTCAACTTATAAAGACTTGACAATTTCAATTTTTCAACCACGGCTTCGGGTGTAATGTTCATTTCTAAAGGATTTTGGATGGGCATTAAAGCCAGTTGTTTTAAACGGGAAGCCCGGCTGTCCCAAAACAAACTGTCAAACCATATTAAATTAAAGGTGGGCATGGCATTACGGGTGCCTAATTGCTTTACAGTTCCTTCACTAACTTTTTTGTTGTTATCGGTAAAAGCCATGGCCTGATTATGGCATGAGGCACAGCTTATAGTATTGTTTTGGGAAAGTAATGTATCATAAAATAAAAATCGCCCTAAATCCAAACCTGCCTTGGTTATTGGGTTATCCGAAAATTTAACAATCGGTGGCATTTCGCTGGAAACGCTAATTAGGGCTGTATCATTCTTTTGATTTTTTAGGATTGTATCGGGTTCATCAGGTTTGCACGATGAAAAAGCTAATGCAACAAACATTAAATTATAAAGGATTTGTTTGTTGAGAATCATTTTGGGTTTTAATTTTTTTAATAAAAAAACGGGTTTAATGCCATACACCAAACCCGTTCAATATAGTAATTTTTTTAGTTTGAAACGGCTACTTTACCAATAAAATCAGGACCCAACATCTCCACTCGTATATGATAAATCCCGCTTGCCATTCCTGAAAGATCGATGGGTGTTTGGGCTACCATTTCTTCCACTTTAATGGAACGAACCAATTGCCCAACATTATCATATACTTTAATTGAGTTAGGAATTATACCACTAGTATTTTTAAAATAAACCACACCTGTAGAGGGGTTTGGATACAATCCAAAATAATCTGAATAGGTTTTTGGGGTATAATAGGATTCATTAAATCCATAATCAAATTGAATATTTCCTGAATAAGAGGCTGTTGAATGCAATTGGTTATTTTCAATATTCAAGCTATAAATATTTGTATTGGTTCCTTCAAAACGGGTAACAAAAAGTTTTGATTGGTCTGTATTAAATTTCAATGAACCATTATCAATTGAAGAAGATGTAAAGGAAGAAATTTCAGAACTGTTAGTCATTGTATTATTTGTAATATTAAAATCTCCAACTTTTAAAATATTTGTTGAACCGGATTTTTCAAAATATAAAGCTTTTACAATATCAGTACCTGCCACACTGGTCATATCAATAATATTATAATCACAACGGGTGCTGGTAAAATTAGGATTAAGTGAATTTACATGAATTTTATACAATCGGTTAGTACCTGTTATATCGCGAATCATAATTACATATAAATCCTTTTCGGCAATATATACAGGCTTGCTTATGGCCACCTCCTTTTTAATATCTTTTCGTGTAAAACCATCCGTCATGGTTACTATACCATAAAACGGTGCTGAAACATTATCAAAAGAAATATCATTAAATTTAATTTGATTGGTTACTCGGCCTTCATTTACATTAAAAGTTGTAAAAGATAAATTTTCCTCATTACTACCGTATCCGTTAAATTCTTTTTGCACACTAAAAAATACTACCTCATTGGCAGCCGGAATATATGCCGGAGCTATAATTGTACTAAAAAGGTCGAAATTTTTTGGATTGACTGAGTTATTTGCAATCGTGCTGTATACAAATCCATTAGTAGTATTTTGATAAATAGCCTTACTATTTTTGGCATCATAAATAAAATCACGAGGTGCAGATTTAACATACCCTGCGTTTTGCAAACCGGTAAAAGAGCCATTTTCAGGATTAAAATTTCCTATTTGAAGATAAGTACCATTCGCTACAATTGCTTTAGTTGTTTGACTAAATGAAACAATTGAGATGGTAAATAAAATGAATGTTAGAAATAATTTATTCATAATTTTTTTGAACTATTCTTAAACAAAAATAAAGGAGTAATCGCCAAATAAAAACAATTAACGCATATTTATTTAGAATTATTATAAAAAGATGGCAAACCTTTAATAAAACCGTAATTTATAATTGTTTTTTCGATGATAAAATTTTAGATTTGCCGCCCATTCAAAGGAGGAACAAAAAATTTGACTGAAAACACACAAGAAATCGAAGAGGGGATTGTAGCCCCGGAAACAACTCAAAACGAGGAAGTACCCACTACTGAAACACCAATTGCAGAAGAAACAATCGAAGTAACTGCAGAAACAGAATCACCAGAAGCCGAAGTAGAATCAACACCAGAAGAAATTATTTCTGAAGTTGAAGCACCACAGGAAGAACCTGTTGCCGAAATCACTCCAAAAACTGACAAATCTAAAACAGAAACAACCGCAGCACCTGAGCCATCAAGTGACTTCGACTGGAGTATGGACAAAGAAGGTTTTGCAAGTTATGATGACGGATCAAAACAATCGTTAATTGATATGTACAAAGGTACATTCAACCAATTAGCCGAAAACCAAGTTGTTAAAGGAACTGTAGTTGCCTTGAACAGCAAAGATGTTGTAGTAAATGTAGGCTACAAATCAGACGGTATTGTTAACCGTACAGAATTTAGAGACATTACTGACCTTAAAGTTGGTGATGAGGTAGAAGTATTTGTAGAAAAAACAGAAGATTCCTTAGGGCAACTTATTTTATCACGCAGAAAAGCAATTGCAGAAAGTGCTTGGGATAAAATAATAGCAGCTAAAGATGAAAACCAAATTGTAAGAGGATTAATCAAATCTCGTACAAAGGGGGGATTAGTAGTAGATATTATGGGCATGGATACTTTCCTTCCAGGTTCACAAATTGACGTAAAACCGATTAAAGATTACGATGTATACGTTGGCCAAACCATGGAATTTAAAGTGGTAAAAGTTAATCAAGCATTCAAAAACATTGTAATTTCACATAAAGCCCTTATTGAAGATGATATAGAAGCCCAAAAAGGTGAAATATTATCGCGTATGGAAAAAGGTCAGGTACTTGAAGGTGTTGTTAAAAACATGACCAACTTCGGAGTATTTATTGATCTTGGAGGACTTGACGGATTATTGCACATCACTGATATTTCTTGGGGACGTGTAAATCATCCAGAAGAAGTATTACACCTTGAACAAAAAATCAATGTTGTAGTTCTTGATTTTGATGATGAGAAAAAACGTATTTCATTAGGATTAAAACAACTTACTGAAAATCCATGGAATGAACTTACAGCTTCATTAGAAGTAGGTTCTAAGATAAAAGGAAAAGTAGTAACAGTGGCTGATTACGGTGCATTTGTTGAACTTTTTCCAGGTATAGAAGGATTAATTCACGTATCAGAAATGAGCTGGAGCCAACACTTAAAAAATCCACAAGACTTTATGAAAGTGGGTGATGAAGTAGAAGCCGTTATTTTATCATTTGACAAAGACGAACAAAAAATGTCTTTGGGAATTAAACAGCTTACTCCAGATCCATGGGAAAATATTGAAGCTAAATACACAATTGGTTCTAAACATAAAGGAATCGTTCGCAACCTTACCAACTATGGTTTATTCATAGAATTGGAAGAAGGTGTAGATGGATTGGTTCACGTTTCTGACCTTTCATGGAGTAAAAAAATCAAGCATCCTGCTGAATTCACTAAAAAAGGTGAAGAAATGGATGTAATGGTTTTAGAAATTGACCGTGAAAACAGAAGATTAAGTCTAGGTCATAAGCAATTGGATGAAAATCCTTGGGAAACTTTCGAAGGTATTTTTACTGAAGGATCAGAACATACAGGTACTATTACAGAAGTAAACGATAAAGGTGCTACTGTTGCATTACCTTATGGTGTTGAAGGATTTGCTCCTACAAAGCATATGAAGAAAGAAGGTTTGAAAGCCGGTAATGCCAAAGCTGATGATGAATTACAATTCCGTGTAATTGAATTTAATAAAGACCAAAAGCGTATCATACTTTCACACACAGATATTTGGAAAGATGCTGAGAGAGCTAAAAAGGATGAAGAAAAAAATGAGTTGGTAAAGAATGAAAATGCGACTACAAAAAATGTAAAACGTTTTAACCAACAAACAGAACGCTCTACTTTAGGTGAAATAGAAGCACTTTCAGGCCTTAAAGCATTAATGGATTCAAACGCTAAAGATGCCAAAGGGAAAAAAGAAAAAGCTGAAACGAAAGAAGTAAAAACTCCTAAAGTTGCAAAAGTTGAAGCTGTAGTTGAAGAAAAACCAGCAAAAAAAGTAAAAGCGGAGAAAACTGAAACTGAAGAAAAACCAGTGAAAGTTGCTAAAGCAAAAAAAGAAACTGCAAAATCTGATAATGCTTCTGATGATAACATTAAAACTCTTCTAAGCATTGTAGGTGAAGCCGGAGATAAAAAAGATGACTT
>CAMDSC010000008.1 GCA_945907065.1 Chitinophaga pinensis
TGTTTTTTATTTTTTTTTTAATTTGTGGTGCAAAGGAATAGCAAACGAAAATGATTTTACAAATAATTTGTTAAATGTTATAAATTTTCGGCTGAATTTTCGTTAATAAAGAGACTAGGTCCTATATACCTTTAATTTCTTTTATGAAAACTAGTTGCCTTTGTGTCAATATTAACCTTACTTTAAACTAATTTTGCCGCCATAGTCATGTTGAGGAACGAAGTGTCTAAATTCTTAATTAGATTCTTCCAATCGTCGGAATGATAAGTCCAGAAAGAAAATAATGAAACCCTCATTAGTAAAAGGAACCCGCGATTTTGGGCCGGCTGTAATGCAGCGGCGTAAACATATTTTGAATATGATTGAAACTGTATTTAAAAAATATGGATTTATGCCTTTGGAAACTCCTGCAATGGAGCAACTGGAAACCCTAACCGGTAAGTATGGTGAGGAAGGGGATAAATTATTGTTTAAAATTTTAAACTCAGGTGATTTTGCTTCTAATGCCAATGATGAAATTTGGCAATCAAAAGCTTCAAATAAATTGGCTTCGCAAATTTCAGAAAAAGGTTTACGCTATGATTTAACGGTTCCTTTGGCTCGCTATGTGGCCATGAACCGCAATGAAATAACATTTCCTTTTAAACGCTACCAAATGCAACCTGTATGGCGAGCTGACAGACCACAACGTGGCCGTTACCGGGAATTTTGGCAATGCGATGCCGATATTATAGGTTCGGATAGTTTGATGAATGAGGCGGATTTGTTGTGCATTGCTGCAGAGGTATTTGAAAAGCTTGGAGTTGGGGTTACTATAAATTTAAATAATAGGAAAGTTCTTGAAGCAATTGCTACTAAATTTAATATTGAAGATAAATTCAATCAATTTGTAATAATCATTGACAAGTTAGATAAAGTTAGTTTTGAAAGTCTTTTATCTGAATTTAATGCATTGGGTTTAAATCAAAGTCAATGCTCTGAATTAGAAGGTTTTCTTTCTGAAATGCCTTTTGATATGAATTCGATATATTTAATCCAAGACAAATTGAATGGAATTGATAAATCAGAAAAAGGGTGCTTAGAATTAGGTGATATTTTCAATTTTATTGAACGAAGTGGGATAAATAATTTGATTAAAATAGACCTTTCACTTGCCCGAGGCCTTGATTACTATACAGGCTGCATCATTGAAATAAAAGCCAACGATGTTAAAATGGGCAGCATTTCCGGTGGTGGCCGATATGATAATTTAACAGGAGTGTTTGGTTTGCCAGGTGTTTCAGGCGTTGGTATTTCATTTGGTATTGATAGGATTTATGATGTGATGGAAGAGTTGAATTTGTTTGCCAATTTAGCTCAAACGGAAGTAAAAGCTATGTTTTGCCATTTGGATGAAAACGGACGAAACTTAAATTATGCGTTAGCAAACGAACTACGAAAAGAAGGGATTTCTTTAGAAGTTTTTCCGGATATAAAAAAGCTACCAAAACAGTTTGAATATGCCGAAAAGAAAGGGATTCCTTTGGTAATTATTACCGGAGATGATGAAATTTCTTCAGGACAATTATCTTTTAAAAATCTAATAACCAAAGAACAAGGAAAAATTGGAAGGAATGAATTGGGAGGGTTTTTAAAGTAATGATTTGGATAACATCATCCCCCTACCCCCTTCAAAGTGGGACTGCTTACGCACCATGGCTGAACTGCGATTATTTATATTTAGATAATCAACTTCGAAGAACATTTCTTTGTACTCAGAATCTCATATCTCTATACTAATTGAATCTCAAATTTCCACATATCACTGAACTCATAGTTGCTGAAGACGAACACATCGTTGCGATTAACAAACCTGCTTTTTTATCTACTTTGGATGAGCGAGATGAAACCAAGAAATCGCTATTGGGCTTGGCTCGAAAACAATGGCCTGACATTCAGGTTTGTCACAGACTGGATAAGGAAACCACAGGTATTATTTTGTTCGCTAAAAACAATGATGTTTATCGCCAAATGGCCATTCAGTTTGAACACCGAAAAGTGACCAAATGGTATCATGCCATAGCCGAAGGGTGTCATAATTTTGACCATTTAGAAATTAATAAACCCTTAAAAGTAAATAGTAAAGGCTATGCCAAAATTGATTTTAGAGAAGGTAAAGAATCCTTAACGATTGTAAATACTCTTGAAATTTTCAGGCATTTTACACTTTTACAATGCTATCCTTTTACGGGTAGATTGCACCAAATACGAGTGCATTTAAAATCGCAGAATGCCCCGCTAGCTGCTGATGTGCAGTATGGTGGATCGATGCCGATGCTTTCAAAAATAAAACGCAAATTTTCTTTAAGTAAAGATGTAGAAGAACAACCTATGATGAATCGTGTTGCCTTGCATGCGCGTAGCCTTCACTTTGAATTGTATGATAAAAAATATGAGTTGGAAGCTGAGTATCCAAAGGATTTTGGAACCTTTTTAAAATTGCTTCATAAATACGATACGGTTTAATGGTGAAATATTAATGGTTAATGAAAAAAATTAGCATACTTATTTCGATAATTTTTGCTACTATTAATTTTTGCGAAGCCCAGGAATACAAGCATCAGGAAAAGGTAATAAAATATTTAAAGCATCATGATTACAGAAAACTTCACAGGCAATTTGATGAAAATCTAAAGAAATCAGTTTCTGTTCATTTTCTTAAAGCTTCATGGCAAGGTTTGGAAAAAGAGTTTGGAAACTATAAATCCCATGGAAAAACAACATTAGTTAAAGGTAAAGTAGTTGATAAATATGTAACCCATGTTTATTTTATTAAAGGAAGTTTGGTTTTAGAAACATCCTTTGGTGATAAAGGAAAATTAAGCAGCATATATTTAAGACCTAAAACCTATGCCATTCCTGAATACGGTCAAAACTTAGTTTACAATAAAGAAAACATCACAATTGTTTCAGGAAAATATAGTTTACCCGGCGAAATTGTTTACCCAAAAGACCTTTCTAAAAAAGTACCTCTTGTAATTTTTGCGCATGGTTCGGGAGCTAATAATCGTGAAGAAGGCATCGGACCCATTAAGGTTTTTAAAGATATTTATTTAGGATTGTTAACCAAAGGCATTGCGTGCATGGTGTATGACAAACGCACATTGGTTTATAAAAAGGAATTTGATACCTCTCAATTTACATTATGGGATGAAACAATAGAAGATGCCGTAAATGCTTTTAAACTTGCTAAAACACGCCCTGATGTGGACACAAACCAAATTTATATTATTGGCCACAGTCAAGGTGGTTATGCATTGCCACTTATTTTAAAAAATTGTAATGGTGTGAAGGGAGGAATATCATTAGCGGGTTGCTCCCGCCCCATTGATGAACTTATTGAATATCAATATCATTACTTAACAGAACTGGATGGAAAGGTGAGTTGGCCTGAAAAAATATTTCTTAAAAAGGAAATGAAAAAGGTTCATTTTGTGAGAAGTGATAAATTACTTACTTCAAAACCAAAATTGAAACTGCTTGGCTATTGGCCTACTGCTTTTTGGAAAGATGTAAAAAATTATAAACCTGTAGAAGTATTGAAAACTCTTGATATGCCTGTATTGTTTTTACAAGGGGATAGAGATTATCAGGTAACAAATGAGGATTTGAAGCTTTGGAAAACGGGTTATCTTGAAAAAAAGAATTGGTCGTTCATTTCCTATCCAAAACTAAATCACCTGTTTATTGAAGGGGAAGGAAAACCAAATCCAAGTGAGTATTTTAATGGAGGAAATGTTCCGATGTATGTGATTGAGGATATTTCAGATTGGATTAAAGGGTTGGAATAATGGATTATCTTATGACATGAACCGTTCCGTTCATTCTATAAACTTTATCTCTAAAATCGGTTAATGTAACCGTGTACATATAAACATCCATTTGAACTTGTTTATCTTTGTAAAAGCCATCCCAAGAGCTTGTATAATCAATGGTTTCCCATAGTTTTTCACCCCAGCGGTCAAATATTTTCATACTGAAAGTTTTTATGGCTCCAGCACTTATTACAAATTTATCGTTTAAACCATCATTATTTGGCGAAAAAGCATTTGGAATATAAATAGTTGGCGAAAAATTAAAACATATTTCATTGGACCAACTTACCTGATTATTTCCTCCATTTTCAAAACTTAAAATCCTATAACATTGGCTATATCCATCCAATCCATTTTTATAAAACATATTTTCAGGTTGGGTAAATGAATCATAGGGTTGATATAAATTATCGATTTCACTTATTTTTCTATAAAGCACATACTTACTCACTCCGTTTTTAAAACCCATATAATTTGAAAACTGCATTTTTATAGCATAAGGATCTTCAGTTTTTGCTCCTGACAACCATACGTTGGTATGAATATCTGATGGCTTTTCAATTCCACATAAATCTTTAACATTTATTCGGTAATCAAAAGCATTAATATCTGTATTAAGTGGTTGCTCAATATAGTTAGTAAAGTTATTAATACTGGCCAAATTTTGCCAAACTAATGAACTGGCATTTCTTTTTTGCAATTCATAAATTCTAGGAATTGCTTTTGAATTAGCATTTTTCCAGCTAATCTCCATATTATTATCTGGCGTTCCTACTGATACTACTTGCATTTCAATATTGAGCTTATCAAGTGTAATATCTTTTTTTATGGTATCTCCGGCACAACCAAATTCTGAGGTCTCAATAACTTTTATCCAGGCCGGTTCATTCTCTGTCCAGTTAACGAGAATGCTATCTTTACCATTTCCCGAAATAATATTTCCATTATTAACAAACCACGAATACGTTGAATTATTAAACCCACTTATAATATACTTTCTGTTAAAATAATCAGGATTACAAACTATTGCTGGCCCAACTATTAAATTACTAACAGGTTTTGGATTAACAATTACTATTGAATCAATAACATTTCCCCAGCAACTATCTTTTGATAATTCAGTTACCTCTATATTAAATTTTCCCGATGTATTCCATGCTAATTTTATTGTTTTTGTTCCTTGACCAATAATATTATTAGAACTACCATTTACCCGCCATAAATACTTACTTCCTGCAAATCCATTCACAGTATAACTTAATGAATCGGGCAATTGGCAAACTTCAAAATCTCCGTTAATAATTGAAGCATTTGGGGTTGGATTAATTATAACATCTAATTTTGCTGGCAAACTGGAACATAATTTTAGATTAACACTATCATACGCTGTTTTTGTTATAGTTACATCACCAATTCCAGCCTTGTCCCAATCTACCTTAATTGAATTGGTATTAGCTGGCAGTAAAATATTTCCGCCTGTTATGCCCCAAACATAAGTCGTGCCATTTGCAGGAAATACAAAATATGAAACCCCCTTTTCAAACTCACAAACGGATGTTTTCCCTTTTGGAAATTCAGCATCTAAAAGATAAGTTTTATTTACGATAAATGAAATAGGGTCACTGATACAGCCAAAACGATCGGTTTCGGTAACAGTCAAATTTCCAGTCCCTGCATTGCCCCAGTTTACAAAAATCTTAGAGGTATTATTTCCAGATGCAATACTTCCACCGGTAATATTCCATTGATAAGATGAACTACTTATTCCATTTGCATTATACTCAATTTTGCGAGAATTAGGACAAACCGAAGCCGGGCCAGTTATATTTGGATTAGGTTTTCTAACATTAACCTTAAATATACCCGTATCACTAAGGCATCCACTGGCCACAGTTACCACTTTTATGTTTTGATTGCCTATTGTATTCCAATTTATATTACAATCTGAATTAGTACTCGAAATTTTGTTGCCTGATTTAACAAACCAAAAGGATTGTAGCAATGTAGACCCAATTTTATAAACTTCTGTTGAATTAATACATACCGTGTCTTTTCCTGTTATTACAGGTGTTGCAGGACTTGGTTTAATATTTATAATAAATTCTTTCCATGCTCCGGGGCAGCCATATTGCGAAATTTCTCTGCACCTTACTTTCCCTGCACCCGAGCCATTCCATTTCACATTTATTTGATTAGTTCCTTGTCCTTTTAAAATTACTCCTTGAATGGCTTCCCACTCCAATGCTGAATTTTTTGCTAAAAAAAGCGCCTGATAAAATGTTATTGAATTTTGGCAAGGATCTATAACTCCTGAAATGACTAGATTGCTAATAAATGGATTAACAAGAATTGTAAAATTTACAGAATTGTATTTACCAGGACATCCATCATCTACTACTGTTACCGCAAATTGATAGGGCTTTACACTTGCTTGATCGCATGAGGTTTGCCAACAAAATTCGGAAATAATACTTCCTTTACCTGTTTTGGCTGATAAGGTAGCTTTGGGACCTTTCCAGCCATTAAAACCTGTAAAAATATCTCCCGATGGAGTTAGTTTTAAATTATCATTATCTGCATCTGTAGAAATCACATTGAAGCATAATTTACTTCCAGCTTCTATAGTAAAACTTTTTCCTTTGTCGCTGCTGATGGTAGGTTTTCTATTGGGTGTGCAAGTAATAAATATAATTTGCAAATCGAGCCGAACAGTACTTAATAAAACGCCGTTTCTATATTCGGCAACTTCTACTGCCACAATGTAATTCCCTGTAATATTGGTAAAGTATTGCGTGAGCCCGTTAAATCTATCAATACTTGAATACCCTGAAGAACCGAAAGGTTTATTTTCGTCAAAGCCAGAATTGTATATAATAGACGGCAGAGTCATATTACTTGGAGGATTCAAAATTGAACCAGTACTTATACTTCCAAAGGGTTTAGCAAAATAATAAACCAGTGAATCACCGTCGATATCCACTGCTGTGTTCAAAAACGAAGTGGTATCATTAGCACACATAAAAGGAGATGGAACGCCATTTACAAAAACTGGTGAGCTGTTTTTAATATTGGTGGGTGGAATCCTGCAATAATAGGTTTGACCCTGTGTGGGAGAACTTCCTGCTACAATATTATTCTGTATATTTCTGCAACATAATTCAAATGTAATTTCATAACCAATTGTTGATGGAATTAATTCAATTACTCCTTCGTAAAATCCCTCTTCTATACAGGCATTTAAATTTACAGGGCAATCCGTTCTTCCTGGTGCTTGAACAATTTTTCTAGAAACTAAGGTTATTGTTTTTGTATCATAAAGCAATTTATTGGCATATATGCCAATTCTAATATCCTTTGTAAATTGAACGGTTGTTGATACCCCTCCTTTACAATCGCGATATAAAGAAAGTGAAACTTTAAAATTATAATTTCCTTTTGAGTTTAAACCAAAATTTTGATAACTCATGGAGCCACCAATAAGGTGAGTAGCTTGCGCCAATGGAACAAGTGATAAAAATAGTAATAATATCGAAAGGGGTCTTTTCAAGTCTTCTATCAAATTTAACGCAAAATTCGCTTAAAACGTTGCTTTTAAAAGCTATTTTTTACAAACTACTGTTATTTCTTTACAAAACTTTGGGCAAAACTTAAAATATTACTAAATGTAGGAATTTCAAGATTTTTATTTTCCGAAATAAATATTGGAAGAATTCCTGAATTTTTAGCAAATTCCATATCGCTTTGGCTATCACCAATCATTATTGAACTGGTAAGTTCAATTTCCGGAAAATCATTTTTAGCCATTAGTGCCATTCCTGGCTTTGGCTTGCGGCAAATACAATTATCTTCTTTTAAATGCGGACAATGATATATCTTATCGAGATGAAGATTCGAAGGCAAAAGGTCTAAAAAATGAGCATGAATTTCTTCTATAGAATCTATCATCAACCCTTTGCCAATGCCTTGCTGGTTGGTTACTACAAAAATTCGTTTAAAAAAAGGTCTTACTATTTGTAAAGCAGGAATAACCTCCGGCAACAATTCAAACTCATTTATTTGCTTTACATAATCATCCACTCGTAACTTGTTTATTACTCCATCACGATCAATAAATAAGGCTGAATTAGGTTTAATTGAAAAGGTTTGGAAATTCATCGTTTGCTTTTTTATAATCTTCAGGAATTCCAATATCTATAAAATAATCATCGGTAATAAAACTCTTCATTTCTATTTCACCGGTTTTTAGTTCCATAAAATCGGTTTCAAATGAAAACTTTTCTTGCTCAGGGAAATGTTTAATAATTGATTTATTCATCAAATAAACGCCTGTATTGATAAGTCCTTCCGATAATTCAGGATTTTTTTCGTTAAATTTTTTAATAGCATCTCCATCGGTTTCCACTGTTCCGTATCGCGCAGGATTTTTCATAGGCTTTAAAGCCATTGAAAATAAAGCGTTACTTTTATTATGAAAATTCAAAAAATTCAAATGGTCTATTTGTAAAAATGTGTCACCGTTTAAAACTAAACAGTTTTCAGTTTCTATTAAATTTAAAGCTTTTTTTATAGCTCCACCAGTTCCTAATGGGTCTGTTTCAATACTGTAAACTATAGGAATATTTTTAAAACTTTTTCCAAAATGGGCTTCAATAATCTCGTGTTTGTAACCTGTACTTAGTATTATTTTATTAGGGTTAAATTTTGAAAGGTAATTTACCAACCATTCTAAAAATGGCTTCCCATCCACTGGTGCCATGGGTTTTGGAACGTCTTTAACCACCCTTTGCAGTCGTGTTCCAAATCCTCCGGCCAATATTATTATATCAGGAAACGATTCCATTACATTGTATAAGTATACAAACCACCGGTTGTAAATTCATAGTTTTCTACCCGGCCGTTAAAGGATTTCATGGCATCAATTACTTTAAAACGTGTATTACCCGGACAATAAAAAAATATGAATCCTCCCCCACCAGCTCCCGATATTTTTCCGCCATTTGAACCTGCCTTTAAAGCGGCTTCATAAATGGCTTCTATTTCAGGATTGCTTATGCCTTTGGCTATTTGTTTTTTGTGCTCCCATCCAAAATGCAGTATCTCTCCAATTTTATCTAACTGGCCCATTAAAATAGCTTCCTTCATTTTGATGGATTGTTCCTTTAATCGATGAGTTGCTTCGGTGGCGTCAAAAGATTTATTCTTAATATTTTTTGATTGTTCCTCAATAATATTGCTTGAATTACGGCTGGTTCCTGTATAAAACAGCACAAGATTATTTTGAAGTTCCGTGATATATTTTCTCTTGATTCGCAATGGATTTACAATCACTTTATCGTCTTTATAAAACTCCATAAAATTAAATCCGCCAAATGTTGCAGCATATTGGTCTTGCTTGCCGCCAGCCATGTTAAGGTCTATGCGTTCAATTTCAAAAGCGAGGTGAGCAATATCGTATTCGCCTAATGGCAAATTAAGCCACTCCGCAAAAGCTCCAATAATGGCCACCACCAAGGTAGAACTTGAGCCTAAGCCTGAACCTGCCGGAGCGTCAACATAAGTGGTAAGCCTAAAGGATAAAGGAATATGGGTAAATTGTTTTACAATCCGGTTATAGACACCTTTTAATAAATCCAAATTTCCATCCGCTTCCAAAACTAGCGAAGATTTATAAGTTAGCGTTTCATTCTTATCAATGGAATGTAATTCAATAACTTCATCATCCAACGGTTCTATGTTAGCATAAGCGTATTTATTAATTGTAGCATTAAGGATTGAACCTCCGTAAAGGTCAGAATAAGGGCTTACATCGGTACCACCACCTGCCAAACCAATACGAAGTGGAGCTTTACTTTTAATAATCATTATGGGTGCAAAAGTAAGTAAAGAAGTTGGAAAGGTTAAAATGGTGATTAGTTCTACAAATAATAATACCAATCACCCTTTTAACTTTTACAACCAATCTATAAACAAAAAAAAGGTCGATATTTCTATCAACCCTTTTAAGCCAGTAGCGGGGAGCAGGATCGAACTGCCGACCTCCGGGTTATGAATCCGACGCTCTAACCATCTGAGCTACCCCGCCGTTTTTAAGAGGTTGCAAAATTATGATTTTTCATTGAATTTCAAAATGGAGATTATGTAATATTGGAATTACTTAAAAAGAATTATAGAACTACGTTGATTGCAAGAATTAAAATGAACGGCAATAAAGTTATCCCCCCTCAATACCTATAATTACTAACTTTCTTTTAAGCCTTTCCTCAGGTATAAATTTATAATTACTTAATAGGAGTTTAATATCCAAAATAATTGCCACTAAAATGTTATAATTAGAATTTAAAAAAAACTTCTTTGCCTAGGTATATTGCTATGGTGCCTGCATCCTGAAATAATCAAAATTAAAAGGACTATTGCTACTTTTAGTTTATTTTCCATTGAATTGGGTGCAATCAAAATTAGGTTATTTCACGAACTACAATAAAATGATTTTAACATAAAAAAAAAGAGCCCTTCAATTAATGAAGAGCTCCGTTTTTAAGATATTTTTCTAATTATTTCTTAGTTCATCTCAGCATAAGCCTCAATTGGCAAGCAAGCACATACCAAGTTTCTGTCACCATATGTGTTATCAACTCGTGATACACTTGGCCAAAATTTATAGTTTTTGATATAAGCTATTGGGTATGCTGCTTTTTCACGGCTGTAAGGCTTGTCCCAAGTATCACTCATTACATTTGCTGCTGTATGAGGGGCATTGTGTATTACATTATTATCCTTTGGGTACATGCCGTTTTCAATTTCCTTTATCTCGTTGCGTATTTCAATTAAGGCATCACAAAAACGGTCTAACTCATACTGGCTTTCACTTTCGGTGGGTTCTATCATCATAGTTCCAGAAACAGGGAAAGAAACGGTTGGAGCATGATAACCATAATCCATTAATCGTTTTGCTATGTCTCCGGCTTCTACTGCAGTAGTGGCTTTGAATACACGGGTATCAATAATCATCTCATGGGCAGCAGTTCCATTATGACCAGTGTAAAGTGAATCATAATGACCAGTTAAACGTGACTGGATATAATTAGCATTTAAAATAGCTGTTTCTGTAGCTTGTTTTAAGCCATCAGGTCCCATTAATTTTATATAGGCATAAGATATTAATAATATTGAGGCACTGCCCCATGGAGCAGCCGAAATTGCATTAATTGCTTTTTCACCTCCAGTTTTTATTATTGGATTTCCTGGTAAATAATCTACCAAATGTGCTGCAACACCAATAGGTCCCATTCCAGGGCCTCCACCGCCGTGTGGGATGCAAAAGGTTTTGTGTAAATTAAGGTGACAAACATCAGCACCAATCATTCCCGGGCTGGTTAGCCCAACTTGAGCATTCATATTTGCGCCGTCCATATATACCTGACCACCGTTTTCATGGATGATATTGGTAATGTCAATGATTGTTTCTTCGTATATTCCATACGTTGAAGGGTAGGTTACCATTAAGCATGCTAAATTGTCTTTATTAGCTTCCGCTTTGGCTTTTAAATCAGCTAAATCAATATAGCCATTTTCGGTACATTTAACTATTAGTATTTTCATACCGGCCATTACAGCGCTGGCAGGATTGGTTCCGTGAGCTGACTCCGGAATTAAGGCAATATTTCTATGGCCTTCTCCCTTGTCTTTAAAATATTCACGAATTACCATTAAACCTGCATACTCGCCTTGTGAACCTGCATTTGGCTGTAAACTCATATCGGCAAAGCCTGTTATTTCTGACAAGTCATTACTCAGTTCGTTTAAAATATGAGCATAACCTTTGGCTTGGTCAACCGGACAAAACGGGTGCAATTGGTTAAATTCCGGCCAGGTCACAGGAATCATTTCGGTAGTGGCATTTAGTTTCATTGTGCAACTGCCTAATGAAATCATGCTATGGCATAACGACAAATCTTTTGATTCCAACAATTTAATATATCGCAACATTTCATGCTCCGATTGATAGGTATTAAAAACCGGATGCAACATAAAATTACTTTCTCTTTCAAACTTTGAACTGAAACCTGCTGAAGCATTTTTAGCCAAATGGGCTATATCCTCGTAGCTATTATTTGCAGCACTTGAAAATATATCGCAAATATTTTGAAGGTCTTTTAAACTGGTGGTTTCGTCAATGGAAATACCAACATAATTATCAAAATAACGGAAGTTTATTTCAGCTTTTAATGCTTTTTCCTGAATAGACCGCTGCATATTTAAATCAGCTTCTACACAAAGGGTATCAAAATAATCTGAATTTACCTGATTAAATCCTGCTAATTTTAAAGCATGGCTCAATAAATTAGCGGATGAATTAATACGTTTGGCAATTTTCTTTAAGCCATCCGGTCCATGATAAACTCCATACATCCCAGCCATTACAGCTAACAAAACCTGAGCTGTGCAAATATTGCTTGTTGCTTTATCACGTTTTATATGTTGTTCGCGGGTTTGTAGAGCCATACGTAATGCCCTGTTACCATCAGCATCTATTGATACTCCGATTATTCGTCCGGGTATCTGACGTTTGTATTCATCACGAGTTGCAAAAAAAGCGGCATGAGGCCCGCCGTAACCCATGGGTACTCCAAAACGTTGACTATTACCAACGACACAATCTGCCCCAAATTCTCCAGGCGGGGTTAATAAAGTTAGCGACATTAAATCAGCCCCAACCGCCACTAAAGCACCTGCTGCATGGGCTTTATAACAAAATTCTTTATAATCGTTTACGTTTCCTTTATTATCAGGGTATTGCACATAGGCTCCAAAAAACTCGCTGGTAAATTCAATGGTTTTAAAATCACCAATAACCAATTCAATGCCTATTGGCTCTGAACGGGTTTTTAAAACATCCAGTGTTTGAGGGAAAACATCTTTACTTACAAAAAATTTATTACCATTTTCTTTCGGTCTAAGTCCGTCAAACATATGCATAGCTTCAGCTGCTGCAGTTCCTTCATCTAATAAGGAAGCATTGGCAAGTGGTAAACCTGTGAGGTCTATCACCATGGTTTGAAAATTCAAAAGTGCTTCTAAACGTCCTTGAGCTATTTCAGCTTGATAAGGAGTATAGGCAGTATACCATCCAGGATTTTCCATAATGTTACGAAGGATTACTCCGGGAGTAATGGTATTATAATACCCTGTTCCTATATAGGTTTTGTAAATTTTATTTAAAGAAGCTACAGCTTTTAAATCGTTTAAAAATTGGTATTCAGAAACGGCCGGTGAAATATCCAAAGCACCCTTAAGTCGTATGTTTGCCGGGACAGTTTTATTTATTAATTCATCAATAGAAGCACAGCCAATTGTTTCTAACATTTTGGCTCTTTCGGTGTTGGTAGGGCTGTTATGCCTTGCACTAAATTTCTCGAATCCGTAAACTGAATTTTGCATGTTTTATTTTTATAAAGTTCCGCGAATTTACAATGAATAATAAGGTGTACAAATAGACTTAAACATTTTATTTTTTATAAATAAAACCGCCTCCAAATTCCATTTTAATTTCAGAACCATTAATTTTAAATTCATTTATTTGAGGACTCGGGCAACAGCCCTCTGATGTAAATACTTCCAAATAGAGGGTATCTAATTCCATTTTGTTAAGGTATAAATAGTAGTTTTTTATACCCGATTGGGCTTTTTGAATCCAATCAATAGAATAAAGGGTAGTTTGTTTATTCAAGGTATCTTTACCAAAATCTATTTCAACATTTATTTTTTTAGAATTCTCTTCATAATAAACCCTTACTGAATCAGGACTATACTTTTTGTTATAAAATAGATCAATGCTATCTTGTTTGTCTACAAATCGCATCATCATAAATAGCGGTGGTGGCATACAAGCAATGTCACTGCATCTATGGCAACTAATGAAGCCTATAGAAATGGTTGAAATAATTATTAAAACAAAATTTTTCATTTGATTACAAATACTCTGTTAAATATACTGCTAATGTCGAATTAATAAAATAAATAACAGGATATTTATCAATGTGTTGATTCGCATGTGCAGCCGGAATGACTATCTCCATGCCAATCAAACGAAGGTGAATAGCCCACTTGTTCCCAATAAAAAGTCCCTCTTGGCTTATTGTAATTTCCAGTTTCGTTCATCGTTTCAGAATTGTATAATCTGCCATTAATCATAGTATGAGTAACAGTGTTGGAGTTTTTAATATCTTCCAACGGGTTTTTATCCAAAATAATTAAGTCTGCTATTTTGCCAACTTCAAGTGAGCCTATTTGAGAATCCATTCCTAAATAGTTGGCACCGTTCATGGTAGCAGCTCTCAGGGCTTCCATATTTGTCATTCCACCTTGTGCAAGCATCCATAGTTCCCAATGAACCCCAATTCCCTGAATTTGTCCGTGAGCACCAAGGTTTACTTTAACACCGGCATCAGTCAGTTTTTTACAACTTTTTGAAACCAAAATATGGCCGTTGTCATACTCAGCCATAGGCACCATCGTGCGGTGACGTGAACGGGAATCTATAATACTTTTAGGGGTATATTTTAAAAGCTTTTTATCTTCCCATACATTGGTGGTCTGATACCAAAAATATTCGCCGTTCAATCCTCCGTAATTAACAATAAGAGTGGGTGTATAACCCGTTTTACTGGCTGCCCAAAGTTGGATTACATCTTTGTGAAGTGTGGCTATTGGCAAGTTGTGCTCAATCCCTGTATGTCCATCCATAATCATCGATAAATTGTGATAAAACGTAGAACCTCCTTCTGGCACTACTTCAATATTCATTTCTTCGGCGGCTTTTATTATTTGTTGTCTTTGTTCTCTTCTAGGCTGATTATAACTTTTTACCGAAAAAGCTCCAAAAGCTTTGGTTCTTCGAATGGCGGAACGTGCATCTTCCAAGTTATTTACCACAGCTTTAAAATCTCCTTCGGCTCCGTATAAAATAACGCCCGTTGAAAAAATCCGTGGGCCAATCATGTTCCCTGCCTTCACCATTTCGGATTGAGAAAATACCATTTCGGTGTTGGAAGACGGATCGTGAGTTGTAGTTACGCCATAAGCCAAATTAGTATAATACTGCCAGTGTTTTTGTGGACTTAGGCCATATCTGAATTGCCCCAAATGAGCATGCACATCAATCAATCCGGGCATAATTGTTTTGCCTTTTACATCCATCACTTTGGCATCTGATGGAATTACCACAGAACCCGATTCACCAAGAGCTAGTATTTTGTTTCCATCAATCACAATGGTTCCGTTTTCTATTACTTTATCACCGCTCATGGTAATGATTCTGGCTCCTGTAAAGGCTAGTTTGCCTTTTGGTTTATCAGAAGGAAGTACCAAATTTATTTTAAGTCCGGTGGTGTCAATGGCTGGCAAACTATCCGGGGCATTATCCAAAAACAAAAAGCGTTTGTAAAGTTCTGTACTAAAATATTCATCTCCCAAAGTCCAGTTTAGTTTTTTGCTATCGCCCGACCAATGCAAACTTATTCCTGCATCACGCGAAACCTGACTTACAGGAACACTGGTTGATTTTCCATCTACCTCTATAACCTGCCCTGTCATTGGCATGGCGGCTATGTATACTTTATAGAGATTGGTAAAAGCTACCCATTTATCATCGGGACTGGGAATAATGCGATGAGCGTATTTTGATTTTACGATTTCCCGTGGTTCTTTTCCATCCAGTTTTACCGACATTAAGGTTTTTGTTAATGCCCCAAAAAGGTTTCCTCCTGTTTGGTAATAAACTCGAGTTCCATCATTAGTAAAGGTTGGATACTCTCCATCCTTGGTAATTAATGTGGAGGTAGATTTTTTTGAAGCTTTTACTTCCATTAAATAAATTCCGGGTTCCAGAGTATTTACAAACCCCTGATGATCGTTGCCTTCTTCTTTTCTATAAACGATGATATTGATGTCTTTGCCCGAAAACGAAGGTTCACGGTAAATGGCTTTTTCGGTGGTTAACTTCTCCGGTTTACTTTTAGGAGTTACCATATCCAAGCGGCAAATAGCTCCCATTGCGCTATCATTCCAGGTTACATAAACCAAGTATTTTCCATCCTTTGAAAAGGATGGTTCAAATTCTAAGTCGCTGCCATTGGTAAGTCTTGCGGGTTTTCCGTTAGGAAGTGATTTTTTCCATAAAAAACCAGCTGCATTAAATATCAAAGTTTTTCCATCGGGTGAAGTCATAGCCTGACGAATGGCTCTACTTGTAAAGGAATCCGGAGCCGCATCGTTCTTAAATTTTAAAGCATTTACAATGATGTGACTGGCGGTTGCTTTAAAGGGGATTTCAGAAACTACCAGTGTTTGAACATTGATTTTTCTAATTTTACCTTCCGCCCATATTATGATGTGCTGATCATCCTGTGTCCAGTTATATCCGGTGTAAGGTCCAAAAATAGCCCAGGCTTCTTGCTGATCTTTGCTTAGCTGGTCGTAAATAGGCCATTCTTTTCCTGTTTTAAGTTCATGAAGATACAGTACCGACTTTTCTCTTACACGTTTAACAAACGCCATCACATCCCCTTTGTGTGAAAGAATTGGACGAATAGCACCACCGGGTCCTCCGGTAACTCTTTCGGTTTCTCCGTTTTCTAAATTGTAACGGTTGATAGCATAAATCTGACTGTTTGGGTCTTTGTTGTATTGAAAATATCCTCCGGGATAAACGTCTTCGCTGTAGTAAACGAATTTGCCATCAGGCGAAGCCCAAGGTTCTCCAACATCTTGCTGGTCGTTTTTCCGTTTGGTTAACTGAATTCCTGCACCACCTGTTTTGTGGTACATCCAAATTTCACCGGCACCCAACGAACGCCCGGAGCTGAAATGCTTTTTGCAAATAATATAATTACCATCTACACTCCAAACTGCATTGTTCACCAATCTAAAATCTTCTTTGGTTATTTGTTTGGCATCCGAACCATCGGTATTCATAGTCCAAATATTATCGCCACCACCGGCATCGGACGTAAAGCTTATTTTTTTTCCATCCGGGCTGAATCGAGGCTGCACTTCAAATGCATGGCCACCGCGAATGAGTTTGGCTTCTCCCCCGCTAATGGGTAAGGTGTAAATATCGCCCAGCATATCAAACACAATCTGCTTCCCGTCCGGGCTCACATCCAAATTCATCCAAGTGCCTTCTTCTGTTGTGATGGTCGTAGTAGTGTAGTCTGATTCAAGTATGGAAACATCCCAGCCTTTCTTTTTGTCTTTGGTTTGGGAAAAGGTGGAGGTGGCAATGAGGATTGCTAAAAGTGTTAGGAGGGTATTTTTCATTGGGGGGGGGTAAATTTTGGTACAAACATAAGGGGAATAATGGTGTTTTAAAATTAACAAAATAACCTGCTTAAATTTTTGAAAGCTTTATTCTAATTTCCTATTCCTATGTTCAATTCTCGCCTTGGTCATTCTTCCCCATTCACCAAATCACTAATCTCCACCATAGCCTCATTAAAATCAAGCATATCTTCTATCTTATAAGAAATAGCCGAAACCTGAAATTTACGGGAAGGGTTTTGGGTTTCAAAAATATAATAGCTATCAGTTCCTATAGTTCCTTCTGTAAAGGCAGTAATATCTTCCACATTAAACGTAAAATCTTTTGGAGAAAAAAGATTAGTATGATCAAAAACCAAGCTTATTTCATTGTAGCGTATACAAAATATTGTCTTGGGATAAATCCTTAATACTAACCAAACACTTAATCCGATTATGGCCCCAAGAAAGGTATAAATAACTACCCACACTTCCCATTCTTCCTTTGACTTAAATTTCTGCATCAGAAAGATAAATGGTACAATTAGAAGGCAAGGTAAAATAATTGCCAACACCACTTTGTAATTGCGCCCATAGCGAACCGGAAATTCTTTTATCATCGGTATTTCTCAGTTACAAAGCTTTGAATAATTATCAACAGGCTATCCTGCCGCTGTTTCCGACTCCCTGTTTATCTTTTTTACCAACCCCTGAAGTACATTACCAGGGCCTACTTCGGTAAATAAAGTGGCGCCATCACCTACCATGTGCAAAATACTTTGGGTCCATTTTACAGGAGCGGTAAGTTGTCTAATTAGATTTTTTTGAATTTCTATTGGGTCTGTAACTGCAGTGGTTGTTACATTTTGGTACACAGGGCAAATCGGTGTCTTAAATTCTGTAGCTGCAATGGCTGCTTCCAGTTCTATCCGGGCAGGTTCCATTAAAGGCGAATGAAATGCACCACCAACAGGCAATAATAAAGCCCGCTTTGCTCCTGCTTCCTTCAATTTTACGCATGCTATATTTAAACCGGCAATACTTCCTGAAATAACCAACTGACCGGGGCAATTGTAATTAGCCGCTACCACTATTTCATTGGTTATTGAAGCACAAATTTCTTCAACAATACTATCTTCCAAACCCAATACTGCCGCCATAGTTGACGGATTTAGCTCACAGGCTTTTTGCATGGCCATAGCTCGTTTATAAACCAATTGTAAACCATCTGAAAAATTTAAGGAACGATTTGCTACCAAGGCTGAAAATTCACCCAAAGAATGCCCTGCAACCATTTCCGGTTTAAAATTTTCGATGCACATGGCTTTAATAACCGAGTGTAAAAACACAGCCGGCTGGGTAATTCGGGTGGCTCGCAAACCTTCATCAGTGCCACCAAACATTTCATCACTTATTCTAAAACCCAATATTTCATTGGCTTGCTCAAAAAGCTCTTTGGCCTTGCTATTACTTTCGTAAAGGTCTTTGCCCATACCTACAAACTGTGAACCTTGTCCGGGGAAAATGTATGCCTTCATATTAAAAATGTTAAAGTGTTATATTATTAGGTAATATTAGTAGATGTAAAATTAAGATGCTGACAATTCTTTCAACTCTTTATTCTCAATTGTATTTTTATTTATTTAAACGATTTAAAACCAAATAATTTGGCCATGTTGTCCGCTATTAGAACACTGTTATCATTGGGTGAATGAATTAAATCAGTTGTTTTTATATCTATTTGATTTACTGCATAAAAAAGCCTAAAAATATCAGCTGAAATTGTTAGTGAATTTTCTTTATTCAAATAATACGGTTTATCAAAAACTACTTTTACTTTTCGCGAATTAATATAAGGTTTTGTATAACCACCGATATGGTAAATTAAAGCAGTATTTGGTGCTTGCGGCGATAAAGCCTCAAATTTGAAATTAATATACCCTTGAATCATTCCCCAATACATTGGCGCTACAAAAACACTATTTAATGCCCCTATTGCATTAGTTAAAGAATCTGCAATACCTATTGTAAATTCAAGCGAAGTGATATAATACTTTACCCCTTCCTTCGGTGCAGTAAAAGATATATTAGCCGGAAATACTTTTTTATCACCATAATCAACCATGTAATAAAGTAAATCAGCATCAATTATTTCGCTATTCTGAGTAATAAGTTTTAGGTCATTAATATGATAAATTAGGGTAGTTGGAATAATAGTATCAATTTTTGAATCATGGGTCCAATAATAAGGTTGGTTTAATACTAAATTACTATCGCTCCAAGTATGATTTATTTGTAAAGTAACCATTGGTTTAAATGGTTTTGGATCATCGTTTTTACAACCAGTGGCAAAAACAAACAGAATAGCTAAAAGTGTAATTAAGATTTTGTATGAATTCATAAAAATAATAAGGATGCAAAATAAATTATATCTGTTGCATAAAAAACGCTTTTGTTACTAATATTGTTTTTACAAACGTAATGATTCAATTTATTTTAATTATAGATAACAAATTTTATTATTTGCAGAAATAAATAAATCCTATTTTAGCCGAAGTTTAATGGAAGAATATTTCGAACTTATTCCTAAATTATTTGTCCCCGAAAATTTAATTAAAATTGGGGGTTTAGGCTTGCTTTTATTCATAGTTTTTGCTGAAACAGGCTTATTTGTAGGTTTCTTTTTACCTGGTGATTCATTGCTTTTTACGGCAGGTATTTTATGTAGCACTCATGTATTAAATGTAAATATTGTTACACTGATGATAGGGTTAAATATAGCTGCTATTTTTGGAAATATTACCGGATATTACTTTGGAAAACGTGTTGGACCCAAGCTATTTACTCGCGATGATTCGCTTATTTTCAAAAAGCGGTATGTAGCTATAACCCAATCTTTTTATAACCGTCATGGTGGTAAAGCTTTAATTTTAGGCCGTTTTTTACCAATCATTCGAACCTTTGCTCCTATTCTTAGTGGAGTAATAAAATTAGAATTGAAAGTATTTTTAGCGTATACTATTATAGGTTCGGTGCTTTGGACTTCCTTAATGACTTTGAGTGCTTATTATTTAGCCAAAATAATTCCCGATTTGCAAGATCATTTGGGATTAGTAGTTTTGTTTCTTATAATTATTACCACTATTCCTGTGGTTTCTACATACAGAAAAGAAAGCTAATAATAACGAAAAATTAGAGCCATAAAAAAGCACTTCTTATTCATGAGTGTTTTTTTTAGATAAAGAATATTAATTACATCAAACTAAGCAGTAGCAACCGATTTAGGAGCGGCAGATAGTATTTCTTCACTGCATCCATCAGCATATTGATTAAAATTATTATTAAATAGTTCAGCTAAATGGTTTGCCTTTTTATCGTATTCATTGGCATCAGCCCAAGTGTTTCTTGGGTTTAAAAGTTCGGAAGGTACATTAGGACATGAAACCGGCATGGCTATTCCAAACACAGGGTGGTTGTGGAATTCCACATTTTCTAATGAGTCTTCTAAGGCCGCGGTAATCATGGCACGGGTATACGATAATTTCATTCTTGAGCCAACACCGTAAGGTCCTCCGCTCCAGCCAGTATTTACCAACCATACACGAATTTTTGGATTTGCCATAAGTTTTTCACCTAGCATTTTAGCATATTTTGCAGGATGCAGAACCAAAAATGCTTTACCAAAACAAGCTGAAAAGGTAGCTTGTGGCTCAGTAACTCCTGCTTCGGTGCCGGCTACTTTAGCTGTATATCCAGAAATAAAATGATACATGGCTTGGTTTGCAGTTAATCTCGAAATTGGGGGTAAAACTCCAAAAGCGTCGGCAGTTAAAAAGAAAATATTTTCAGGAATATTACCAATAGAAGGAACAGCTATATTATCAATAAAATCAATAGGGTAAGCAACTCTTGTATTTTCAGTAACAGATATATCATTGTAGTTAACCTGATTAGTTCCAGGATAAAAACGAACGTTTTCAACTAATGCACCAGGCTTAATAGCGCTCCAAATCTGAGGTTCTTTTTCTGATGATAAATCAACACATTTAGCATAGCATCCACCCTCAAAATTAAAAACGGAATTATCTGCCCATCCATGTTCATCGTCTCCTATCAGTTTTCTATTAGGATCAGCTGATAATGTAGTTTTGCCTGTTCCCGATAATCCAAAGAAAATTGAAGTATCATTTTTACTTCCAATATTAGCTGAGCAATGCATTGAAAGTACTTTACGGTTGTGAGGCAATACATAATTTAATACAGTAAAAATTCCTTTTTTAATTTCACCTGTATAACCTGAACCACCAATCAAAATAATTTTTTTAGTAAAATTAATCATTGTAAAATTATGTTGACGAGTTCCGTCAGTAGCAGGATTAGCATGAAATGATGGGGCTGCCACTATTAACCATTCCGGATTTTGAGTTTCAAGTTCAGCTGCAGTTGGTCGTAAAAATAAGTTATTGGCAAAAATATTTTGATAGGCGGTTTCAGTAACTATTTCAATATTCAAGCGGTAAACAGGATCAGCACAAGCATAACTTTGACGTACAAATACTTCCCTGTTTTCAAGGTGTGCAATAACTTTATTTAAAAGATTGTCAAATTGAGCAGGTTCAATTTTATTATTTACATCACCCCACCACACTGAATCTTTAGTAGTATCATCATAAACAACGAATTTATCTTTAGGGCTGCGACCTGTAAATTCACCAGTATCAGCTGCAAAAGCTCCAGTATCCGTAATTATTCCTTCATTATTAACTAATGCTTTTTCAATAAGCTGTTCAACACTTAGCTGAATATGAGCTACTCCTGCCTTTGAAATAATTTGATCTACTAATTTGTGATGTTTCATATTTTTTAATTTTCAATATTTCAGATAAGAGATTTATCCCTTACCTAATCTTGCTTTAGCAATTTTTTCAAGACAGCAAAGGTAATAAATTCTATTAAAAATATTATTAACTTTATTTCAACAATCAATAGTTAATTAATTGAAATTAAATTATTTAGTATCTTTTAGGGTATTTGTTTAGAAAACATCTAAATACCAAATATTTGTTACCCTTTTCTTGCTTTATACCCTTTTAGAATTAGATAATCCACAATTTTTTGGCACAAATCACCTTGTATTATTATTTCTCCATCCTTAATTGAACCTCCAGTTCCGCAATGTTTTTTAACCTCTTTGGCTAAGGTTTCCAAATCAGCTTCACTTCCAACGAAGCGTTGCACCAATGTGGCCTTTTTACCAGCGCGTCCCTGAGTAGATATTCTAATTAATAAATTTTGTTTATTTGAGGATAACGTATCCAAAAAATCAGACACAGGCTCATCAGTTGTAAATTCAGGGTTAGTACTGTAAACAATCCCTTGCAGTTTCTTATTCTTGTTTGACATAATAATTTATGCAAAAATTAAATAAAATAACTTGTTTTCAAACAAATAATTTGTAGTTTTGCGCCCTTTAAAAAGAGGGTTATGGATTTAATTAAACACGTAGAAGCACAATACAAAAAGACAGATGTTCCTGTATTTGCAGCCGGAGACACTGTAAGTGTGCATTATAAAATTAAAGAGGGTGCAAAAGAACGTATACAACAATTTCAAGGTGTAGTGATACAGCGCAGAAATAGTGGTCTTTCTGAAACATTTACAGTTCGTAAAATTTCAGGTGGTATTGGTGTTGAGCGTATTTTTCCTTTAAACAGTCCTAATATTGATAAAATAGAAGTGATGAGAAGAGGAAAAGTTCGTCGTGCAAGATTATTTTACTTGCGTACCAAAATTGGCAAAGCTGCACGTATCAAAGAAAGAAGAGTTTAATTTTATATTTATTTATATTTAAACCCATTACTAAAATTAGTAATGGGTTTTTTATTGCCCAAAAAATTACTGCTTTATTGAATTTTGCATAATTTCATTAACTAAGGCAGTAGCTGCATCATTCTCTGATAATATTCTAATAAAATTGCCAGATCCATTTTGAGTCAATGTCTTCATAAACTCAATAGCTTCAGTATTCTTACCAAATCCAACGGCCGATGTTTTAATATTTTCTAAATCAGCCTTTTCTTTTGCTAATTTAAATATTCCCTTGGGTGAAAAATCATTAGAATTAAACATACCATCAGAAACTAGTATAATCTGATTATTCCCCTGATTAATAAAATTTTGTTTTGCGTTATCATAAGCCAAATACAACCCTTCGGTGCCATGAGAAAGACCTTTAGCTTCCAGTCCATCAATTAAATGGTAAATTGTTTCCTTATTATTACCCGGTTCGCCCTGAAGTAAAATTTTAACTTTGCTTGAATAAACAATAATTGTTACCAAGTCTTCCTTTCGAAGTATTTTAACCATGTCTTTTACTGCTTTTTTAAGGTAAGGAAGCTTTTCGGGTCTATCCATACTACTTGATACGTCAATTAAAAACACAATATTATTGCTTGCATATTTATCTTTATTTAAAACTCCTGAGGCATTAAAATCTGGCAAATCAGATTTTTTTACAACCAATGTATCTATTTTTGTTGTGTCGTCCTCTCCTGCTGTTACTACTATTACATCTTTATCAATTATCTGTTTGCCTTTAAATTTTTCATTAAATTTTTTATGTAATTTTTCAATATCTCTTTTTTCTTCTTCATCATTTTTTGGATTTTCTAATACAATGGTTTCATCTTCTTTGTCCTTTTTGTCAGGTGGCACCAACACAACGGGGCTATCATCCGGTTGCAGTTTTATAATAAATCTACGAGTAACCCTGTTAACAGTTATTTCCTGTTCTTTTGATTCATAGCCTGATAAACTAACATTTATTTTGTATTTGCCGTTTTTTAAATTATCGAAATATACTTTGTTTTTTGAGGCTTTTTCAATCAGTTGCCTGTCATCATCATTTTTAATTATTATATCAAATCCTGTTAATCCTTCCCCTGAAATAGCATCTATCACTTGTATCTCAACCGGTTTTTCAGCTATTGAAGGTGGTGCATCATCCGATAATGATGGACAATTTAACATAGCATCGCGATGAAAATCAATTATTTTTCCTTTAATGGTAAGTGTTACAGGCTCATTTGATGTGGTATAATATACGGAAACACTCTTTCTAAAGTTTCCTCTATTTTGAGTGTAATAAATGAATTTAACTGAAGCTTTTTGCCCAGGATTAACGTAGCCTTCCGGTAAAATAACCATAACATCTTGCGAATAGCCTATTGGTAAAAATACAAACCTTGAGTTACCTGTATTTTCAATGGTAAAAAAAGCGGTATCATTTTTCCATTTAGCCACAGCTCCAAAATCAAATGGAGCAGGCAATACCATAACTGACTGACCGTAAGCAGTATTTAACAATCCTATCAGAATAAATATTAAGAAGCCTTTTAAGTATTCAATCATTGATTTTGTGTAGAACGAATTTGTATTTACAAAAAGTGTTCCTTTTAAAAATATTTTATTTTGAAAGAGCTAAAGACATTACCGAATTTGTCGTTTTAATCAAATCTTTATAATTCATCACCACTTCCTTATCTGCTTTAACTATTTGGGTAATGCTTACAGTATATGTTCCTGCCCGTCGCATCATAATATCGGTTTCTTTATCTCCAATTCCACCTGTTAAATGAAAATCTATTACATCTTCAGGCTCATAACCATGAGATTTGCTTTTTTTCCATTCATTAAACCACATCTCTCTTTCGCGTCTAACTTCAGGTGTATATTGGATATTCCGCGCAAATTGACCCACCTATTCCGCGTCAAAGTGACCCACTAAAGTTAAGTGCCTGAATGAAGGATTTTATTTGCTGTTTCACTGTTACAATTTTAGTTGATTAATTCTATTTAATTTTCAATATTATTTACCAGGTTTTTCCTGAGGGATTCTCCCTTTAGTTCTAATCTGTGTGCGTTGTGTATCAGACGATCCAGAATTGCATCTGCAATGGTTTGTTCTCCTATAACCTCATACCATTTGTTAACAGGTACCTGAGACGTTATTATGGTTGAACCTTTACCATGTCTGTCCTCAATAATTTCCATCAGCATAGCTCGGCCTTGCGCATCGAGGGGTTGTATGCCAAAATCATCAATAATAACCAATTGCTGGCGTTCTATTTTTGCTATCTCACTAATGTAAGAGTTATCAGCTTTGGCCATTTTTAGTTTTGCAAAGAGTTTACTTGAGTTCATATAGATTACTCGGTATCCCAGAGTACAGGCCTGTTGGCCTAGCGCAGAGGCAAGATAGCTTTTGCCGATTCCGGTACTTCCAGTGATTAGGATATTTTCGTTACGATCTATAAAGGTGCATTCTGCAAGCCTCAAGACCAGGTTCTTATCCATGCCTCTATCTGATTCGAAGTACAACTGCTCGAAAGAGGCTTTATAACGGAACTTTGCATTGGTCATCATGCGTGCAATCTTCCTGTTATAGCGATCGTCCCATTCCTCATCTATAAGATGGGCCACCATTTCATCACTTGTCAGTTGGTTCATTGATCCTGATTCAAGGCTCGTGCGGAATGCTCTGAGCATTCCGTAAAATTTCATAGTCTTCATTTTTTCGATAATTTGTGTGTTCATAATTGTTTTTATTTTAATGTTGTTTTTTACTTGTAATAATCTTCTCCCCGGATATTTTCATGCTTGGGCATTGGCGGTAGCTCACCTTCTATATCGTATTGATCCAGATTGCGCTGCAGGATGCTTTCTATAATCTTAAAATTATATATTCCATATTCGTTTGCACGCCGGCACGCCTTAATCAACCTATCATTTCCAACACGTCTTGCAAAGGAGATAATGCCCTGACACGATTTATAGCCCTGTTCGGGGTGAGCCTTTTTTAAGAGTACCTGGCGGATATATAATTCCACTTCGCTGTGGATTAGAGCAGCAGCCGTTAAAAACCGTTCCGGATTCCATTCAGCAATATGCTTGTTGTGGGTTGCCATGTGTGCAGGATCAGTGCTGTAGTTATAAGGGCTTTTAATCCTCGGATGAGTGGCAATCAACTCGTACTTATAATAAATTTCAATCTTGGATTTGGAAAAAAACAACTTTACCTTTCTGCCTATGTTATTGAAGTGTACACTGTAGTAATGCTTGTCGCAATGCAGGCAGACATGGCCATTTTTCATTACCGTAACCATTGCCGTTTGCCTCATTTCAAAGCGCAAGGGATGCAGGGGAGCAAGGATTTGCTTTTCAATTTCATTGAACTGATCTTTACGGGAGTAATTGCGACCAACAAAATTGGTTAGGTTAAAATTTTCAAGATAATGTATGATGGCAACATTCAAATCGACAATAGACGTAAATTGCTTTTCATGTAGATTGGTAAAAATCCTGTTATAAGCAATTTTTACAGCTCCCTCCACCAATGATTTATCCTTGGGTTTGTATCCCCTTGCAGGCAATACGGCCATGCCGTAATGTTCTGCAAAGGCATCAAAGTTATCGTTGAGATGCGGTTCATAACGGCTGGCTTTGATAACGGCTGATTTCAGATTATCCGGTACAATGGCCAGCGGAGTTCCTCCAAAATAGTAAAGAGCATTCTCGCAGCACTTGATAAAATCTTCCATATCCTGACTCTCTACAGCTTCAACATACGTCAACTGACTTGCTCCCAGAATGGCTACAAAAACTTCAACAATTACTACCTCGCCGGTGGTTGGATTAATGATCTCCAATTTTTTACCGGTATAATCAACGAACATTCTTTCGCCCGATTTATGAACCATATGCATCGATGGATGTGAACGCCCCTTCCAAAGCCTGTAATGCTTGTAAAAACCTGTGCTCTGGAAACCATCAACATGCTTCAAAGAGTATTCCTCCCACAAAAGTTTTAAAGTCATCCCAGGCTGTTTTAAACGCTTTTCAACAGAAGGGAAAAATTTGTAAAGCTCCAACTCCCTTTCAGGCGGATCAGCTAAAATCGGTTCTTCTAAAAACAAAGTTTCAAGATCCTTGTCATTGAGCTTGGAAAGTTCATCCCAAGGCGTTTTTAATTGCTGGAATCGGGCTATATACTTCTTGACAGTATTGCGCGATACCCCGGTTAAATCACGTATTGTACGTGTACCCTGCTTGTGGGTGTAATGTTTGATAATTTGTCTTAATTTGCTCATTTCGATGTTCTGATTTGCCATAAATTCCATTAATTTCGAGGTATGCAAAGCATACAGAAATCTGAGGAAATAATGGGCTGCAAAACAGCAAAATCTTCCTATTTTTCAGGTGGGTCACTTTGCCGCGAAATAGGCGGGTCAGTTTGCCGCGGAATCAGTGGGTCAGTTTGCGCGTATTCTCCAGTATATAAAGTAACTGATGACCATATATGTGAAACTTTGGGGTCAATCACTGATAAATGAGCTTGTTTTCCATCCCACCGAATTTCGTATAGTTTTAGGGAAGATTTATAATCAACAATAATCATTGTAAAAGGCTCTATTTTTTTAAAATCATAATTAATAACAAACTGGTTGACATTATTAAATTCAAAAAAATCAAGCAATACTATTCCTCTGCTTTTGCGGTAGGGCGGATTACTTTTGTGAGGCATAAATCCTCCATTGAGCAAGCAAATTGAAAATCCATTTTCAGACATTGCAATCCAAGTCCCTTTGGCCTTGGTATCTTGCGGATAAACTACTTTTAAATGTTGATGAATAAACTGTTTGGGAGCTAAGGCAATTTCACGACTTTCTTTTTCATCACGATTACTGGTAATTATAAAATCGTTTCCACCTTTGGGAAGGAAACTAACTGTGCACATTCTGTGATTTAAAGTTTAATGTGGAAATCGATTTAGCTATATTTAACATTATATTAGTTTTAAATTTCAACTGTTTTTAAATTGTAATACCTACTTGTAGGTATTTTTTTAGGAGTGCAAACTTAAACTATATAATTCTGAAATATTGAATTTTAAGCTATTAATTAATTGAATTTGTCTTGCAAACTTAAGATGTATTTTATCAGTAACTAAATAACAAATAACCTCAGTTTGACATCTAACATATTTTGTTACTTTTGTCCAAAATCTTTATGAAATCAATTTTCACCTTTTCGCTACTTTTACTTTCTTTTTTTGGTAAATCTCAAGATGCTGGATGGTTTTCTGATATTACTCCCGAAACCGGTTTAACAAGCCAAAAGATGCAAAAGACATATTCAGTAGATGTAAATAATGATGGTTTTATTGATTTGATAACTATTACAGGAGTTGATTATTTTAATAATCGCAAGCCTATGAAATTATTTATAAATGAACACAATCCTTCCACAAATTCACGAACCTTTACCGATAAAACCGATTGGTCTAAAATAAATAGTAATGTAAATGAAACCGATACCGGCCGCCAAACTACTTGTGCCGCCTTTGCCGACGTGGATAATGACGGAGATGTGGACATGGTAACGGCTCATTATTTTCATCGAATTGAAAATTATAAAGATGTAGGAGATCGTTGTCAGGTTTTTTTGAATAATGGCCAAGGCCAGTTTAGTATAAAACCTAAAAATGGGTTGGATGACTTGGGGCTTACCAATACTCAGGGATTGAGTTTTTTGGATTATGATTTGGATGGAAATATTGATTTGTTTATTGGCAATTGGTTTTCGGATTATACCAATAATAAAATTCAGAACGATATTTTAATGAAAGGAAATGGCGATGGAACTTTTACCGATGTTACTGCTTTTACCAATATCAATAAACCCGCCAATGAACCTTTGTATGGCAGCAGTGCCGGAGATTGGAATAATGACGGTTGGGATGATATTTTTACAGCTTCCTATTGCCGCACAAGTGGAAGCCTTTGGAAAAACACCAAAGATGGAAACTTTGAAAATGTAGCAAAAAATGTTGGTTATAACAGCCAAATAATAAAAGGCGATAATGGGCAGGAGTTGTGCCATTGGGCTGCCATGCCTTGCGATTATGACAACGATGGCGATTTTGATTTTTACTTTGCTATGGTTCATGGAGGCAATGATGCCAATGAGGGTCGTTCTACTATTGTTAAAAATCAGGGGCCGGATAGCAATTATCAATTGCGTTGGTTTATGGATATAACGCCTAAAATAGTTCCTTATGCCGGACATATAGCCACGTATGATGCCAACTGGTTTGATTTTGATAATGATGGCCTTACCGATTTGTGTTATGCCGATGGAACGTATGTAGGTGGTGGAAACGGACGATTATTTATGTTTCATCAAAATAAAGACCATAAATTTACAGATATAACAAAGGCGCTAAACCTTACCGCCAATAGTAATAAATATATAACTATGAGTATTGTGAGGCCCATAGATTATGATAATGACGGGGATGAAGATTTACTAATTTATGGTGGTGGAAGCCCCGGTGTTGGGGTAGTTCCTGTTTTTCTGAAAAATAATATTGGAACCAAAAAGAATCATGTGGTTGTAAATCTTAAGCCAGCTCGAGGAACCAATGGAAGTTGCATTGGCGCTAAAGTAGTGGTTTATTCAGGTTCATTAATTAAAACCCGCGAGGTTTATGCAGGTCAAGGAAATGCAGCTGGTCAAGCTCCATTTTCTTTAGTTTTTGGATTGGATAATAATTCGATAATTGATTCTATCGTAGTTACGTTTCCTAATAAAAAACATCGAAAAATTTTGTTAGAAAACTTGGCAGTAAATCAAAGCTATACCATTTATGATTACATAACCGGAGCAAAAGAAGAAACCTTTACTATATACCCAAATCCTGCAAAAAATGTAGTGAACATTGATTTTCCTTACTCAAATACAGAACCAACCAATCTCTCCTTTTATGACTTAACCGGTAAGTTAATTTTAAATAAACGTTTCATTGGCGTTTATAATTATGAAAATATTGATATTTCATCATTGTCTTCCGGTTACTATATTATTCAATTGCAATCGGGCAATGGTAAAATAAACCGACAGAAATTGTTGGTAGAGTAATTTTTTTTATGAAATTATTTGGCAACTATTTCTTCTCGTCAGAATACTCCATGCAGGCCTTCACAAATTTAACAAATAAAGGGTGTGGACTTTCTACGGTACTTTTTAATTCGGGATGATATTGAACTCCTACAAACCAGCGGTGTTTGGGTATTTCTACTATTTCTACCAAATTGGTTTCAGGGTTTTTTCCGGCAGCCATCATTCCCGCCTTTTCCATATCATCTAGGTAAGCATTATTAAATTCGTAACGGTGACGGTGACGTTCATTAATTTTGCTTTTACCGTAAGCAGTAAAGGATTTTGTACCTTTTTTAAGTTCACAATTATAACTACCCAATCGCATGGTTCCTCCTTTTTGTGATACTTCTTTTTGGTCTTCCATCAAATCTATTACAGGATCTGAACTGGTGGTATTCATTTCGGTAGAATGTGCATTAGGTAAGTTCAAAACATTGCGAGCAAATTCTATCACTGCCATTTGCATTCCTAGGCAAATACCAAAAAAGGGAATATTACGGGTTCTTAAATAATGTATAGCTTCAATTTTTCCTTCAATACCGCGGCTACCAAAACCTGGAGCCACTAATACACCATCCAAACCTTCCAATTTTTCATGAGCATTTTCAGGAGTTAATGTTTCGCTGTGAATGGTCTTCACATTTACTTTGCAGTCGTTTTCAGCTCCTGCATGAATAAATGATTCAATAATGGATTTATAAGCATCTTGCAATTCTACATATTTACCTACAAGTCCAATGGTTACTTCATTTGTAGGATGTTTTACCCGTAAGATAAAGTCTTTCCAAGCTTCCAACTCAGGTTCGTTTCGCATTGGAAGTTTAAGTCTGGCTAATGTTACTTTATCCAGTTTTTCTTTCAACATTAAAAGTGGCACATCATAAATAGTATCCGCATCTATGGATTCGATAACTGCATTTTGGTTAACATTACAGAACAGAGCTATCTTTTTCCGTATTTCAGAGTTAAGTCTGTGTTCTGTTCTGCAAACCAATATATCTGGTTGAACTCCCAATTCTTGCAAACCCTTTACGGAATGTTGAGTTGGTTTTGTTTTAAGCTCTCGAGCCGCTTTTAGGTATGGAACTAGAGTTAGATGTATTATACAAATTGTATCCTGACCTAATTCCCAGCGCAACTGGCGAACAGCTTCTATGTATGGCAATGATTCAATATCACCAACAGTTCCACCAAGTTCAGTTATAATAATATCGTATTTGCCCACCTCTTCAAGCAGCATCATACGGCGTTTTATTTCATTAGTAATATGTGGAATTACTTGTACGGTTTTACCTAAATATTCACCGCGACGTTCGTTTTCAATCACTGTTTGATAAATACGACCGGTGGTTACGTTATTTGCCTGAGAAGTTGGAATGTTTAAAAAACGTTCGTAATGACCCAAATCTAAATCGGTTTCAGCTCCATCTTCTGTAACATAGCATTCACCATGTTCATAAGGATTCATCGTTCCCGGATCAACATTGATATAAGGGTCAAATTTTTGAATGGTGACTGAATAGCCACGAGCCTGAACTAGTTTAGCTAAAGAAGCTGAAATTATTCCTTTTCCTAACGACGAAGTAACGCCGCCCGTAACAAATACAAATTTTGATTTTCGCATAATATTAGGTTAATAAAAACCTTAGTGTACGGGATGCGAAGGTAAAACAATTTTAGGAGTTGGAAAGGCATGTTATCAAGATTGTTTCAACAAAATAAGCATTCTAAATATCCTATTAACTTTCCAAAATTTTTAAATTCTTTCTCTATAAGTTTTAATAAACAAAGCTCCCAAATTTTGATGCGGAGGTATGTAATCATAAAATCGTTCAAGAGCTTCTTTGTTTCCTTTAAATTTAGTTTCAATTGATTTCCAAAGCAATGCCCAATCCAAATCTTTACCAAGCCGGATGGTTTCATTCATTTGATAAATAACTTCATTATTCACCAGCATTGTTCCTATTTGTTTTGAAGCTACAATATGACTTTCTGGGCTTATATCCAAAACCTTGCTAATATTATTATAACCGCCGCAGCTACCTAAAACTACTATTCTTGCTTCAGGATTTAATGATTCAATAGTAGCCCATGCGTAAAAACTATGCCCCCTATGTACTACAATTTCGGGCCAACGGCTTTTACTTATAAAAATATCTCTGATTTCAGTTTGCCCTTCTCCTTCTTTTTCGGGGCGATTGGCGTATATAATAATTTGTTTGCCTTTTTTAGGACTTATTTTAACATAGTTTTTAAATTCTTCAATTTTCCACTCCAAATTTTTATAACTCGCGATGAACGACTTAAAACTAGCATCGCCATCTTTATCTTTATAAAACATTAACTGCTCATAACAAGTATCTGATTTAAAAAGCTGATTGGATGAAATCATCGAAATATTTGGATAATTAGAGGCATTTTTATTTGTAATAATCTCTAATAAAAGTTCGTATAGTTTAGAGGCTTCAAAATTTCCGTTTCCGGTTACCAAATAAAAATAATTGGTAATCAATTTTTCCAATTGTTTTTTTGTTGGTTCATCTTTTAGGCTGCCATAAGTATCAGCAACTGTAACTGCATTCTCAAGATTGCCACTCATTTCTTCCAAACCTTCACAAAATTTATGGAATAAACTATTTTTTTCATCAGCTGTTAGTTTAGTAAGTAAAGAATTTAATGTATTGTAGCCAGCACACATTTTAATAAACTTACGAAATTTAAGCCAGTTCTGTTCTTCTAAAAAGACAAAGTAAGATTTGTCATTAATTTTAGAGTCCATTCGTTTGTACAATCCAATAAAGGTGGAAGTATAAATTTCACTCTCCCCCATCACAATCAATGCATAAATTTCATTTGCTTTAAGATTATTTATACTTGCAAAGCGAACTTCGTCCTTTTCTTCGTGCAAATCGTTAATTACCTTTATTTGTTTCAAGCAGAGTTCTTGTAATTCCTTTTCGATTGTATATCTGGCGGTAACCTGATTTTTATTAATTAATTCAATAAGCTTTTTCATATAAATAATGGGCTCACTACTTAACTTATCAGCATTTGAAATAGATATTTTTTTAGTATTAATATCCTCTAAAAATGAGTAGGCAAGACTTTTTAGCCCCACTTCATTATAAATTTTTACAAACGTTTTCATCCAGTCATTTTCTGAATTTCGGATGTTTGTATTTATAGCATTTTGAGAATAAAGATATCCCTTAACTTCTCCAGGAGCATATTTTACAAGTTCCAAAAGCACGGTGTCGGCATATGTCTGCTCACTTATTTGTTTAAAATTACCTATTAATTCAGTTGGTGAAATTTTAACAACCTGTAATAAAAATTCTCTACATTCTGACTTGTTGACATAAAAAGGTAAAATTTTAAGTGCACCAAAAGGATTACTCAACATTACTGGTAATAATCGTGTCAATTCAGTTTCAACCATACACCGGTTTGCTAAATTAATTTGCGACTCATATTGGGTTGTTAATTCTATATTTTCTCGCTCGATTCTCTTTAAAATATTTAGGACACATTCCAGTTTTGCAAGTTTATTTTTGTAATTAATCTCTCTTTTTTCAATAAGAAGAATGAGATCATTTACTTTAATAAATAAAGATTGTTGAATTTTATCAGCCAAAGGCTGGTTTTTAAAACGTACTTTATTGTCAATAATACTATCAAATAAATCGATTCGTCGTTGTTGGTTTTTAATTTTGCCAACGATATATGATGCAGCATCATTAGGTTGAGCATTTAATTGCCTAAATGAAAAGCCAATTATTAAAGCTATTAAAAATATAGAATAATTAATAGAAATATTATTTGATCTAGCTTTATTCAATATGAAATTAATTTTAAACTTTTTACCAAAGTGTGTTCCAAATTTTTCTATTTAGTTTTAGTTATCAATTCCCACAAGGCAATTCCAAAACTCACAGCCACATTAAATGAATGTTTTGTGCCAAATTGAGGTATTTCCAAAATTGCATCACACAATTCCAAAGCTTTGTCACTAATTCCTTCCACTTCGTTACCAACAATTATTACTATAGGTTTTGATTCTGGCTCAAAATTACGAATATCTATGCTTTTGTCAGTTTGTTCTAGTCCTGCAATAATGTAGTTCTCGTTTTTTAATGTGTTGATAAGTGTTTCAATATCCTCATGATATTCCCAGTCAATACTGTTCTCAGCACCTAGAGAAGTTTTATGAATATCGCGGTGTGGTGGCCTTCCGGTAATTCCACATAAATAAATTTGACCAATTCCCAAACAATCACATGTCCTAAAAATAGACCCCACGTTGTTCATACTTCGCACATCATCAAGCACTACCACAACTTGCTTTTTTTCTTGACTTTTAAAATCGTCAATTGATAGGCGATTTAGTTCTATATTCTTTAATTTGCGGACTCTTAAATCCATACTCGTTTTGTGTGCAAAAATAGCTGATAATGAAACACCGTTGATGAAACAATACAACGAAGTGAAACAAAAGTATCCAGGTGCTTTAGTTTTATTTCGTGTGGGAGATTTTTATGAAACTTTTGGCGAAGATGCCAAAAAATCGTCTCAAATTTTAGGAATTACCTTAACAAAACGGGGAAATGGCAAAGCCAACGAAGTAGAACTTGCCGGTTTTCCGCACCATTCACTGGATGTATATCTTCCACGATTGGTTAGAGCAGGACAACGCGTTGCAATCTGCGATCAATTAGAAGACCCAAAACTTACCAAAACAATTGTAAAGCGTGGGGTTACGGAATTGGTAACTCCTGGAGTAAGTATCAATGATAAAATTTTAGAATCAAGGCAAAATAATTATTTAGCCGCTTTATTTCCTGGGCAAAATAAATTTGGGGTTTCGTTTATTGACATTTCAACCGGTGAGTTTTTAACCGCTGAAGGAGATGCAGATTATATTATTAAGCTGTTTCAAAACCTTAAACCCTCTGAAGTTATTTATCCCAAATCGTTCCGTTCAAAATTTGAAAATCAATTTGGAGATTTTTATACCTACACCTTAGATGACTGGATTTTTGAACAAACCTTTGCGGAAGAAAAGCTCCTCTCCCATTTTAAAACTGCTAACCTTAAAGGATTTGGAATAGATGAACTAGTTTTGGGAATAACAGCGGCAGGAGCCATTATTCATTATTTAAATCAAAACCAACATACCAATTTAATTCATGTTAGCACTATTTCAAGACTTGACAGAGACGAACACGTTTGGTTGGATCAGTTTACAGCAAGAAATTTAGAGTTAATCTACAGCAATCATCCGCAAGGCAAATCACTCCTAGAAATATTAGATAATACCCAAACTCCAATGGGGGCCCGTTTGCTTCGCAAATGGCTTGTTATGCCGCTTAAAGATAAGTTTAGAATAAAGCAACGATTGGATACAGTTGATTTTGGGGTAACTCATTCTGAATTTACCAAAGATTTGAGGCATAAACTTACCCGAATTGGGGATTTAGAACGTTTAATTACAAAAGTTTCTTTGCTTCGAATAAACCCAAGAGAAATTATAGCCTTAGGAAGAGCCTTGGAAATCGTTGCTCAAGTAAAGGAACTTTGCAAAATAACACAACACGAGGAATTGATGAGTTTGGCGGATAAACTTAATCCTTGTGAAGTTTTATTAGATAAAATTAAAACAGTCATAAATCCTGAACCGCCAATGCTTACTAATAAAGGTGATATTTTCAAAGAAGGATTTAATACTGAACTTGATGAATTGCGGAGCATCGCTTTTTCAGGAAAGGATTATCTATTAAATATTCAAAAACGGGAAGTTGAACGAACCGGAATAACAAACCTTAAAATTTCCTACAACAACGTATTTGGGTATTTTTTGGAGGTAACAAATAGTCATAAAGATAAAGTTCCTGCCGAATGGATTCGCAAGCAAACCCTTACCGGTGCAGAACGTTACATTACTCAAGAGCTTAAGGAATACGAAGACAAAATACTAACAGCCGAAGATAAAATTTATGCCATCGAGGCTAATTTATATAAGGATTTTGTGGAGTTTACTTCCGGATTTTTTAATCCTGTGCATACCAATTCTCAAGTTATCGCCCAATTGGATTGTTTGCTAAATTTTTCAGAGTTGGCTCTTAAAAATAATTATTGCAAACCTGAGATTAATGATTCAACCTCTTTAACAATAAAAGATTGCCGCCATCCGGTTATTGAAAAACAATTGCCTTTAGGAGATGAATATATCCCGAACGATATTCATTTAGATAGAGAAACTAATCAGGTTATCATTCTTACAGGGCCTAATATGTCTGGTAAATCTGCTATTCTTAGACAAACAGCTTTATCTGTTTTATTGGCTCAAATGGGAAGTTTTGTGCCTGCTAAATATGCTGAGATTGGTATCGTAGATAAGATTTATACCCGTGTGGGGGCTTCTGATAATATTAGTCAGGGTGAAAGTACATTTATGGTGGAAATGATAGAAACAGCCAGTATTCTTAACAATTTAAGTGAACGAAGCTTGGTTATTTTAGATGAAATTGGCCGCGGTACCAGTACATTTGACGGTGTTTCACTGGCCTGGGCTATTGCAGAGTATTTGAATCAACACCCAACAAAACCTAAGACCTTTTTTGCTACCCATTACCATGAATTAAATGAGCTGGAAGGTAAGAATGAAGGAGTGGTAAATTTTCATATCAGTACAAAGGAAACCAATACCAAAGTGATTTTTTTGCGCAAGCTAACCAAAGGAGGCAGTGAACATAGCTTTGGTATTCATGTAGCTAAAATGGCGGGTATACCAACAAAAGTAGTAAGCCGTGCTGCTAAAATATTAGTAAACTTAGAAAAAGACCGTGCTATGGCAAGTAGTAAGGAAGTAACAAAAAAGCTTGAAAAGCATGATTACCAATTAAATTTGTTTCAATACAACGACCCAAAATTGGTGAAATTGTCAGAGGAACTTCAAAAATTGGATACCAACATCCTTTCGCCCATTGAAGCGTTATTAAAGTTGAATGAGTTGAAAAATATTGTGAATTAATAATTTCGAACAATTTAAATACATGCGATTACTCCTAATATTACTTTTTACTTCACTTAGTTTTTTTAAAGCTTTTGCCCAAACCAACTATTGGATTTTTTTTAAGAGCCCCGCTCCTGTTCAATCTGTAAATCCCTCCTATCTTAAAAAAATAGCTTCTAAAAATGTTAAAGTTATTGGAACCTCTAAATGGTTCAATGCTGCCTATGTTTCAGTAAATGATTCAGAAAGTTTAAGGAAAATTGAAAAGCTTTCGTTTGTAAAAAGCATTGAACAAAGCAGAAAGTATAAGGTTCAAAAATTGGATATTCAATTATTTGATTCTTTAAAATATGGTCAGGCAGATGTACAATTAAATATGCTTGGTTTGCAGAATTATCATCGAAAAGGATTTACAGGCAAAGGTGTTAAAATAGCCTTGTTTGACGGAGGGTTTTATAAAGTTGATAGCATCGTTGCCTTTGACAGTTTGAGAAAACGAAACGGAATATTAGCCACTCGCGATTTTTATGATAACAATAGCCATGTCTATGATGACGATGCTCATGGAATGTATGTTCTATCTCTTATTTCAGGCTATGTAAAAGACTCTATGTTTGGCTCTGCCCCTGATGCCAATTTTGTTTTGGCTAGAACCGAGTTTGTAGCTACTGAAAAGCATATTGAAGAATTTAACTGGATTAGAGCATTGGAATGGGCCGATTCCATTGGGGTGGATATCATTCATTCATCCTTAGGCTATTCCCAGTTTGATACCTTAGAAGGCAATTATACCTACAAGGACATGGACGGTCAAAGTACAATAATAACACGAGCCGCTGAAATGGCATACAGTCGTGGTATTTTTATAACCAACAGCGCCGGTAATGAAGGACAAAAGCCTTGGCATTATATCACCGCTCCTTGTGATGGTAAAAATGTGTTGTGCATTGGGGCAGTTGATTCATTTGAGCACCATGCCAAATTTTCAAGTTACGGACCAAGTTCAGACGGACGAGTGAAACCGGATGTGATGGCTATGGGTAAAAATGTAACGATTATAGGAACCAATAATATTATGCGTCGTGGAAGCGGAACATCGTTTTCAGGACCAATAATGGCAGGGTTTGTGGCGTGTCTTAAGCAAGCCTTTCCTAATGTGAGTAATCCTATTCTGCTAGATGCCATCCGCAAAAGCGGGCATTTGTATAAAACACCCAATGATAGTCTTGGATACGGAATACCTGATATTAATAGAGTCGATTCATTAGTTCGTTTAAAACTTTTAAGTACCTCCATTGCAAAACAAAAATTTAAAGCTTTTCCAAATCCGTGTCATTCTGTATTAAATTTTGAAACAACTATTCCTTTAAAAAATATAGAAATGACGGATGTTCTTGGTAAATCGTATTTTCCAGTTTTAAATAACAATTCCATTGATATGAGTGGTTTTAATCCGGGTATTTATTTTATAAAGTTTGAAAATTTTGGGGTTCAGAAGGTTGTCAAGATTTAATTAATATTAATTGTCTAGCTTTGCAAAAACTAAAAACAAGTTTTAAGAGAGCAATTATTTAATTGTTCACTTCCTTAAAAAATTAATGAGAAGAAAACTAATAAGCCAAAAAACATTTGGCATCACCAAAGAAACGAGTCTTGCCGACTTAAAAAAAATCTACCGCAACCTTATTAAAGAATGGCATCCTGATAAAGTTCAACACGATGCAGCACTATTGGCCGAGTCTGAAATAAAAAGTAAAGAAATAATTGATGCCTATCAATTTTTGGTAAGCATATCGCCCGAAACACATGCTGCCAATAGTGAAGAATACACAGAATTGACCACCGAAGCCGCCATCGAAAACTGGGAATACAAAGGAATTACTTTAAAATTTTTCTTTCAAAATGGTAGTGTTTATGAATACCTTGGCGTTCCAAAAAATGTGTATATGAAAATGATAAACTCAGGTACCACAGGCCGTTTTGCAAGGCGCCATATCTTCCATTCCTATCCTTATCGTAAAGCAGCCAAGGAAAAAGAACAAGCAGTATAAAGGTTAGTAAAATTATGAAATTGAGTATTAAACTTTTCGTTTATTTTAGTTTACTCACATTTAACTCTTATGCTCAAGTTAATAGTCTTCAAAAATTAATAACCAATTCCGCATGGGATTCCTTATTTCCGAAGCGTGCAGGCACTTATGGAACTCATCCTCAGGGTTACACTTCCGATTTTTATTCCTTTAAAAATCTCAATCAGGCTGCCAATGAAATGGCCGATTACTTTGTACTAATTCGAACAAAAAAAGGTGTTTGGGGTCAACTTATTACTGTCACCAGAAAATCTAATTTAAAGACTTATAAATATTCAGATGTTGATTCCTGGTGGTATTCAAATACAACACCCGAAACCATAGTAGTCGTCGATTTTGAAGATTTTTTGAATGAAAACTCCCAAACAAATAATAAGCGTGAATTAGCAGCTTTTCTAGCCAATATATCGAAAGAAACAACGGGAGGATGGGAAACTCCGGTGGGTGGAGGTTCGGCTGGAGATTATGCTAAATGGGGTCTTTACTTCGTTCATGAGGTTGGTTATAACCGAACCAATGGTAAGGGCACCTACTCACAAACAAATGCTGAATATCCTCCGGATTCAAGCGTTGGATACTATGGAAGAGGTCCTATTCAATTATCATGGAACTACAACTACGGGCAATTCAGTAAATTCATTTATAATGATAAAAACGTATTGTTAAAATATCCTGACTCGTTACAAGAAAATGGGGTTTTAGCATTTAAAAGTGCTATTTGGTTTTGGATGATGCCCCAATGTCCTAAGCCTTCCTGTCATCAGGTGATGCACGATCAATGGTTACACGACAGCGCTTATTCGTCCTCTAAAATGTATTATAAAGGTTTTGCTCATACCAATAATATCATTAACGGAGGGCTTGAATGCAGATCATATTCCTCCTCTGCCTTCACCCAAAAAGTAGTTTTACGTTCAAAACTATACAAGTATTATCTTGGAATAATGGGCTTTAATTCGATTGGAATTTCTAAAGAAGATTCTCTCGGATACTCTACTTTATGCTATTCTTCATCTTCAAATGCCATGCAAGATTATGTGAATTGCAAAGTCGATAAATCATATCTTGGTTCTTTTGGTATTGATACTAAAAAAGCTTGTGGATCTTTAAAATGGATAGACGGCAAGACGTATACAAAAAATACAAAAACAGCCAAATTTAACATTGTTAAAGGGGATAAAAACGGAAATGACAGCTTGGTAATATTAGACCTTACAATTAAACCAATCTCAAAAAGTACGGATTATCGAACCGCCTGTCATTCTTTTACGTGGATGGATGGAAAAACCTATACAGCCAGTAATGATACTGTAATATACCGCATAACTGGTGCTGCTGCAAATGGATGTGATAGTATCGTTTATCTAAAATTAACCATTCTTCCAATTGCTTTAGGCATTGATAAACAAACTTCATGTCAATCTATTACTTGGATAGATGGAAAGACTTACACAGCTAGCAATGATACTGCTATTTATCGCATTAAAGGTGGGGCCGCCAGTGGTTGCGATAGTATTGTTAAACTCAAATTAACTATCCTTCCAATTGCTTATGGAATTGATTCACATTCGACATGTAATTCTTTTTCCTGGATTGATGGAAAGACTTATAATGCAAGCAATGATTCGGCTAAATACCGTATTGTAAATGGTGCTTCAAGCGGTTGTGATAGTATTGTGACGCTTAATTTAAAAATTCTACCAATCACTTTTGGTATCGATAATCAAAAAGTTTGTAATTCGTTTACCTGGATAGATGGAAAGACTTACACAAAAAATAATGATTCGGCTACTTTCCTAATTTTGGGTGCTGCTGCCAATGGTTGTGATAGTTTGGTTACCTTAAATTTAACTATCAATACTCTAAATGTTTCAGTAATTCAAGATAGTTTAGTGCTTACAGCTTCGTCCGTGGGTGACTCTTACCAATGGGTTGATTGTAAAAACGGATATACTCCTATTAAAGGTGAAACTAACCCATCCTTTATGGTAAAAAGAAACGGAAGTTATGCTGTAATCATTACTAAAAATGGTTGTGTTGATACCTCTGATTGTTATACCATCGCTAATTTGGATATTAATAAACTCAATCCATCAACCTACTTAGTGGTATATCCAAATCCTAGTAATGACAATTTTTTAATAAACTTTTCAGGACAATCAAAAGAGCTCTATTTCATAACAGATATTGCAGGAAAGGTCATTCGGTTGGATTATTTGCACTATGGCATCAACGTAATTTCCTTAGAAAATGAATTATCCGGTGTTTATTTTCTTAAGGTAGGAGCAAATTATTTTAAGTTATTAAAGCAACATTGATTTTTTGAAATATTGAAAACACAGCATTTTAAATAATTCAATTGCATAAATCATCGCATTGTTACTTAGCTAAAATCTCAAAATTATAGTTTTCAATTATTTTTAACTTTTAGTTTTTAACTCCCAATTTTATTGTCATTTTTATGTCATGTATGGGGGGTAAAAATCATCGATTAATTTAAACGTGATTCGCCACCAAATATATAAAACATGAAAAAAATATTAGCAATCACCCTACTGGCTTTAACCTTAGCATTAGTAAACTGTAAAGACAAAAGTACCGAAGACCCGGCACCTGCAAAAACATTAAACAAAAGTTTGATGGTAAATAAGTATTGGAAAACTACCACTGGGGTTCCTTTAGATCATTATTTCAGAAGTGATGGAAATATATGTTCTTCTGATGGTCAAATGGTTTTTGGTACTTGGGCATGGTTAAATAATTCAGATAGCTTAGAAAAAGTATACACTTCATCAGGTCGTTCTGTATGGTACGCAGAATATTGTACTGATACAGAATTAAAAATGAAAGTAAGTAAAGGTGATTGGAAGATATATACCAAACAATAACTAATACTAAAACCTTTAGCCTCTATAAGCCCAAATCTAAGTTTGGGCTTTTTTTATGAAAAATAGTTAAAGGAATTTTGAGCATTTGTGGCAAAACCATAAAAAAAACCACCCGTGAAGCAAGCTTATTTATATGCTTCAGCGGGTGGTAACGCAAAACAATCAATCTTTATCTTTTAGTCTATTCTACAATTTTAAAGGTTACTGAATATACATTGGCACTTCCTTGTGGCACGTTTGGCATTTTAGGGCCACGGCTGCCACCTGTTTTGTATGATTCTGAAAATAACACAGAAAAAGGATTTGCATCTTTATCACCGCGGCTTGATTCGCCTCGGGTAGTAATAATGGATGAAAGATCTAATGGCGTTTCAGTAGCTATCAGTTTAAAAACTTCATTGCCTGTTGGAGGATAAAATACAATGATATCATCATCGCCCAATTCTTTGGTTTCTCCCGGATTAATTCTATAATCCAAAGGCAAACGGCCCGTGTTTGCATTAGGCACAACTAGGTTTATCACATTGTCAGGCTGGATATCAATAATTGAAAAATAAAGTGGCTTAGTTCCATTATTGGTAATTTTAATTTTATAAGCTTCTTCGGCTTTAAAAGTCATTACTCCGGTTTCATCTATTTTAGATTTAATATCACCACGTGATTTTTCTTTTACCTTATCTCCTTCCGTTACTACCTCAATCGGAATAAACTCAAAGGTTACATCCATTTTGGCATCCGTTACATCCAATCCTCTAATATAGGAAGCCTGACTAAAACTTTTCACTTTTTCAACAACTGATGCAGCAGTTAAAGCAATGTTACTGTTTACTGTTTCTTCCAAAAGTATGGCATCATTGGCCGAAGTAAGTTTTATTTGGCTACCACGACTATGGGTGTTTCCTTCGTCTACAATTATATCAGAAGCACCATCTTTAACAGTTTTTATAAACGGATAATTAGCAAATTCAGCTAATATGGCATTTTTTAATGCTTCGTTACTTACTTCCAGTTTTACTTTTATTTCAAGACTTCCATAGTTTTTTTCAGTTACAAATATCCATGAACCCAACGCTGCATTTTTATCAAGCGGAGCATCTAAGGTTACTACTGAATTTGTAAAGGTTGAAGAGGTTACTATACCTGTAGCCTTTGGTTTGGCTTTACTCACATCTTTGGTGTCAATAGCATAAAAAGCAACTTTAGTATTTGTAAATAAACCTAATAGTTCACCACCATTTATAACTACTTCCTTATCACCATTCCATTTCTCTACTTTAAAATAATCCAGTTTGCCAGCAATCTTACCACCCAATATGCTATAATCTAAGTCACCTTCGGCTTGAGGAGTTTGGCGTGGGGCAAAGCCACTCATTTCCACTTTTATTTTATCAAACAAACCACGGTAGGTTGAATTTTTATCGGCATTGGCAAATACTCGACTAAATGCATAACTTAATGAACCAACCCCATTTCCTTTTTCATCTTCAGTTTCATAATTTAATTCATGTGGGCTTGCTCCAAAAAAACCAACCATTGAAGCCATTTTATCTGAAGAATGAGGATTTGCTGATACACCATTATTATCTGCTTTTTTATCTTTTACAGTTTCTGCGTAACCATCCGACTCTAAAGGTTTATCCGTTCCTCGGTGTTTTCCTCCACCTCTCGTTCCTGTTCCTGAATGGCAGGCATCCAATATCACCATCACGTTTCCTTTTTTGCCTAATTTTGTTCTTAATATATCCATCTGAGCTCCCAATTCTTCATCACGAATATGATTTTGACCAGTGTAAACTCCAGGTTGGTATCTAACTTTGGCATTGTATGAAACCAAGGCTTCATCATAGCCATCAATTTCATCACCGTTATCATCCATTATTTGCTGGCCATGGCCTGAGTAATGAAAAACAGCTATCCCATCTTTTGTAGATTTTCCTATCAAATGGGTTTTGATGGCGTTCATAATTCCATCTTTAGTGGCTGCTGCATCACTTATAACCAAAATATCCTTATCTAGAAATCCTTGTTTAATAAGGGCAGCTTTAATAAGAGGCACATCGTTTTGAGAACTGATACTGCTCCAGCCGCCGTTGGGTTCATAATTACCGATGGCTACAATAAGGGCAATTTTACTTTGAGCTTGCGCAAATATTCCTACAAAGAAAAGGGCTACTAGGATGAGATATTTTTTCATATTTTAAATATATAAGTCTTATACCTAAAATCTACTAATAGTAAATGGTTGATTTAATAATTGTGCTTTCACCCGAAAGATATTGGCGATATAATTGTGCTTGAGCTGAAGGATCTTTGGCATCTGATAAATAATAATCAAACACACCACTAAGACTGCTCAATTTAATAGCTGCTCCCAATTGGGTTAAGGTTAACACTTTCCACATATTTGGGTTGTTTTCATTATAAATACCACCGCATAAAACGTAGTAAGTTTTTTCGTATGCTCCATCACCTCGTTTATTTTGATAAAACTTTTTTTCTTCTTCTTTTTTTGTATACTGATTTCCTCCTTCATTGTAATCAAATGCCACTTGACCATAAGAAGTATTTAAGGTAACTCCTGGTATTTGGGTTAATACATAACCAGCAATTGCTTCTAATTCAATATTTCTTAATGTGCCTGCAGTAAAGTTAATATTTTCAATAGCTCCAGAAGGAGATTTAATTTCAAGACCAACTTTACCATTAGGAGCAATTTTTTCAAATTCACCTAATACTTCTTCCACGTTGCGAGTTGCAACACCATTTACCTTAGTTATAAAATAGCCAATTTTACTACCCATATAACTATAAGCATTGCTACCAGGTATTACTCCATATATTTTTGCAGCCTCATCCTGAAGTGTATAGTTTTCGCCATCTACTTTGTAGGCTTGAGCTACTTCAAGACCAATATAAGAACGCTTAACACGACCATTATTATTCAATACTTCGTTAATTAACCGTTCAGTTATTTTTGGTTCCAATGAAAAATTTATTTGTTGTTGTAATACTTGAGATCCATCAGGAGCAGTTGCAAAAGCAATTTGAGAGTTAACACCTACTACTTCACCTTTTTCATTGATTAATGGTCCACCGCTGTTTCCCCAAATAATGGTAGCTGTATGTTGTAAAAATCCGAACTTACCTGTTAATCCACCTCTTGCACGGTTTTTAGCACTAATAATTCCATCTGTTACACTATATGGATAACTACCCAATGGATTTTATAATGGCAAATACTCTATCCCCTACCATTGGCTCTGTTTTAGTAAATTCTACCACAGAAATTTCCGAACCTGGTGTAGTTACAAATTCCAATACAGCTAGGTCATAAAACGAATCACCGCCTAATACTTTACACTCATATTTTGTTTGATTAATGCTAAAAACATAAATACTTCCACTTTCGGTTGAAGCAGATTCAACCACGTGAGCATTAGTAATTACGTAATACTTACCATTTTTTTTAATAATAAATCCTGAGCCACTTCCTTTGGCATTAGTAAGGTCAAGAGCTTGCTTATAGGCATCTTCCGAAACACTTCCTCGCATTCCTAAAGTCATTTTGCCATAAGGCTCAGTTTGATAAACGGCAACGGTTACTACCGCTCCAAGGCATTTGTCTAATACTGCTGAAGCAGATTGAGCAAATGAAGAAACTACTAATAAAAGTAGTGCTGAGATTGTTAAGATTGATTTTTTCATATTGGTTGTTGTTTTTTGTTTTGTTTTATGTAATACGTTTTATTGTTTTGAGGTAAATGGGTGATAAAAATAAAAATCTAACTTTTAAAGCTATTAAGGCCTTAAAGACTAATTATATTCGCGAAAATATCTAAAAAGAAACTAATAATTTGAAGTAAGTTTGTATTCTTTATTGAAACTTGAACCCAGCAGCACTTATAAATGACGCCAAATTGCTGAGTGATATTTTGAACAAATATCAAAACTCAGTAATTCTTTGTGACCAAAACACAGAAAAATTATGTTTACCATTATTAAATATAAATCCGGAAACACCAATAATATCGATACCTGCAGGTGAAACTAATAAATCAGCATTTTCCTTAAATTTTATTTGGAACAAACTATTAGAAGCCAATGCTGACCGCAATACCGTCCTCATTAATATTGGCGGCGGAGTGATAACCGACCTTGGAGGATTGGCTGCTTCCACTTATAATAGAGGCATCAAATTTATTCATATTCCTACCACCCTTATGGGAATGATAGATGCAGCTAATGGAGGAAAAACAGGTATAAATTTTAATGGCTTAAAAAATTATATTGGAACATTTTCAGAGCCTGAAGCCATTTATATCAGGCCCGAATTTTTAAAGACTTTACCGTTTTATCAAATACAATCGGGCTTTTCCGAAATGCTTAAACATGGACTTATTGCAGATAAAAAATACTTTGAACAACTTATTTCGCTTGATTTAAAAGTTGAAACGGCTGAATTTATTAATTGGAATTCACTTATTGAAAAATCGATTGAGATTAAAAATGCAATTGTTTCAAAAGATTTTAAAGAATCGGACGAACGAAAGCTTTTAAATTTCGGACATACCATTGGCCACGCTCTGGAATCACATTTTATTAATTCCAACCTTCCTCATGGCCATTTTGTTTTAGCTGGAATGATTTGTGAAACGTTTTTAAGTCATACCGTTGGTAATTTAGATTTGGCTGAATCTCAAAAAATTATTTTCTCCATCGACAGTATTTTTGAAAGGATTCCTTTATTAGCGGTGGATATAGATGAAATAGCTCATTTGGCTTTAAAAGATAAAAAGAATAATGCGCATAAAATTAAGTGTATCTTTTTAGATAAAACAGGTAAAGCCAGTTTTGACAATACTATAACCCTTAAAGACGTTGTAGAAAGTCTTTCATTTTATAATTCTTAATTTCATATGAATCTTTTCTTTAACCCGAAAAATTTTAATATCGAAATAGAATTACCGGCCTCAAAAAGTATCCATAATCGGGTCATGATTTTGAATGCCCTTTATGGTTTAAATTTAGAAATAACTAATCCTTCCAATTCAGCTGACAGTGTTCTTATGCAAAAGCTTTTAAATAGTAAAAGCAATGTGTTAGATTGCGAAAATGCAGGAACTGTTTTTCGTTTTTTAACAGCTTATTATTCAGTAAAAAACGAAACGGTAACCCTTACAGGAAGCCAAAGAATGCAAAGCCGACCAATTAAGGAATTGGTAAATTCATTATTATATTTAGGTGCAGAAATTGAATATATGGATAAGAAAAGCTTTCCTCCTATTAAAATTTTTGGAGGATTGACAAAAGGTGGTTTGGTTAAAATAAATGGAAGCACTAGTAGCCAGTTTATTTCAGCATTGGCAATGATTGGGCCTAAATTGGAGAATGGTTTGGAAATAATAATAGAAGGTCAAATTTCATCCAAACCTTATATTGAAATGACAGTAAACTTGATGCGAAACTTGGGGTTTGATATTCAATTTATCAATAATAAAATAATTACTAAACCTTGGATTAATAAAACTCAATTAACATCTATTGAAATAGAGCCTGACTGGTCTGCAGTAACATTTTGGTTTCAAATTATTGCTTTAGGTGATGACGGCAAAACATTATTTAAACGTTTAAAAACGCAAAGCGTGCAAGGAGATTCTATTTTATATCTTTGGGCTGCCAAGCTTGGGTTGAAATTTACAGAAGTATCAGATGGACTTTTATTAGAAAAATCGTCAACTCCAATTTCAAACAATTCAACCTGGGATTTCACTAATTATCCCGACCTGGCTCCTTCTATAATAGTTCTGCTGTCGGCAACAAAGAAAAAAGCAAAATTTATAGGTTTGGAATCTTTAAAAATTAAGGAAAGCGATAGAACTTTAGCTCTGCAAACCGAATTAAAAAAATGTAATGTTTATTTAACTGAGGATAATGGAGAATGGTTTTTAGATGCTTCAAAATTTGAATTGCAAGAAAATACATTATTTGAAAATTACTACGACCATAGAATAGCCATGGCTTTTGCAACATTAGCTTTTATTAAACCAATTCAGATGGAAAATTTAGAAGCTGTAAATAAATCGTATCCTGATTTTTGGGAACATCTTAAACTAACGGAGTCGTAGTATATTTGCAAGGTACGAATGAATACTCTCGGAACCCTTTTAAAAATTACCTCGTTTGGTGAATCTCATGGCCTGGCTATTGGTGTGGTTATTGACGGGTGTCCTTCACAGTTGGAAATTGATATTGATTTTATCCAAGTTGAATTAAACAAACGCCGCCCCGGACAATCGAATATTACAACCTCAAGAAATGAAGCAGATACTGTAGAAATTCTTTCAGGTGTATTTGAAGGAAAATCAACCGGAACTCCTATAACATTATTAATTAAAAATAAAGATTCTAACCCTTCAGATTACGAACATCTTAAAGATAATTACCGCCCTTCTCATGCCGATTTTACCTATCAAAAGAAATACGGAATAAGGGATTACCGAGGTGGTGGCCGTTCATCAGCAAGAGTTACCGCAGGTTGGGTAGCGGCTGGTGCTGTAGCCAAACTATTATTAAAAAAATACTCAATTTCAATAACTGCTTACGTAAAGCAAATTCATCAAATAGCCTTAACAATTCCTTACGCTGAATTAAATTTTGATGAGATAGAAAAAAATAAGGTTCGTTGTCCCAGCCCTGAAACCGCTGTACTTATGGAGCAAGAAATTTTAAAAGCAAAAAATGAGGGGGACAGTTTAGGTGGAATTATAGCATGTGTTGTTGCAAATTGCCCAATTGGATTGGGTGAACCGGTTTTTGATAAACTGAATGCAAAATTAGCGCAAGCTATTCTGAGCATTAATGCTGTTAAGGGTATTCAGTTTGGCGAAGGTTTTAATTCTGTAAATTTTAAAGGTTCTGAATTGAATGATGCTTTTATAACTAAAGAAGGTAAAGTAGGCACTTCTACCAATCATTCAGGGGGGATACAAGGTGGAATTAGTAACGGTGAAGATATTTATTTTGAAACAGCATTTAAGCCGACAGCTACTATTTTAAAGTCTCAACAAACTGTGGATACTGCAGGCAATGAAACTACTTTAGAAGCAAAAGGTCGCCATGACCCGTGTGTACTTCCTCGCGCGGTTCCTATTGTGGAGGCAATGTCAGCCTTAGTTATTGCTGATTTAATATTGCTTCAAAAGGCATACAGTCTGTAGAAAATAATGTTTGTACTTATAATTTTAAATATGTTGGTTTGAACTCATGTTTGACGCGAAACCTGTTATAGAATTAGATAATGCTATTATTTTTCAGAACCAAAATCTGATTCTTCAGAGTGTTGACCTTAATGTTTCAAGTGGTGAACTAGTATATTTGGTTGGTAAAACAGGAAGTGGCAAAAGCAGTTTATTAAAAACATTATATTCTGATTTACCTTTAAAGGAGGGAAAAGGCGAAGTGGCTGGTTATGATTTAAAAAAGTTAAAACGAAAAGATGTTCCATATTTCCGCCGCAAATTAGGCATCGTTTTTCAAGATTTCAATTTACTAAGCGACCGAAATGTTTATCAAAATTTGCAATTTGTTTTAAAATCAACCGGCTGGACAAAAAAAACAGAAATTGAATCTAGAATTAATGAAGTATTAACTCTTGTTGGTATGGGCAGCAAAGGATTTAAAATGGTGTATGAATTGTCGGGAGGTGAACAACAGCGATTGGTAATAGCCCGAGCTATTTTAAATAAGCCTGAAGTTATATTAGCCGATGAACCTACAGGAAACTTAGACCCAACCGTAACCGATGATATAATGCTTTTGTTAAAAAATATATGCGACAAAGGCACAGCCATTCTTATAGCCACACACGATTACCGTATTATCAATAAATTTCCTGGAAAAATATATAGATGTGAAGAAGGAAATGTGGAAGAGGTTAGGTTTGTGGGGTGACCATTTTTCTTTCTAAAGTTTCAAACTTTGGAAAAGTTGAAAACTAGTTAATCCCTTTAATAACAATATTAGGAGTAAAAACTAGCTGATGCCATGTTCTTCCTGAAGCAAATAATTGACTTTTCAATTTTAAAACCACAAAAAACCATAAAAATTTTCTTACCAATTCTTTAGCAGGATTTTTAATTTTAAGCATACTGGCTGAAACTTCAGCATTGGTATATCCGCATGATTTCATCAATTGCAAAGCAGAACTTTTATTTAATAAGCATTCATGGGTAAAGTCGCCATACGAAAAAACAGAAGTCATTGGGGCATCCATATTTGGAGTACGGAAAATCAGCATTCCTCCAGGATTTAATATTTTTTTAAGGTTTACAACCAAATCAGTCAGTTCATCTTTCGAAAAATGTTCAATAATATCCATCCCGCTTACTAGGTCAAACGTTTCCTTCCCTGCATTTATTAAATCATTCAGGTTTCCTTGTCTTACCTCAGCTACACCCAATTTATTGGCTATCTCAACTTGTTCCGGGCTAATATCAATTCCTGTAACATTTGTATAGCCTTTTTCTTTGGCAGCGGCCAGTAAGGAGCCGTTTCCGCAACCAATATCTAAAATTTTAATGGTTTTATCCTTTGGAAAATGTGGAATTATTTCATGGCTAAAAAACCATTTTTGTTCTTCAAAAACTGCCTTAAATGCAGCAGGATCAGCCTTACCAACTTGGCTGCTAAAGTATCGTTTGTAAAATGTATCTCTGTATTTGTACATTAATTTTTGCCTCGCGTTTTTATTTGGTTTATTTACCCGCAAATTAACATTATTTTTACCCTGTGCTGGAGCCTTGTTATAAAAAAGATTGTTTAGAAGCCGGACTGGATGAAGCCGGTAGAGGCTGTCTTGCAGGGCCGGTGTTTGCAGCGGCAGTTATTTTACCTCCTGCTTATAGCCATAATTTATTGCGTGATTCAAAGATGTTAAACCACAAACAAAGGGAACTTTTACGAAGTGAAATAGAAAAAAATGCTTTATGTTTTTCGGTAAATCCAGTGGATGAACAAACTATTGACAGCATCAATATTCTAAAAGCTTCAATAAAAGCCATGCATTTATCTGTTAAGGGGCTTTCAATAAAACCCGAACATTTGGCGGTAGATGGTAATTACTTTTTGCCTTATCCAACTATTGCTCACAGAACTTTTGTTAAAGGAGATAACCGGTTTATGAATATTGCCGCAGCTTCAATTTTGGCAAAAACCTATAGAGATGAATGGATGCAAAAACTTCATGCTGAGTATCCAGAATATAATTGGGCCGGGAATAAAGGGTATGGAACCAAAGCACATGTTGAAGCTATAAAAAAAAATGGACTTACCCCTTACCACCGCCGTTCATTTCAGGTAAAATCATTACTACAATATTCACTTTTTCAAAATCAAAGTTTATAATGAAACACATTTGCATATTTGCCCTTTTGCTTATCGCTTTTTTAAATATAAAAGCTCAGGGTCAATTCCTAGAATTTGGATTAGGAACAAAATACGATGTGTTTAAAATTAAACAACCCGAAAACGTATTTCAAAGAAATTTTGATTTGGGAGCTACTGCTTTTATTGCCTATGGCCGACCATTTATTAATAAACACGTTTTTTGGGAAGTGGGTTTAGCTACTAATAATTATAAATTAAACTTTAAAGTAAAAGGTGACAGTGGCCTAATTTTTTCAAACCGCGAACTATTAAGTGTAATGCGAAGCAACCGATTATTTTTGAACGTAATTCATTTAACAAAACAAATTAACTCAAAACTTTCATGGGCTAATACATTTGGAATTTCATTATTAGTTGGGGCTAAGAATCCGTATAATGTTATTTTGCAACGCAGCAAGGAAATAGAAACGACTAAAGGTTCACAAAACGTTGATATCAAAATTAAAACTTATGGATTAACAGGAAGTGCCATATTAATTGGTGGCGGAACAAAACTGTATTACCAAATAAATAAAGACATAAAGTTGGTAGCCAATTTAGCCTTTATTACTGGGTTGAGTGAACTAACCAAAGTAGATATAGATTATGTTTTTGGGTCAAATACTAATTTTAAAAAGGTGATATTTAGTTCCAACGGCTTTGCACCAATGTTTACGTTAGGAATAAAATATGATTTGAAGAAGTAATCAAATTTACTAAACTAAACATCCCTAAATAATTTTTGAATACCTCCCTCCTTACCCGTAACTTCGCGTCAAAATTTAAAAAAAAATGCAAGACGTATATATTGTATCAGCCGTTCGTACTCCTATTGGAAGTTTTATGGGAAGTTTATCTTCCGTTCCTGCTCCTAAATTGGGTGCTGCAGCTATTAGAGGAGCTTTATCTAAAATTGGATTAAACCCAAATGAAGTAAATGAAGTGGTAATGGGCTGTGTATTACAAGCTGGTGTTGGACAGGCTCCTGCACGCCAGGCTGCTATTTATGCGGGTTTGCCGGAGAGTGTAATTTGTACTACCATAAATAAAGTGTGTGCCAGTGGTATGAAATCCATTGCTTACGGTGCACAAGCCATTATGCTGGGACAAGCCGACGTGGTAATAGCGGGTGGTATGGAAAATATGAGTATGGTTCCTCATTATTTAATGGGGTCACGTGGGGGTTATAAATACGGAAATGTGAATGTTATTGACGGACTGCAATTTGATGGTTTGACAAATGTTTACGACCAACAAATGATGGGAAGTTGCGCAGAATTGTGTGCTGAAGAATATGGTTTTACTCGCGAAATGCAAGATGAATTTGCCATTGAATCATATAAGCGTTCTGCTAAAGCTTGGGAATCAGGAAATTTTAAAGAAGAAGTTGTGCCTGTTGAAATTCCTCAGCGCAAAGGTGACCCGTTTTTATTTATTGAAGATGAAGAATATAAAAATGTGAAGTTTGATAAAATACCAGGACTTAATCCTGTATTTAAAAAAGACGGAACGGTAACTGCAGCCAATGCAAGTACTATGAATGACGGAGCAGCAGCTTTAATATTAATGAGCAAAGCCAAAATGGAAAAATTAGGCCTAACTCCTCTTGCTAAAATAGCAGGATTTGCAGATGCAGCACAAGCCCCTGTTTTGTTTACAACAACTCCTTCGTTGGCATTGCCTAAAGCGGCTGAAAGAGCCGGTATAAATATTTCTGAAATTGATTTTTTTGAACTAAATGAAGCCTTTGCTGTTGTAGGTTTAGCCAATAATAAATTAATGAATTTGGATGCTGTCAAAGTGAACGTTAATGGCGGAGCAGTTTCATTGGGTCATCCATTGGGTTGTTCTGGTGCAAGAGTTATTGTTACACTTATCAATGTATTGAAACAAAATAAGGGTAAATTTGGTGGAGCTGCAATATGCAATGGTGGCGGTGGTGCAAGTGCAATGGTTATTGAGAATATTTATTAAGCTAAAAGTTAAAAACTAAAAATAAAGTCTTATTTCTTTTTTTTACTAAGTTGGGATTTTGGCAAGCCAAATAGAATGGTTATTCGATGGAAATTAATCTTATGGACTTAAATATCGAACACTAAATACATTAATATTACCGTTTAAAACAAAATGAGGTTATTTATATCCCTATTATTTTCAATCTCTGTAACCGCTTCATTTGCAAAAATAAAAGCTGTAAAAGACACAACAAATTTTGACTCCATTCGCAATTATGAATATGAATTAGAAGGGTTAAGTAATAATATTATTAATGGTGAAGATCAAGCTACCCGAATTACAAGCACCTATTATTTTATTCAAACTCTTAAAAAAGCTTTAAGAATTAATAATTCGTTCAATTATCCGTTTTCAACTCTAAAAACAGTTTCTATAATAAAACCGGAGGATAATAAATTTAGAATATTCACATGGAATTTACCACTCGACAGTTCTAAATACTTGTATTTTGGAGTAATTCAAATGAATGTAAAAGATACTTTTCAAATATTTGGGTTATACGACAGCAGTAATTTTGTAACAAATCCAAGTTATGCAATTCTAGATAATCGCCATTGGATGGGAGCTTTGTACTACCAAATTCACACGTTTAAACATAAAAAGAAAACCCAATATATGCTTTTGGGATGGGATGGTGAAGATGCAAAATTGAATAAGAAATTAATTGATGTTTTATGGTTTGATAATGCCGGACAACCAAAATTTGGAGCGCCGGTTTTTGATAATGGTGGCGATATTCAGAGTCGAATGATATTTACTTTTGCTGATGAAGCCGTAATGAGTTTACGCTATGAAAAGGATGAAAATAGTGTAGTTTTTTCAAATATGGTTCCTCCTAACCCTTTACAAAAAGGAATGTTTCAATATTATTTACCCGATGGAACTTACGATTTTTTTAAGCTTCAAAAAGGCTTTTGGGTCAGATATGAATATCTTTTTAAAGATGCTAAAGACCCTCGACTTTATCGAAAAGAATAATAACTAAAAATTAATCATTCTACCCTATTTTTGAAACCATTAGTATAAACATGGAAATTTCAAACACAATACTTCATTATTCTCACAACATTTTACGCTGGGCCCTTCTGATAGCAGGATTTTTGGCTATTTATTTAGCTTTTACAGGGGTAAACGGAAAACGAACTTGGGAATCAAAAGACAATAAAGCAGGAATGTGGTTTGTGTTATTTTGCCACCTTCAATTACTTTTAGGATTTATACTTTATTTCTATTTGGGCAAATACACTATGTTTTCGGACATGGCTACAAATATGAAAGACCCTGAAATTCGTTATTGGGGAATGGAACATTTATTAGGAAATATAATAGCCGTAGCTCTTATTCAATATGGCAGAATAGCTTCCAAGAAAGCCGCAACCGATTTGGCTAAACATAGAAAAGCATTAATTTGGTTTACTGTAGGGTTATTAATTTTGTTGGTTAATATTCCATGGCCTTGGACAAAAATTAGCGCAGCCATTTTTCCTGGAATGTAATTTTTAGTTTAAAGTTAACAACTAAAAGTTAAAAACTAAAAATAAGAGAGTGTTAAAAAACTTATAACTTTTAGTTTTTAACTTATAACTTATTTTTCGAGTCCATCCAAATAGTAACAGGGCCATCATTTACTAAAGCTATTTTCATATCAGCACCAAAGGTTCCTGTTTCAATAGGTTTTTTAAGAAGTTGTTCAAGTTGTTTCACAAATTTTTCATAAAAAGGGATTGCAATTTCTGGCCGGGCAGCTTGAATATAGGAAGGACGGTTTCCTTTTTTTGTGCTTGCATGAAGTGTAAACTGGCTAACAACTAGGATTTCGCCATTAATATCTTTTACTGAAAGGTTCATAATTCCTTGTTCATCATTAAAAACTCTAAGGTTTACAATTTTATTGGTCAACCATTCTATATCTTCATTTGTATCTGTTTCCTCAATGCCTACAAATATTAATAACCCTTTGTGAATATTAGCTTTGATTTTAAAATCAATTTCTACCGAAGCTCCGTTTACTCTTTGAATTAAAATTCTCATTATCGGTCGAAAATAAATGATTATCTTATTTCATTACCATTAATATTGTAAATAAAAAAAAACTATGTTCCTAATTTTCCTTGGCATAATTGCCCTCGTTGTTTACAGTTTTTTTGGCAAGTTAATTCTTAACCCTCAAATAGGTAAAGGGATTCAAATTGCAGGTGTTGTATTTATTGCAGCAGGTTTGTTTGCTTCAAGTGTTAAGCAAATTAATCCTGGCGAAGTAGGTGTTAAAATTTTGTTTGGTAAAGTACAAAACGACGTACTTGAAAGTGGTTTGCATTTTATTAATCCCGTTTTAGAACTTCAAAAATTGGATATTAAAACGCAAAACTATACCATGAGCGGCGTTCATGATGAAGGTGACCAAGCAGGAGACGACGCCATACGAGTATTAAGCGCTGATGGATTGGAAGTGATTATTGATCTTACAGTTTTGTACCGTGTAATACCATCCGAGGCTCCAAATATTATTAGAAAACTTGGAACGGATTATACCAATAGAGTAGTTAGACCAATTACAAGGACTAAGATAAGAGACAATGCTGTTTATTATGATGCTGTGTCATTATATTCAAAAAAACGGGATGAATTTCAGGTACGAATTTTTAAAAGTATTGAAAGTGATTTTAAAAAAAGAGGATTATTGTTAGAACAACTTTTAGTTAGAAATATTACTCTTCCCCAATCGGTAAAAACCACTATTGAATCAAAAATAAACGCCGAACAAGATGCCCAAAAAATGCAGTTTGTATTGCAAAAAGAAAAACAGGAAGCTGAGCGTAAAAGAGTAGAAGCTCTAGGTATAGCTGATTATCAGCGAATCATAAGCACAAGTCTTACTGATAATCAGATTAAGTATGAAATGATAAAAGCTTATAAAGAAATGGCTACATCCCCAAATGCTAAAATGATTATAATGGGTGATGGAAAATCACCGGTTATTCTCGATGCCAAGTAGTTTTGGTAAGGGTTCAAAATTTTGAACACCTTCCAAAGTTACCTTATTATTAATTTTACATAAAAATAGTGTAAAATTGCACGCTCAATAATTGATGGAGACCCTTATAATTATCACTTTTAGTATTCTTTCTTATTTATTAGGTTCATTGCCTAGTTCTTTATGGATAAGCGGTGCTTTTCACGGACTTGATATTCGCGAACACGGTTCAGGAAACGCAGGAGCTACCAATACCTTTCGGGTTTTGGGTAGTAAAACCGGACTTATTGTTTTATTTCTGGATGTATTAAAAGGTGTAACTGCTGCCAGTTTGGTTTTGTTTTTAGGCAGTATTGTTCATGGTACCGATAGGTACATCAATATTCAATTACTTTTTGGACTTTGTGCCGTTTTAGGGCATTTGTTTCCCGTATATGAAAATTTTAAAGGAGGAAAAGGCATTGCTACACTTTTGGGTATGGCCATAGGAATTGATTATGCCTTAGCTTTAGCCTGTATTGCCTTATTTTTGATTGTTTTAATTTCTACCCGATACGTTTCTTTAAGTTCAATATTAGCCACGGTTGCATTTCCTGTGTTTGCTATTTTTATTTTTAAACGGGATGAGCCTTTGTTGATTGCTTTTGGGATTGTAGCTATTATAATTGTAATTTTGACTCACCAAAAAAACATTAAGAAATTGTGGTTTGGTGAAGAGAATAAAGCCAATTTGTTTAAAAAAAAAGCCTAAATGAGTTTTAGTAATAGCAAAACCGAATTAGAAGAAGAAGTTATTTCGTTGGAAGACCTAATTGGTACTTATAATATCATTTTATATAACGACGATATAAATACCTTTGATTGGGTGATAGATAGTCTTGTAGATCTTTGCGACCACACACTGGAACAGGCTGAACAATGTGCCTTATTGGTGCATTACAAAGGCAAGTGCCAGGTAAAAAGCGGTTCATACAACGAATTAAAACCTATTTGTGAAGCCTTGTTAGATAGAGGCCTTTCAGCTAAACTAGAAGATTAAAAGTACTTTTTTGTCATGCTGACGAAGGAAGCCTCTTTAATATACCCTTTTAGATTCCTTGTACCTCAGAATTACAAATCATTTTCAAATTTTCAAATTGACCAATTTTTAAATTAATTAACGAATGCCCTCCTACTCTATCCAAGCCGATTTTGAAAACATTGATTCGCCTGAGCTGATAGCCGCTTCTCTGGCTATTTTGCAAAAGGAAAACTGGATTATAAAAAATTATAATTCTGAGTTTCTTACTGCTGAAAAAGAAACGGATATTAATCAAAAGGCACAATTAACAATATCGGTATTAAAAAACGAAGTTACCATTACGTGTGACTCTGATTTAGCGGAACAAGCCAATCAGTTTATTGTAGATTCATTTGCTGAAAACCTTAATAAATTTGTTGCTTCTCCCTCTTTTGATAATAAAGTTAGAAACCTAAAGCACCATTATTTTATGGATAATCCTTTGCAGGATTCAGAAGAAGTAGCTACTAAAAATTCTGATAATTCAATTGCGAGCACTGTATTTAGTTTTAGTAAAAATTTTAGGGTTACACCGGCCATTATACTTTTAAATGTTTTGGTTTTTGTGGCAATGGTGATTACTGGTGTTAGTTTTATGTCACCCGATACAGCTGATATTATGAAATGGGGGGCCAATTTTAGGTCATCGGTTTTGCAAGGCGAATGGTGGCGACTCATCACCTGTTGCTTTATTCATATTGGCATCATTCATATTTTGTTCAACATGTGGGCCCTTTATAATATCGGTGTGTTTTTGGAACGGATGATTGGCAGTTGGCGATTTGCTTTTGCCTATACCATTGCAGGATTGGCAGGAAGTTTAAACAGTATTGTGTTTCATTATGCCACTCCTAGCGCCGGAGCTTCAGGGGCAATTTTTGGAATGTTTGGTTTGTTTTTGGCGTTGCTCACCACCAATATTTTAGAAAAAGGGTTTCGTAAATCTATGCTGCAAAGTATTGTACCAATGATACTTCTTAATTTATTGATAGGTACTTCGGCCATGATTGATAATGCGGGTCATATTGGAGGATTAATAGCGGGATTAATTTGCGGTTATTTATACGCATGGCATTATAAATATCCGTTGAGCAAGTTTATCAATATTTTTTCGTTTGTGCTTCCTGCTGTTTTAATTATAGCTTCGAGTTTTGTTATTAACCAAAAACTTCCTGACCCGTTTACAGCCTACGAAAAAATATTGGACAAGATCAGCGCCACTGAAAAGAGTGCTATGGCCTTGGAAGCCAAACCTAACTTTAACAATGATGATGCATTAAAACTTTGGGATACGGCCATTACCGAAATTAATAAAACTCAACAACTGGAGCTAAACACAAACGCTGAATTGCGAAACGAGCGCTTATTATTTTACCTTCAAAAACGAAGACAAGAAACCTTACTTTTAAAAAATCCTACTGAAAACGAATTCCTGATTAAACAAACCGGACAAAGCGTGGATTCGATTTTGACGATTTTGAATAAAAAGGAAGAGGAGTAAGAATTAATTATATTTAGAACAAAAATCTCGTTCCTAAAGTAAAATTTATTGCCGGTGGTATATCCACATCTACCTTTATGACCCCAACATTTTAAACCGGAAGATTAAAATTCATATCTCCAAACACCTCCTTACTATTTGACTCCTTAGTCGATAATCCTAAATAGGTATAAAAATTAAACAATCAACACAGGAATTTTAACCTTATGCCTTACTGAATCTAGGGTTGTCCCAAAAATTAAATCCATAAGGGCATGATGGCCGTGGGCTCCCATTACCAAAAGGTCGCAATTTTCAATGTTCACTATTTCAGGTATACTCCGCTTTGGGTTACCAAATCCCAAACGGATTGAAATAATATAGCCTTGGGATTCCAGCTCTAGTTTGTATTTTTCCAAGCTTTTTTTATCCGATTCGGTTTCCAAATCATCAATTTCATTGCCCATCATTCGGGCTCCGGCAGTTTCTACAATATGAATTAAAATATAATCAGCCGTTTTGCCACCTTGCGCTATGGCGTTGCTTATTGCTACCGTATCACTGGTACTAAAGTCAACCGTTACGGCTATTCTGTTATACGATTTTGAAGCAATAATTTGCAAATCCTGAGGCAAGCCATCTGGCACATTCTTTTTTCGGTCTTTTGCTTTTTTAACTAAAGGAAACAAGGTGATGTAAATTAACAAGAATCCTGCACCAACAGCTATGGGCACTATTGTAAAGTAATAAATTGTTGGATCGGGTGAATCACTAATCCAGCCACCAATAGTATTGATTACCAATTTTGCATTGAGCGAAACAATGATTAAAGCTACCAGCCAAGCCAAAATTTTAACCCAAACTTTATTGGCAAACTCTCCCATTTTACTTTTATCGCTAGTAAGATGAATGAGAGGAATTACGGCAAATCCCAATTGCATACTTAAAATAACCTGACTGAGAATGAGCAATTGTCCGGTAGCTCCTTCTCCAAAATAAAATATAGTTAAAAAAGCAGGAAGAATAGCTACTAGCCGTGTTATTAAACGCCTAAGCCATGGCTGAATTCTAAGATTTAAATAGCCTTCCATCACTATTTGGCCCGATAACGTTCCGGTAAGTGTAGAACTTTGTCCTGCAGCAATTAAGGCAACAGCAAAAAGAATAGGTGCAAATCGGTTTCCAAGCACATTGTTCAGTAACGAGTGAGCATCTTGAATTTCGGAAACCTCACTATGGCCGGTTGTATAAAAAGCAGATGCAGCCAAAATAAGAATGGCTCCGTTTACAAACAAAGCTAGGTTTAAGGCAATAGAAGTATCAATAAAATTGAATTTTATAGCTTCTTTTATTCCTTTGGAGGAGGTATCAATCTTTCGGGTTTGCACCAGCGATGAATGCAGGTACAAATTATGAGGCATAACTGTTGCTCCTATTATTCCAATTGCAATATATAAGGCTTCGTAATTAGGAATAGATGGAATAAACCCTTTGATTAAATCGCCTCCATTTGGTTTGGCAAAAATCATTTCAGCAATAAAAGCTAATCCAATCACAGTTATTAAAGCAATGATAAAGGCTTCCATTTTTCGGATACCATTTTTTTGCAGGAAGAGTATAATTAAGGTATCGGCTACGGTTATTGAAACCCCCACCAATAAAGGTAAGTCAAATAATAATTGTAAACCAATTGCCATTCCTACAACTTCAGCCAAGTCGCAAGCTGCGATGGCAATTTCGGCCAATATCCAGTTGAAATAATTAATAACAGGATGATAAGTAGCCCGCGAGGCTTGAGCCAAATCCAATCCTCTTACCAATCCTAATCTTGCACTTAAACTTTGAAGAAGTAAAGCCATTAAATTACTCATTAATAAAACCCAAAGTAAGCTGTAACCAAACTGGCTTCCACCGGCCAAATCAGTAGCCCAATTGCCTGGATCCATATATCCAACACTTATCAAGTATGCGGGGCCGGCAAATGCAAATAACTTTTTCCAAAAGGTTTTTTTGGTAGTTGTATCTACACTTGCATATACTTCTGATAAGGATTTGTTGGAGTTATTCATTACTGCAATATGGTTTTGGATAGCTTTTGCAAAGGTAAAAATGTTTTTCTTTGGTTATCCCCACGTTTTAAACCATGCTAACGAGAAATTATAAACTCACTTGAAATCCTAGTCAGATTGGTGGTTAAAATACTCACAAAATAGTTGCCAATAGGGAAATCTTCAGTATTAATAGTTTCTGATTTAGAATTTTTTCTAACCTTTTTGGAAAAAATATTTTGACCTAAGGAATTGTATATTTCAATGGTTTGCGGCTCCACTGAAATAGCCCATTCCAATTTAAGTGTTTTATCTGCAGGATTTGGAAATATATTTAAATCCTGTTTTTCATCTAGAAAAAAACTATTTATAATTTCTTTTCCCATTACCCCAAAAGTATATTCGCCCTTTTTAAGTTCATTAATTTTAATACTTCCTCGTTTATCATTTTTGGCTCCAATGGTTCTTACCATATTGGTTTCTATTTGCCAGTAACTTTCAGAATTGGGCCGGTATAACAAAACAATACTATCTTCTGATCGCCCTTCCAATAATTGATTATCCAACCATCCACTTGTAAAATTTGAAGATTTAAGTCCATCATAATTAATAGTGGCAGATGCTTTAAATGATGCATCAATAATTCCATCTATTTTCCAATACCGCTCTTTTGAAATAATAATATTTGGAATATTTAAAAAATAGCCATCAGGATAAACCCAGTTGTGTTCTATTCGTATTAAAGAAGTATCAGTATTTTGAGTAATATCTAATTTCATCATGCAATATGTTAAATCAAAAGTCCCTATTGAATCCGTTAGAATAATATCATCCGTAATAGCATCTGAAAATTTTTGGTCATAATCAAAACAAATAAGCTCAGGTTTAAAACTAGTATTAAAAGTTAAAAGAGTTGGTGTGCCTAGATTAAATTTGAATACATGCTTTTTAAAATTTTTATCAAATGCAGACACTTCATAAGGTATGTTTGAATAAACATGATGGCCGAATCGCTTTTTTTGTTTATAGTTTAAAGAGGTTTTCCAACTATCTGTTTCTTTAACTGAATTGGTATTAAAAATTGAGAAATGAGCAAAACCTGTATCACCAATTATTTGTTTTACATAATCATTAGGAATACCAAAATGATTACTAAAATCCAATGTGTTAATGTTTTCCATTTTATAGGTTTCCATTAAACTTTTGCATTTTTCTTTAAATGCCTCATCCCCCATCACCCCTCGGATGCAATGCACCATATCGGCTCCTTTTTTATAAACATGCCGACCATAGGTATTCGTATGACTTACATTATTTACAGCCGTAGCTGCTCCATCAGCCAAATGTGCAAATTGAAGCACTCCTTTATGAATAGTGTTGATATAATCTTGATATGCTTTTTTACCGTAAACATATTCGGTAAACAAAGCTTCGGAATAACTAGCCCAGCCTTCATTGAGCCACATATCACCCGCTGTTTTGCAAGTAATATTATTTCCCCACCAATGATGACTTAATTCATGTGCCATCAATGTTTCATTGGTCAATTTTCCATCAGCTGCATAACGCGGATATGCTATATTACATGCATGCTCCATAGCACCGGCATCAAATGGCACAAGGCTATAACCAACCCTTTCAAAGCGATAAGGCCCATAAAAATTTTCAAATACGGTGAGTGCTTTTTTAAGACTAATAAATGATTTTTTAAGATTAGCAGTATCTTTTGTTTCAGCAGCTAAAATGATTGACGTATTTTTATTAATGCCAGTAAAATTATCATATAATAATTTATAGGGAGCCATTGCCACCGAGGCTAAATAAGTAGGAATAGGATTGGTATGTTCCCAGTTCCAAGTGGTAGTAATGTCTGTATTTTGATTTGTATCTTTAAAGTTTCCACCACAAACTGCAGCATAACCTTTAGGTACTTTTACTGAATAACTATAAAGTGCTTTATCCGTAAAATTATCAATACATGGAAACCAAACCCGACCAAATGAATGTGGATTGGAAACAAACCCAACTCCCATATTATAGGCATATTCGCCATTGAAATAAAATCCACCCCATTGAGCATCTTTTACCGGTGTGCCCTGATAGTAAACTTTAATAACAATTGGTTTTGTTAAACCTTTTTGTATTTTAAGAAATGTATCATTATAGGTGTAATTAACTTTAAAAAAAGTAAGACTGTCATATGCTCTATAAAACACACTATCTACTTTTAGTTTTAACAACATAAAAGTAATGGATTTAGTCTTAATTCCGTTTAATGGTTTGCATTTTATTTCAGTAATTCCTGATAGTTTTTGGGTTTTAAATTTTGTAAGATCAATGGATATATTGTAATTTTCAACATCCGTGCTATCAATATTTTGAGCAAATACAACTGGCGTGTAGAAAGCAAAAGCAGATAGAACTATAATTTTACAATTTAATTTTATACTTTCGAGAAATATTTTAAACATAATTATGAATCATTCTTTACGCAAAAGTATCTTATTAGCCTCAATAATTTTGACATCCTTTTCTTCATTTAGTCAAATATCCATAACCAGTTCCAATATGCCTTCGGCAGGTGATACCATAAGATACAGTATTGTTCAAACTGCTGCAGGTGTTGATTTTAAAGCCACGGGAGCAAATAAAGCTTGGGATTTTTTAAACCTAAAATTATCATCACAGGCTATCTATGATTATAAAAATTCAACATCAACACCCTACATTTTTAATTTTGGTCTTGGGGCCCTTGGATTAAAGGTGGCAGATTCATTGGGTTCAGGGCAAGCAAGTTTTAAAAATGTTTATACATTCTTTAAAAAATCAACAGCAAAATGGGAAGCAGTAGGAATTGGTTTTCAATTAGGCGCATTACCCCTGCCGCAAGCTGGAAAGCACACCAATACCGATGAAATTTATCAGTTTCCATTAAATTATAAAGATAAAGACAGCGCCACTTTTGCATTAAAAGTGCCTTTGACACTTGCTATTGTTAATATTGGAAATTATTTTCAGGATGGAAATCGGGTAAATACTGTAGATGGCTGGGGTACTATTTCTACTCCTTTTAAATCTAATATTGCCTGCATCAGAATTAAATCGGTTATTACTGAATCGGATTCATTGGCTATTGCTATCTCAGGTCAAACTCCAATAAATTTTGCATTTCCAAATAACAGAGTTGAATACAAATGGCTAAGTACAACTGAGAAAATACCAGTGTTGGAAGTAAGTGGAACTGAAATTGGAGGAACATTTACACCAACAACCATAAGATATAGAGATAATTATAAAACCACTGTAAAGACCTCCATAAGTTCAATTACCACTCAAAACTTATTGGTTTATCCTAATCCTGCCAATAATGCTGTTACTCTCAATATTCCAAACTTAATAAAAACTTCGTTTAAACTTTTTATGTTTGATATGAACGGTAAACAAATTGAAAACTTGGAATATAAAACCAATGAAACAGAATCTGTCGTTTTAAATACCTCAAAATTTGTTTCAGGAAAATATACGATTTTAATTAACAATGGTTCATCCTTTAATTTTACTTCTGTAAATATTATTAAATAATTAAATATGAAACTAACATCTACTATTCTACTATTAATTTTATGTGCTTTTGGTTATGAACTCAGAGCGCAAGCTGCTTCCTCTAAAGATGCAAGTGTTCAGGCTTCGGTTGAAGTTAATAAAACTACCCCTTCTATAAAAATCAAATGGCCCTACATTTCTGGTATTACCAAGTATAGCATTTATAGAAAAACAAAGGATGAAACCTCTTGGGGTACAATAAAAGGAACTGTTAGTGGAACCGATACATTTTGGATAGATACAGATGTAAAAGTTGGAAACGTTTATGAATATAATATTTTAAAAGTTGTAGGCACTCAAGATATTGGGGTTACATATATCTTAAGTGGAATTGAAATTCCTGTAGTTCATTCACGTGGAAATGCTTTGGTAGTAGTTGAAAAAAGTTTAGCAACATCAATAGCTACAGAATTGGATGGTTACTATAAAGATATTGCTGCCGATGGCTGGAAAGTATATTCCATTCAGGTTTTAAAAACCGATTCTATCCAAAAAGTAAGACGGGAAATTCAAAAGATAAATACTCAATCTGGTGGAATTAAATCATTAATTATTATAGGGCATGTTCCGGTTCCATATTCTGGTGATTTTGGTCAAGGAAATTACAGTTCAGCCCCTGATGGTCATGTTCCTGATCATAATGGAGCATGGCCCACAGATTCCTATTATGCTATTGATTATGACTCATGGAATGATGCAGGAACAAATAACGGAGCTTCAAGGGCTGAAAATAAAAATTTGCCTAATGATAACAAATGGGATGAAACTCAATTACCTGGTGTTGTTAAATATTATAATGGCAGAATCGACCTTTCCAATATGTCAAAATTTGTAAAAACAGAAGCCGAACTTACCAAACAATACATTAAAAAAGCCCACGACTTCCGATATAAAATTACTCAAACAGTTGAAAAAGGTGTAATTGATGAAAACTTTAGTGGCCCTTCCTATGGTTATTTTGCAAGTTCTGCATGGCGAAATTTTTCAGTTATGTTTGGTCCAAAGAATATAGTTGAAGCCGATTTTTTAACAACTTGCAAAAATGAAAATCTCCTTTTTTCTTATGGAGTGGGTGCGGGCTCATATCAATCTTGCAATGGTATTGGCACTACCGATGATTTTGTAACTAATAAAGGAGCTATTTTTAATATGCTTTTTGGAAGTTATTTTGGAGATTGGGATAATGCTGATAATATCCTTCGTGCCCCTTTGGCATCACCAGAAAATGGATTGACAAATGCCTGGAGTGGTCGTCCTTACTCTCAAAATCATCAAATGGCGCTTGGCGAACCTATCGGTTATTGTGCAATGGTTACACAAAATAATATTGGAACATACGCTTATAATGTTTTTGCTAATATTGTTTCCATTGGATTAATGGGAGATCCTACTTTACGTTTGCACATGGTAGCACCTCCAACAAACGTTAATGCTACAGCACTAACTGAAAAAAAATCAGTTAATATAAGTTGGACAGCATCTACAGAACCTGGAGTTTTAGGATATTATATTTACCGCTCAGGAAACCCATTAAGTAATAATTATCCAATTAACTCTATTCCAATCACAGGAACATCATATATAGATAATGCCCCTTTTCAAGGTACAAATTACTATTTGGTAAAAACTGTGAAACTTACAACTTCTGCAAGTGGTTCATATTTAAATTTAAGTCATGGTAGTGAGGCCAATGTTACTAATATTATTGGTAATCCAGCGTCAATCAATACTATTGCAAAGCAAACTTTAGAAGTATATCCAAATCCGTCAAAAGATGCTATTATATTAAAGTTTTCATCCTATACAAATAATAATAAAATAGAAATTTTCAACTCTCAAGGCGTATTGGTTAAATCAATTGAAACAACTATCAATAATAATCTCACATCTGAAACTATTTATATTTCAGACCTTTCTTCAGGTTTCTATTATATTAAAGCCGGTGCAATTAGCGTAAAATTTATTAAAGAATAGAATATATTGAAAACCAATATCTAAAATACTTTTATCTCTTAATTTTTACCACTTATAAATACTAATTTGTATTAGATTAAAAAGTGTATTGATTATCATGTCATTTTGCTAATAAGGCGGCCTACCTGTCAATTAAGCAGCTATACAACAATAAATCTTGTGTTGTAAAATTTAACGATTTTAAAAAATAAGGAAATAAGCCATTTCGGAACAAATATTTTTTATGTGGATAAATTTATTATTAACATCTTTAATGATTAATATTGAAGTCTACTAACTATAAGATATCATGAAATTATTAGGCTTAATTATTGTATTCTTAACTCTAGAATTAGCCGCTCAAACATCCAAAGATTTTGCTGTTCATGCTTGGGTAGTTGTAAACAAAACAACTCCTTCAATTACGATAAAATGGCCCCTATTAACGGATGTGGTCAATTACAAAATATACCGAAAAGCAAAAACAGAAACATCCTGGGGTACTACCACAAAAGCTGTGGCTGCAGGCACCGATACCATGTGGACTGATACATACGTAAAAGTAGGAATAGAATATGAATATTACATCGAAAAAGTAAAAGCAGATTTATCCAATGGCTTCACCTACATACTGAGTGGTATTGAAATTCCCGCAATTCATAATAGAGGCAATGTGTTGGTAGTGGTTGAAAAATTAATAGCCGACTCTATAACCACCGAATTATACTCATATTATAGAGATTTGGCTGCCGATGGTTGGAATGTTTTTTCAATTACTGTATCAAAAACCGATTCCATCCAAAAAGTAAAACGATCAATAAAAGCAATGAATAATCAAATTGGCGGTATTAAATCATTGGTAATAGTGGGCCACGTTCCGGTTCCTTATTCCGGTAATTTTGCTCCTGATGGTCATAGCGATCATTCTGGAGTTTGGCCTACTGATGCCTATTATACTATTGATTATGACCAGTGGGCTGATGCCATTACTAAGGTATCAGGAATTACCCGTACTGAAAACCAAAATTTACCAAATGATGGTAAATGGGACAATAGTATATTGCCAGGTATAGTAAAATATCAAACAGGGCGTATTGATTTATCCAATATGTCAAAATTCTCGAAAACTGAAACCCAACTTACCAAACAATACATTAAAAAAGCCCATGATTTTAGATATAAAATTACCAAAACTGTTGAAAAAGGTATAGTAGACGATAATTTTTCATACACCCTCGGATCATTTGGAAGCACCGGATGGAGAGATTTTTCAGTCATGTTTGGCCCAAAGAATGTTTCTGACCAAGATTACCTTACCACCTGTCGTAAAGAAAATGTACTTTTTGCTTATGGTGCCGGTGATGGGACGTATCAAAGTTGCAATGGTATTGGAACCACGGATTCATTCGTAAATAGCAATGGAGCAATTTTTAATATGCTTTTTGGAAGCTACTTTGGTGATTGGGATAATGCCAATAATTTACTTCGTGCCCCATTGGCATCAAATAAAAACGGACTTACAGTTGCTTGGAGCGGACGACCATATTGGGCAAATCACGCCATGGCACTTGGAGAACCTATAGGTTATTGTGCATTGAAAACACAAAATAATACAGGAACTTATAAAGATAATTTATATAAAAATACTGTTCCAATAGGTCTTATGGGGGATCCAACTTTGCGTTTGCACATTATTGCTCCTCCTACCAATTTTAATGTTTCAGCTAAAAATAATAATACAGCTGTTAGTCTTTCTTGGACAGCATCTGCCGAATCAGGTATTTCAGGCTATTATATTTACCGTTCTAATAAACCTTATGGCAATTACTCTTTAATCAATTCAACACCCATTACCGATACTTCTTTTATAGATAAAGGGGCTAATGATACCAATTACTATTTTGTTAAAACCTTAAAATTAACTACTTCGGCAAGTGGGTCTTATTATAATTTAAGCCAAGGAACTTCTGCATTTATTACCGGTATAACCTCAAGTGCCAATATTACTGTGGTTACTAAAAATGCAACTATTTATTTAGATACAACAGGTAATGCCAGTCTCACACCTTCACAAATTGATAATGGTTCTTACAGCAGTTGTTGCAGTATCTCTAGTTATTGTTTAAATAAAACCACCTTTAATTACACCTCCGTAGGTAATAATTCAGTTAGTCTTAAAGTTACCGATGTCAATAAAAATTACGTTCAGCAGTAGCAACGGTTGCTGTTTTAGATGCTATTGCTCCTACAGTCATTACTCAAAATATTACCAAAAGTCTTTCTGCTGGAACAGCTTCTATTACTGCCAGTGAAATTAATAACGGAAGTCTTGATAATTGCGGAATTGCTTCTATAAGTGTTAGTCCTTCCTCATTCAATTGCAGTAATATTGGTGATAATACAGTAACATTAAAGGTTATTGATGTGAATGGAAATATAAGCACAGCAACAGCTATCGTAACTATTTCAGGAACCATTCCTTCCGTTTCTATCTCTCAATCCAATTCACCTGATTTTTATCAAGGTGGGTATCTGGTTTTAAAAGCCAATGTTTCGGGAAGTGTAAATTATAAATGGAATAATTCAGCCACCACTTCTTCAATAAACGTGAATGCTTCCGGTAATTATTCGATAACCGTTACTTATACCAATGGGTGCACCGCATCGGCTAGTACTACTGTTAATTATGATGCTGCCTCATTAGTGTCTTCTTATTCTATTTTGGTGAGTGGTGAAGCTATTTTAAGAAACTCTTCTTCTGTTAAATCAGGAAGTGTTGGTTCTACTGGTACTAGCGGGAAAGTAGAAGCAAATACCTACTCCCTTATTTCCACTTCAGGTACTTTTGCAAAGGCTAAAACTGTTGTTGTAGCCACAGGTGGTAAAATAACAAAAGTATACTCTGGTAATGCTGTTCAAGTTAATTTACCAAAGTTTATTTCCAACCCTTATTGTTCAAGCACTAATAATGTAACCGTAAAATCTAATGCCAGAGTGACCCTTACCGACTCCATATATGGAACTATAGTAATTGGAAGTGGTTCAAAAGTTACCTTTACTCGCCCCGTTATTTATGCCAATAGTATAACTACATCAACTAATGTTACTTTAATTTTTAGTACTTGCACTAAAATTATCCTTTGCAATACTACCGTAATAGCGGATAACAATATTATTAATTTTGATAATAAATCAGTTGTTTTCTACACTCCTACCGCAATTCAAATTAAAAAAGGAACCAATATAACTGCCTCAATTTATACAAAAGATAAGCTAGAAACATTGGGCAATAATGGATCCCGGATTACAATGAAAGGATTAATTATTGCTAAAAATCAATATGCAGATTATACCGATTTCAACTGGAACACAGCATTTAATTCATGCGGTGCAATGAATAAAGTAAGTTATTTCAATAATACCTCCGAGAATTCAGAAAATAGAATGAATGACGAGGTTAAACTCTATCCAAACCCTACTAATAACAAAGCCACTATTACTATAAATACCGATTATAAAGGCTTACTAAAAGTAAAAATAATAAGCATTACTGGTGAAACCTTATTCTCAGGAGAAAAAGCAGATTTTAATCAACTTGATGAATTGCCGTTAGACCTATCAAATTATTCTTCCGGTATTTACTTTGTTCGAATTGAATATGCTGATAAAGTTAAAACTGTAAGGCTGAATCGTATGAATTAGCATAAATAGTTATTGAATATCACCAAATTCCATTTCTCATAATATTGTATTTTTGCACAAAAATTATTGCTATAATAATATATGAGCATTCGTATAAAAAGTAAGGAACAAATTGAGGGAATTCGCAAAAGCAGTCACCTGGCTGCTAAAACATTAAAATACTTAGAACAATTTGTGGTTGCGGGTAATACCACAGATTTTATAAATGAAAAAGCACATGAGTTTATTCTAAAAAATAATGCCAAACCTGCCCCTTTGAATTACAATAAATTTCCAAAATCGGTTTGCGTTTCGGTTAATGATGTGGTTTGTCACGGCATTCCTGGACCCTATATTTTAAAGGATGGTGATATTGTAAACGTAGATGTAACTACAATTTTAAATGGATATTACGGAGATACTTGCAGAATGTATACGGTTGGAACCATTAACGAAGAAGCCCAAAAATTGATTGATGTAACCAAAGAATGTCTTAAAATTGGAATTAAAGAATGTTACCCCGGCAATCGCTTTGGGAATATTGGTTATGAAATAAATAGGTATGCTGTAAGTAAGGGCTATAGCGTAGTTTACGAATTTTGTGGTCACGGTGTAGGTATTGCTTTTCACGAAGAACCGGAAGTGAGCCATGTAGCTGATAAAAACAGTGGAAAACGAATGCGAGAAGGAATGGTTTTCACAATAGAACCGATGATAAACGCAGGTAAAGCCAGAACTAAAATTGATAAAAATGATGGCTGGACAGCTCGAACCATTGACGGAAATCTGTCAGCTCAATTTGAACATACCATTGTAATTACACCTTCAGGCTGCGAACTACTTACCGATGTTTATGGTGAGTTTTAAATCATGTTTCCTGATGCTTTTTCAATTGAACGATTAGCTACTGAGCTAAATAAATGGCTGGCTCAAAGCACTCTTAAAGATATTTTCAGCACCTCCAAAAGCGACATTTTTTTTGCCTTTAGTGAAAAAAAAGGTTTCAAAATTCAGTTTTTTCAAGGTCAGGCTTTTTTTCAGTTTCCGGGTATCGAAAATTTTCCTTTAAAAAACCGAATGGCTCAATTTACCAGCCTTCATTCACAAAAAATTATTAAGGCAAATACGCATCCTGGTAGCCGCAGTTTTGAAATTGAATTTGCCAATAACCAACGATTGGTTTTTAAATTATTTGGCAAATTTTCTAACATTATTTTGTTTGATGAAAAAGTTCAACCGGTTAGTATCTTCAACTTAAATCACCAAAAAGATTTATCCAATTTGCTTTCCTCCTACGTTAACAATGAAACATATTTAAAACACACGTTTAATAACGGCAATGAGTTTTTAAAGGCTCACAATTGGTTTGGAACCGATGCTATGTTTTTCTTGGAAGACCTTGGATATTTTCAGTCGAATGATGAGGAAAGTGTCTACAAAAAATTCATCACTCAATATTTAGAGAAGGAAGTATGTGTTATAAAAACTAAAGATGATAAATTTGAATTATCTGCTTTTCCAAGTTCGAATAGTATAGAAACTTATGGCCAAATAATCGATGCTCTAAATGATTTTTCAAGGCTTTATATTGCTTCCGAATCTTTTAAAATTAAAAAACAAACCCAAATTTCTAATCTTAAAAAACAGATAAATCAAAAACAAAAGCATTTGAATGATTTAAATAAAAGCATAGTAATCATTAAACAAAAACGCTCTTATAATCAATTAGGCGATTTGATTATGGCTAATTTACATAGCATTCATGCCGGAACATCAAAAGTGGAAGTTTTTGATTTTTATAACAATGCTAAAACTACTATTAAAATAAAAACAGATTTATCACCTCAGCAAAATGCTTCTTTATTCTATCAAAAAGCAAAAAATGAAGTGAAGGAATTGGAATTCAAGCACAAGTCATTATTGGATGTAACACAGCAATTAGATACTTTAAAACAAAACCTCGAAAAACTGAAAGCTGCCGATACTAACAAAAATTTAAAACTTTTTGATAAGTCACTTAATATTCCGTTGGATAAAGCCAGCGGCAATAAATCGCAAAGCCCACTCCCCTACAGGCTTTATACTATTGGAGGATTTGAAGTATTGGTTGGTAAAAATGCAAAAGCCAATGATGAATTGCTTTCGAAATATGCTAATAAAAACGACTCGTGGTTTCATGCCAAAGATGTTAGCGGCTCACATGTCATTATTAAGAATCATGCTTCCAAAACCATTCCTGCTAATGTTATTGAACAAGTAGCTTCATTGGCAGCCTGGTATTCCAAGAATAAAAGTAATTCTTTGGCGCAAGTTATTTATACGCTTCGCAAATATGTTAGAAAACCTAAAGGATTTCTTCCCGGAGCAGTAATTGTGGAACGAGAAACTGGAATTTTAGTAGAACCGAAGGATTTTTAGTTTTTTTTGCCACAAAGGTACAAAAACACAAAACTTCAAAATTCTATTGCAAAACCGAACGAGCAATTACCAGCTTTTGAATTTCGCTGGTTCCTTCGCCAATGGTGCAAAGTTTACTGTCCCTGTAATATTTTTCTACCGGAAAGTCTTTGGTATACCCATAACCTCCAAATATTTGAACAGCTTCGGTAGCGCAATAAACAGAAGCTTCTGAAGCATAATACTTAGCCATGGCCGATTCCTTAGTCATAGGTTTATGATTATTTTTAAGATAAGCCGCCTGATAAATCAATAATTCTGAAGCTTCAATTTTTGTAGCCATATCGGCCAATTTAAAACTTATACCTTGAAAATTACTGATAGGTTGGCCAAACTGATGCCTTTCTTTTGAATACTTTACAGCCGCTTCATAAGCCCCTTTGGCTATGCCCAAAGCCAATGAAGCAATTGAAATCCTTCCACCATCTAATACTTTCATGGCTTGTACAAATCCTTCGCCTACATTACCCAGAACATTTTTATCAGATACACGGCAATCTTCAAATATCATTTCGGCCGTTTCACTGGCACGCATTCCTAATTTATTTTCTTTTTTTCCACCTCTGAAACCCGGGGTACCACGTTCCACAACAAAGGCTGTTATACCTTTTGAATCCAATGCATCGCCGGTGCGGGCTAAAACTACCGCCACATTGCTAGAAATACCGTGAGTAATCCAGTTTTTTGAACCATTGATTATCCAGTCGTCACCATCTTTTTTAGCTATACATTCCATTCTTAACGCATCGCTACCGGTATTGGCTTCGGTTAGTCCCCATGCTCCTAACCACTCGCCACTGGCTAACTTTGGCAACCATTTCATTTTTTGCTCTTCATTACCAAAATACATAATATGACCGGTGCACAATGAATTGTGAGCTGCCATTCCCAGCCCGATCGAGCCACAAACTTTTGCCAGTTCTTCAATGGCTACAATGTATTCGTAATATCCCAATCCTGCTCCTCCATATTCATGAGGTACTAATACTCCCATGATACCCAACTCCCCCATTTTTTTAAATAATTCCAATGGCAAAGTTTGGCTTTCATCCCATTCCATAAGGTAAGGACGAATATTTTTTTCAGCAAAATCTCTTACTGTATTTCTTATTAAAGTTTGGTTTTCGGTGGGCTCGAAGGATATCATTTTTTTAAATTGTTTGCGAAATTAAGTTAGTAAAATACAAGCGGCAAATCTAATAGACAAAAAGCGTTTTTATTATGGCAAATTAGAATGTGTATAAATCAGAATTAGTTATGGGAATTAGGATTTTTTCTTTCCGTTGGCTAAAGCCAACGTCAATGTATAATTGAGTAAAAGATTTGGATTACCTCACCACAGTTACCGATCCTTTGGTTGTGTATCGGTTTCTATCGGCATACATAAATTGCACTTCAAAAATATAGACTCCTGCTTGAACCAACTCGTTTTTAAAGGTTCCGTTCCAGCCGGCCTTTGGATCGTTGGTTTTAAATAATAATTCACCCCAGCGGTCAAAAATGCGCAATTCATATTCTTTGGCTCCATCAATATTATAGGGCCTAAAAGCATCATTTAATAAATCGCCATTGGGAGTAAAAGCATTTTCATGATACAGATTGGTAAGTGACGGGAAAATATAAAAATAACGCGAAGCCGTATCCCAACATCCAAATGCACTTACTACTTTTAGACTAATCCTGTCTTTAAAAAATTTGGAAAATTTAACTGTTGGCGTATCAATGGTATTGGTGGTTTTATCAGGGAATGTCCATAAATAAGAGGCATAACCAAGCGTGTTAGGAATTAGTTTAACAAAAGAATACTGGTCATCGCTTGCCAAAATATTGATATTAAAATCAGGATTGGGTATTGGATAAATTACAACAGGAGCGCCTTTAAATAAGCCATAACATCCCAATTTATCACTAAACGAAACTTCAGGATAATAGGTTCCGATAGCTTGATAGGTATGTGTGGTATAATTGACTAAAATAGGATCAAAGCGGCTTCCATCACCCATATTCCAAGCCCATTGAAATAGAGGGGCACCCACAGTTTGGATGGCTTTTAAAGTTACAGATTGACCAAGGCAAACGGAATCACTTATAAATGTGGCCAAAGGATTGGTAGCTACAAATACCATTTTTTTAATACTGTCTTTACAGCCTTGCTCTGTTACTATTTTCAGTTTAATAGTTTTATTACCGGTACTTAAAAATTTATAATTCGAAATAGAATTGGTAACTCCTATTGATGTGACGTTTTCTTCAAATTTTAAAGCTTTTAAAATGTCTTTTCCCACATTGGATTTATTAGTAAAATTAAAGCTTTGGGTGCTATAACATTGGGTATCTTTATTAATACTAAATTCGGCTTTTATGGCAGGCAATACTTCAATAATCTTGCTCAAACTGTCTTTGCAACCAAAGGTAGTTTCTTCGGCCACGGTTACTTTATAAAAACCATCGGGCGATAAATTGATAATATTTTTTTGAATTTCGCTGCCACTAATCAATACATTATTTAAAGTCCAGATTCGGTTATTTAATTTTTCTGTGGTTAAGCTTTGAACACTGAAATTATTGATTCCAAAACACTGAACAGAATCATTAATAACCATTTTTATAAACGGTTCAGGTTTAAGAGTCACTGTTTTTGAAATGGTATCCATACAATTCATGGAATCTTTGGCTATAAGCCGGACAGTATGAATTCCGGTATCGTTAAAATGAACTGCTGTAGGTGCAAAAGCCGAATCTAAATTAGAATTATAATTCCAATAGAGTTTATATTTTCCGTTATAAAACTTAGATTTATCTGTAAAAATTACAGAGTTATTTTTAAAACAAGAAGTGGTACTATTTATTGAAAAATCAGCTTGAGGTTGTTTTAATATATACACATTATGTATTACCGAATCAGCAAAACATCCGGGATAATTGGAGGTTGCATTTAATTTAATTTTAAACTTGCCTGTAGTTTTATAATGCTCGGCTGCCGGTTTTTGAAGAATAGAAGTACTTCCATTTCCAAAATTCCAAACATATTTTATATCGTATCCTTTTGAACTATCAACCACTACAAAACTGTTATTAGCCAAACATTGAATGGTATCGTTTATAGCAAACTTGGCCACTGCATTTCCAACTGCTTTCACATATTTGCTTACCGAATCAACACAGCCAATGTTAGTGGTTGTGGTTAATGTAATTTTATAGGTTCCGGTATCAAAATAACGAACATTTTTATATTGGTTTTGAGTTCCGGTTTTGCCATTGCCAAAATTCCAAAACATGGAATACGGTCCGGTAATACTTTCATCGTAAGTGTGAGTAAATGTCCAGCGCGAAAGTGCCAAGCATTTTACTGAATCCGATCCTAAATCAAATTTTGCATTGGCGGCAGGCCAAACAATGAGTCCTGATTTTATAGTATCGCGGCATCCTTGGTAAGTTTCGGTGATATAATTAAAATCAAACATTCCGTTTGAATTTTTATAATCATAAAAAACTTTGGTTGTTTGCTTTTTGCCATTCGATTTTAATTTGGTACCATTGGCAAACTCCCAATAATAACTTTTAACCGGCTGGCAGCAACTATAAGAGGTGTCGATAATGTTAGCTACTTCGCCATTGCAGTATTTTTCTTTATCCATTATGGCATCAATATCTGTATTCCAGTTAATAGTTACAGGTATTTCAATACGGGCCTTGCATTCAGAATTAGTAGGGTAAATATCCAAATACACCATTACTTTTCCAGGCTGGCGAAAATGATAATAAAAGTTGGAAGTATCATAACGGGTTACACCTCCGGGAAAAGTCCAAACTTTGTAGCGTATCAAATCATTTTTAACTCCTGAAGAATCGGTAAATTTAAAAAGATTATTTAAGTGGCAATTGGAAAGTGTATCCACCACAATTTTAGAGAAAACATCCACTTTAGATATTTGAGCAGTATCACCAAATTTGCAATAGCCTGAAGTATCGGTAGCAGTTACCCAAATTTTCTCTGTTTTGCTGGTGGTATATTTATTTAAAGTAGTATTATCATGCCATTTAAAATTTGTAAAAAATGGATTCTTTTCCTCATATGTATAGCTTTTATCACACAATAGTTTATCAAAAACAGGATTGAACTCAGGCCACTTAAAATTGTATTTTTTAATGATTGAGTCTTTTTTATTATTATAACCCAAAGCCCAAAGTTTTATAGTAAAATCTTGACCAACATTATATTTGTGAGTTACAATTTTTGAAGTATCCGTAGCACTTCCATCTCCAAAATCCCAGTGATACTCCTTAATAGCTCCTTCCAATATTGCATTAAAACGCATAGTAATTTTATTGTTTTTGCAATCATACACTAAGGTAGTATCTTTAATATGTATATCAAAATTAGGGAGGCTAAATCCAGCTGTATAAAGATAAGATTCATAATTACCAATACCATAGCAATAAGCCAAATGACCTGAATTACATATTATGGTATGCACCCCAAGATTAATTTTGAGCATAGCATATGAAAAATTGGGACTGTGTGAAATTGTTATAAATTCATTAGATGGAATTTTGGTACCATCCATATATACTGAATTCTTAGCTGAGGTATAAATTAAAATACTTACAAAATGATCTTTTAAATTGGTACTGTTAACTGCATTGAATGTAGATTTTTGCCCCATATACCTAGCACTCAATAGCTCTAATATAGAAGGATCGCCCCAACCTTTTGTAATATAACCATTACATGTTGGACCTTTCATAAATTGAAAGCATGCAAACTTTCTAGGTCCATTTATATGCAAAACTGAATCTCCACTCGGCACATCGAGTACTAACGCTGAGTCTTTTCTGCCTATTCTATAAGGTTTTCCGTTAACATTCACCCAAATTGTAGTGTCAATACTTACTACTTTTACTGTATATCCCAAAGTATGTCCAAAGTGAGGCAATACATAATATGCCGTATCTAACAACTGGTCAGGAAATACTTGTTCATACTGATGATCGCAAGCTCCACATGGAAAAGCAGAACATTTATCGCCAGTGTAAACAACAATTTTTTTCCCATTAACGCACTTTATCACTGAACCATCTAAAATATCATGCACGCTGCCAGCCCTAACCTGATAAACTTCTCCCTTATTTAAGGTAACAGAGAAGGGTACATTTGCTGGTTTTGCTTTTTCAGTATCTCTTGTTGGAGTAATCTCAACCTGTGCTCCATTTTCGGCACTTACAATTAAAAACTCATTGCCAGCCATATTGCCTACTCTACCGGGATGGCCGGTGGTATAAGTCGCATTATTAGGTACATTTTTTAATGGAAAAACTATTGTGGCATCTGTAGTGGCTGATTGTAAATTCATAGCTGTTACAGCTATAGGATAATCAGATACAATGTGTATCCCATTTTTTTCTACAACCTCTGATGATGTAATCTGTCCTACTGAATTGGGAATGGTAAAGATGACAACTGAATCTTTTAAAACTGATATGGTATTAGTATAAGCCATTAGTGGAACTGAAATTGTTACACTCGAGTTTTCTTTGGCAGCTATAAACAAACGCAATTGACTGGCAGATAAAGCACTCATAAAACCTGTCCAAAACTCTGTTCCGTAATTATCTGTTTGCCCAAATGAACTTAAGGCATTTATAAAAAAAACTACAGATAATAATAGTCTTTTCAATTTTTTAAGTTTTGGAAAGAATCATTAAAAAAACCAAATTTAATATTTAAAAATGGATTAAAGAATTTTTAACAAAATAAATGGTTTTAAATGAAATTTAGACAATTAGAAAGGATGGTTTTTTATAACAATTTTTTGATAATCGGGTTAAATGCTTTGGTTTATCTTTGCAAAATTATCCTAACAAAAAAATAAACTTATTTAGCTAAAAAAATAAAAAAATGTTAAAATCTATAGCTCGCCAAAAAATATCTTCAACCATTGGTTACTTTATCAGAGGGTTGGTTTTTACAGCACCAATAATGATAACTTATGCTATTATTACTTGGGGTTTTGATAAGTTAAACAGTATTTTACCTTTACCTTATGGATTGGGAATTTTGGTAATGTTATTTGCTATTACTCTATTTGGTTATTTCGGTTCCAAGCTATTTTTTAAGCCAATTTTTGAATGGTTTGAGAGTATATTAGGCAAAACACCAGGTGTAAAATTTATTTATAGTAGCATTAAAGATATGTTGCAAGCTTTTGTGGGTGAAAAGAAACGTTTTAATCAACCGGTATTGGTAAAGATGAATGAAACCGGATTATTAAAAATTGGATTTATTACATCTAAAGACTTATCCGCTTTACACAAAACCGAAATGCTTAAAGATTATGTTGGCGTTTATTTTCCTCATTCCTACAACTTTTCAGGAAATCATTTTTTAGTGTTAAAAGATAAAGTAACACCTATTGAGGCCAATTCTACTGAAATTATGAAATTTATTGTAAGTGGTGGCGTAACGGATTTGGACTAATTTTTTGATTCTTTTTCGATAGTTGATACCACCGTCACAGAAAATTTTCGTTTGCTCCATTCATAGCCCATTGTTACTAAAAGTAGTAAGCCTGCATAATAAATAAAACTATCTATTGGAATGGTTCCTAGCTTAATTCCTAACGTGGCCGAATCATTATATTCAATAACACGTAATGAAGTTAAAATACCATTTACAATGGCAATTGGAATTAATCCAAGTAGAAAAGAAATAAAAAACCAACTCATGTATCGCCATAGTTTTATTAATTGAATAAGTAAAAGCAGTATTAAAAATGCTGAAGAAATGGCAGTAAAAGTTTTATCAAAATTATTAATTAGCAATAAGCCAAGCCCAATGGCTAAAATAGGTGTAATACTAAAATGAAAACCTCTTAACACATCCCGTTTAATATAAATTCGTAATGAATGATAAATAAAAAGATAGAAATATGGAGTGGTTATATAAAACAAACATTCTTCTAATGGTACACCAAAAAAATAAATTCCTAAAAGATATTTACTATTAAAACTAAATATTTTCATAGCTGTAAATCCGATATCCCAAGGAACAAAAATTAATAAACCTAATGATATACCGAAAATTGTATGTCTTAAATTAGAAATAAAGTGGGTGGAATTTATAAATGAAAAAGCCAGTGGAATGGCTAGAACAAAAATATCGATTAAAAGATAGGTATAATGACCCATTCGATTTTTAAATTTCGGGTTTTAATTAAAACCACGAATTTAGAAGAAAACCTGATATAGAAAGTAGCCTAAAATTATTTTTCTAGAAGACCGTAATTGGCACCGTATGAATGCAACTGTTTTCTTAGTTTTCGTTTAGCTACAAAAATTCTTGTCTTAACTGTCCCTATTGGAATATCTAATTTCTCAGCAATTTCATGGTATTTAAAACCATCAATATTTAAAGAAAACGTAATTTTTAGATCTTCGGGCAATTCATTAATAGCAGCATCTATATCAGTCCTAACAAATGATGACTCTCCCATATTTTCTGTTAAGTTACCGGGAACATCCATTAAAAAATTATTATCAGTAGTATCAATAAACGTTTTACGTCGAATCATTCTACGATAATTATTAATAAATGAATTTTTCATAATCGTATATAACCACCCCTTAAGATTGGTACCAACTAAAAATTTATTCCTATATGCAAATGCTTTAAGCATAGTTTCTTGTACTAAATCATTTGCATCTTCAACATTACGGGTAAGCATAAAAGCATAGTTTTTTAAAGTTCCCGATTCTTGATTAATTAGTTTGCTAAATTCGATAGTTGTCATTTGTTTAATATTTTAATAAAAATGTTCAACAAAATTAATTTAAATTTTTAATTTGAAAAGCATTTTGTTTAATATATTTAAACAAATACTAAACATTAACTTTTTTATAAAACTAAGTTACTGATTATCAACATTTGATATAGCTCTAAAATTAAATAAAATTAATAATATTGCATATTCCTGAACTTTGTAACCTTTAAGTTGTTTATAATAAAAAAAATGGCCGTAGCTGTAACTCGAAAAGCACATTTTAATGCTGCACACCGTTTATATAATCCCAATTGGGATGAACAAAAAAATACAGAAGTATTTGGTTTATGCAGTTTACCAAATTACCATGGTCATAATTACGAACTGGATGTAACCATAACTGGTGATGTAAATCCTGAATCAGGCTTTGTTATTAATTTAAAATATCTTAAACAAATTATCAAAGAAAATATTGAAAACCGGTTTGACCATAAAAATTTAAATTTAGATACCGAGGAATTTAAAAATCTTAACCCCACTTCAGAAAATATTGCTATTGTAATTTGGAATATACTTAAGCCAAAATTAGATCCTAATTTTAGCTTATCAATAACTCTGTATGAAACTGAACGAAATTTTGTAACCTATAACGGATAAAAATTATTTATAAAAAAGATGGATTTATCGACCAATACACCGCTTAGAGAAGATGCTTTTGCAATAGATGATAAAACAAAAATAGAATTAATTGAAAAACACTTTGGTGAAATAATGAATATAATGGGGCTTGATATGACTGATGATAGCCTTAAAGATACTCCCCGACGTGTGGCCAAAATGTTTATTAATGAATCTTTCAGAGGGTTAAATCCAGCAAATAAACCTCATGTAACTTTGTTTCAAAATAAATACAACTACAAGCAAATGGTTATTGAAAAGGATATTTCTTTTTATAGCAACTGCGAGCACCATTTTGTACCTATTTTTGGCAAAGCACATATAGGTTACATTTCGAGTGGCATGGTTGTTGGATTGTCCAAGCTTAATCGAATAGTAGATTATTATTCAAAAAGACCTCAGGTTCAGGAGCGACTTACGATTCAAATTGCCAACGAACTAATGGAGGCCTTAAATACTGAAGATGTAGCTGTAGTAATGGAAGCAAAACACCTTTGTGTCTCAAGTCGTGGTATAAAAGATGATACAAGTATTACGACCACTTCAGCATTATTCGGAAAATTTTTGGATGCCGATACTCGAAGTGAGTTTATTCGATTGGTAGGAAAATAAAAAATAAAGTACTTTTTCCTGCAACTTCAAGGTTATCTTCGTAGTCTATCCTATCTGTTTGATAAAGTATGAACAAAATTTTACTTTTCTTAATTTTACTAATTTCGTTTTTAGGTTTTGCTCAGCAACGAATATTAAGTTATTCTCCCTCATATTTGCCAATATTTATTGACCAAACAGGTGATACACTTACTAAGGCATTGTTGGGAGGATTAAATCAACCACAGTTTCAAACTCTTGATATTAATAACGATGGCAAAAAAGATTTATTTGTCTATGATAGAACAGGTCATACTATTTTGCCATTTATAAATATTGGGAATAATGATATTACAACTTACAAATACAATCCTAAATATATAAGCTGCTTTCCTGTATTAAAAAATTACTCACAAAGTACATGGGTTATTTTTATGGATTATGACAACGATGGAAAAGAAGATTTATGGACTTCATTAGATCATAGACCGATGTTGTTTAGAAATATTACCAAAAGTGGTGACAAAGCAGTGAAATTTGAAAAAATATCTCCATTTTTAAGAGCCTATCACTATGGCGGTATTGATGATAGCGTTAATTTTTCGGCCCGTTTTTATAATCGACCAACTGTTGCAGATATAGATGGAGACGGGGATGTTGATTTTTTTTCATACGAAGCAGGTGAAAATAATTTTTTATTGTTTAGAAACATGACTAAAGATTTTGGGCTACCTATTCACCCACCCGTTTTTGACAGGGCCGATTTATGTTGGGGCAGTTTTAGCGACACTGGTTCTGATAAAATATGGCTAAACAGAGGATGCCCCGATAATTACAAATTATACCGGAAAAAACATAGCGCTGGTTCTACCGTTTTATGGTTTGATAATGATGGAGATGGAGATATGGATTTGCTGCTAGGAAATGGATATGGAAGTAATATGATATTTTTAAAAAACGGAAAAAAAGAAACAAATAATCCAATTGATACCATGATTGCTTTTGATGGACATTGGCCTGCGGGTTCGGGCTCCACTCCTGTCCAACTCAATTCATTTCCAGCAGCTTTTATGCTGGATGCAGATGGTGATGGAATTAAAGATATTTTGATAGCACCAAATCAAGAAGAAAAGGACACAAAAATTGAACAAACTAAACAAGTTTGGTTTTATAAAAATAAAGGAAGCAATTCATTTCCCGACTTTAAATTTGAAAAGAAAAATTACTTTACAGATAAATTTTTGGACCATGGCGAATACACTGCGCCTGTGCTAAAAGACATTGACAATGACCAAGACCTTGACTTGATAATAGCCACAAATGGTGATCACACAAAAACAGAAGACAAAAATTACCGATTGGTTTTATACAGAAATATTGGTTCGGTTAAACAGCCAGTTTTTAAACTTGAAAATGAAGATTTGTGGCGATTGAGTAGTGATTCCATACGATTTTTATCAATTTCATTTGGAGATTTAAATGGTGATGGAAAACAGGATATGATTGCCGGTAACTATTTTGGAAGTTTATATTTTTATAAAAATATTGGTACAAGCACTACTTGGGCTTTTACAACTCCTATAAAAAATTATGGAAATGTGAGAGTTGGCGAAAGAAGTACACCGCAAATTATTGATCTGGATAAAGATGGAAAATTAGATCTTGTTGTTGGAGAAAAGGAAGGGAATTTTAATTATTACCATAATAATGGAAGTACCGCAATTCCTCAGTTCACATTATCAGATGACACACTTGGAAACTTTATAACCAATGAATTTTCTTATGATATTAATCCTCCAGCTTACACCTACTCAGGTAATGCCGCCAGTGTAATAATCGACCTTGATGGTGATAGCAAATTGGATATGGTATTTGGAGGAGAAGAAGGAAAAGTGAGAGTAATGAAATTTAATACATTTAACCAATCTAACTTTTTAGAAGATACGATAGTAATTTATGACTCTGCATATTTGAGTTATAAAACCTGGGATTATGGAAAAAATACACATCCTGCCGTTGGCGACCTTGACGGCGATGGTATTAACGATATTATTGTTGGCAATGATCGTGGAGGAATTTCGTTTTTAAAAGGAAAAGTAGAAATTATTGGAATTGCAGAACAACATAAACTAAATGAGCCAATGGTCTATCCAAATCCTACCAATGGTTCCCTGCTAAATATTAATAAAAAATCAAGGGAAGAATTTATATTTTCTTTGTTTGATATAAGCGGCAAATTGGCTTATACCGAAACTTCATCAGCTGGAATTGTAATTCATAAAATGTCATTAAATTCGATTAATAGTGGAATCTACTTTCTTGAATCCAATTCAAAAAGCGGTTTGAGATATTACACACGAATTATTGTGTCCAAATTTTAACTACAAAAAAAGTTTAATAGGAATAACATTGACCTTTTCATTTTCTTTGCAGCCTTGCTATTCAAAGAAGAGTTTTCAGATATAATAATTTCAGGTGCAGGGCCAGCAGGTTGTTCGGCTTCTATGTTTTTATCTAAACAAGGAATAAAACACACTCTAATTGAAAAAGCCGTATTTCCACGTGATAAAATTTGCGGCGATGCTATAAGCGGAAAAGTGTTGACAATTCTTGAAGCTTTTGATAAAAAAGCATCTGAAGAAATTTCAAATACACCAAATATTTTCAATCCCTGTAAAGGAATAATTTTTGTTTCGCCCAATGGTACCAAGCTTTCCATACCTTTTAAGCATGAATATAAAACGGGCGACAAAGCTCCGGGATATTTAGCCAAACGTTTAGATTTTGATAATTTTTTGTTTATCAAAATACGTTCACCTTTTTGCCATTGCATTGAAAACTGTGAATTGAAAGAGATTGAAAAGATTTCAAAAAGTTTAAATATTACAGTAGCGCATAAATCTATAAAAACAACAATAAACACAAAATTACTAATATCAGCAGATGGTAGCCGTTCACTGGCGGCCCGAAAATTAGGAGGAATTTAGATTGATAATAACCATTATTCAGGTGGAATACGAGCCTATTATAATAGGATTAAAGACTTGAATAAGGAAGGTTATATTGAATTGATTTTAAAAAAAAACTACCAACCGGGTTATTTCTGGATATTTCCATTACCCGATGGCAAGGCCAATGTAGGAGCTGGAATGCTGACCAAAGAAATTAGCAAACGGCGAGTGGATTTAAAAAAAATGCTAATGGATACCATTGAAAATGAACCTGAAATTTCTAGGCGATTTGAAGGAGCCATTTTACAAGATAAAATACAGGGTTGGGGATTGCCTTTAGGTTCTAAAAAACGAAAACTGAGCGGAGATAATTTTATTCTTTGTGGTGATGCGGCTTCGTTGATTGATCCATTTACCGGCGAAGGAATCGCTCCTGCAATGCTAAGCGGAAAAATTGCAGCTAATATTGTTAAAAAAGCTATTGAAAAAAATGATTTCTCAGCTACTTTTTTAAACCAATACGATAATGAGCTTTATAAAAAAACGTGGGGAGAAACCCGCTTAAGTTATATGCTTCAAAAATTGACTCAATGGCCTTGGTTATTTAATTTTGTGGTTGGTAAAGCATCACGAAACAAGGAACTACAAAAAACTATTACCAGTATGTTTGCTGATGTAGATATTCGAAAGCAGTTTACAAATCCAATGTTTTATTTAAGGCTATTATTTAAAGGATAGTAACAAGTTCAATTCTCAAGTTTCATTATTCCCAGCTTTCCTTTTTTCTTTTTATAAGCATATACCAAATATTGATTTGTCGTTATTTTTAGCATATCACGGGCCTGAATAATTCCATCTATTTGCTTATAATCTGCAATCAAATTTTTGGTAATTGAATTTTCGCGAACACTTGTTATCATTAGGCTATTTTGCCTATGCCATACCAAATGTTTGTTTTGATATTTTTCTTTATTTTTAAAATGATCGTTAAAAATAAAATTCAAAACTGAATCATTTCGTTCCAAATAATATGAAGAAAATTCACCGTAATTATTAAATGTTTGCTGCGCTTTTATCAACCGTTGTGAATTATATATTTCCCCTTTCCCATTAAGATATAAAAGTAAAATATCGCCATAAAATCGATTGTAGGTATAAGTTGAACCTACCGATGCTGGCAATACCAAAAACTGTTCGGCTATAATAATTCGGTCAATTGAATTTAATTTTATAAAATAGTCAAGATAAAACGATTCAATCTTTGATTTTCGGAATACCGACGATTGAAATCCGTTATTTGGCAAGGCTTTTACTTTTTTATCAAAGTACTGTATGGTGTCAAAAAATAATGATTCCTTATTAAAATTATATTTAAAATACCAAATTCCTTGCTGTGGCCCTTCCGTTTTATCAGTATATAATCCTGTGGCTTCAAGTATGCCTTCTTTAATTTTTAGTCGGCCATTTTGCAAATATACCTTGTTGTCGTTAAAAGTAAAAGATTTTAAAGTGTCAACTGAAGAATTGGCTAAATAAAAAACAAATTTATAGTTAGGAGCAAAACCTCTTTTTTCAATTTGACGTGTAAGATACTCTTTGGTATAAATTAAAAATTTACCACTTTCCAAATCTTCTATTTTCAACACTTTACATAATTCTGCTTTTACATTTAAATCAATTATAGCCTTATCAATAGGTTTTAAATCATTGGTATAATTAAAATAAGAAATAGATTGATTGGAACCATTTATTTCCAAAGGATTGCAATGCCAAATAACAACTGAACTATCTTTTTTAATTAAATGAAATGCTAAATTTTTGTTGAAATGAGTGACATTTAGCACAACAATATCCTTAGTAATTAAAGGGACTTCTAAACTATCTATTCTGGCTATTCTAACACGCAATGAAATTCTTTGATTGGGCAAATCAGTTTGTGTTACAAAATAGATTCGGTTTTTATAATTCCAAATTTCCAATATTTTTTCCTTTAATTTAGGTATTACAACTGTTTTTATTTTCTCTAATTTTAAATATTTGTTATAAATTTTAACGTCAAAATTTGAAAGTTTGTTATGAAAATTGGGACTGTATTTTACAATTACTCCATAGTTTTGTTCAGTTTTAAAAATGCAAACAGCCTGTGAATATTTATTAACTTTTTCAAATGAACTCCAACTAAAAGAAGCTTTTGATTGTGAAAAAAGTTGGGTTGAAATTAATAAAACAATTAAAAAAGCAATATAGTTTCTTCGAGATTTAAGAAAACATTTATTGAAAATATGTCGTATTTGCCTCACAGATGTTGAATACAAAAATAGACTTTTCATTTTTACGATTTCTGTTTTAAAACTTAAGATTTATAAAACCAATGGATTCAATTGCACCTAATTAGTACCAATAAATTAAAACTGATGAACAAAAGTTAATTTTGCGGCATATTTATAGTAACTATTCTACTATCTAAATATTCAGATTATGAAAACTAAATTTTACATTATCACTGGTAGCATTTTGATATTATCATTTGCTATAGTTAATTGCACTGGAAAGCGAAAGCTACAAAAAGGTAATTATGAACAGGCGCTCGACCGCTCAATAAACAAGCTTAGAAAAAGCCCAGGAAATAGCAAAGCTGCAAAAACATTTAATCAGGCCTATAATCTTGATGTTAAAAACAGGATGGAAGATGTACTTCGTTTAATACCATCCTCAGATGTTTTTAAGTGGGAAAAAATAATTGTTCATTATAATCGCTTAAACTACTATTATGATGAAATAAACCTTTGCCCGGCTTGTCTTAAAATTATTCCCGACCCAAATCGTTATACCACTGATTTAGATGTTGCTAAAACTAATGCTGCCTCTGTGAGATATGATTTAGGATTGGAACAACTTAAGTTAAACACTATCGTTTCCGCACAAAATGCTTATCGTCATTTTTTACAGGCAAAAAACTATGTGGTTAATTTTAAAGATGTTGACAAACAACTTCAAATAGCTAAAGATGCAGGAACCCTAAGAGTAGTGATGGAACATATTCCCATGCATAGTCGCACAATGCAGTTAAGCAATGAGTTTTTTGAAAGCAAAATTCAGGGGTATTTGAAAAATATGAATTATGAATTTGTAAGATTCTACTCGCCTGAAGAAGCCCAAACCTTTAATATTAAACCTCACCAGTATATTCAATGTCGTTTTGATGATTTTGTCGTAGGTCAAGTATACATTTATGAAAAAGAGCAAGAAGTCCACCGTGACAGTGTAATATTAAAAACAGAAACTTTACCAAACAAACAAAAGATAAATACTTACGGAACAGTAAAAGCCACGTTGCATACGTTCACAAAAACATTAACCTCCAGCGGTCTTTTGGATTTAAGAATAGTAGATGCAACTTCAGGAACTTTATTTAACCAAAGTAAGTTGCCAGGTACATTTGTTTGGGAAACCCGTTGGGGATGGTTTAATGGAGATGAGAGAGCTTTAACAGATGATCAAAAAAACTACATTAAGCAGCGTGAAGCCTACCCTCCTGCCCCACAGCAATTATTTATCGAATTTACAAAACCCATTTTCAATCAGGTTACTTCTAATGTAAGTAGTTATTTCAGTAATTATAGACTTTAATATTTTGAAATTTTAGATAGTTTAATTAATAAAATTAGTCAATAAAAAATTTCCAAAAGCCTATTGTTTTTAAAACCAAAAAAGATTTATTTTGCACCCTTCAAAACAGAGTTATGGCAGTTACTAGATTAAAACGTAAAGAAAGAGTGAACAAAACAGTATCAAAGCAGCGTACCGCTAATTTAAAACTACATGGATCACGTGTTTTGGTGGCTTCACCATACAAAGAAGAATCAGGAATAATTTTAGATTATGTTCCCGGAATTGATAAATAAATTTATTTTCGACTTATAAATAAAAAAGGTGAACTATTAAGTTCACCTTTTTTATTTATAAAATAGCAAACAAGAATTCCGGCTTTAATAGCAAATAAAACTATTATATAATTTTTTTTACCAGTTAAATATTTTAATTTTGCAGCCCTATAAAAAAGGACTCGTGGCTTAATGGATATAGCATCTGACTACGGATCAGAAGGTTGGGGGTTCGAGTCCCTCCGAGTCCACTTTTTAATACCAAGGGTTTCAGATATGAAGCCCTTTTTTATTTTTAATCATTTGCATACAATTTGCATATTTTTCAATTTTATATATAAACAGTTTACTAATAAAACGTTAAAATGATTACATAACTAATAAAAATTAAATAATTAAAATTCATACTTATGGCTCATTTTTGTTTTTGTTAAATGAGTAGCTTAAACTAACAAAAATGAAATGAAGTTGAATAAAATAATATCGATACGTAACGTTTGCCTCACCTTCAAGCAATCTATAGCCAATGTTTCCTTGTAGATTTTTAGTGAAAATATATCTTCCGGATAATGAAAGGTCAATTGCTCTACCTTTACTTGCAGCTATAAATTCTCCGAAAAAATCAACTCCTGTTTTTTTAGATATATCCCACTTGGCTAATAGGTTGATAAGAGGAGCGAAACCAATACTAAAATTTTCATTATTAGAGATCTAAGTACTATTTATAATAGCAAGGGAGCAAAAAATAACTTTTAATAAGCTGATCGCGGGTTTTGCTAGCAACTGAATTTATTGTGGTCGAATCACTTGCTTAAACAAGATTATTTTAATAACTTTACATAGTTTTTTTTTAAAAAATATTTGCATCATATGTTTAAGAACGATTCAGTTAATTTAGAAATTTTAAAAAAGCGCGCTTTTAACTTAAGATGGGCAACTTTGTCTGAAGGGGTAATACCATTAACGGCTGCAGATCCAGATTTTCCATGTGCCCCCGAAATTTCAGAAGCGATTAGTTCTTTTGCCAAGGATCATTATTATTCTTATGGTCCTCCAGAAGGGTTATCTGATTTTAAAGAAAGTATTGCAACTTATTTTAAGGTAAAACGAAATGTCCCTGTTTCTCCAGACTTTTCTTTTCCTGTGAACAGCGCTGCTAATGGTATATACTTGACTTGCAAGGCATTTCTTTCTCCTGGAGATGAAGCAATAATTTTTGATCCAGTAGATTTTTTATTTCGCTATTCAATTGAATCAGTAAATGCTAAAGCCATTCCATTTCCAATTCCTCCTGGAACAATTAAAGTTGATTTTGAAGAACTTGAACAGCTGATTACCAATAAAACTAAGATGATTTGTCTTTGTAACCCTTTGAATCCAACGGGCAAAGTTTTCACAAAAGAAGAATTGACTCAACTTGGTGAAATTGCGTATAAACACAAACTAATTATTTTATCAGATGAAATCTGGAGTGATATTGTTTTTAAACCAGCGGTATTTACTAGTATTGCTTCGATTAATGATGAGATAAGAAATCAAACCGTTACAATAACAGGATTCAGTAAATCCTTTGGTTTAGCTGGTTTAAGAATCGGAGCTGTCATCGCTCACAACAAACAACATTACGAACTTTTAATGGATGCTTCCATGCATTATTCCACCATTCAAGGTGTGAATGTATTGTCTCAAATCGCCGCAACAACCGCCTTGAATTCCTGCGGATATTGGCTGGATAGTTTTGTCGATCATCTTTCTGTTATGCGGAATTTAGTAGTCAATGAATTGAATACCATTCCAGGATTCAAATGCATTGCTCCCGATGGGTGTTATGTTGCATTTACAGATATTACTTCAACGAACAAAACAAGTCAAGAAATTCATGATCTATTATTAAATGAGGCAAAAGTTGCTATTGTTCCAGGATTAAAACAATGGTTCGGTGATGGTGCAGAGGGCTGCATTAGAATGAGTTTTGCAACATCAGAAGAAATTTTAACTGATGCGCTTGGAAGAATAAAAAAACACTTGAAATGAAAGCAGTTATAATTGGTGGAGGTATTGCAGGTCTTACCATGGGACTAAAGTTGCAAGCAGAAAATTGGGAGGTTGTGATATGTGAGAAGTCATCTTCTTTACCCAAAAGTGGTCATGCCTTTTTGATACATTATGATGGACTTTCAGTACTATCCGAACTCTTTATTGATACGAAATCACGTCTATTAAAGCAACACGTCAATCTTTTTATCCTTAGAAGACCTGATAATCAAGAAAAAATTAAAATAAAGTTAAATGATTGGTATTGCTTAAAACGAACAGAGATGATTTCATTTCTTCATTCGTTATCTACGCTTGAAATATTTATACAAGGAAGATCCTTTTCTAATTTTCTATATCAAAATAATAAAGTAGTGGCTGCTGTTTTTGAGAATGGAGACATCGAATATGGAGATGTATTTATTGGTGCTGATGGAAGTAATTCAAAGGTGAGAGATTCGATTTTTGGTGAAACAAATTTTAGTCCTGTTGAGGTAAATGAAATAGTTGGCACTTCCAAAATAATGAATAGAAACGGGGAGCATCGTATTTTTCAAAAAATACAAAGTGATGATAAAGGATTAGCTTTTGGATATAATCCAACTTCTTCTGATGAAGAAGTATGGTTCCTACAATATGATGTAAATTTATCCGATGGCAGCGAAGAAAATAATCCCGAAAGCTTAAAAGCATTTTGTTTAGAAATGATGAAAGATTTCCCTATTGATGCGAAAACGATTTTAGATTCCACAGATTTTAAAAGTGCATATATCTGGAAAACACGGGATTTTGATTTACTTCCAAGTTTTCACAAAGAAAATGTTGTTTTAATTGGTGATGCTGCACATTTAACTCTTCCTTTTACGAGTGCAGGAACAACGAATGCACTTTTAGATGCAAAGTGTTTATCTGAATCATTACGTGAATTTAAAACTATTGAAGAGGCTTTTACTAATTATTATCAAACTAGAGTACTAGAAGTCCAAAGTCATATAGACCAAGGCCGGCTATTAAAAAAAATATTTTTAAATCCTAAAGAAAACAATGAACGAGGCTTTTTATTGCCTTTAATGTCTGATTCTAATAAACAGAAATCGGCTATTATTGAAAAGCCATTAAAGATAATCTATTATACAGATCCTCAATGCTCAGCTTCTTGGCTATTTCAACCGATTCTTCGAAAGTTAAAATTGGAATACGGCGATTATCTAACTATTGATTATCATATTGGGGTGGGTGGGCCATCATGGGAACAATCTAACATCGGCAGCATTAAAACGCCATTAGATGCTGCGAAACACTGGGCAGAATTAAGCGCGTCTCAAAACATGATTTTAGATGGCGATGTTTGGTTAGAGGGCCCATTGTATTCTTCTTATTTGCCGTTAATTGCTTTTAAAGCTGCGCAATTACAAGACAGCGATAAGGCAATTACTTTTTTACGACGATTGAAAGAATTAGTGTTCTTGGAAAAAAAGAATATCACTAGGTGGGGAATAATTGAAAATGCGGCTCTTTCAAGTGGTATAGATGCTGCCGTATTAAAGGAAGACTGCACAGGTAAAGGATCTCAATTGCTTGAAGCTGATTTAGAATTAGCGAAAGATTTAAAAATAACAATGTTTCCAACGTTAATCTTTTTAAAGGATGGTATCGCCTTTAATAGAATAAATGGTGTTCAAACATATGAAAATTTCGAAGAAATTATTCTTGAGGTAATTCCTAATGCAGTAAAGAATACAATTAATTGCAGTGCCGAGGCGTTATTTTCTTTATATCCCAATATGACTGAATCTGAATTTTCTTTTATTTTGAATATATCAATTGCAGAGTCACGCATATTGCTGAATGACTTATATGATAAAGGTAAAATTGATAATTATAGGATTAAAAATGGAACTGTTTGGAAGGTTAAATTATCCTCTAAAATTTCAATTTGAGGAAGCGACTTGTTTAGCGGCTAGTATTTTTCAACGCCCAAATTGCTCCGTTTTTTGTTGCCAGTTTTTCTAATTTTCCGTTTGCAGTTAAGTCATCTAAATATTTTTCACATTCGTTTCGTGGTTTTTCTGTCAGTTCGGAAAATTCTTTTGCTGTCAATGAATGATATTTTGAAAATACTGCATTCCATGTTTTGTCATAAATGTTTTTGGTAGCAGAAGGATACAATTTAACCAAAACATTCTCAAACGTGCTGTATGGTTTCGAACCATAAACCATTTCTTTATTTCCTGTTGAGTCTGTAAAAAACATTGTAGGGAAACCCCTTACGCCTAATTCTCTACCTAATTTTAAATCTTCTTCAAAAAGTTCTTTTGCTTTTCCTTCGTAATCGGCTTTGAACTTAATAATGTCAAGTCCAACCTTTTTTCCTGCTAATTCTAAATATTCCCATTTTGTAATGTTCTTTTTTTGAAGAAAAACCATTTCTCGTATTTCACGAAGAAACAAAATTGCCTTTTCATTGTCTTGTATTTGTGCGGCCTTAAATGCAATTGAAGGTGGATAAGACGAATGCAATGGGTCTTCTAACCAAACGTCTCCGACCATGGGCATATCATAAAAAATGCTTGCTTCGTCCCAATGATGAGCTACGTCAGAAGGCTTGCTAATTCCTCCACTATTATAACTCCAATCACGAAGTAGGCCTCCCATTCTGTATTCAACCTCAATGTTGTTTCCATACTCTAATTTTAGCTTTCGTAGTTGTGGTTCAATGCCCCAACAAGAAGAACATATAGGGTCGGTATAATAAATTATTTTTATAGGTTTTATTCTTGCTTTTTCCAAACTACTGTTTGCTGAACTTGTTTTGTTAGTTGGTATTTCACAAATACCACTTTCAGGGTCGCATATTAAAGGGTTTTTAATTTCCATTTTCTTTTTTGTTTGAGTTTGACAAGCTAAATTGCCAATTGCGAATATTGTGATTAAAATAAGATAAGTTATTTTCATTTTTTTCAAGTGTCTCACTGCCGAAGGCTGTTCCATGGTAAATTTACCAACTCTGGTAGGCTCTTTTAAAGCAGATTTTTCCCTTCATTTATTATGTTCAACAAATCATTTTGGGTAAACGTATAGAAATAAATCCCTCATTACATTTTGTCAGGATTAATGGGTGCTGGAACTATATTCTTAACAGGGTTGATACTTTTTAAGTACATAAATATTGCATGAACATCATCATCTTTTAAACTTTCATAATTATACCAAGGCATCGGAGGCAAAAGCATTCGCCCACCGTCTAAACCTTTGAATTTACCTTCTCTAATTGCCTTTTTGAATTGTTCCTCTGTCCAGTTGCCTATCCCTGTTACGTCAGGTGTTAAATTGCCTGCGAATGAAACACCCCAAGGTCCGGCAGAAGCTGTCAGGTCGGGATAAAACATGGCAAAACCTTCTTTAATCAACTTGCTATCAAATTTTATAATCGGTCTGTCTGAAGGATACCCCGACAACATTAATTCAGGAATAATTTCGGGTCCGTTGGCCCCCATTTTTTTTGGAGAATGGCAGTCGTTGCAGCCAATTACGGTTACAAGGTATTCGCCATGTTTAACAACATCTTCGGGTTTTATAGTAACTGTAGTTATTTCTATATTTGATTTTTGATTGTTGTTTGAGCAAGATGAGATACAAAGAGTAAAGCTTATTGCTGTTAATACTATAATTAGAAAATTTTGTTTCATTTTGTTTTATTTTGTGTTTATTAATCAAAAATAGCGAAAATATGTAACTTTCCATTATAAAAATACAAAAAATTTATCGATTTCCCCAGACCTGAAGCTTGAACTCAGGCGATTTCTTATAACGTCAGTCTGTGAAAAAACCAACACCAATAGTAACCCTCCCCAAAATTTGGACAGTTTAAAATTAGAAAATTATTAACTTTAAACTAAAAAACAGAATGAAAAAGCAAAAATGCAGATTTAGCATTATCCCAATGAGTCAATAAATATTAGGAAAATTTGATAAGGGAAATTCAGTTTCACAAACAGCAGCTATTGGAACTGACTAATTTGGATGTATTAATAGATGGAGAGAAAAGCCCTCTATTTATTGCCGTGCAGCGAACCAGTGCTAGCCTTGTATTGTAAATCGTCAGCATAAAGTGGACTAATATTATTCAAATATAAGGGAGTGTTTCCAAAAAATTATAATTTTACAAAAGATGGAAACAAAAAAGAAACAAACCACCGAAAATTACATCAAGGAGATCCGAAGGAAAACGAGAAGGATC
>CAMDSC010000009.1 GCA_945907065.1 Chitinophaga pinensis
AAATACAAGGCCACAACCACCGGTGGAGTGCTCAAGCAATACATTTACCAATGGAAAGATTTGGTAACCAATTCAATTCTTTCAACCACCGATAGTTTAAAAATTTTAACAAAAAATGCTTTAAAAATTCAACTGATAGTGAACGATGGCTGCGAAGTCTTGGGAGATACGGCTGAGTTTGATGTTATTGTAAAGGCTGAGTTAAAAGCCGTCACCAACTTGCGGGACACAACCATTTGCGAAGCAAAACCCCTGAACTACACTGCCCAAGCCACCGGTGGAAATTCAAAAGCTTATAAATTTTTTTGGTTGCTAAACAACAAACAAATCGACACCATTAACCATTTACAATTAACCATTAACAATTCCTCAACGCTAAGTTTAATCACCACCGACAACTGTAGCTCAAACGATACCGTAAAAAAAACAATCACCGTAAACCCTAGTCCAAAAGCTGATTTTAGTTGGGATTTGGCCTGTAGCCGGACGATTACAAAATTTCAGTTTACTGGTACAAAACCCAATAGCCCGATTACCACAACATTCCACTGGAATTTCAACAATGAAAGCCCGTCGTATCTCGAAAATCCGTCGTATTTATTTACCCTTGCGGGAACAAAAAAAATAAGTTTAGCCTTAACCTCATCCAACGGATGCACTGATACTGTAAAAAAAGATGTGGTTATAAAACCGCAGTCCAAAGCTGATTTTACTGCCACTGACGTGTGTGAAACGGACTCTGCTGTTTTTATCAATAAATCGCTGGATGCCACAGGTTTCCTTTGGAAATTTGGAGACGGCCAAACCTCAAACCTTCCAACCTCCAAACATAAATACAATATCACTAGTACCACCACATACAACGTAACCTTAGTAGCTCAAGTTGCCAACGGTTGTGCGGATTCCATTTCCAAAGCCGTTACCATTAACAAAAATCCAAGTTCTGATTTTAGTTACACCTATAATGGCACCAAAGTGGACCTTAAAATAACCAAATCCGGTAACTCATACCAATGGAAATTTGGAACCTCGGACAGTGCTAAAACCTCAGCTACCACTTATTCTCATACCATAAAATCCTCTGACCAAACTAAAGTTTGTCTTACAGCTACAGACATTTCCGGTTGCTCATCCCAAACCTGTAAAAATGTTTCGGTAGGAATTTTAAAGGTTTTCGATTCGGAAGGTTTTAAAATTTACCCCAACCCAAACAACGGAAGTTTTACCATCGAAATTGAAAATCCTTCAAAAGATGTTTCTATTGAAATTTTTAACCTTTTGGGTGAACGGGTTGGAAAAGTTGAAAAGGTTGGAAAAGTCAATCGTTTAGATTTAAATGTGGCCGATGGAATGTATTGGGTGAGGGTGAAAAATGGGGATTCGGTTTGGAATCAAAAGGTTTTTGTTCAATAATTTTAACCCTTCTTAGGTTACAATTCTGTCATCATTTTCAAAAAAGTTAATAATTCATGCTATCGGTTATATTTGCCTCATCTAAAAATATAGAATGAAAAGATATTTCCTTTTACTATTACTCTTTATCCCCTATTTTCAGGTATTTTCACAACACATGCTTGGAATGGCGCAAAGCAATTATTCAGGAATTACTGGAGTACATTATAATCCCGCTTTGCTTGCCGATTCACGGTATAAACTATTAGTGAATATTTTTACAGTTAATCTTTATGCTCAAAATAACTGGGTTAATTTAGAACTACCCTACAAACCAATTAAAGCACTCAGAGGTAAATATGATAGTACTAGCGGTTATTTAGATAGCAATAATGTTCCTCTATTCACCAATGATATGCTAATTCAAAAAGCTAACGGTAGAAGAAAGTATATGTATTTCTCATCCGATATTGTTGGCCCGTCGGCCATGCTAAACTTAAAAGACAAGAGTGGTATTGCTTTTTCATATCGGCTAAGAACCAATGCCTACATAGCCAATTTTGATAATTCAATGATGAACTTCTTTTTTCTGAGTGGGTTTGATTCAGCAACCAACAATTCATTTAATAATAAAAATTATCAAAAATTTTCGAGTAGGCAGGGTTCAAAACATAAAGCAGGAATAGGCGTAAACGTTTTTCAGCAATATACCGGAACCTACTCGCGAGTGCTGAAAGACGGAGATAAACACTTTCTTTCAGGTGGTGTTTCATTAAGCTATTTGGCCGGATTGGGAGCCGCTTTTGTAAGGCTTAATAATTTTAATTACAACCAGCCATCATCCGACAGTGTAAATGTGAAAGGCGTTGATTTGGAATACGGCTATGTTAATCCTCAATTTTTTACCAGAGTTCCTCCCCCAACGGTTGGCAATTATTATGATGGCGGCAAACTTGGTAAAGGAGCCTCTGTAGATATTGGACTAAGCTATGAGCGCCGCATAAAAAAAGAAGAATATACTTATAACATGGATAAAGGAACCCATGAAGACCGCAGCATGACTAAATATTTGTACCGTCTTGGGGTTTCTTTAGTTGATTTTGGTTCCATTAATTATAACAATTCAAAATATATAACCCATGTAAGACTTAAAGGTGATACTTCAGTGCCTTTAAAATGGAGTAGTTTAAATGGTGGCAAACAATTTAAAACCGTAGAAGAAGCTGATTCTTTTATTAACGGACTTTTTCCTCAACATGATTCCACTACAAGTTTCAAAGCTAAACTGCCCGCAGCCATGCATTTTCAGGCCGATGTTAATCTAGGAAATAACTTTTTTGTTGGCGGTCAATACACTCAAAATGTAAGATTGAGAAGCAAGGAGGGAATTAAGGTAAAAAACGTTCTTTACATAGCACCACGTTATGAAACCAAAGATTTTGAAATATCATTTTCACTGTTATTTGGCAATTATTATCACAAAGTGCAAACCGGACTTTATCTCCGTGGCGGACCATTTTTTATAGGTACCGATAATTTAGGAAGTTTGATGGGAACCAAATCTACCAATGGTTTGAGTCTTTATACCGGTTTTACTGTACCCATTAGATACAAGCGTTTAATGGATTTGGATGAAGATTTAATATCGGACAAATTGGATAAATGCCCGGGTGAAAAAGGAAGCGCTAAAGCCAACGGTTGCCCGGATAAAGACAATGACGGGGTAGCCGATTCAGAAGATGAATGCCCTAAAGAGCCCGGCAGGAAAGGATCAAAAGGATGCCCCGATGAAGACCATGATAAAATTTGGGGAAAGGCGGATAAATGTCCGGATAAACCCGGAAAAAAAGACAATGCCGGTTGCCCTGATACTGATGGCGATGGCTTGTTTGACCATAAAGATAAATGCCCGGATGCAGCAGGACCTAAAACCAACGGAGGATGTCCTATTAAAGAAGAAGTGAAAAAACCGGAGCCTAAAAAGGAAGAAATGGATTTTAAAAAATACTATTACTATCCTGTGATTGGTGCATTTGGGGTTAAGGAAAATGCAGATAAATTCTCAAAATCATTTACTGAAAAAACAGGAGTTAAAACCTCAGTAATTTTTAATAAAGATAAAAAATTGTATTACATAACCACCGGAAAACTAGAAAACCGAGAGTCAGCTGAGAAAGTAATTCAAAAACTTAACTTACCTGAAATTAATTCATTGATTAATGGAAAGGTATGGATGTATCCGGAAGTGAGGTAATTATTTCTCCAACCTTTTCTGCCAATTCCAGGCATCCAACATCATTTGTTTAATATCAAATTTTGCCTGCCAACCTAATACTGTGTTGGCTTTTGTGCAATCGGCCCACACTTTTTCTATATCTCCTGCCCGACGGTTGCCAATTTTAAAGTTCAGTTTTTGAGAAGTTGTTTCTTCAAAAGCTTTGATGGCTTCCAATACGGTTGACCCTTTTCCTGTTCCAATGTTAAATACATCATAATTCAAATCCGTTTTATCCAAATATTCCAGAGCTTTTACGTGTGCCAAAGCCAAATCTACCACATGAATATAATCACGAATACAGGTCCCATCAGGCGTATTGTAATCATTGCCAAATACTGTTAATTGTTCTCGCCATCCGGCAGTTGTTTGGGTTATAAATGGCACCAAATTATTTGGAATTCCCAAAGGCAACTCACCAATTATTGATGATGGATGCGCCCCAACAGGATTGAAATACCGAAGTGAAATGGTTTTGTCTTGCCCCGTTTTTGAAATATCATAAAGGATTTCCTCACACATTTTTTTGGTATTTCCATAAGGAGATTCAGCTTTTAGAACTGGGCTGTTTTCAGTTACTGGTAATTTTTCCGGTTGCCCATAAACAGTGCAACTCGATGAAAAAACAAGTTTTTGAACCCCTGTTTTTTTCATCGCATTTAGCAGTGAAATTAATCCGCCAACATTGTTGTGGTAATATTCCAAAGGTTTTTCTACTGATTCACCAACTGCTTTAAATGCGGCAAAATGTATAACTGCATCAATATTATGTTCCTTTAGAATTTGTTCCACAGCTAAAGTATCCAATACATTTTTGGTATAAAAAATAGGGCGAACTCTTGTTATTTCTTCGATTCCGTCCAATACCTTTAAACTGGAATTGCTTAGGTCATCAAGTATTACAGGGGTATAGCCCGATTGGATAAGCTCCACCACTGTGTGGCTGCCTATAAATCCTAATCCTCCGGTTACTAATATGGTTTTTTTCATATGAATTAGAAATTGAACATTGAACATTTTTTTATTTTATTCTTTCTACCAATCCATTCTCCAATTTATACTCCTGCTTACTTTCGGGGCAAACGGCAATTCCGTTTTTATCAAATTCCAAACGATGTCCAAATTCACTCATCCATCCAAGCTGCCGGGCAGGATTGCCAACCAACAAAGCATAGTCAGGAACGTTTTTGGTTACAACTGCTCCTGCCCCAATAAACGCAAATTTTCCAATATCATGCCCACAAACAATCGTAGCATTTGCCCCAATACTCACGCCTTTTCCCACATGGGTTTTAGCATATTGATCGCGGCGGTTTACGGCACTTCGAGGATTTATAACATTGGTAAAAACCATGCTTGGCCCTAAAAAAACATCGTCATCGCAAGTTACTCCTGTGTATATACTTACATTATTTTGAACTTTTACATTATTGCCCAAAACCACACCCGGAGATACCACCACGTTCTGACCAAAATTACAGCCTTTTCCAATTTTGCAATCGGACATAATATGGCTGAAGTGCCAGATTTTTGTACCATCTCCTATTTCACAACCCTCATCTATAATGGCGGTTTCGTGAGCAAAATAATTTTTTGATGTATTCATAATTTGGATAATCAGCTTTCCTATTTATAAAATTTAAAGCACGAAATTAGCTTAATTTTGCGGTACTTTTTATGACCGACCCCAAACGTTATACCGTTACCGCGGCCTTGCCCTACGCCAATGGCCCTGTTCATATTGGCCATTTGGCCGGAGCTTATTTGCCGGCTGATATTTATGCCCGCTGGCTAAGAAGCAAAGGAAAAGATGTGGCCTTTATTTGCGGGACCGACGAACACGGAGTTCCTATAACCATAAAAGCCAGAAAAGAAGGTATTACACCTCAAGAGGTTGTTGACCGCTATTACACCATTATCAGCAATTCATTTAAAGATTTTGGAATTAGCTTTGATATTTTTTCACGAACTTCAAAACCCATTCATCACCAAACTTCCTCCGATTTTTTTAAGACGCTTTATGATAAAGGGATTTTTACTGAAGAAGTAACCGAGCAATATTACGACGAACAAGAAAAGCAGTTTTTAGCCGACCGTTATATAACCGGAACTTGCCCAAAATGCAATAACGACAGAGCTTATGGAGACCAATGCGAAAAATGCGGTTCTACTCTAAGTCCTGATGAATTAATAAATCCCGTTTCCGCATTAAGCGGAAATATTCCTGTTAAACGCAAAACCAAAAACTGGTATTTGCCTTTGGATAATCTTCAAAAGGAATTGTTAGATGACTACATTGATAAAAATAAGCATTGGAAGTCAAATGTAATTGGACAGTGCAAAAGCTGGCTTAATGATGGCCTCAAACCTCGCGCTATGACCAGAGATTTAGACTGGGGGGTAAAAGTTCCAGTTGAAGGGGCCGAAGGTAAAGTACTATATGTATGGTTTGATGCCCCAATAGGATATATTTCAGCAACAAAAGAATTATACCCAAACGATTGGGAAAAATACTGGAAGGATAAAGAAACCTGTTTGGTACATTTTATAGGAAAAGACAATATCGTTTTTCATTGTATTATTTTTCCGGCAATGCTTTTTACTCATGGGGGATATATTTTACCGACTCATGTTCCTGCCAATGAATTTTTAAATCTTGAAGGAGATAAAATAAGTACGAGTAGAAACCACGCCATTTGGCTGAATGAATATTTGGAAGATTTTCCAAATCGTCAAGATGAGTTGCGATATGTATTGAACAGTATTGCTCCCGAAACAAAAGATTCCGACTTTACCTGGAAAGATTATCAGGCAAGGGTAAATAATGAATTGTGTTCAATACTTGGAAATTTTGTTAACCGTGTATTAGTCCTTTCGCACAAATATTTTGAAGGAAAAACTCAATCGTATGATTTAAGTAATCCCAAAGATTTGGAACTATTGGTAGAAGTCAAAGCTTATCAAAAAAATATTGATAAACTGGTATCTGAATTTAAATTTCGTGAAGCCCAGTTTGAATTAATGGCCATAGCACGTGTGGGAAATAAATATATTACAGACCAGGAACCCTGGCATTTAATAAAAACGGATGAAAAACGAGTGGGTGAAATTTTACATACATGTTTAGTATTAACGCATGCTTTTGCTGTTTCCGCTATACCTTTTTTACCATTTACTTCCGAAAAATTGTTCCATTTTTTGAATACCAATGCCTCTTCCTCTATCAAAGGAGGAACGGTTTTAAATCAGGCTGAGCTTTTATTTAATAAAATTGAAGATGCACAAGTGGAGGCTCAACTTGAGAAATTAAGAATTCAAGCTAATGTTAATCAAATACCCGCACCATTAGAAACCGTGAAAGCTTTAGAACCAATAAAACACACTATTAATTTTGATGATTTTTCCAAAATTGATATACGAATTGCTACCATTACAGCTGCCGAAAAGGTTGAAAAAGCGGACAAGCTTTTAAAGTTAACTTTGGACACAGGTTTGGATATTAGAACGGTTGTAAGTGGTATTGCTTTGAATTTTAAACCGGAAGACATTATTGGGAAACAAGTTTGTTTGCTTGCCAATTTAGAACCAAGAAAACTTAGAGGAATAGAAAGCCAAGGAATGATACTGATGACCGAAGATGCTGATGGACAATTGGTTTTTGTAAGTCCGGCTGCTGCTGCTATGAATGGTGCTACCGTACGTTAAAAGAAAAATTACAAATCGTAAATCTAAAATCGCAAATTGATTTAACTTTGCCTGCTTAAATTAATAAACTTACTGGCCCCGTAGTTCAATGGATAGAATAGAAGTTTCCTAAACTTTAGATATGGGTTCGATTCCCGTCGGGGCTACTAGTTTTTATATATTCTTTTTTAACTGTTTTAGTCTTTTGTGCATCAAATTACGCCAAAAAAATGGAACTGCTGCTATAAAAAACATACCTGCATATCCTGACGGAAGTTTCGGCGATTTTTCATGATGAACAAGAGTATGATAGGGTTTTGCTGCATAATAGTGATGATCCGCATGTCGCGATAAATCCACTAAAATAAATCTACTGGCAAATTGATTGCTTTCCCAACTGTGTTCCTCTGTTGCTCTTTGCTTTTCGTTTCTAGTTAGGCCATAATGCTGAATATAATTAACATATTCTAATAAAAAATTAGCAACAAAACATTGAATTATCCAAACTGCAATTGCTACAATTCCTAACGCTAAAAACAGGAAAGTAATCAAAACCATTTGCAATACAATTTGCCGTATTACATAATTATTAATTGAATAAGATTTTTTATTAATTTCAAATAATCTAATGGATTCTTGATTATAGGCTCCCTTTATCTGACTAGTTGTTGAACGATAAAAAAAATGGTACAAACTTTCACCATATTTTGCAGTAGCGTGATCCTTTTCAGTGCCAACCCACATATGATGCACCAACAAATGTTCAATAAAAAAATAAAAATTGCCAGCTGTAAACAACAGTAATTTTCCCATCCATCTTTCCCATGGTTTTCTGCAATGAATAAATTCATGTGCTACAACAATGGCGGAGGTTCCAGTATTAAGCCCTGTACTAAATGCCGCCATCACTATCCATACACCAATAAGTGAATTACTATATATCCCATAAAACAGACTAATTAGTGAAAGTAGTTGACTAGGTATATGTAGCAACAATATTAATTTAGGAATAAAATCTGTCTTTTCTGAGTGCTTGTTTGTAATAATAGCAGGTGTTAACCATTCTAAAAAACCTAAAAATACAAGTGAATATATAAAATTACACGTAGTAAGTATTCCTCCATTTAAATTTCCAATAATTACAAAAATTGCTGGGGTTAAACTTAAAAAATATAAATTGTTTCTAAGGGTTTTTTTCATGCCAAAGTTTTATATTTTTATTCTTCACCAATGGTTGACTCATCCATTTTCTTTTGCCATTTAGCCAAAACAGAATCTTCTTGTTGATTGTCCCTTTTTTTAAGGGTCTCTACCTTTTCCATTTCTTTTTTTTCTTCCTGGGTTACTTCACTTTTTTGAGGCTTTGAATTACAGCTAATCAAAAACATGAAACAAATTACTTGAATTATGCGCTTTTTCATACATCAAAAATAAAAAAGGTCGTCCAATTGGACGACCTTTTTGTTAAAGATTTTTAATCTACTCGGATTACTTAGCTGGAGTTGCAGCAGCAGTAGAATCCATAGTTGCAGCAGCAGTGTCAACTGGAGCAGCTTCTACAGCTTCAGTAGCTTCTACTTGAGTTGAATCAGTTGCTTCTTCAGTTGTTTCAGCAGCATTGTTACAAGCTACAAATCCAAAAGTAGCGATGATAGCGAAAATTGCAATAAATTTTTTCATTTTTGTGTGTTATTTTTTCAGTTAAACAGTGCAAAAGTAATATTAAATTTTAAAATTGTCAAGCCGTTTTTTATTTTTTTCTAAAAAAGATAAAAAGTGGCACTCCTTTAAAGTCAAAGTGCTCTCGTAATCTGTTCTCTAAAAATCGTTTATAGCTTTCCGAAACATACTGCGGTAGATTACAGAAAAAAGCAAAACATACCTTTTTGGTGGGTAACTGGGTAATGTATTTTATCTTAACATACTTTCCTTTGGTGGAAGGTGGCGGTGTTTTTTCAATAATCGGCAAAAGCAAATCATTCAATTTTGAGGTTGTAATTCGCTTTGACATATTTTCATAAACTTCCAAAGCCATTTCCATTGCTTTAAAAATTCTTTGCTTTGTTAAAGCAGAAATAAAAATAATTGGAACATCAGTAAACGGAGCTATTTTTCTAAGAATCTGTTCAGTGTATGTTTTAGTGGTGTTGGTTTCTTTACCTTCTACTAAATCCCATTTATTTACAACTATTACTATTCCCTTTCCGTTTTTTTGAGCCAAGTGAAACAAATTTACATCCTGACTTTCCAAACCATCCTTGGCGTCAATCAGAATCATAACTACATCGGTATCTTCTATAGCCTTAATACTTCGCATTACGCTGTAAAATTCAATGTCTTCGTTCACCTTTCCTTTTTTGCGAATACCGGCAGTGTCAATTAATACAAAGTCTTTTCCATAATAATTGTAATGAGTATTGATACTGTCGCGAGTGGTTCCTGGAATATCTGTTACAATATTCCTCTCAACACCTAATAAGGCATTACACAATGAACTTTTACCAACATTAGGCCTACCAACCAAAGCTATTTTGGGTAAAGCTGTCGCATCGCCGGTTTCTTCCTCTACTGGTAAAACTTTTACAACTTCATCCAATAATTCACCAGTTCCAAAACCTGAAATAGAAGCTATTGGATAAATATTTTCAAATCCCAAACCAAAAAACTCATGTTGTAAATCCATGCGTTTGTTACTGTCAATCTTGTTAACCCCTACAAAAACAGGCTTATTGGCCTTTCTAATAATTAAGGCAAATTCCTTATCTACATCAGTAATCCCAGCAGTTCCATCCATTATAAAAATTAAAGCATCTGCCTCTTTTATTGCAATTAATACCTGATTGGCTATTTCTTTTTCAAATATATCTCTGGTATCAGACACAAATCCTCCTGTATCTACAATTGTAAATTCATGACCTGTCCATTCGCATTTACCATAATGTCGGTCGCGGGTTACTCCGCTCATATCATCAACTATGGCTTTTCTATCCCCAACCAAACGGTTAAAAAGTGTTGATTTACCAACATTTGGCCTGCCTATTATTGCTACTATACTCATCTTTTATTCTTTATACCCGAACCGTTTTAGTTCCAAGTCATTGTTTCTCCAATTATCTTTTACTTTTACAAACACATCAAGAAAAACTGGTTTATCTAAAAATTTCTCCATGTCTTTGCGTGCTTCAGAAGCTACTTTTTTCAAAGCCAATCCTCCTTTACCAATTAATATTGCTTTTTGAGAATCTCTTTCAACATAGATTAGGGCACTTATTCTAATCAGGTTTTCCTCTTCTTTAAAATTATCAATTTTTACTTCTACTGAATAGGGGATTTCCTTTTCATAAAAGAACAATATTTTTTCGCGGATAAACTCGGCTAAGAAAAAGCGAGTGCTTCTATCGCTTATTTCATCATCCGGATAATATGCTGGGTGCTCTGGCGAAAGTTCAACTAAGAAATTAACCAACATACTTTTATTAAATGGGTGTACCGATGAAAAAGGAACTACTCCATAAAAATGACCCGAAGCTTTCCAGTGTTCCGTTTTTTCTACTATTTGCGGTTCGGTTAGTTTATCAACCTTATTCAGTATTAAAATTTTTTGACCTTTATAATTAGTTAGTACATCCAATACCTCTGCACTAAGTTCGGTATCTGCTTCATCATGAATTAAAAGCAACAAATCCGCATCTTCCAAACTTTCTTTCATGGCCTCCATCATGGCTTCCTGCATCTTATATTTTGGAATTATGATTCCGGGAGTATCTGAAAAAACCAATTGATAATCATCCGTAGTTATAAATCCCTTAATACGATGACGTGTGGTTTGGGCTTTGGGTGATACAATGCAAAAATGCTGCCCCATCAGTGCGTTGATAAAGGTTGATTTTCCTGCATTTGGTTTTCCTATGATGGATATAAAGGCGGCTTTATGCATTTAGATTTTAGACTCAAAAATATAAGATATAAGACTCAAAACTTCTGTTTGATAAAAAATCCCAACCCGGGTTTATCGAATTGGGATTTTAATGCTTAGTTGCGGGGACAGGACTCGAACCTGCGACCTTCGGGTTATGAGCCCGACGAGCTACCACTGCTCCACCCCACGATTTTTCGTAGTGCAAAGGTAACTATTTTTTTCACTCTGCCAAATAGAAATTTCTAACTCAGTCCATCAAACATACTACCCACCAAATCTTTGAACTGAACACCTGTATTTATTGAGTTGCGGCTAAGTTTTGAATGTTCAGCCAAGCCAAAAAGTATAAATTCCATCCAAAGATATTTTTCTGATTGTGGCGCATCATTCAAATGGTCATCATAAAAAGCAGCCAAACTATCTACTTTGTTTAATGCTTGCATATAATTCTTGTCACTGCTAAGGCTATTAATTTCTAAATCATTTCCCTTTTCAAACCAATTGGTAATATGTTTATAAAGATTGGTGGTTTCCTGTCCCTTCTTTTTTAGTTTTTCAATGGGAGGGCAATACTTGTCAAACAGTGTCCTTATGGCTTTGCCAATTAATGTTTGAGCCACATTGTATGGGCCTTCCAGCTCTCCTTCATACACCATTTCCACCTTTCCGGTAATGGCAGGTATCACACCTTCAAAATCGGAGATACGAACCATTGTGGTTTTATCTCCTGTCAAAATAGCCCGCCTTTCAGCTGTGCTTACCAAATTTTCAAAAGCCGAAATACTCAATCGTGCCGACACTCCACTTTTAGCATCCACATATTCGCTTTTGCGAGCTTCCACCACAATTTGTTCTATTAAGTCAATAACCAAATCCGGAACTTTTACCATTTTCTTTTGACTTTCGCTAAGTTTTGCCTCTTGCTTTGTAATTGTTTTGGCGACTTCAATTGTTTTTGGATAATGCGTCAAAATTTGACTACCAATTCTATCTTTAAGTGGGGTGATAATACTTCCTCGATTGGTATAATCTTCAGGATTTGCGGTAAATACAAACTGAATATCCAACGGCAATCTCAGCTTAAAACCTCTTATTTGAATATCCCCTTCCTGCAAAATATTAAACAAAGAAACCTGTATCCTAGGTTGCAAATCAGGCAATTCATTTATAACAAAAATACAGCGGTTGCTCCTAGGTACTATTCCAAAATGAATCACTTGCTCATCAGAATATGAAAGTTTTAAATTAAAGGCTTTAACAGGATCAATATCTCCTATCAAATCAGCTACTGAAACATCGGGCGTAGCAAGTTTTTCAACAAACCTATCGTTTCTATGTATCCACTCAATCGTCGTTTCATCGCCCATTTCTTTTATCTTTTGCTTTGCAAAATGGCTGATAGGATTAAAAGGGTCGTCATTAATTTCTGAATCTTTAACAACTGGCAACCATTCATCCAGTACATTAACCATACTGCGAGCTATTCGGGTTTTAGCCTGCCCCCGTAAGCCCAAAAGATTAATATTATGGCCTGATAAAATGGCCCGTTCAATATCTGGAATTACAGAATCTTCGTACCCATGAATATTTTCAAAAACCGATTTTCCGCTTTTTAACGCTTCAACCAAGTTGTCTCTTAATTCGTGTTTAATCGTTTTGGATTTGTATCCGGATTGTTTTAGTTCTGCTATTGTTTTTGGTTGTGGCATCTTGATTACTAAATTTATCTATAATTAAATTGTTTTTGTCACGCTTAAGAAACAAGTGTCTCTTTCTAATAATAAGATTCCTCGTTCCTCGGAATAACAAAAGGTTTCCAAATTTTCAAATCTTTTTGCTCCTATTTAGTTCGAAATCCTTAAAAATTATATCTCCCAAACCTTTCAAGCCTGTATAAAAAGCACGGCCATTATTGGTTTGGGTAAATTCATCTACAAAGCTTTGCAAATAGGGGTCGCGGGCAATCATAAATGTGGTAATTGGTATTTTTAATCTTCTGCAAATTGCAGCCTCATTCAGGCATTTATTTACAATCTTTCTGTCCAACCCAAAACTGTTCATATAATAACCTCCCGGCTCCTTTAGGCAAGATGGCTTTCCATCCGTTATCATAAAAATTTGTTTGTTTTGGTTCTTTCTTCTTCTTAATAAATCTTGGGCAAGCTTTAATCCTGCCACCGTATTTGTATGATATGGCCCAACTTTTAAATACGGCAAATCCTTTATTTCTATTTGCCAGGCATCATTTCCAAAAACAATGATATCCAACGTGTCTTTGGGGTATTTGGTTTTTATAAGTTCCGCCAAAGCCATAGCTACTTTTTTGGCCGGGGTTATTCGGTCTTCGCCATACAATATCATGGAATGCGAAATGTCTATCATTAGCACAGTGCTGGTTTGCGAAGTGTGTTCCCTTTCTACCACCATAAAATCATCCTCGGTGATATGGTCATTACCTCCCATTATTTGGGTGTAGGCATTTTTCATAGTTTCAGTTATGGCTATTTGACTAATGCTATCACCAAACTGAAACGGTCTTATTTCACCTGTGCTTTCATCGCCTTTGCCTGTATAAACTGTGCGATGGTTGCCGTTCTGAGATTTTTTAAGTTTACCAAAAATTTCTTCTAAAGCCTTTTGTCTTATGGATTGTTCCGTTTTACTGGTAATATTTATCTCGCCATTTTCAGGATTTTCTTTTATAAAACCTTTTTCTTTCAGGTCTTTAATAAAATCACCCATGCCATAATTACTGTCGGTTATTTTATGTTCCCTATCCAGTTGGTTCATCCAATCCATGGCCTCGGCCAAATCTCCGGCTGTGTAGTTCAGCAATTCTCTTAACAAGTCAAAAAGCCTGTCGAATGGCTCTTGGCTGTTGTTTTTAACAAATTTAGAAAATCTGAAACCTGACATAGTATGCAAAAGTAAACACACACCCCGTCTCTTTGTTTAGAAAAAGTTTTAATAACCCCACTTTTTTTATTGCAATTAGGCTGTAATCATCAATATTTGTAGCTACCAATCCCTATAACCCCACCAGATGCGCATCATACGAATTATTCTACTTTTTATTTTCGTAATCATTGGCCTTTATATGGTGGCATCATTGTTTATCCCATCAAAATTTACAGTTGAAAGAAGCCAAACTTTCAATGCCCCAACGGATATGGTTTTTGAACAAATTGTTTCTTTTAAAAATTGGGAAACATGGAGTCCGTTGAAAGAAAAAGATCCGAAAATGAAATCGTTGTTTGGGCCCAATAGCGGAAAGGAAGGTTCCTACTGGCTGTGGAAAGGCAGTAAGGCCGGTGAAGGAAGAATGACCAATACCGGTATTAAAAATCAGGAACAAATTTCCTATCACCTCAGTTTAGAAAAACCTTATAAATCCGAATCGGATGGGTATATAAAATTGGAACCCAACGGCAACCAAACTACCGTAACTTGGATAATAGAAGGTACAAATCCATTTCATTTGAGAGTACTCAACCTTATGATGGATAAGTGGATTGGACCTGATTTTGAAAAAGGTTTGGAATTATTAAAAACTATTGCTGAAAAAGAGACTGAAATTTTTCAACATGATTATTTTGGGTATAGAATAAAAGAAACAAAATTTAATGGGAGTAAAATTGGTTATGTAAAAAAGGCCATCGTTATTGATGAATTGGATGAATTTTTTACAAAACATTATGCCAAAATAATTACAGAAGCCAAAAACTGTAATTTTAAAATTGACGGCCAACCCATGGCTTTATTTTACCGTTGGGACTACACCAACGGCGTAACCACAGTAGCCGCTGCCATTCCTTTAATGGGCGATAGTACACTGGGCGAAGATTATAGTTTAATGCAGCTTCAACCTCAAAAAGCACTGCTTCTAAATTATTATGGTGGCTATAAAAGCATGGCCAATCCATATAAAGCCTTAGATAATTATATCCGAAACAAAAACCTAAAACAGGTTAAACCCGTAATTGAAGAATACATCATTGGGCCAAAACAACAACGCGATTCAGCTAAATGGTATACTAAGATTTGGTATTTGTTGGAGTAATAATATTTATTTCTATTCCTTTATTATTAGCCATTTTAGGGCTTCTACTTCTGAGAAATAATTAAGACTAACCCGCCCAATTTTCCCTATCTAAACTTCTGTATTGAATGGCTTCCGCCAAATGTTCTACTTTTATTTCGTCACTTTGAGCCAGGTCGGCAATCGTTCGGCTTACTTTCAGTATCCTGTCGTAGGCTCGGGCACTCAGATTGAGGCGTTGCATAGCCGTTTTTAAAAGCGTTTGACCAATGCTGTTAATTATACATAATTCCATTACCATATTGCTTGGCATCATGGCATTGCTATATATTCCTTCGGTTTTTTCAAACCGGCTTTGTTGAAATTCGCGGGCTTTTAATACTCTTGCTCTAACTGTTTTACTATTCTCATTGCTCTGCTTTCGGCTGGCCAATTCATCAAAACTAACTGGAGTTACCTCAATATGAATATCTATCCTATCCAACAACGGACCCGAAATTTTACTTAAATATTTTTGAACTACTCCCGGCCCGCAAACACATTCTTTTTCAGGATGATTATAATACCCACATGGGCAAGGATTCATGCTGGCTACCAGCATAAAACTGGCAGGATATTCCACAGCAAATCTGGCTCTTGAAATAGTTACTTTTCGTTCCTCCAAGGGTTGACGCATCACCTCCAAAACGGTGCGTTTAAACTCCGGCAATTCATCCAAAAACAAAACTCCGTTATGAGCCATAGATATTTCACCGGGTTGCGGAACACCGCCTCCTCCAACCAATGCCACATCACTTATTGTATGGTGAGGACTGCGAAAAGGACGAGTTCCAACTAAAGACGCATTATCTCCAAGTTTTCCAGCTACCGAATGAATTTTAGTAGTTTCCAATGCTTCATGAAGCGTCATAGGAGGAAGAATGGTTGGCAACCGTTTGGCCAACATGGTTTTTCCGGCACCCGGCGGGCCAATCAAAATAATATTATGACCACCGGCTGCGGCTATCTCCATAGCCCGTTTTATATTTTCCTGACCTTGCACATCGGCAAAATCAACGGCAAATACACCGTTTTGTTCTTCATAATCTTTTCGTGGGTCAGCTATGGTGCGTTCAATGGTTGAAACTCCATTTAAAAAACCAACTAACTGTGCCAAATTCTCTACTCCATAAACTTCTAAATCTTTAACAATAGCCGCTTCACGGGCATTTTGGGCCGGCAAAATAATTCCTTTAAACCCATCTTTTATGGCTTGAACTGCAATAGGCAAAGCTCCTTTTATTGGCAGCACTCCTCCATCCAACGATAACTCACCCATTATTATAAACTCTTCAAGTTTATTGGCATTCACTTGGCCGGATGCAGCCAAAATTCCGGTGGCTATGGATAAGTCATAAGCAGAACCTTCTTTACGAATATCAGCGGGAGCCATATTTACAACTACTCGTTCGCGGGGCATTTTAAAACCATTGTTTTTTACAGCAGTTTCTATTCTGAGTTGGCTTTCTTTTACTGCATTATCAGGCAATCCTACCATAAAATAATTCAATTGGCCTTGGCCAATATTTACTTCAATGGTTATTTTATGGGCATTTACTCCAAATACTGCACTGCCGTAGGTTTTTACCAACATATCACAAAAGTAAAGGATATGCTACTAAATCACTAATCCCTCTAAATTCCTCTAAAAAATTGAACTATTTTTGGCAACCAAAACATGAAAAAATATATTGCAATACTCCGAGGCATAAATGTTAGCGGGCAAAAGCTTATGAAAATGGCTGAGTTAAAAACATATTTGAAAGATCTAAATTTTAATAATGTAATCACCTACATCCAAAGTGGTAATATTAGTTTTGAATCTGGTAGCTCAAATCAAAAAGAAATGGAGGCGCAAATTGGTAATAAAATAAAAGAGAAATATGATTTTGAAGTTCCCATCATAGTAAAAAGTGCTGAGGAGATGAAACGTATTGCCGAAAATAATCCTTTTTTAAACGATCGTCAGGAAGATAGCTCTAAGCTTTCTGTGACCTTTTTGGCCGATGAACCCGATATTGAATTAGTAAATAAATTTAGAACTATTAACTATGCGCCCGATGAATTTATAGTGGTTGAAAAAGTGCTTTATGGCTTCGTTCCTGTTAGTTACGGAAACACAAAATTTAGTAATAACTTTATTGAAAGCAAACTAAAAACAACAGCAACTACTAGAAATTGGAAAACTGTATTGAAACTTTTAGAAATGGTTGGAGATTAACCTGATGGCTATTTATATTAAACAATCAATGTTTCCTTTGCTCAAATTCAATTAAAAATTCTGTCCCTTCATTTACTTTACTGGCAATACTTATTTTTCCTCCCAAAGTTTCAACCTGTGTTTTTACCATAAACAATCCCATGCCACGACCTTCAACTGACTTGTGAAATCGCTTGTATAAACCAAAAACCTGATCTCCCTTTTTTTCCATGTCAATACCCATACCGTTATCTTTAAAAGAGAGTTGCAATACGTTATTTTTATAACAACTCTTTACTTCGATAATTGTTGGAATATCCTTTCTCCTGTATTTTATACTGTTAGAAATAAGATTATAAAATATACTGTTCATATAACTTTTAACAGTTAGTAATGCGTCAATCATTGTAAAGTTTACACTTATTTCTATTTGATTTCCATTTATCAAAGGGTTAAGATTAGCCTCTATATCTTTTACCAAATCTGAAAATTTAACGGTTTCCTCATTTTCCTTTAAACTTTTGGTAGCATTTAATATTTGACTAAGATCCACTATTACATCATCTAGTTTTTGGGCAGATATTGCTAAATTTTTCATTAAGTCATTCTTTTCTTCATCGCTCAAATCACCGTCTTGAAGTAATTTGGAAACCCCTAAAATGTTGGCTACCGGCGATCGAAGATTGTGTGATACAATATAAGTGAATTGTTCTTGTGTTTTATTGCGTTGCAATAGTTCCTGTGTTATTTTTTGGCGGTACAATTCAGAAATTTTTCGTTCCGTTACATCATTTAGTGCCATTACTACGCCAAATACTTTCTTTTCAAAATTATATACCGGATAAAACCTTATAAAATACCACCGACTTGTTCCATTGTTTTGAGGGTATTTTACTTCATGGTTTATTGATTTCCCTGCTAATGCTTCTAATGATTTTTTTCGCATAAAAGCCTGACGCTCTTTTGAAAAATATTCGATAGCATTTGTTCCGGTAACGAGGGTTTTGTTTAAATCTTCTTCCGAAAATTTTTGGGCCGGTTTATTAAATGAAATAATTGCAAGGTCGTTATCCATTAAAATATATCCAGTATCCGAATTATCAAATATAGTATGCAGATTGGCTTCTGATTTTTCTCGTTCCTCATTCGCCTTTTTTCGTTCAGTTACATCATGGTAATTTACAATTAATGCCTTCATATTGGGGTCATCCAGCAGGTTTGTAACCGTTCCTTCTATCCAAACATAATGTCCGTTTTGGTGTAAAAATCTGAATTCTTTTGTAACTGATTTGCCCGGATTTTTTAAAAGATATTCATACACCTTACATACTTCTTCCGTTTCTTCAGGATGAACAAACTGGAATACATTGGTATGCGATTCATCTTCAATTGTATATCCTACTATTTTTTCAACTACAGGACTTTGATAAATAAATTTTCCTTCTGCATCTAATAATATTATTGCCGAAGAACTTTGTTTTATTAAATTTTTAAAATGCCGCTCTTTAACTATTAATTCTTCCTCGGCATTTTTTTGATTTGTAATATCAACCATTATCCCCCGTAGATATTTTGGTTTATCTTCCTTAAAAATGGCTGTTACATTATCTTTAAACCAAACGATTCTTCCATCCGAAGCTATCATTCGGTACTCAAAATCGTTCGTTTTATTTTTTGGTGTGTATTTTAAATATTTATCTAAAACTCTTTTTTTATCATCAGTATGGATATGGCTTTCCCAAAATAAATCGTCATTTATCCAATTATCTGTAGGATACCCCAATATTTCTTCAGCTTGTTTACTTACAAAGGTAGATCGAAACGGTTCAACATCTGCTTCCCAAACAATCCCATTTACAGTGTTTACTAATGATAAAAATTTTTCACGTGATTTAAACAGTGCTATTTCCGCTTTTTTGCGTTGTGTAATATCCGTATAATTTGAAACAAATCCATTTATTCTGGGAACATGAAGCATGTTTGTAATCTTCCCTTCAGTAAATATTACTTCTCCTGATTTGGTAATAAGCTTGCATGTAATTGGAATTGGAATCCCTGGCTTTTTTAAGGCCTCAATATAAACTTCATTTGCTTTATCCCGATCGTCAGGATGCACCAATTCAGAACAAGTTTTGGCCGGCTCCTCTTTTAATACATATCCTAATATTTTTTTTACAGCCGGGCTTTCGTATTTTACAATCCCATCTTCAGTAATTACCGTAAGTATTTCATTGCTGTTTTCTATTAATATTTTAAAAAACTCGCCGCAATCATGATAATCAACGTTACTCATATTTTATAGTTACCAAGAAGATGAAATTTGTAGAATTCTAATTTACAAATTTATATATTATTGCATTTAATACAACATGTTATTGATTATATGACATAAGATATTAAAAAAAATTAGCCCGATTATACTTTTCTTGCCACACTTATACCATCTCTAATTGGCAATATAATGGTTTCAAAGGAAAGATTTTCGGCTACCATTTTATTGTATGCGTTTATGGCAATGGTTTCGTTATCTGTTTTGCTGTCGTCGGCATCAATTACTTTTCCGCTCCATAATACATTATCGGCTATAATGACTCCTCCTGCTTTCATTTTATCTTTAAGAAGATCAAAATACATGGGATAGTTTTGTTTATCGGCGTCAATAAACACCAAGTCAAAATTTACTGTTTCCAATATTTGAGGAATTATTTTTATTGCATCGCCTAAATGAAGTCTTATTTTATTTTTAAAACCCGATTTTTCAATGTTATTTAAAATTACTTTTTCCAGTTCTTCATTTAATTCTATTGTGTCAATTTTGTTTCCTTCCTTCAAGCCTTCGGCCAAACAAATAGCTGAATAACCGGTATAAGTTCCTATTTCCAAAATATTTTTTGGTTGAAGCAGTTGTACAATCATTTTTAAAAACCGGCCTTGTAAATGCCCCGAAAGCATTCTGGGATTTATTTGGGTAAGGTGGGTTTGTCTTGAAATTTCTTTTAGGTATTGTGGTTCTGCTGAACTGAATTTTTCACAATACTCTGAAAGTTTTGGGTCAATATAATTCATCGAATTTTTATTTAATGTCAATTATAGTCTCTATCATTTTATGATCTGAATTAAAACTTTTAGAAGCCAAATAATTATAGGAAACCATTGATGTATCGTGCAAAATATAATCGATTCTTAACGTTGGCAATGGGCCGGTGTATGTTCCTCCTATTCCGTTTCCACTTTCCATAAAACAATCTTTCATGTTTTCGCTCAATGTATTGTAGGCAAACGATTGTGGCGTATCGTTAAAATCGCCACATAAAATAATAGGTTTATGACACGATTCCATATTTTCTTTTACCAAAATGGCCTGTTCACCTCGTTTTATAAATGCTGTTTTTAACCTGTCATAAATATTTTTTGATACCTGAATAGTACTCTCGGTATCTTCTCCTATTTTTTTTAATAACTCATAATCTGTTCGGGCTAGTTTTAATGATTGTAAGTGAATATTGTAAACTCTTATTATTTTAGAGTTGTATTTTACATCGGCATACAAACAGAGGTTTACCGAGTTAAATCCAAAATCAAAATCGCCATAATCCACAATTTTATTTTTTGAAAACACAATGATTCCGTACCTCGATTTTCCTGATTTCCGTTTTAAGGTTCGCAAATAATGGTAACGCAATCCTGTATTTTTCTTTATCTCCTTAATGGCTGTGGAGCCATTTACATCTAGATTATAAAACTCTTGAATACAAAGAATGTCAGGGTTTTTTTCAGCTATTTCTGCTATAAATTTATCAAAGAAATTAGCATCTTCATATATACCAAAAAGCTTGGCATTAAATGAAATAACTTTTAGTTTTCCTTCCCTAACAGGTGAAGTCTTGGCTCCAAAGGTTACTAATTTATTGATACTGCTAATGCCTAAAACCAATACTGCCAGATTAAATACAAATCGTAGTTTTTTAACAATTAACCAATAGATGAGAAACAACAGATTTAGAAACAAAAAAAGAGGATGGAGTAATCCAAAAAAGGCGGCTGGCCAAAATATAGAAGGATTAATGTAAGGCGCAGCATAAGCTAGTAAAAGTGCAGCTATTACAAGATAGTTAAGGTATTTTAATATGATATTTACAACTATCAATTACTAATTTTATTAATACGAATTACGGTCTTTTATTACCCGATTTAAGAAGAATTTATTCACTCGCCCTAAAAAGAATTTCCTTTTCCTCCTTAGTAAGGCTGTCATATCCCGAGTTGGATATTTTATCCAATATGGCATCTATTTCATCCTGATTGGGTTTTACATTGCGCTTATCATTTCGCTTATTTGCTCTTTTGGTTTCAGTATTTGAATATACTTTTTCGCGGAAAATTTTTTTCTCGTCGGGCTTGGATGATTTGGGAATAATTTTATTAAGGTTGTTAAATAACTTACTAAACGGATTATTTACTCGCCCCTGAATTGATAAAATATAAAACACCCCAAAAAATGCACCGCCTAAATGTGCTATTCCCCCGCCTGGGTTTCCATCCGGTATTCCGGCTATATCAAATAAAATTAATCCTAAAGCCAACCATTTTAGTTTGACTCTAAAAACACCAAACAGCAATATTTCATAATTTGGAACTAAAGTGGCTGAGGCAGCTGTAATAGCCATAACACTTCCAGATGCACCTACTAAAAGTCCAAACGATTTGGATGCGGCAAATACCGGGAAAACGTTATAACTAATTAAAAAAATAAATGCCCCAATAATTCCACCTCCTAAGTAGGTGATCCATACTTTTTTCGACCCCAAAAAATCATGCAAAATAGTTCCCATAAAAAAGAACATTAACATATTAAAAAGAATATGGAAAATGCCAGTATGCATAAACTGGTATGTTATTGGTGACCATAACCTAAGTAGAAATAATTTTATATCACCTGGAACATAAAGATAATTTATAGCCTCATTAGCTAAACCTGAAAGATTAAAAAAGAACATCAAAAGCCTGAAAATCGAAACCACTGCAAATACCAAAATATTTATTAGCAGCAATTGATTAACAGCTGATGAGGTGTTTAATAACTTATATTTTATTTCTTCCCAAAGGGTCATAATTAGAAAAACGTTTTTCTATTGGTTTTGTTCCAATACAACACTAATAAAAATCCAAAAAGTAAGCCACCAACGTGGGCAAAATGTGCAATGTTATCATTATTACCATTGGCCACGCCAAGATAAAGTTCAATAAGACCATAACCAATGGCCAAATATTTTGCCTTTATGGGAAATGGGATAAACATAAGATATAATTCAGTATTGGGGAAGATGGTTGCAAACGCAGCCATCAAGCCCATTATTGCTCCCGATGCACCAATAGTTACTTTATTATAAATACGGTAAATTTCTTCCGATATTTCAGCAACTTTATTTCTTGGCATTAAAAATCCGGTTTCATTAAACACCTTTAATGCATCTACAAAAAATATAAATATGGCCGAACCGGCTACACAGAAAAGATAGAAAAATAGAAACTTTTTTTCACCCCAAATCAGCTCAAGTCGGCTGCCAAAAATATACAAACCAAACATATTGAGGAGTAAATGCATTATGCCTCCATGTACAAATTGATAAGTAAAAATTTGATAAGGTCTAAAATCCTTACTGTCGAAATAATGCAAACCCAGCATTGATGAAACATCGAATCGCATGAGAATTGATAAAATAAAAACCCCAACATTTATATAAATCAGGTTTTTACAAATCGGGGGCAGCGGAGCCATTTGACCAAATCTCATTTTTATTCAAAATTTTATACCGCCATCGATACATTATTTTTAATCGAAACCTGCTGTGCTAAGGCTTCTGTTATTTGTTTCAATTGTTCGGTGGCCGCATTGTGATTGTGAAATGGATTAATACCTTCATCAGCAAATGAACGCAAATTTTCGAATATTGGTATATGTCCAATTACAGGCACATCAAATTCTTTGGATAAAACATCGCCCCCACCTTTTCCAAAAATATAGTATTTTTTATCGGGTGCATCAGCAGGAACAAACCAGCTCATGTTTTCTACAATTCCTAATATTGGCACCTTTACACCTTCTGTTCTAAACATACTCATGGCTCGTCGGCAATCGGCGATGGCCATGTCTTGAGGAGTGGTAACCATTACAACTCCAGTTAACGGAATTTGCTGCGCAACTGTTAGGTGAATATCTCCGGTGCCCGGAGGTAAATCAATTATCAGGTAATCCAACTCTCCCCATTGCGCATCATTTGCTAATTGTTTAAAAGCGGATGAAAGCATTGGCCCTCGCCATACCACGGGTTGATTTTCGGCTACCATAAAACCTATGGACATTATTTTAATTCCATCTTTTTCGGCAGGTATCATTTTTCCTTCAGCAGAGGTTCTTATTTGTTGGCCTTTTACACCCATCATTATTGGAATAGAGGGGCCATAAATATCCGCATCCAATATCCCAACTTTGGCACCAAGGTGTGATAAACCATATGCCAAATTAGCTGCTACAGTACTTTTGCCTACACCTCCTTTTCCTGAAGCTACAGCTATAATATTTTTAACATTGGGAAATACTTCTGCATTATCACGTTTCGTGGTAACCCTAGCACTCATATTGATTTTAATTTCTTCTACTTCTTTTATAAAATGCTTCACGGCATTATTACAGGCTCGTTCTATCATTTCTTTCATCGGGCAAGCCGGGGTGGTTAGCTCCACAGTAAACGAAACATTTTTGCCATCTATCTCAATATCTTTAACCATTCCAAGTGTTACAATGTCTTTATGAAGATCTGGATCATCAACATAACTTAATGCCTGGAGAATATCTTTAGGGGTTATATCATTCATTTTTTATTTTTTTTAAATATATTAACTATTCTACCAAAAAAACGTTTTTCAAAAGCAAAGAAAAACTGAAATTTTCCAAAAATAAAACCATAAATCAACAACAGAATATTGTAAAAAACCAAGAGTGCTAATGTATAACAAACTCCTCGTAAAAATTGATGTTCAATACTTGGAATTCCTAAGGCTTCAAAAATTGGTTTTTTAATATAAAGGGATGTAAAACCGGTAAAGGTAAAAACAAGAAGTATTATCAAAATATCACTTGTGGATTTAGCTCCCCATCGATGTTTCAGTTTTTCGATAAAGTTCATTGGTGCGAAGGTAATGCAAAGCCTCCTAACCCCCAAAGGCGGAATTTATAAGAATTTAGATTTTGCTCTTGTCAAATCTCCCAAAATAAACTTAGTTTGAACTTGTGTTTAAGGCATATATTTTTACAATTCTATTAGCAGTTTTTAGCTTTAACAGCCTTGCACAAAACCACAATTTTGCACAAAAAACTATCGATACTTTAGCTTCATCTGCTTTTTATGGAAGAGGATATGTTAAGGACGGCGATAAAAAAGCAGCTATATTTATTTCAAAATTCTATTCAAATACAGGTCTAAAACCATTTAAAAATTCAAGCTATTTGTATCCCTTTTCTTTTCCGGTAAATACATTTCCAAGTAAATGTGAAGTAAAAATAGATGGAAAAACTTTAGTGCCAGGAGTAGATTATATAGTAAATCCGGGATGTCCTTCCATTCGAAAAAAATTAATCATACAATCCATTTCTGACCATAAAAGCTATCCTGAAAAAAGGAAAAGAACCGCGCTATTGTATGATACTTCCTACAAACTTGAAAAACAGGAATTGGCATCAGCCGGTAACTTCAATTTAAAAATTCATCTTCAAAAAAAACTAACGTGGAGCGTGGCTACTTCTAAAGATAGCCGTTCAGGAATCGAAATTTTAAAGACTTCTTTTCCTGTTAACTCCAAAAAAATTAAGGTAAAAATCATATCCAAAATGGTGAATCATGATGCCTTTAATGTTATTGGATACATTGAAGGAACTGAAATAAAAGATACGTTTATAGTTCTCACCGCTCATTACGATCATTTAGGAATGATGGGAAAAACTATTTTTCCTGGAGCTAATGATAATGCCAGTGGGGTAGCTATGATGATGGATATGGCCAAATATTTTAGTAAAAATCCTTGTAAATATTCAATAGCTTTTATTGCCTTTGCAGGTGAAGAACCTGGATTGATAGGAAGTAAAAGTTATACTGATATTCCTTGGGCTGAATTGCCTTTGGGAAAAATAAAATTCTTAATCAATTTGGATTTGATGGGAAGCGGTGAAAAAGGAATGGCGGTAGTAAATGCTACTATTTTTCCGGATTATTTTAATAAACTACAGCAAGCCAATGGAAATGCTGAAAAAAAATATTTAACAGGTTTTAAAAGTCGGGGGAAAGCAGCCAACAGCGACCATTACTGGTTTGTAGAACGTGGCGTTAAAGGATTTTTCTTTTATTTAATGGGGGATTATAACCACTACCACGATATTGGCGACAATACCAAAAATTTGAGACTCGGTGAATTTTATGACAAATCCTTTTTATTGATTCGCGATTTTATTCTATTGATTTAAAATTTTAACGGGCATTTACAGCCATTACTGTAATAGCCTTTTGGGCTTTTATGGCGTTTGGTGGCACTGCACGATGAGAAAAGAAATACTCCCAATAAACCTATCACAACTATTAATCTTATTTGTTTCATCTTAATTTTAAGAACGATACAAAGTTCCGATTATTACCTCAAATTATCAAGTATTTTAAAATCAGCTTAATGTATAAAACTCTGTTTTTTCTGTCGTATGGTTTCGTATCAAACCGGTGCTTATTAAATTTACAAGAATTTTGGAAGCCCGATATCGGCTTAGGTTTAACATTTTGCTATATTGCTTTAGGGTAATTCTTTCGTTTTGTGCCAAATATTCAAATAATGCTTTTTCCTTAGACGAATAATTAATTTTGGTGCCATGTTCCTGATTTTGCCGTCTTAAAACATCTACCACCACCTTGCTTGCTAGCAAACTTTTATCAGCTACCCGAATATAAACCCACCAGTTTCCTTCTTCATCCTTGGCATAATAGGGTTTGTCATTACCTTGCAAGACGCGGCATTCTAAAACTAATTTCCCATCTATTTCCCACTCCTCTATTTCTATTTTTACTTCGGGTTTGCAAAAAAAGGAAGCTGCCAAATCCAGCATATATTTTTCATCCTCGGTTCTAATTCCGGCCACCGTTTTATTATCGCGAATACCTACCAACAAAGTGCCGCCTTTATGATTGGCAAAGGCCGCCATGGTTTTGGCAATTTTTGAAGCACTGGAAATAGTTTGCTTAAAATCGAGAGTATCATCCTCGCCTCTGATTAGCATTTTAAGAATGTGGGGCTGCATAGTATTTACCCTTCGGTTCGTGTGCAAGTTATAATATGTAAAACGTATGTCTGGGTAAAATTGTTTACATGTTTTGCACGAAAGAAAAATATTACTCCTTGTTTTGAAAGATTAGCCTTTTTTTCGTAACCTTTGTATAACCATTTATTAAAAAAATGAAAAAAATAACACTCTCTCTGCTAATTGTTACTTTGTTTTTTTCGGTATCTATGTCTTTTTCGGGAGAAAATGTTAACGAAATTCGATTAGGTCAATTTAAATATAAAGATACTCTTTCTGTTTCAGAAGCCTTAGCGTTAAATAATTTAAATGTTTTATCTGTGAATAATTTAAATAATTCTAAATGTTCTGGGGAAGTATACACTATAACTAGTTTTCAATTGCTAACAGCACCTAAAGTTGGCAATGCAGAGGGTTTTTGGGTAATTGGTAATTCATTTTCTCAAATAATTAAGGAGCGTTTTAAATCCGGAACAAAAGTTCTTTTTGGGGATATTCTTTATACCCGACATGATGGCTCAAAAGGAAAAATAGAATCGTATATGTTCTACATTAAATAGATTATTCCTTTTCTTGCTTATAAACCAATAAACTCATCGCTTCTGGTTTAAAAATTTCAGCCGCCATCGTTTGTATTTGATTGGCTTGAATAGAATCTACTTCGGCTAAAACTTTTTCTAAAGGTTCTACTTCTCCAAAATCAAGATAGCTCCGTCCCATCATCAGCATCAACCCCTGATTGCTTTCTTCCGACATAATAAGTTGCCCTTTAAACTGCGTTTTGTAAAGCTCTAATTGCTTGGCTGAAAATGGCTTTGACGCAAATTTGAACAATTCCTTTTTTACAATTTTTAATGACTTTTTAAGGTTTTCCTCATCGGCTGTCCATTGAATATAAAACAAGCCTGCATCAGAATAATAATTATAAGAAGCATCTACACCATACGTTAATCCGTTTTTTTCGCGCAGCGAAATGTTTAAAATAGAATTCAATGCCGGTCCTCCTAAAATATTGGCCAACAACAACCCTGTCATTCGCTGTTTATCATACATGTTGGCGGCTAAATTTCCATAAACTAGATGGCATTGATGATGTTGAGTAGCTTTTTCAAGAGTAAAAGGAACATAAGAATTTGGTGCTTTTCTAACTACTTCCTCTTGATTTAAACTATTTGTATTAAATGCGTTTACGCACCAATTCTTGATTTTATAAAGGCTTAACGGACCCGAGTATGAAATTACCATGTGCCCTTTGTTGTGCAGTTTATTTACAAATCGTATCAAGTCGTTTCTCGAAAAATTTAAAACATCCGATTTGGTCCCTAATATATTGGCACCTAAAGCATGCTTGGAAAAAACCCGTTCATAAAATTCGTCTACTATCATTTCTTCCGGGCTGTCGGCATACATATCTATTTCATCAGAAATCACCTTTTTTTCCTTTTCAAGTTCAGCTTCCGGAAACACAGAATGCAGGGAAATGTCAGCTAAAAGATCTATAGCAAGTTTTGTATGGTCACTAATCAACGAAGCATACAAGCAGGTTTTTTCTTTGGTTGTATAAGCATTCATTTCCCCACCTACCATTTCAATACTGTTTAATATTTGTCGCCAGTTTCGTTTTTCGGTACCTTTAAAAAGCATATGCTCCAATAAATGAGCTAACCCAACTTCATCGTCATTTTCATCGCGACTGCCAGTATTAAAAGTAACTCCAATATGCGACAAGCGGGTAGAAAGCACCTGCTTGTAAATTAGTTTTATTCCGTTGTTTAGGTCTTCTGTTATGAAACTCATATTTTCTATTTTACCACGGAAATTTTGTGGTTCAAAGCCTTTTTCCTTCTAATTCATTCAGGGCAAAATTATACTCCGCCACTATTTCTTTGATTATTTCTGCTGCAGGTTTAATATTTTTAAGGTATCCGCTTATTTGACCTATTTCCAATTCTCCGTCCTCCAAATCTCCTTCAAACATACCCTTTTTAGCCCTTCCTCTTCCTAATAATTGCTGAAGTTCTTCTTTGCTGGCACAATTTATCTCGGCCTGCTTTACGGCTTCATAAAATTTGTTTTTTAATAATCGCACCGGCGTTAATTGTTTCAAGGATAATTCAGTGCTTCCGTCAGAGGATTGCAAAACCGCTTCTTTAAAATTTTGATGAGCCGATGATTCTTCACTCAAAACAAAACGGCTTCCCATTTGAACTCCTTCGGCTCCAAGAGACATGGCCGCCAGCATACTTCTTCCTGTTCCAATTCCTCCTGCGGCTATCACTGGAATTTTTACAGCATTTACTATTTGTGGAATTAAACACATCGTCGTGGTTTCTTCCCTTCCATTGTGGCCTCCGGCTTCAAAACCTTCAGCAACAATAGCATCCGCTCCGCAAGATTCTGCTTTTCTTGCAAATTTTTCATTGGCAATTACGTGAACTACAGTAATTCCCTTTTCTTTTAAAATAGAAGTGTAAGTTGCAGGATTGCCGGCAGACGTAAAAACTATTTTCACACCTTCATCAAATATAGTTTGAATATGTTCTTCAATACTTGGATATAATAAAGGAAGGTTTACAGCAAAGGGTTTATCGGTAGCGGCTTTGCATTTTTTAATATGATCCAGCAATATATCGGGATACATACTTCCTGCTCCAATAATCCCCAATCCTCCGGCATTACTAACCGCCGAAGCCAACTCCCAGCCACTGCACCAAATCATACCAGCCTGAATTATTGGGTACTGTATTTTGAAAAGTTTGGTTATTCTGTTTTGCATTTTTTAAAATTAAACCTCCGGGGTTTTAAAAACTCTGGAGGCTTGGGAATACGTTCTACAAAAATGGCAATTTTACCACTTCAGCCTTCAATTCTTTTCCACGTATTTCTATAAATATTTCGGTTCCAGGTTTTGAGTATTCGCTTTTTACGTAACCCATTCCTATTGCTTTATTTAAACTTGGGCTTTGGGTTCCACTGGTTACTTCTCCTATTTCATTGCCTTTACCATCGGTAATTTTGTAATACTGACGAGGAATTCCTCTGTCGATTAAATCAAATCCAACTAGTTTTTTTGTAGGTTTATTATCCTTTATGGCTTTGTGATAGGCAGAATTTGTAAACTCTTTTTCAAATTTTGTAATCCATCCCAAACCAGCTTCTATCGGTGAGGTTTCATCATTAATATCGTGTCCATAAAGGCAAAATCCTTTTTCTAATCTTAAGGTATCTCTAGCTCCTAGGCCTGCAGGAATAATTCCAAATTCATTTCCCGCTTCTAGAATAGAATTCCAAAAATGTTTGGCATCTTCGTTCATCATATATATTTCAAAACCTCCCGCTCCTGTGTAACCTGTATTTGAAATTATGGTATTATCCTTTCCTGCCATTGTTCCAATTTTGAAGGTATAATATTCCATTTCCGAAAGGTTTACATCCGTTAGTTTTTGTAAAACTTTTATTGCATTTGGTCCTTGTACTGCCAATAAACTCATTCCGTCACTCATATTTAGCATTTCTACACCGGTGGTGTTGTGTTTGCTAATCCAATCCCAGTCTTTGTCAATATTTCCGGCATTTACTACCAAATAATATTCGTTTTCGGTGTGTCGATAAACCAAAAGGTCATCTACTATTCCGCCAGTATCATTGGGCAAACAACTGTATTGTACTTTGCCATCGGTTAGTTTTGAAACATCATTGCTAGTAACATGTTGCAATAAATCCAAAACACCCGGACCTTTTAATCTAAACTCACCCATGTGTGACACATCAAACATACCTACATTATTGCGAACAGCATGGTGCTCGGGCATTAAACCACTGTATTGCACAGGCATATTAAAACCAGCAAATGGCACCATTTTTCCACCGGCAGCTATGTGTACATCATTTAACGGAACTAATTTTAACGTTTGAGAATCTGACATATTTATAAATTTTGGGCGAAGGTAATATTTTGCTTCCAATGATAATGTTCTTTTTTACCCTATAACCACCATATTGAAGACATAAATAGTAGCAAATTCTTTGGCTGATAATTAGCATTATTATTGGCCTGCTGGTTTTTTATCTGGGTTTATACTATATAAATAATACGGCTCATAATCTTGTAAAACGATAATTCTCGAATTTAGGTTTAATGTCAAATTAACTATTCTTGGCTTACTTACAGATTTTAATTAGCTTAATTGCCTTTTATTAAAAAAAAACTGTATGGAAAGAAAATACAAGTCCAGAATTTACCCATTTGCCATTATTGGCTTTTTTTTATTTTTAATTAATAGTTGTAACAACATGGATAACAAACCGATTGTCTCTCATCCTAAAGTTCCAGAATTAATAACTTTAACGATAGCTGATGCCACGAATAATGCGGCAACTTGCGGTGGAACTATTATTAATGATGGTGGTGAAACTATTTCAATCAGCGGGGTGTGCTGGAGCAAAGACACTGTGCCAACCCTTACAGATAATAAGACATCTGACAACAAAGCATCAGGCAGTTTCACAAGTTCAATTACAGGCTTAACTCCAAATACAGTATATTACGTTAGGGCTTATGCCACAAATAGCGTTGGAACAGGATACGGAAATACAATCTCGTTTAAAACCTTAATTGGTAGCCTAAAAGCCCCTGAAGAATATACCCACAAGGTATTGGTTGAATACACCACCTGCTGCCATTGCTCTTATTGTCCGGATGCTGAAATTTATCTTGAAAATTTGATTACCAAATATGGTTCAAATACGATTTATGGAACGGCTATGCACAATACCCTTCAAGGGCCGGATATGATGGAAACCCCCGAGGGTAGAGCTTTTTCGGATGCATGGACTGCAGGAAACCCCACAGGAACTGTAAATAGAATTACAGGGAAATGTGAATACCGCGAAAAGTGGGATGAAAGGGCAAAAATAGTTATAGATGACGATGAAAAATGTGGTCTGGCTATTGATGCTTTTGCAAAAACCGGCACTAAGTATAATGTTAAAGTAAAGGTTGGTATTGGTAGATATGATTTACCAATTGGGCAATATTATGTTATAGCCTATTTAATAAAAAAAGAAATGTCGGGAACCGGAAATGGTTGGGATCAAACAAATGGATTTAACGGTGTGGTAGGGCATCCCATGTATCAAAAAGGCAATCCAATAAAAAACTACATCCATACCAACGTGTTTATCAAATCATTAAATACCATGAATGGAACCCTTATGAATACTGAATCTAGGAAAGCTGGTGCATTAAGTGAATATGGTATGGAACTTGATATGGCAGGTTTGGTTGCTTCCGAATATGAAATTACAGCGATGGTTTTTTACAAAAGTGCCACCGCTCCATTTGTTGAAAATGTTCAAAGGGTAACTGTTGGCCAAATAAAAGCATTTGATTAATTCTTACACGATTTGGGTTAAATAATAACCTTTCTAATCATAGTGTTTTTTTCTGATATTTTCAATAATTCCCTACCTACTCAAATACATACTTTTCATACTATAGAGCTCTCTAAACAATGGGTCTTTTATATCTTTAACAAATACAATGGCTTCTCCTGTTGATTTCATTTCGGGGCCCAATTCTTTGTTTACCCCTGGAAATTTATTGAAAGAGAAAACAGGTTGTTTTATGGCAAATCCTTCCTGATGCGGAGTGATGGTAAAATCTTTTAATTTATTGACACCCAACATTACTTTGGTGGCTATATTGATATAAGGAACTTTATAGGCTTTGCAAATAAATGGTACAGTTCTTGAAGCGCGTGGATTGGCTTCTATCACATATACCTTTTCATTTTTTACAGCAAATTGAATATTTAATAAGCCTTTTACATTTAAGGCAAAACATATTTTACGGGAGTATTCAATCATCTTGTTTTTTACCTCTTCCGATAAACTGAACGGAGGCAAAACAGCACTGCTGTCGCCGCTATGAATACCCGCAGGCTCAATATGTTCCATCATTCCTATGATATGAACATCGTCGCCATCACAAATACTGTCACTTTCTGTTTCTTCTGCCCGGTCTAGGAAATGGTCAATCAACACACGATTGCCCGGCATATCGCCCAATAATTTTATAACCGCTTGTTCTAATTCTTCATCGTTGATTACTATTTTCATCCCTTGTCCACCCAATACATACGAAGGGCGGACCAATACCGGATACCCCACCTGATTAGCTACCACAATGGCTTCGTCGGCATTTTCAGCTACTCCATAATTTGGATAAGGTATATCCAACTCTTTTAATAAATCAGAAAAACGGCCACGGTCTTCGGCCACGTCCATATCGTTAAAATTTGTTCCTATTATTTTAACGCCACTTGCTTCGAGACGTTCAGCTAATTTTAGAGCCGTTTGGCCACCTAACTGAACAATAACACCCACCGGTTTTTCGAGTTCGATCAATTCAATTAAATGCTCCCAATAAACAGGCTCGAAGTATAGTTTATCCGCAATGTCAAAATCAGTACTTACTGTTTCAGGATTACAGTTTACCATAATGGCTTCAAATCCAGCCTCCTTGGCGGCTAAAATTCCATGCACACAACTGTAGTCGAACTCTATTCCTTGGCCAATTCGGTTAGGGCCGCTTCCCAAAACAATTATTTTCTTTCTATCGCTAACAATGCTTTCATTTTCTCCATCAAACGTACTATAGAAATAGTTGGTGGTTGATTCAAACTCGGCTGAGCAAGTATCTACCATTTTATACACGCGTTTTATTCCAAATTCTTTGCGCTTTGCATACACCTCATCATCGGTGCAATTGCGCATGGCATAAGCTATTTGAAAATCGCTAAATCCTTTTTCTTTGGCTAAACGTAAAACCGCAGGGTCAATATTATTAATAGAATATTTAGCCAGTGTTTTTTCCATTTTTACCAGTTCGTTTATTTGTTCCAAAAACCAACGGTCAATCTTAGTTATTTTTTGAATGGATGTTAACGGAACGCCCAAAGAAATAGCATCTTTAATATGCCAAAGCCTATCCCAACTTGGTTTTTCAAGACTTTCTAAAATGGGATCGAGTTTGTGTAAATCTAAACCATCACAACCTAGTCCTTTTCGGTTAGTTTCCAAACTCTGACAAGCTTTTTGTAATGCTTCCTGGAAACTGCGTCCAATGGCCATTACTTCTCCAACCGATTTCATTTGAAGTCCCAACTGTTTGTCGGCGCCTTTAAATTTATCAAAATTCCAGCGAGGAATTTTTACAATGGTATAATCTATAGCAGGTTCAAAAAAAGCGGAAGTAGTTTTAGTTACCGGATTTTTTAATTCATCCAAATAATAACCAATGGCTAATTTGGAAGCAATTTTTGCAATTGGGTAACCAGTTGCCTTAGAAGCCAAAGCCGAAGAACGGCTAACTCTAGGGTTAATTTCAACAGCAATTAAATCATCATTTTCTGGATTAAGCGCAAACTGAACATTGCAACCTCCGGCAAATGTTCCAATATTTCGCATCATCAAAAAAGCGGCATCCCGCATTTTTTGATAGGCAACATCACTCAATGTCATTGCTGGGGCAACAGTTATGCTATCTCCAGTATGAATACCCATGGGGTCAAAATTTTCAATAGTACATATTACCGCGATATCCCCTTTAGCATCTCGTAATACCTCCAATTCAAATTCTTTCCATCCTAAAACAGCCTTTTCTACTAACACCTCATGAATTGGCGAAGCCTCTAATCCAGCTTTTAATGCCACATCCAATTCTGATTTATTCCAAACGAAACCTCCGCCATAACCCCCTAATGTAAATGAAGGACGAATAACCAAAGGATATCCTATATCTTGGGCAAATTCTTTTCCTTCCAAAAATGAGTTAGCTACCTTGCTTGGCGCAACTTGAACACCTATTTCCACCATAAGTTTTCTGAATAGTTCTCGGTTTTCGCAGGTGTCAATAGCGGCAATATCCACGCCGATTAGTCTAACATTATATTTTTCCCAAATACCAAGTTGATCAGCCTCCATACACAGATTTAAAGCAGTTTGTCCGCCCATGGTGGGCAAAACTGCATCAATATGGCGTTCTTCTAATATTTTTATAAGACTGTCCGTAGTTAGTGGCCACAAGTAAATATGATCGGCCATTACTGGATCGGTCATAATGGTAGCCGGGTTGCTGTTAATTAAGGAAACTTCAATGCCTTCTTCCCTTAAACTTCGGGCGGCTTGGCTTCCTGAGTAATCAAATTCGCAGGCTTGTCCAATTATGATGGGTCCGCTTCCGATAATTAAAACTGATTTTATTGAGAGGTCTCTAGGCATGGATTAAAAATTGTGCAAAACAACAAAATTATAGGCTGCTAAACAAATCTATTTGAGTTGATTTGATTAATTTAGCCCCTCGATATTTATTAAAAATGGGAAATGAGAATGTTACAATAAGCCAAGCCCAACAGCAAGTAGATGCTTGGATAAAAACCTTAGGGGTTAAATACTTTAGTGAACTTACCAACACTGCCATTTTGATGGAAGAAGTGGGTGAACTGGCTCGTATAATGGCTCGAAAATATGGTGATCAATCGTTTAAAAAATCAGAATCGGACAATGATTTGGCCGATGAAATGGCCGATGTGCTTTGGGTTTTAATCTGTTTGGCCAATCAAACTGGAGTAAATTTGACTGAAGCATTTATAAAAAATATGGAGAAAAAAACTGAGAGAGATGCTGAAAGACACAAAACAAATGAAAAGTTGAGGTAAATTTTATGGTTTGTATACTCCAAATTGCTTTTCTAAGACCAATTTTCGGTAAGCAAATATTTTTTGAAGGTATTTTTTACCAAATAAATGAAAGGCAATTACCCCAATAAATCCTAAAGGGAATTTTAAAGTCACATCATCGGTAATTTTGGTTCCTCCTTCTATTTCAGTTAGTAAATGCTTGTGTTGCCAAAAAGCAAAAGGCCCGGTAAGTTGTTTATCAATAAAATAATCAGGGGCTTTTACTTCCGTCATTTCTGATAAAAATGATGAAGGGAAAAGACCAAAAAGTTTAACAGTAATTTTTAAAACTTTACCTGTAAATATTGGTGTCAACCCATTTTCCGATTCCATTTTCATTTTCATTTTGGAATCGGTAAGTACCATTAAATTAGCTGGATTGGCGAAAAATTCCCAAGCTTGTTCCAAGGGAATTGGAAGATATTGTTCAGAATGAAAAGTGTGCAATTATTTTAAAGAATAACTTTTTAATTCAGTTATGGAAGTAACTCCGGAATTAACGGCATCGCTTTTAATCAAACCTACCTTTGGAGCATAATAAGCATCGGCCATGTATCCTGAAATTGGAACTGTTAATTTTAAATGAACCACATTAGTATAGGTAGTGCTGTTTATGGTTTTGGTCAATCCGTTTTCTTTTACTTCATAATTATAAACCACCGCTGTACCACTTGGAGAAACAGTTGCACTCCATTTTTTACCAACCTCTGAGCTATCTTTTAAATAAACAAGTTCTTCATATCCTCCGGCAGTTTTGGCAATCAGTAAATAATAATTACCATTTTTATAGGTGTAATAGTTGCTGGAAGTAGTCCCAAGTGTTGCAGAATGAAAAACTTTATAATTTTTTGTAAAAGCCAATTTGGTTGAGTCTATTACTGTTACAACTGCTGTGTTGGCAGAGCCATCGGTGCTATACTCCCAGGTTGAACCGGCATTAAGATTTAAATATTGGCCAGCTGTGGAAACCGGCACTGTATCAGAACTGCTGTCTTTACAAGCATTAAAGGTTAAGGCAGAAACAATGATTATTAATGACAAAAATAGTGTCTTGATTTTGTTTGAATTCATGATTTTTTTATTTCTTAGGGGTCAAATATAGTTAGCTATTTGCAAATTTTACAAAAGTATAGAATTGCAATAAATTTTTAGCGGCGCTATATTATACCGCTTCTAAATCAATTCGCTCCGTTTATCAATCCACTTTTAGCATTAAAAAATGTTGTTCTAACTTAGCATTAGATTTTAGAAAAGCAGAATGGGAAAGATAATAAATCAAGTAATTTTATTGGTAATGTTGGCTGGTTTCTCTTTGTCATCTTTTGCATATGGTGATGATGAAAAAAAAACAAATAGCAAAAAAAACAGTCATCTAAATCCGTTTAATAAAAAGCACACTGCTAGCTCAAAAGACAAAGAAGACACCCTTGTTTACGACAAAGCTCTTGAGGATACTTTAACTTTTGGCGACGGAAAAAGCTCAGATGATACCCTGATTTTTGCGGATGATGAAAAACAAATGATGGGTAAACCAAATAATAACAATCAAGGTGATGGCCATGATTTTTTATTAACCAATTCATTTAAATCAATAGCTTTAACTTCTGTAATCTATCCTAATCCCTCGTTTGGAGAAGCCCGCCTGGAAATGGGTGCAGCAGATAACTCAACTACTGAAATTATTGTAACCTCGCACGACGGAACCATTATAAAACGGGAGCATACCAAAGATACAAGTTATGAATTAACCAATTTGGCAGCCGGCAAATACATTGTAACTATTAAAAACGGAAACCAAACAGTTCAAAAGCGACTATTTGTGAAATAAGTCTTATAATTGCGTATGCAAGATGAGGCCCATACTTTACGTTCTTTGACGTTATTTGTGTCGTCACACTTTATGTTTAATGTACTTGGGAAATTACAATCTGAGATATTGAGCGGGGAAAAACGGGAAGCTGTTTCTACATTAACCGATTATTCAAAACTACTTCGACAAGCCTGCTCTTTTGGCTCAAAAGAAAAAATTTCAATGGCCGAAGAGAAACAGTTTTTAGAAAACTATTTAAAACTGGAAAAAGCACGATTTGGTGATAAACCCTTCTTGTATTCCATTATTGGGTTTGATACTGAGGTGGTTTTTATAGAACCTTTTATAATACAACCCTTTGTTGAATTGGCGCTACTCGGAAGTTTGGGCAGTGAAAACAATACTATAAATGTCATATTTGATGCTGCACAAAACTCCATTCGCATCGATTCTGTAATGCTAAACATGGAAATTCATGAAAAGCTTGCAGAAAAATGCGAAGTAGCCAATCAAAGGTTAAACTTTTTTAATCATTCGTTTCAAATTTCAGAAACAGAAAACCGATATTTACAAAAAATTTCATTATAACTATGAACCGTTCAAATCTAATAATTGCAGTAGTCTTAGGCATTTCATTCATTGTTGGAAGTTGGTTTATTAGCAATATGCTAAAAAAGAAAAACCAAACCAATGATGTAATTCTAGTTACCGGTTTGGCTGAAGAAAATTTCAGTTCTGACCTAATCGTTTGGACCGGCTCTTTCAATAGGGTTACCATGGATTTAAAAGAATCCTATAAACTTTTGAAAACCGATGAAAACCTTGTAAAAAACTACCTTGAAGAAAAAGGGATACGGAACAATGAAATGGTTTTTTCATCGGTTTCCATCAATCAGGATTATGAATATGTAACCGAAGTGGGTGGCGGAAGCCACCGAGTTTTTAATGGGTATCGATTGGTTCAAACAGTGAGAGTAGAATCGAAAGATGTTCCTAAGATAGAAAAAATATCACGTGAAGTTACAGAACTTATTGATCGTGGGGTTGAACTAAACTCAGATGCTCCGGCTTACTATTATACCAAATTAGCAGATTTAAAAATAAAAATGATAGCCAATGCCACCAAAGATGCCCGCGAACGGGCCGAAAAAGTAGCAGAAAACGCCAAGGCTAAACTTGGCCAGTTGCAACAAGCAGATATGGGTATATTCCAAATTACGGCACAAAATTCGTCAGAAGAATATTCTTGGGGAGGAACTTTAAATACAACTTCCAAAGAAAAAACAGCGTCTATTACCATGAAGTTAAAATTTTCAACCCATTAACTCTTTATGTTTTAGCTAAAAGGAGGTGCAGATTGAAAACCGTTAAATTGTTGAAATGTTATCAGGTTTTTTATAATAATGTATTAACCTAATAACAAATATCCATTAACCTAATAACCACACCCATGATAACCGCACTTATTGTAGACGACGAAGCAGCAAGCCGTAATGGTTTAGCACAGCTTATCAGCGAATTTATTCCTGAAGTGAAAGTAGTTGGAAAAGCAGATTCTGTTCGCAGTGCCATCGATCAAATAAATGCCCTAAACCCGGATATTGTTTTTTTGGATGTGGAAATGCCCGGCAAGGATGGGTTTGATTTAATACACGAAACCGAGCCGGCAGATTTTGAAGTAATATTTACCACAGCCCATGAGCAATATGCTTTAAAGGCTATCAAGGCCAGCGCCATTGATTATTTGCTAAAACCTATAAATCCGGAAGAACTAGCAAATGCTGTAAAAAAGGTTCAAGAAAAAAAGGAATCGGGTAATAAAAAACTGGAAACCTTTATGAGCCATGTAGGCGATAAAAAACGTGAGCCGCAATTGGCCATAAGTACCATGGAAGGTTTAATATTTATCAAACTTGCCAATATTCTGTATTGCCGTGGCGACGGAGCTTACACCTTTTTCTTTTTAAAAACCGGTGAAAAAATAATCGCTTCAAAAAACCTCAAAGAATTTGAAGGCATATTGTGTGAACATGGTTTTTTCAGAACTCATAAATCCTACATCATACAATTGGCCGAAATGAAACGCTACATAAAAGGCGATGGTGGCCATGTAATCATGAGCAACGGTGAAACAGTGGATGTTTCAAAACGTCGAAAAGAAAGTTTTGTTCACGCTTTGGCTGAATTGTAAAAATTTATAGTAATGGCTCATAAAATATCATTTACCCCAAGCTGATGTTGACAAGAGCCATCCTGTTTTCTTTACTTCTATTTTTTGGGCAAATTTCACAAGCCCAAAAAGACCTCATACGGTTTCAAAATATTACCATTGACAATGGGCTGGCTCAAGGTTCCATTACCGGAATAGTGCATGGAAATGACCGGTATATTTGGATTGCCACAGCCGATGGACTTCACCGTTATGATGGCTATAACTTTAAAATTTATAGAAACGACCCTCAAAACAAACATTCACTGCCCGATAATTACATCAGTTGCTTGTTTGAAGACAGTAAAGGTAATTTGGTAATCGGATTGTTTAGTGGCGAAGTCTGTATTTTAAATAAAAACAGTTCAACGTTTAAAGAACTAAAAATAAATCAAGGCCAAAATCTGGAAACGGCCGATCCTGTAACCTGCATAAATGAAGACGGCAAAGGGAATTACCTGATTGGTTATGATGGTGGTGGATTGGTAAAATATGACACAGCAAAACATCAAAGCAAAACCTTTAAAACAGAGCTCTCCGCTGAATTGAGAAGCAATACCATTAAGTGTATTATTAAAGACAACTATACCGGCAATTTTTGGATTGGCACTTCCATGGGATTGTATAAATACAATGCCAATATGGAATCAATTAAACAATTTAAAACAACCAGTAAATTAGATTCTCAAGGTATTACAACAGTTTTAACTCCTGAACCTGACAAAATTTTTATAGGAACTTATGGCCAAGGGCTTTATCAATATATCCGTGGTGGCGATTCGGCGGTAAGATTAAAATTGCCCAAAAGCAAAGGCACTCGTATTATTTCTTTTCTTAAAAAAACACCCAATCGCAACGAAATATGGATAGGAACTTCAGGAGGAATTTATAAATGGGAAGGGCCAAGTATTACCCTTTATACCAACAATCCACTGAACCCTGAAAGTTTGGTGGACAATAATACCCAAACAGCTACTATTGATAAATTTGGTTCATTGTGGGTTGGCACCATGAATGGATTAAGCCGATTTGACCGAAGACTTAAGCTTTTCAATTTGTTTAGAGAATTTAAATGGAAAGACTCCTTGCTTAACAATGTTGTTTATTGCATTTATGAAGATCCTTCTCAAACAATATGGATGGGAACTCAAAGTTCGGGCATTATAAAATTTAACCCTGAAACTGAGGAAATAACGGCATGGCCTGTAATAACTGCTCCCGGCATTGAAACCAAAATGGTAAGATCAATTTATAAAGACCGCTCAGGTCAGTTATGGATAGGCTCGCGCGATAAAGGATTGTTTAAATTTTACCCTGGACAAAACCATTTTGAACAAGTTAAAGGTGTGAAAGGTTATGAAATTAGCAGTATTACTGTTCGGTATATTTTTGAGGACAAGGCGGGTGTTTTATGGATTGGAACGGCCAATGGGCTTAATAAATACGACCGAAAAACCAACCATTTTGAAGTTTACAGAGCCGTTAAAGAATCTCCAAACAATAACAGTATTTATCAAATCGGTGAATCGGCTGATGGCCGTTTTCTTTATCTGGCTTGCTTTAGGGGAGGGTTTCAAATTTTTAACAAAGCGGATAAAACCTTTAAATTATTTACCACCAATTTACCTATTAAAAATAATATCGGAAAAAGCTATGCCATGTGTTTTGAAATGCTTGGCAAAGACAGTGTAATGGTGGGAACCTATGGCGGCGGATTATGTATTATAAATGTTGAAACAGGCAAATCGCGAAGCATTACAGAAAAGCAAGGGTTAGCAAACAATTCGGTTTATGGAATTTTAAGACAAGGCGATATTTTTTGGCTTTCTACCAATAGGGGGCTATCAAGCTTTAATATTAGAAACAATTTTATTCGAAATTTTGGAATAAAAAACTATATCCAAAGCAATGAATACAATGAAGGTGCTTATTGCAAAACAAGTGATGGAACCTTTTATTTTGGGGGAGTAAACGGGTTTAATTATTTTAAACCTTCCAATTTCCCATCTGGCAATGAAACCTATAAAACAGAGATTACAGGAATAAAAAAAGGCGATGCCGAAGTTCCTTTTTTGACAGATAAAAAAGGAGAACGGTTTATAAAACTGAACTATAACGACAATCTTATTTCCTTTGAATTTGCTACCCTTAATTTCATTTCAACCAATGCCAATCAGTATGCTTATAAATTAGAAGGCTTTGATGATAACTGGATAAAAGCCGGCAATCGCACCACGGCTTATTATACAAAGTTATCACCTGGTCATTATACTTTTCGAGTAAAGGCACTTGCTGCAGATTCTCTCTCCCAAAATCCGGGAGCCTTTATAAATATTATTATAGAACCTCCATTTTGGCAAACGTGGTGGTTTTATTCTATCATCGTTTTAATTATCGTAGGTATCGTTTATATGGTAATAAAATGGAGAACCAGTGTTATTAATAAAAACTACAGTCATAAGCTTGCCGAGTTGGAACTAAAGGCTTTACGAAGCCAAATGAATCCTCATTTTATTTTCAATTCGCTTAATAGTATTCAGTATTTTATACTTAAAAAAGAACCAAAGGATGCCTATAATTATTTAACAAAATTTAGCAGCTTGATGCGCATGATACTTCAAAATTCTAAACACAAGTCTATTAGCCTGCAAGCGGAACACGATTGGCTAAAAACGTATTTGGAACTTGAAAATTTGAGGATGGAAAACACACTGGATTTTAGTATTACCATTGATAAAAAATTACATCCTGATAGAATTTATGTGCCTACAATGGTATTGCAACCCTATGTAGAAAATGCGGTTATTCATGGTTTATTACCCAAGCAAGGAGGCCGAAAACTTACCATTGAAATACTAGCCGAAGGACAAAACCTGAAATGTATTATTACCGACAATGGCATTGGCCGAACATCATCACACGAACTTAATAAAACACGCCTAAAACATCATGAAAGCACCGCCATGAATCTTACCAAAGACCGCTTGGCAATACTGAATATTGAAACCGGAAATGGTGTAGGACCCAATGTTATAGATATGTTTGACGAACACGGAAATTCAATTGGAACCAAAGTGGAGTTGATATTACCTTTGATTATTCAAAATGATGGGGCGAATTAAGAATAAAAAGAACAGCGAGGCGCGAAGTTCATGGAGAGATGCTAAGAGTATTCAGGTCTCTCTGTATTCTCTTTGCCTCTGCTTTAAAATCAAGACCTTTAGCCAATGAGAAGAGCAGTAATAGTAGACGACGAACCCAAAAGTATTGAAGTATTAAAAACACTAGTCGAATGTTTTATTGAAGGGATTGAAATAGTTGGCACTGCCAATGATATTGAAACAGCTATTCAGGTTATAGAAAACACAAAACCCGACATTGCTTTTTTGGATATTACCCTTAAAGAAGGAGATTCGTTTCAAATACTAAAAAGGCTTAAAAAAATAGATTTTGATGTGGTTTTTATAACCGCTTATGATGAATATACCACCCGAGCCTTGAGCTATTCGGGCATTCATTGTTTATACAAACCCATTGATATTTCAGAGTTTGAAAATACCTTGGCTCAACTAAATACCAGAAGTGAACAAATGGGAGATGCCATCGAAATAGCCCGTCAACTGTTGCAAAGCAAGTTTACCCAAATACCTGTGATTACCGAGAAAGGCTTACTTTACATTACTCCTGAGCAAATAAATTATATGGAATCTCATAATGGTGGAAGTCAAATTTATTTTAATGATTTTAAACGTTTGGTTACCAATAAACCTTTGGCTGATTTAGCCGCGGTAATGGAAAACAGCTCGTTTTCATTAATCCGAAACGACCTTTTAATTAATCTTAAAAATATTGTAGTTGAAAAAACCAAACCCGGCAAAGTCATTTTCAGTTCGGGTGCTGAACTACGAATGGAACCCGAAGAAGTAAATAAATTATTGAGAATGCTTGGTTAGATATTTGATTTTTAGTTCAGAGTACAAAGAAATCTCACATGGCGTACCTCGGTACTCAAAGTCTCATATATCTGTTCTCTCTAAAAATTTATTAACAGATTCATTCATTCAAATTCATTTCATTTAATTTCCCAAAAAATTAATGGCTCAAATGAAGATTATTGGTATTACAGGAACTTTGGGGGCAGGCAAGGGAACCATAGTGGATTACTTAACCACCCATCATGGGTTTAAACACTTTTCGGTTAGGGGCTATTTAATAAAAATAATTAACCAAAAGGGTATGGAAGTGAACCGCGACAGCATGGTAGCTATAGCCAATGAACTTAGAGCGACTAATAGCCCAAGTTTTATTGCCGAAGAATTATTTAAAGAAGCAATGGAAAGCGGCCAAAATTGCATTATTGAAAGCATCAGAACCCTCGGGGAGGTAAATGCCCTAAAGGCCAAAGGCAATTTCAGTTTATTTGCTGTAGATGCCAACCGCAAACTGCGCTATGAGCGGATTGTAGAACGAGCCTCAGAAACCGATAGAATATCCTTCGACACCTTTGTAGAAAATGAAGAACGGGAAATGAACTCCATCGACCCAAACAAACAAAATATAGCGGCTTGCATGATATTGGCGGATTATACATTTACCAACGATGGCAGCCTTGAGAAGTTGTATAAGGATATAGATTTAGTATTGGGGTAGGGAAAATAAAAATTTGAAATGTATCTACTTGAAATTTCAAGTTTGCAATTCAAACTTAATTAGCAAAAAACAAAACAATGACCGATAAAAAAGAAGTTCACTACATGCGCCCAACCTGGGACGAATATTTTATGGAAGTGATGGAAGCCATAAGCAAACGGGCCACTTGTGGCCGAGGCCGCAGTGGCTGCGTTATAGCCCGTGATAACCAACTGTTGGTTACAGGTTATGTAGGTTCACCTGTTGGATTACCACATTGCGATGAGGTGGGTCACCAAATGAAAAAAATGATTCATGAGGACGACAGCATTACCGAGCATTGTGTAAGAACGGTTCATGCCGAGCAAAATGCCATTTGCCAAGCCGCCAAAAACGGTGTGGCTTTGGATGGCGCCACTTTATATTGCCGCATGACACCTTGCCGCGTATGTGCCATGCTAATTATCAATTGTGGTATAAAACGAGTGGTGTGTGAACGCAAGTACCACTCAGGTGGCGAAAGTGAAGCCATGTTTAAAACAGCCGGGGTAAAATTGGAGTTTTTTCACGAGGAAGTGCAAACTTATGAGAAGCATAAATAGGTGCTAATACCCTAACTAAACAATACCTTTTTACGCTTTTTGTGTAACGGTATTTATAGCAAGACCAATTACCTTTGTGATGCAAATTTTAAAGCTTTTTATGAAATATTTTCTCTCTTTTATTGTTTCGGTTATTTTATTTATACCCTTTGCTGGTGCCCAGTTGCAAACCAAATCGGTTTCGGTTTTTAAAAACAACAAGGCTTTTTTTATAAAGTCGGGAACGGTATTGCCCAAGGGAACGCAATATTGGCTGACTGGCGAAATACCCTCTGCATTGTTTGGCACGCTTTGGTTTCAAAGTCCTACCAATGCTATAAAATCGGTGAGCAGCAATGAACAAAATATTGAAAAGCAAGGAACACCGGTTAATAATTACGAAATATTAAAAGCCAACCTTAATAAAAAAGTGATTTTATTTTTAAGTCCTACGGAATCCGTAGATGGAATTGTGCAATCGTTTTCGGACGATTATGACAAAGAAACCAAAAATTATTTTACCCCTCTGTTTGTTACCATTAAAGGAAACAACTGGTGGCAAAGCATAAAAATTGATGATATTAAACGAATTGGTTTTGCCGAAAATCCTGTGACAAGTGTTACTTCCTACGAAAAGAAAAAAGTGGTAACGGTAGAGTTTAATGAAGGTAAAGCGCAACCTTTAAATATGATGTATTTGGAAAACGGGCTAAACTGGAGTCCCAATTATTTGCTTGAGCTATCATCTGAAAATAAAGGGATATTAACCTTACAAGCTCAGGTAAAGAACGATGCCGAAGATATAAGCAATACCGATGTGAGTTTTGTGGTGGGTAATGCCAATTTTAAAGATGCCAATAAACTGGCTTGGTTAGTTGATTTTTTACCAAGTTTGTCTTCTGAATATGATGATGCCAATGCCTATTCCAACAGTGTGTCTTATAAAAGTTCTGCGGCTGACGAGGCAGCTCCGCCATCACCCGAAGGAGATGGTGTGGATGGTGAAACTTCAGAAGACTTGTTTTTTTATAACCTCAAAAACTTAAGTTTACCAAAAGGCTCACGGACACAGATTGAACTGTTTAGAGCAGAGGTAGAAATTGAGCATGTGTATGAGGCCAATCTTAGCGAAATGATTCCTTATAACCTTGAAAATTATGTTTACCAGGTATATGCTACCGAAGACCCTAACGCCAAAACCTACCATTCATTAAAACTTAACAATCAAACCAAATACCCATGGACTGCAGGGCTTTGCTTTGTTGTAAATGCTGAAAAAGGTTCAAAAAAACCAATTAGTCAGGATATGATAACCTACACGCCAATAAAAGGCGACAATTGTTTGAAACTAACCGAAAGCCCTGATATCAAGGTATCGCAAACCGAACGTGAATCTGACCGCAAAACCAATATTCGCAAACGGGGCGAAATACAATACGATAAAATAACGGTGGATGCTGAAATAAAAATTAAAAACTATAAAGCTAAGGATGTTAAAATGAATATTACCCGATTGGTATCGGGCGAACTTTCAAAATCGAGTGCCGACTGGAAAAAAACCGATAAAATAAATTATAGCAATTACCTTAATAAAACGACTGCCGTAACCTGGGAAACAAATGTGAAAGCCGGAGAAGAAAAGGTTATTAAGTATAGTTATACTATTGTGGTAAGGGCTAATTAGCCGAACCTCAAAATGATATTTGCATAAAGCAGATACTGTTTCTCTTTAATGTGCGGTGGGTTTGGCAACACCGCAGGTTCACGAACACCTATTAAAATCAACATAAATAAGTGAGTAAACGGCGGGAGTGAGTTGGACTAAGCAAGGGAGCATCGTTTTGCCTTGATTTTTTGTTTCTTTTTCCTCTAAGGAAAAAGAAAATATAAAAGAAAAGCCTTTTAAAATAAGTAAATTTGTGCCATCACACCAACTCGTTATAACATTAAAAATCAACCCCTCTTATGTCAGAAAATCAACCTTCAAGAAAAAAATTCTTACAATATCTTGGCTTAACCGCAGGTGCCAGTTTGTTAAGTAAAAATTCCGTAGCCGGTTTTGTTGACCATACCGAAATTCTTAAACTAACACCGGTTCAACAAGAGTTCATGCTTCATTACGAAAAATGGATGGATGCATTTATAGATGTTATTCGAGTTCAAAAAATCGATCCTGATAATGTTGAAAATAACACCAAAATGATAGCCTTAACCGAATGGGCCGAAGAAATGAAACCTGAAATTTCAGAATTTATGAAGGATAAAACGTTTTCTCTTATTTATCTGGTGTGCATTGATCGCATGAGCAAAGAAATAAAGTAATTGCCTCCTCCAATTGTCAAGCATAAAAAAACCTCCTTTTTTGCAAAAGGAGGTTTTTTTTATTAAATAATGGTTTATCATTTAAATAGCAGCTTCGTATCTACGGCCTACTTCTTCCCAGTTTATAACGTTGAAAAAAGCGGCTATATAATCAGGGCGGCGGTTTTGGTAGTGCAAATAGTATGCATGTTCCCATACATCCATTCCCAATATTGGCATTCCCTTTTTATCAGCAATATCCATCAATGGATTGTCTTGATTTGGGGTACTGCAAACGCAAAGTTTTTTGTCATTATCTACACAAAGCCAAGCCCAGCCTGAACCAAATCGTGTAGCACCTGCAGCGGCGAAGGCTTCTTTAAATTTATCAAAACCTCCCAATTCACTGTCGATAGCTGCGGCTAATTTTCCGGTTGGGGCTCCACCGCCTGTTGGACTCATAATGTTCCAAAACATAGTGTGGTTATAATGACCGCCACCATTATTCCGAACCGGCATCGGATATTTACTCATGTTTTTAAATAAATCCTCAAGACTTAAATTTTCCATTTCCGTTCCGGCAATGGCGTTATTAAGGTTGGTGACATAAGCATTGTGATGTTTGCTATGATGAATTTCCATAGTACGGGCATCGATGTGTGGTTCTAATGCGGCGTAATCGTAAGGTAGGTTTGGTAATTGGTGTGACATGATTTTTTTTATTAAATGGGTTACAAATTTATAGTTTCCTGTTTTAGGAATGGTATATAAATCAAAACATTTTATTACTCATTAATGTTCGTTTTATCTTTTAATTTTGAATTTCTTATTATGAAAATATTCCTGCCCTTTTTAATCGCAGTATTTGCTTTTGCATTTTTCAGTTGCAAAGACAATAGCCTAAATTCAAATAACTTTATCCCGTCAGGGCCTGTAAGTTTGGTTATCAATACAGATTTGCCCGAATATTATAAACTCAAAACCCCGGGAACTTATGTGTATCAACCCGGAGGAAACCGAGGAGTAATCGTTATTCATGATTTTAGTGATAATTATGTGGCAATTGAACGCACTTGCAGCCTTGAACCTGACAAAGCCTGCTCTAAAATATACGTTGACAGCATGGCTTTAACTTTGCGTTGCGGCACTTTTAATCTTAATAAATGGGAGCCTTGCTGCGACAGCCGTTTTATGTATAGCGGACAAGTATCGCAAGGGCCGGCACAATACCCACTGAGAAATTATAACACAACCGTTAATGGCGCAGTAATCACAGTTAGAAACTAAAAAATGTCTTTAAAAATTATAACCTACAATGTGAATGGCATTCGTGCAGCATTAACCAAAAATTTATTAGGTTTTTTGGAACGTGAAAATCCTGATATCGTTTGCTTGCAAGAGATAAAAGCCCAACCCTACCAAATTGATAATAGCCTGTTTGAGCATTTGGGATACCACTGCCAGTGGTATAGTGCTGAGAAAAAGGGTTACAGCGGGGTAGGAATTTTAAGCAAACAAAAACCAAAGCATGTGGAATACGGCATAGGCCATGAATTATTTGATTATGAAGGCCGGATTTTAAGAGCTGATTTTGATTCCTTTTCTGTAATAAGCGCTTATTTTCCTTCAGGAACTACCGGGCCAATCAGACAAGATGTGAAATATGTTTTTTTAGATACCTTTTACAATCATATTGAAACTTTAAAAGCTAAAATTCCGAACCTTATAATTTGTGGGGATTATAATATTTGTCATGAAGCCATTGACATTCACGACCCAAAAGGAAACAAGGACAGCAGTGGTTTTTTGCCGGAAGAACGGGCGTGGATGAGTGCTTTTTTTAAAAGTGGTTTTGTAGATACGTTCCGTTTTTTAAATCCGGATGTGCCACATCAATACACTTGGTGGAGCTATAGAGCCAATGCCAGAAACAATAATAAAGGCTGGCGTATTGATTATATTTCCATTAATAAAGAACTTTCAACAAAACTAAAAGAAGCTAAAATTTTTCCTTTTGATTTGCAAAGCGATCATTGCGCCAGTTATGCGGTGGTGGATTTGTAAAGGTTTTTAATACCCCAACAACTCCTCCAAAACCTCAGCCACCTTTTCACTATTTGGCAAAATCTCTTTTTCCAAACTCATATTTAATGGTATGGCCGGCATGTTTAAAGAACCGAAGGTTTGAACCGGGGCATCTAAATATTGAAAACACTCCTTACCAATTCGTCCGGCTATGGCTTCGGCAAAGGAGTTTCGAAGGGTTTCCTCAGTAAGAACCAAAACTTTTCCATGGCGTTTCACACTGGAATAAATAGCTTCGTCATCGCACGGATTTAAGGTTCTTAAATCTATAATTTCTATTTGATTATCAAATTTTTGAGAAGCAGCAGTGGCCCAGTACACTCCCATTCCGTAGGTAATTACGGTGCAACTGTTTCCGTTTTTTATTTGCGTTTCATCTGCTTCCACCGCAATTCGGGCTTTGCCCAATGGAATTACATAATCCTCGGATGGTTCTATAGTTTTAGCAGCTTCCGTTCCCGGAACTTTACTCCAATACAATCCTTTATGTTCAAACATAATTACAGGATTAGGGTCTAAAAAGGCAGATTTCATTAAGCCTTTCATATCGGCAGCATTGCTTGGGTAAACTACTTTTATTCCCTTAATTTGTAAAATGCTGCTTTCTACTGTTCCACTATGATATGGCCCTCCCCCACCGTATGCTCCGGTTGGTATTCGTATTAAACTTTGAATTGGAAACTTGCCCATGGTAAGATAACACGATTTTGAAAGTTCAGTTACCAATTGATTTACTCCCGGCCATATATAATCGGCAAATTGTATTTCTACAATTGGTTTGCAACCCACGGCACTCATTCCTTGGGTACTTCCAACAATGTATGCTTCCTGTATTGGGGTATTAAAAATTCGGTGTGTTCCAAATTTTTTAGCCAATGTTGCCGCCTCACGAAATACTCCTCCCAACCTTATTCCTACATCCTGCCCATAGAGCAACGCTTCCGGATATTCGGTCAAAATTTCGTCCATAGCATGTAAAGCGCTATCTACCATTATTATCATTTCGCCGTTTTCCGGTTCACGGATTCCAAGTTCTTCGGTTACAGGAGTTGGGGCAAATTCATGAAGCACGGCAGATTCCAGCTCCGGGTCGGGACTGTTAACCGCTTTGTCAAATTCTTCTTTTGTAAACGCTTTTGCTTCATTTTCTATGGTTTCTAGTGTTTCAGGTTCTTCACCTAAGTCTATTAAAAGTTGTTTTAATACCGGAAACGGGTCGTCTTTGGTTTGTTCCTCCAAATCGTGACGGTACCATTCACTTCTCACACCGCTGGTGTGATGCCCCAATAACGGAACTTTAACATGCACTAACATAGGTTTGCGATGCGTTCTTACCCAGTTAATGGCTTTTTCCATTTCCTTGTAGCATTCGGCAAAATCGGAACCGTTAATTCTATCGCGTTTTAATCCTTTGAAACCTGCCGCATATTCATAGGCATCCATAGCCCTCATTTCGTCTCCACTGGCCGATATTCCCCAGTCGTTATCTTGGACTAAGTAAAGGATGGGTAACTGCTTTAGAACGGCCATTTGAAATGCCTCTGACACTTCTCCTTCGGTAACACATCCATCACCTAATGAACAAAGCACAATTGGTTTTTCTAAATGGGGTAATTTATCAATGCTGTCCAAATAGCTTAATCCATGAGCTGCGCCCGTGGCTGGTATGGCTTGCATTCCGGTGGCGCTGCTTTGATGAGGCATGGTTGGCATATCCGCACGTTTAAGAGATGGGTGACTATAATACGTTCGGCCTCCTGAAAAAGGATCGTCGCGTTTTGCCAACAGTTGAAGCATCAATTCATAAGGTTGCATTCCCATAGCCAGTAGCAAACTTTCATCACGGTAATATGGGTAGGCAAAATCTATGGATTTTAATAAAAATCCTGTGGCCAATTGGATGGCTTCATGGCCTTTGCTGGTGGAATGAACATATTTTGTTATCTGTCGGTTTTCTTCATAAATAGCGGCCATAGCTCTGGCTCGGCACATTAAAATAAAGGCTTTTATGTATAGGTCTTTGCCCGAAATGGTTTGTTCTGTTTCGGCCATTTGTGTTTCAGAATTGGTCATTTAATGTAAAAGGCCGCAAGTTACTTCAATCCCATCTATTACTAAAATACTTAGTGGTTTATTTAAGAATTTATTAATGTTTTAAAGAATTTGGTTTAATAAAAGCCGTATGTCTTATAAAATATCCAAGCGTTAATTATCTGCCATTCTGCACTCAGAGGAATAGTCCTACTTTTGCTAGCTCGTTTTTATGATTAAAAAAACTGTTATTCTTGTCTTTCTAATTATCTCCTTTCTCTCATCCCAAGCAGGGCTCAAAGATTCCGTTCGTTATTATATAAAAAACAAATACCCTGAACTGATTGGGGGGCTTTCAGGTAGAAACACAATTATTGGTTCTCACTATACTTCAGTTTCAGGTGTCGCAATTGGTGCTGATTATGGAGGTAAAGTTAAATTTTTGGGAGGCGTTTATGGTCTTTCAAGTCCCCTGGTGGAACGAAAAATTATTAATGCTTATACCCCATCTCAAAACATGATAGATGAAATCTCCCGGTTTTGGTATTTTGGTTTCACAGGGGCTTATACTTTTTTTAAAGATACGCGTTGGACTCTTGAAATTCCTGTTAGAGTTGGTTTTGGAACAGCCAATATTGAACAGCACGATACCGGAAAAGGTAAGTTTGTTATTACCGAGAATAATTCTTTTATAATACCTTTGGAATCGGGCATAAGTGCCCAATATAAAATTGCCTGGTGGATTGGATTAAGTGGAGGATTGGGCAGCAGAATAGTTGTTGGAAAAAGTACCTCTCAAAAATTTAGTGGAACGTATTATAATTTTGGGGTCAACATTTATTTTAGTAATATTTACTTCCGTATAAGAGACGACTTGAAAAAGAATCCTGTAAAAAAACAGAAACATTAAACATGAAATTATTTGGTTTAATAGGGCATCCCATTTCACACTCTTTTTCAAAGTTTTTTTTTGATAAAAAATTTGAAAAAGAAAATCTGAATGATTGCCACTATGAATTAATAGATATAAAAACCATTGATGAAATTATTTCTTTAAAAAATAACATTCATCTCTCTGGGTTAAACGTCACAATCCCCTATAAACAATCTATTATTCCTTTTTTAGATACTATTTCGGAAGAAGCAAAAAGTGTTGGGGCCGTAAATACTATTAAAATTAAAGACAGTAAATGGCATGGATATAATACCGATGTTATTGGTTTTGAAAAAAGTTTAGTTCCTATATTAACTCCATCCATAAAAAATGCCTTAATTTTGGGTTCAGGTGGGGCTTCTATGGCTGTAAAATTTGTTTTAGATAAATTGTCAATTCCTTTTTGTGTGGTTTCTAGGGTATCTAAATTAGTCGAGTATAATTATAAGAATATTACAAAATCCGTTTTAAACGAGCATCAGCTAATTATTAATACGACTCCGGTTGGTATGTTTCCTTATGTTGACCAAATGCCTGAAATTCCTAGTGATTTTCTAACTCCAAATCATCTGGTTTATGATTTAATTTATAATCCGGCAGAAACACTTTTGCTTAAAAATGCTTCTTTCAATGGTTGCATGACCAAAAATGGTTTAGAAATGCTTCAAATTCAAGCAGAAGAAAGTTGGAAAATTTGGATAGCGGATTAAAAAACTCCTTCGAATTGGTTTAATAATCGTACATCATTTTCAAAGAAAAGTCTTAAATCTTTAATTCCGTATTTAAGCATGGCTATTCGTTCTATTCCCATTCCAAAAGCATAACCGGAATAATTTTCTGTATCGATTCCACAATTTTTTAATACGTTTTCATCCACCATTCCACAGCCTAATATTTCAAGCCATCCTGTTCCTTTGGTTAGCCTGATGTCTTCCTCTGAGCCGATTCCTAAATAGATGTCCATTTCGGCGGATGGCTCGGTGAAGGGAAAATAGGATGGGCGAAATCTTACTTCTGTCCCTTTACCAAAAAATTCCTCTACAAACTGAAATAAGGTAAGTTTTAAATCGGCAAACGAAACATTTTTGTTAATGTACAAACCCTCAACTTGGTGAAAAAAACAATTGGCTCTGGCAGAAACTGCTTCATTTCTATACACTCTTCCCGGTGAAATAGTTCGGATTGGTGGCTTTTGATTTTGCATTACTCTCACCTGAACCGATGAAGTGTGGGTTCGCAAAGCCATTTCTTTTTCTACAAAAAACGTATCCTGCATATCTCTGGCTGGATGATTTTCTGGAAAATTTAGTGCTGAAAAGTTGTGCCAATCATCTTCTATTTCAGGGCCTTCGCTTATTATAAAGCCCATTCTATTGAAAATACTTACTATTTGATTTTGAACAATGCTTAATGGATGACGACTTCCTAATGTCATTAAATCTCCCGGTAAGGAAAAATCTATACTATTATCTTTTCCCTTTTTTTCAGAGTTTAATTCCTGATTGAATTGGCTAAATTTTTCTTCGAGTTCTGTTTTTAGATGATTTACCAATTGGCCTAAGATTTTTTTTTCTTCAGGATTAACTTTTTTAAAATCTTCAAAAACATCATTCAGCTTTCCTTTTTTAGACAGAAACTCCAAACGAAATTTTTCCAGGTTTTCTTTAGATTTTATTTCAAATTTTTTTGCTTCGCTTTTTAGCTTTTCAATTTGTTCTCTCATTTGTGATTTCAAAATTAATTCATTTGTCAAAATTTGATGACATTGATTTTAACAGCCGTAAGGAAAAAGAAAAATTATTATAATATTATTTCTTTCTTATTAGCTCTGTTAATTTGTGGATTTATATATTTTGCTTAGTAGTTATTAGGCGTTTATTAACACAGTTAAATTATATAAGATATTTATTTTAAAGTAATTAACAATTGTAAGTTTTTAAAAATAATGTTGTAATAACACTCAATTGTTAATTACTATTTGTTTATATCCGACGCCATATTTGGGTATTTATTTTAATTACTTTTTATTTTTACTTTTTATTGGAAGCTTTTTGTTATTAAGTAAGGTTAATATTTGGGTTAGTAACACTAATCCATGTAGATTTCAACACCGTTTGTATCCCAATTAGGTTTTATGGTAATAAAGTTTTTTAAAAGCACTATTGGTTCAGGAAATATTTTTAGATCATAATTTCCTTCGTCCCATTTGTCATTATTATTTTCATCAAACCATACTTCTAAAGTGTAATTGCCGGGTAATAAGCCTTTCATTGAATTACTTTTATTTACTGAAGTTTTTATAATATAGTCGCTAATTTCATTGGTTATTTTACAAATAACATTTCCTTTATAATTGTTAATGGAGTCTTTTATTACAAATTCATAACTGCCTGTTTTTTCATCCTCAGCTATTGTAATATTTAACGTATCCGGATTATTATCATCACCATTTATGTCTGATATTGCCCCTTGCTCAAAAATAATTTGCTTATCTATAATTTGGTTATGGGTTAAGGATATCTTATAGGGTGTAATTATTTTTAGGTCAAACCCTTTATTGGATCCATTAACTTTAATTTTTTCAGAGTTGGTTAGCTTTACGGGAACTGTAGTATTTATAACAATCGGGTCTTTTTTACCAATAACAGATGATAGAGCGGTAAAGGATTGTCTTTCTTTCTTTCTTTTTTTTGGTTGTAAAATTGTAATTTTTTGTAATGTATCCGTATGAATACTTAATAGTATTGAGTCGTTTTCAATAAACGAATGATAAAGAATAAAACTGTCTTTTTTGTCAGTGGCAGTCAAAGGATTTTCTTTTTTATAATTTGTATTATCTATACTATATTTTATATTAGCAATATTTGAAGGAGGCTTAGACATAGTTAGACAAAATGAATAATTATCAAGGTATTTCGCATTAATTATTTTTAGCGGTTTTGGAGCCCAAAAGGAATAATTTATTAGTTTATTTTTAAACAAGGCAAGAGAATCGGTTATAAAGATATTTTGATTAAAGTAAAGTTCTGCATTGTCTAATTTTTTGTTAGAGTTATTGTCTTTGAATATAAGTAAATCATAATTACCTGTAGCCATATTGTTAATTTTCCAAAAACCATTTCTGTCTGTAACGCTTGAATAGGTCACAAAACTTAAAGAGTTTTTCAATGATATAATCGCATTAATAACTGGTTTATTGTCTTTTATTGATAAAGCGACACCACTCGCAATTAGAGTATCTAAAAAAGAACCAGTGCTAAAGTTGTAATTGAAATTTTCTAAAATATTCCCCTCATTAATATCGGCAATACTACTTCCAAAATTTATTGAGTAAGTAGTATTGGTTTTTAAAGAATCTTTATTAAGAATAATTTCTAGTGTGTTTTTATGAGCTTTTATTTTAGGTTTATAATTAAGATTGGGAGTAATAGAAATATTTTCCAGAGGATTTTTTATTTCTATTTTTTCATCAAAGGTTAAAATTATTTTCTCTTCAGAGTAGTTTAATGCACCTGCTATGGGTTTGCATTTAATTATGATAGGTGGTTTTGTATCCTTTAAGCCGCCATCAGGAGTAACAATTTGGGCACAGGAATTAAATATTAGAAGTAAAAGTAGGTATTTTGTAGAATTCATTTATCGCCCGAAATGTACTAATAGTATTGAAATATCAGCAGGAGTAACTCCGCTAATTCTCGATGCCTGACCAATGGTTGCTGGTTTTATTTTTGATAGTTTTTCTCTTGATTCAGCGGATAAAGATTTTATTTCTTCAAAATTAAACGATTCTTTAATGGTAATATGTTCAAGCGAATTTATCTTTTTTGCCATTTCCCTTTCCTTATCAATATAGCCAGTATATTTTATAGTTATTTCCGCCTCTTCTTTTTCTTTATCTGTAAAATTTTTAAGTTCCTCGGAATAAGTATAGTTATTATTTGTTAAGTTCTCAAAAGTTACGTTCGGCCTCATCAAAATCTTGTACAGGGCTGATTTTTCTGATAATGGTGAACTTATTAAGGATTCTAAAATTGGATTAATTTCTACTAAATCAGGCTTTGTTTTTTTACAATAATCAATAATTGACAGAACATTCGCTGTTTTGTTCAAAAACTTCTCATATTTCTGTTCTTCAAGTAAGCCCAGATCAAAACCAATTTTACATAAGCGCTGATCTGCATTATCCTGTCGTAAAAGGATTCTATATTCAGCTCTTGATGTAAACATTCTATAGGGCTCATCCGTTCCTTTATTGATTAAATCATCTATTAGTACACCAATATAAGCCTCATCCCTACTTAAAACTAAAGGCTTTTTATTGACAAGATTTTGATGAGCATTAATACCAGCAATTAATCCTTGGCAAGCCGCTTCTTCATATCCTGTGGTTCCATTTATTTGGCCAGCAAAAAAAAGGTTATTAATAATTTTTGTTTCCAAAGTGGGCTTTAATTGTGTTGGGGGAAAATAATCATACTCTATTGCATAACCCGGTCTAAACATTTTTGCATTTTCAAAACCAGGAATTTCCCTAAGTGCCCTGTATTGAATATCTTCTGGCAAGGAGGTCGAAAACCCGTTAACATAGATCTCTACTGTGTCCCAACCTTCCGGCTCAACAAATATCTGATGCCTTTCTCTTTCTGCAAAGCGATTTATTTTATCCTCAATAGACGGGCAATACCTAGGCCCAATTCCTTGTATTGAGCCATTAAACATAGGAGAATCTTGAAATCCTTCACGAAGTATATCGTGAGTTTTTGTGTTTGTGTAGGTTATGTGACAGCTTTTTTGTTTCAAAAGTTGTGACTCGGACCAAAAGGAAAATTTGGAAGGATTACTATCCCCTTTCTGTTCCTCCATTTTAGAGTAATCTAAACTTCTACCATCAATTCTTGGAGGAGTACCGGTTTTCATTCTACCACTCTCAAAACCAAGATTAATTAAGCATGAAGTAATACCATAAGAAGCTGATTCTGAGGCACGACCTCCTCCAAAATTCTTTTTGCCAATATGAATTAGTCCATTTAAAAAAGTGCCGCTTGTAACCACAATTGCTTTTGTGCTAAAGGTAATCCCAAGAGAGGTTCTTACCCCAATAACTCGTCCATTAATTGTTATAATTTGATCTACATTATCTTGCCAAAAATCGATATTTTTATTTTTTTCAAGCGAAAGGCGCCATTCCCAACTAAAGAGCATTCTGTCACATTGGGCACGAGGGCTCCACATGGCAGGCCCCTTTGATCTATTCAGCATCCTAAATTGAATAGAAGTCTTGTCGGTTATTGTACCCGTTAATCCCCCGAGCGCATCTATTTCTCTTACAATTTGACCTTTAGCAACACCACCTATTGCTGGATTGCAGCTCATTTTTGCAATAGTTTCCATATTCATGGTAATAAGCAAAACACTCGAACCTAGTTTTGCTGCGGAATTTGCAGCTTCGCATCCTGCATGACCGGCACCTACTATAATAATATCATATTCTTTTTTCATTAAGGTTTCACGTGAAACAGATTGTTTATGTATTTAGATTCTAATTTTCTCATTGTTGCCTTTTGAGCTAATGTTTTATCTTCTATGCCAAATAGGTGTAGCATCCCGTGTATACAGACCCTGTAAAGTTCATCGTCTTCCGCAATATTCATGTTTTTAGCGTTATCCCTTACACGTTCAAGGCTAATATATATCTCCGCATCCTTCGATCTTTCATCTCTCAAGTCAAAAGTTATAATATCTGTGTAATAGTCATGATTTAAATAGAGACGGTTGATTTTTAGTATTTCCTCATCGGAAATTATATGCAGATATAATGATTCAATTTTCAAATCAAGCAGATCGTTTAATTGATTATAAAGAAGCTTTAAATTAGTTGTACTTATCTTAAAGGTATTTTCAATTTCAATTTGCATTAGCGAATAATAAAAATTGTTCCAGTTCTAAAATAGTATTTATTCCTTTGATCATAAAATGCTGCTTTGTAAATGTAAGTGCCCTGTATTGCATACTCTCCATTTACCTTTCCGTCCCAACCGACGTCTATTAGATACGTTTCATATAGTTTTTCACCCCATCTGTTAAATATTTCAATTAGCCCCTTTGATGGATCATAACCTTTTCCATAAATCCTAAATACATTGTTATTACTATATGGATTAATTGTTTGCGGAAAATAGAAATTCCCAACGTTGTAAATGCATTGTATGTTTGATGTAGAAATAGAAATAGTATTATAACTATTTAACTCTTCAATATTATTTATTCTGAAACACACAGAATCAGAAACTGCGTTTTCAATTGAATACTGGAGTAAAGCGATTTTAGAAGACTCCGTTTTTAGAAGGTTCCACGTGAAACGATTAGAAGAGATTTCGATTGACTGAGAAGCCACCCCATTTTCCCAATACTTATAAGGGTTCCAGGTGAAGCCATAAAGAGCATCATTTAAATATTGCTTATTTAGGTAAATTGTTTGTCCAATGTTGGACAATGATGTTATATTTTTACACTTATCGGCGGTTTTTATTCTGTAAGAATAGGAATGATTGTTAAAATCTGCACTTAAATCTTGAAATGAATACTCTGATATATTTGGAATAGAAGCTAGCTGTAAAAAAGGTTTAAAGGTTAAGTCCACATCTTGTTTTTCAATATAAAAAGAATCTATATCTGTTTTATTATCAGATTTAAAGTACCCCTTGAGTGAAGTGTTGTTTTCTATCGTTACATTGCTAAGGTAATTTATTTTAGGGTCTATAAATTTTCTAGTTTGAAAGCAAATTGTGTTCGATGATGATGTAGCCTGTGTTATTTTATTTTCTGTTCGTATATAATAACATAAATTATCACCTAAAATTATATTAGAAATTGTGAGACTTGTGTTTGATGGTAGCAATGTGGTTAGTTTAGAAAACCCATTACTATTGCGATTTAACACCAGGTATTGATTAATCTCTGTCCAGCCAAGATAAGGAGACCAGTTTAGCGTAATACTTTTTAAGCAAGTGTCGATTTTTCCAGATAGATAGGCTGATTGTTGCTCAGCACTGATAGGCGCAAAATAGTTACAGCTATCGTAAGTAGCAATTGCTATTTTAGATGGATTTAATTTATCAAAATTGTAAAATATGGTGAATGTGCTTTCAGTATCTAAAATTTTAACAATAGGACTCACGTAATTATATAACCAATAACCTTTTGTGTCTATGGTAGGGTTTTTTTTCCACCCGGCAGAAAGCTTTTGTGAGGGAAAATCGAAACTTACGGAATCTAGTTCAATAAGAGATGGTTTGTTTTGGTCAATGGATTGATCTTTAGAAATAAAACTATCGATACCATTACAAGAAGTATAGGTAACAATTTTAAACCTCCAATCTGAAGTTAAATCAGGAATAAATGTTGGATATTGGTTTAGGCCAATAATTGGTATAGTGGTTTTTTTTATCCAAGGGCCATTATTTTCTGATGAATATATTTTATAGTATTTGAAAGAATTACAATTATCAAAAGGTGGATTCCAATAGAGAGTCGCTATAGATGTTTTATTGTCAAGGCATATTCGTAAAATTTCTGGACCACTATCAAGCCCCTTGCATAATTGAGATGCAACTAATAAAAAAAAGGTTAATAGCTTGGAAGTCATTTTTTATTAATAGATGCTTTAAGTTTTCTAAACGTTGTTTGGTAGGAAAAATTTTACAAAACTAATAACAAATAAAGGAAAAGATTCTTAATATTTTAAGATGCTTGATCTAATAAGACGTTAAAATATAAGCTTTATTGTCAGAAAGCAATGTAATTTACGTTTAAAAAGAATAATATTGATTAAATAAGCTAAAAGCTATTAAATTTGTGAATAGTAATATACTGTGGATGAAAGATAACCTCAATGAAAATGAAAAGAGGACAAGAAAGCGAATCGTTTTGAAACGAGATGCTTTGAAAGGCAACTCTGACAAGCCTTTGGAACATAATTCGATAAATAATTATTCGGGTAATATCCTTAATGATACAGAAAGGCCATTTAAAACTTATGGAAATAAGGGAAATGAAGGAAAAATAAATAATCCGTCATTTTATTCGAATGGTAATGAAAGAAAACCGTTTGACCCTAACCGACAAAGAGGAGAGGGACAAAAAAGATTTAATCCGCCGTTTAAAAAGGAGTTTGTTGAAAATCCAACAATGAATCATCAGTTTTTTAAAAAGCATGAAAATAAAAGTGCTGAAGTTCCTGTTAGTCCTAGCATTGTAAGAAAAGATGGTGAATTAATTAGATTAAATAAATTTATTTCCAATGCAGGTATTTGCAGTAGAAGGGAGGCTGATGAATATATTACAAAAGGTGCAATTAAAGTGAACGGGGAAGTTATAACAGAATTAGGTCATAAAATAAAAGCAAAAGATACTGTTGAATATAGAGGCAAAAGAATTTTTGAAGCAAATCATGTTTACATATTGCTAAACAAGCCGAAGGATACAATAACCACGACAAGCGACCCTGAAAATAGACCGACAGTTATGGATTTGGTTCAGAAAGCAACGGATCAAAGAATCTTTCCAATTGGGCGTTTAGACAGAAATACAACAGGCATTATACTGATGACTAACGATGGAGATTTTGCTCAAAAATTATCACACCCATCAAGTGAAGTGAAAAAAGTCTATTATGCTATATTAGATAAGCCTCTGGAAAGAGAGCATTTTGACAAACTTGTAGATGGGGTAGAATTAGAAGACGGACCAATGAATGTTGATGAAATAGCATATGTAGACCCTAAAGACCACACGATGATTGGTGTGGAAATACATAGCGGTAAAAATCGTGTTATTCACCGTATGTTTGAATCGTTGGGATATAAACTTAAAAAATTGGATCGTGTTGTATATGCCGGGCTTGATAAAGGAGGCCTAAGAAGGGGAAAATGGAGATTTTTGAAATTTAATGAAATTCAAATGGTTCTAAATTCAATAAAATACTACGATGAAAGAAACACTCTATAAAATTAGCGGCTTAGCACTTGTTGTAACAATTATAATATCCGGATGCAAAGAAACTCCGCCATTTATTGATTTTTCAGAAAAAATTATTGGATTAAAAGATACCACTTATCTTGCTTCTAGCATCCCATCACCAGTAGTGAAAGCAATTTATATTGAAGATTTAACAGGAGTAAGATGTAACAATTGCCCTAAGGCAGCTAGCAATATTCATGACATTATAGTAGCCAATCCGGGCAAAGTAGTTGCATTAGGAGTTTATGCCAGTACATTAACAAATTTTATGACCCCATGGCCAGGATTTGACAATTTAAGTACAACAGTAGCAGATGATATTTTTAAGGACATCTATAAAAGTCCGGGAGCCATTCCTACCGGAGGAGTAAATAGAAAGGAATTTCCCGGAGAAGTCATTACTATAAGTTATAATAGTTGGTCTAGTTTTGCAGATATAATTAAGACAGAAGAATCGTCATTGATTATTAATGATTCGGTTATTAGTTATGATTCAACAGCAAGAAAAGCGAGGATTATGGTAAAAGTTATTTTTACTAAAACATATACTGAAGAACTTAATCTTTCTCTTTATTTAATGGAGAATAAAATTATTTCAAAACAAACAATGCCAGCCCCTGCAATAGTGCCCAAAGATGATTATGAACACAATCATGTTTTAAGAAAAGCAATCACAAATTTTAGCGGCTTGCCTTTGAAAAAAAATGCATCAACTGTTGGAAATTATGAAGCAGGACGGGTTTTTGAAAAAGAATTTGAAGTAGATATTGATGCCAAATGGAAAGCCAAAAACTGTGCTTTTGTTATTATGGTAAATAGATTTGATGACACCAGTAAAGAAGTGCTTCAAGCCTCTGAACTCGATTTGCAATAGATGCAATTATCAACCTACTATAACGGTTACAAACTATACTTACAATTAGAAAAAAACCTCTCAAAAAACACAGTAGAGGCCTACTTGAGAGATATTTCTAAAGTAGAAACCTATTGCTTAGAAAAGGGCATAGAGATAAATGTTTTAAATCCTTCCGGTGAATTTTTTAACGATTTTATTAAATGGATTGTAACCTCTGGAAGTTCCTCTGCATCCCAATCGCGAATATTATCCGGCATACGGTCATTTTATGATTATTTATTGCTCGAAAAACACATTGTAACCAACCCTACAGAGCTTATCGAATTTCCACGTTTAACACGAAAATTGCCCAATGTATTAAGCAGTGCAGAAATAGAATTAATGCTGGTACAAATAGATTTAAGCAAAGATGGAGGATTTAGGAATAAAGTAATTTTAGAGCTTTTGTTTGCCTGTGGTTTAAGAGTTTCAGAATTGGTTAACCTTGAAAAAGGGAATATTTATTTTAAAGAAGAATTTATAATGGTAACCGGAAAAGGCAACAAACAAAGGCTGGTTCCAATAAGCAATAATGCTTTAAATTTAATACAACTTTATTTAGATATCGAAAGAAATAAAATTGACGCAACCTCTAAAGACATGGAAATTCTTTTTTTGAATAGGAATGGAGGCCGCCTTTCAAGAGTATTTATTTTTACAATAGTGAAAGAGATGGCGGCCAGAGCCGGAATCCGAAAAAATGTTAGCCCGCATACCTTTAGGCATTCTTTTGCTACAGGCTTGGTTACAAATGGTGCCGATTTACGGGCGGTTCAAAATATGCTTGGCCACGAAAGTATAACCACAACCGAAATATATGCTCATTTGGATAGAAAGCATTTGCAAAATGTTGTTGACCAATTTCACCCACGTTCAAAAAATAAACTTAAATAAATATGATAGTATACAATGTAACTTTAAATGTAGACGAAATAATAAAAGAGGAGTGGCTTCAATGGATGAAAGAAATTCATCTTCCTGAAGTGATGGCCACTGGCAAATTCATTTCTTACGAAATGTATAAAATTCAGAATCACAATGTAGAGGATACCAGCAACAATTATAGTGTTCAATACAAGGCTAATTCCTTGGCAGATTATGAAGAATATGTAAATAAATTTGGTACTGCCTTAAAGCAAAAAACTTTGGAAAAATACGGCGATAAAATTCTAGCCTTTAGAACTATTTTAGAAAAAGTATAGATTAAAATTTAAATGAGATAGCTTATAAAACTATTTCACTGCATAAATTCTATAAATCACTTTTCCTTCGGGTGTATATCCACCTGAACCAATGAAAACGGTATGGTTGAGCCAACTATAAGCCGGAGCAGCAGTTTCAAAAATAGGATTGGTTCTCCAGTAATATTCCGAAGTATCTAGGTCTTTTCCATCGTGAGAGAAAAGCATTTTTAATTTGGCAGGTTCTGCATGCATAAAACCGCCATAAGAAAGATAAATAATAGAACCATCTTCGGCTTGTATTGCAGCTCTAACATCTATTTTGTAGGTATCTGCTGATATGAATATTCCGAATTCTCCACCAACTGGCAATACCTTTCCTTTAATTTTTCCGGTAACATCGCCACCATTTATCATAGCCATTAATCGTCCACCTTCCATATAATGAGGATTTAGAGTGGCCGTGATTTCAAATATTTCTTCAAGTTCTGGAGCTTTCATAGCATTTATTTTAAAGGTTAAAAATTTTATTTGACAAGGACAAAACTAAACGATTTTTAAAAGTTTGCAATAAATAAATTCTAAAATTTTTTGAGAAGGTAATGGAAGACTTGTGACTTATTAGCCCAACCTCTCAATAGCTAACTCTGCCACAGTTTGCCCAATACTTAATGACGAAGTAGCTGCAGGAGAAGGAGCATTCAAAATATTAATAATTCCGGGTTTTTCAACAATTTTAAAATCATCCAAAAGCCCGCCAGTTCTATCGCAAGCCTGTGCCCGAACCCCTGAACCAGCAGGAATCAAATCGCCTTTTTTTATACTTGGAACTAATTTTTGCAATGCTTTTGTAAATGCAGATTTAGAATAAGAACGGTAATATTCCCCAATTCCGGTTTTCCAGTATTTCATTGCCACTTTTCTAAATCCCGGCCAACTGAAACTGTTCCATAAATCTCCAAAATTAATATCTGTTTTTTTATAGCCTTCCCGCTTAAAAGCAAACACAGCATTAGGCCCGGCCTCTACTCCGCCATCTATCATCCTCGTGAAATGAACGCCTAAAAAAGGAAAATTAGGGTCGGGAACAGGGTATATGAGATTTTTTACCAGATGTTGTTTTTCGGGTTTAATCATAAAATATTCTCCTCGGAAAGGAATAATTCGAGTATCCAAATTGGGTTCATTAATTTCAGCAACTTTATCACTGTATAGCCCGGCACAGTTTATTACTAATCGAGTAACTATTTCCTGATTATCACTTTTTACACGGCTTTCATTTTCGCGTAAGTCAATTTTTGTAACCTTAAAGTTAAAAAGAATTTCGCCACCCATATTTTTTATCTTTTCAACTAATACATCACACACTTTTGTATAGTTAATTATCCCGGTTTGGGGAACATATAATCCCGCAATTCCACTGCAATTTGGCTCTCGTTCTTTAATTTCAGATTCGTTAAGTTTTAATATTCCTATCAGGCCATTTTCAAGGCCTCTTTCGTATAACATGTCCAACTGCGAAAGTTCTTTTTCAGAAGTTGCAACCACTATTTTTCCGCATAAATCATAAGTTATTTTATTGCTGTCGCAAAATTCTAACAGCATTTTATAACCGTTAATACAATTAGTCGCTTTTAAACTTCCCGGTTTGTAATACAATCCGCTATGAATTACACCACTGTTATGCCCAGTTTGATGGGCTGCGGCAAGGTTTTCTTTTTCCAAAACAACTATTTGCAATTCAGGCTTTAAAGTTAAAAGCCGGTAGGCAGTTGCCAGCCCAACAATACCTCCTCCAACAATTGCTATATCATACTTTTTTGACATGGCGCAAAGGTAATTATTTATCTATTGCTGTTGCTTTAAAGCAACGGCAATAAATCTCTATTTTTGTACTTTAAAATTTTATGACCACAAAAGAAACCCTTCAAAATATTTTGGCCAAACGCATTATGGTTATTGATGGTGCAATGGGAACTATGATTCAGCAATACAAATTGAGTGAAGAAGATTATCGTGGCCAGCGATTTAAAGATTACCCTCAGTCAGTAAAAGGAAATAATGACCTTTTAGTTTTAACTCAGCCCAAAATTATTGCAGATATTCATAAAGAATTTTTGAAGGCCGGAGCCGATATAATAGAAACCAATACTTTTAACGCCAACCATTATAGCATGGCGGATTATGCCATGGAAAATCTGGTAACGGAAATAAATCTAGAAGCTGCAAAAATTGCCCGAAAAGTGGCCGACGAACAAACCGCTTTAACTCCTGAAAAACCGAGATTGGTGGCAGGAGCCATTGGCCCTACTAATAAAGCAGGTTCATTATCGCCGGATGTAAATAATCCCGGATATCGTTCTGTAACGTTTAATGATTTGGTTAAAGCATATTCTGAACAAACCAATGCCTTGATTGACGGAGGAGTTGATCTGCTATTGGTAGAAACGGTTTTTGACACACTCAATAGTAAAGCCGCATTGTTTGCCATAAATACAATTTTTGAAGAACGAAATATTGAAATGCCGGTGATGGTAAGCGGCACTATTACCGATGCTAGCGGACGAACCCTCAGCGGACAAACCCCTGAAGCTTTTTATATTTCGATAAGTCATGCGGGATTATTTAGTGTTGGCTTAAATTGTGCTTTGGGTGCTGCGCAAATGCGACCGTTTATTGAAGAAATATCTGACGTGGCGGAGTGTTATGTGAGTTGCTATCCAAATGCAGGCTTGCCCAATGAATTTGGCGAATATGATGAAACCCCAGAACACATGGCCAAGGTTATTGAAGATTTTGCTAAAAGTGGATTTTTAAATATTGTTGGAGGTTGCTGCGGCACCACTCCAGCCCATATAAAAGCTATTGCCGATACAGTTGCAAAATATTCTCCTCGGGAACTTCCAGTTATCGTTGATTAACTATTTTTATTAAATCATCTTCCAATGTTTTCGTTGGATTTTCAACAATTCTTCCGAGCTCCTTTCCTGATTTATCAATAACAATAAATGTTGGAACAAATTTGATTTGTAATTTTTTATAAACTTCAGGAATTTGTTTTTCTTTGTTTACAAAAATTATTTCAAGGTCCTCTCTAGGAAACTGAATTGTTTCTAAAATTTTAATAAACCTTGGTAATTGCAACCTCGTATCGCTACACCACTCACCCCCGGCTATTATTATTTTTACATTGTTTAACCCAAAAAGTGAATCAACTGCATTTTCAGAAACCTTATAATTTTTATATTCTTCTTTAAACCAACCATATTGCTTTAATTTATTTAAGACAATTATCCCTGTTCTATAATCCTCTTTCGTTTTTTTCAAAAGTTTACAGCCTGAAACTAGCATTAGTAAAACGGGGACTAATAATTTTAAAGCTTTCATTTATTACTTTTTGTTCTTTGAAATTGAGTTGGTAAAAGTAATATTTGTCACAAGGAAAATAGATGAATAAAAAAGCAAAAAACAATAAACCGACCGATACAAAACAGAAAGACTACTTTTTGCCTTTCCTCTTTCTTGCCACTATTTTGGTATTTATAAAAGGCATGTCGTCTGATATTCTAAATTTTGATGATAACGAATATTTTGAAAACTATCCTGAAGTGGTGAATCTGAGTTTTCAAAGCATTAAAACATATTTTACAAGCTATTATGTATTGATGTATCAGCCACTGCCAATGCTAAGTTTTGCACTTACTTATTCCTTTTTTAAACTCGACCCAACCGCCCATCACATCATTAATTTAGGGCTTCACCTTTTTAATATTTATTTGGTTTATCTGTTTATTGGCAAACTCACCGATAAACCAATTATAAAGAGAATCGTTGCTTTTCTTTTTGCGCTTCATCCGTTGGTCGTTGAGGCCGTCATGTGGTTTTCGTGCCGAAGCAGCGGTATGTATGTTTGCTTTTATCTGTTGGGCTTGCTTGCCTATTTGCAATACCGAAAAGAGGATAAGTTTAAATATTTAATTATTTGTAGCATTTGGTTTGTTCTTTCTCTTTTATCCAAAGCACAGGCGGTTACTTTTCCACTGGCATTGATGGTTATTGATGTTTTTATTTATAAAATTTCCATTAGTAAAAAGCTGATTGTAAATAAAATCCCTTTTTTACTGCTCTCGCTTTTGTTTGGAGTAATTACACTGCTCAACAAAGACACTGCCAACAATATCACTTACAGTGTAGCCAATTATTCTTTAACTGATTATTTCTTTTTGCTCAACTATGAAATGCTTTGGTATTTCTTAAAAGTTGTTTGGCCTACAAATTTGGCCCCCATTTATGTTTATCCTCCTAAAATTGACGGTTTGTTGCCATTCGTATACTACATAGCTCCGGTAATTATAGCAGCCGTCGTTTATTGGGTTTATAAAAGTTTTAAAACCCGTTCTTATGTTGCATTTGGCATTTTATTGTTTTTTGCAATATTATCTGTAAGCCTTCAAATTTTGCCATCACGCCAAGTAATAGTGGCCGACCGCTACAGTTATTTACCCAATATTGGTTTGTTTTTTATTATAGCAAATCTATATGTTGATTGGGTGGAAGAAAAAATTAATTGGTTAAAAAATTTCAATGGAAAACAGTATTTGCTGTATTTTGCAGCAGCAGTTTTAATGTTTCTTTCGTTTAATCAAATAAAAATTTGGAAAAGTAATATGACTCTCGCTGACAGGATTATTGAAGCCAATCCTGAAACAGATTATATAGGACGAGCTTATGGAATAAGAGCCAATTATAAAAAGGATGTTTTAAAAGATTTGCCCTCTGCACTTGCCGATTATCAAAAAGCATTAGAATTGGACTCCGCCGACTGGATTGCCAGTTATCAAGCCGGTTTGATTTATAAATCACTTGGTGATAATTCAAAAGCGATAGCTTATTTTAACAAAGCTCACGCAAGTGATATTAAAAATCCGTTGCCATTGTGCGATATTGGGGTTATTCAAATGGAACTTAGAAATTATGATTTATCTTTAAAATTAGCAGATTCTGCAATAAAAGTATCTCCCAATTATGCAAAAGCATTGAATTTAAAAGCCGCTTCTTTATTAAATTTAGGAAAGGCCATTGATGCTGAAAAGTATTTTACCAAAGCAATAGAAGCCTATCCTAATTATACCGAAGCGATTAAAAACAGAGGAATAGTAAGATTAAAAAACCTTAATAATAAAGAAGGAGCTTGTGCTGATTTCAGAAAAGCAGCGGAATTGGGTGAGCCCGGAATGGATCAAATATTGAAAGATTACTGTAATTAGAAGGAAAGTCAAATATTCGGTTTGTATTTAAAAACAATAATTTTATATTTGCAGCCCTTTAAAAAAGGTGCGGTAGCTCAGTCGGTAGAGCAAAGGACTGAAAATCCTTGTGTCGCCGGTTCGATCCCGGCCCACACCACTTTTCTTCCCGTCATTTTTTTAATGACGGGATTTTTTTTATAAAGCAATGCAACCCAAAGTTTCAATAGTCATCCTTAACTATAATACCCGGCATTTTTTACAAAAATTCCTTCCTGGAGTATTGGCTACAGATTATGAAAATTTTGAAGTTGTGCTCGTTGATAACGCTTCAAAAGATGATTCTGTAGAATTTGTAAGACAAAATTTCCCAACAGTTAAAATTATAGTATTAAGTGAAAATTATGGATTTGCCGGAGGTTACAACAAAGCCTTAGCGCAAGTAAAAGCGGATTATTTTGTACTTCTTAATTCGGATGTTGAAGTTCCTAAAGATTGGTTAAAGCCATTGGTGGCTTTGGCTGAAAGTGATTTTAAAATTGCTGCTATACAACCCAAATTATTAGACTATAAAGATAAAACAAAATTTGAATATGCTGGTGGGTCGGGTGGTTTTATTGATAAATACGGTTATCCGTTTTGTCGCGGAAGATGGTTTAATCATTTAGAAATGGATAATGGCCAATACAATGATAGCCGTGAAATTTTTTGGGCTACCGGTGCGTGTTTTTTAATTCGTTCCAAATATTGGGAACAAGCCAATGGCTTGGATGAAGACTTTTTTGCCCACATGGAAGAAATAGATTTGTGCTGGCGACTGAAAAATTCCGGATATAAAATAATGGTTTGCCCTCAGTCTGTGGTTTATCATGTTGGTGGAGGAACTTTGCCGGTTGGTAATCCTCGCAAAACCTATCTAAATTTTAGAAACGGGCTGTTTTTATTGTGCAAAAACCTACATAGTTCAAGGCTTTGGCAGGTTTTATTCATTCGGTTTGTAATGGATGGATTAGCAGGTATAAAATTTTTAACCGAATTTAAATTTCGTGAAATAGGAGCAATTCTTAAAGCTCATATGGTTTTTTATTCGCAACTCAGATATTGGTTAAAAAAACGAAAACTCTCAACTCCACAAACATTGAAGCCTGAAAATATGTACCAACGCAGCATGGTTTTTGATTTTTATCTAAAAGGAAAACGAAAGTTTTCGGAAACTGAATTGTAGGGCTTTTATTTTTCTATCAAATGTCTCAGCCCTAACTCATATCCTTCCAACCCCAATCCTGAAATATTTCCTTTGCAGGCTCCCAAAAGCAAATCATTATGACGAGCTGTTTCACGATTGTAAATGTTAGAAATATGAATACCTATAACAGTTGATTTAACAGATTTTACAGCATCGGCAACGGCTATGCTAGTGTGGCTGTAACCTCCGGCATTTAATAAAATTCCATCCAGCTCAAATCCCCATTCCTGTATTTTAGTAATTAATTCTCCTTCAATATTACTTTGAAAATAAACTAATTCCGCCATTTCTTTAAACTGGTTTTTAAGTTTATCAAAATAATCCTCGAAGGATGTATGGCCATAAATTTCCGGTTCGCGTTTGCCCAATAGATTAAGGTTGGGGCCGTTTATGATTCCTATTTTTTTCAAAGTAAAAGAAGAAATGCAAATGTAACCATTTAGATGTTTAAACGTTTGATTGGCTCTATGGCATATTTCTTGTAAAAATGCCCTTTAATGTTACCTATCTTTGCCGTAATGCGGCACTTAGCATTTCTTCTTTTTTGTTTCCCTGTTCTTTTGTTGGCACAAAACAAAGAACCCATTACTATTAATAATGCCGATTATCTGGATTTTAATAAAAACTATGCCAATGCAGAGCGGTTGGTAGGCCATGTAAGTATGAGCCAGGGTAATATGACCCTTACCTGCGACAGTGCCTGGTTTTGGAAAGATGAAAATAAAATGGAAGCCTTTGGTCATGCGTTTTTAAACCAAACCGGCGGCACCATGGTGTGGAGCGATTACATGCTGTATAACGGTAATACAAAAATGGCCAGTGCCCAGCGTAATGTGAGAATGACCGACGGAAAAATGAGCCTTACCACAGATGCTATTCAATACGATGTAACCAACAAAATAGCATACTACACAACCGGAGGAAATATAAAAGATGGTGAAAATACCATGACCAGCCGCTCGGGAAGTTATTATTCCAAAAGCCGTGAATATTTTTTTAAAGGAAAAATAAAATTGGTAAACCCCGAGTATACCATGACAAGTGATACCTTGAATTATAACGGAAATACAGAAACTGCATATTTCTTTGGGTCAACGTATATCACAAGTACCGATAATCTTCTTTACTGCAACTATGGCTGGTATGATACTAAAAAAAATACCTGCCAGTTTAGCAAACGGGCTTATATATTGAGTAAGGAAAACCGAATTGATTCAGACAGTTTTTTATACAATCGCAATACTGGCATTGGTCGTGCTTTTGGTAATATTAGCTTGACAGACACGGTTCAAAAAATTTTAATTAAAGGCAAAAAAGGAATTCACAATCGGTTTGAAAAAACTACGTTGATTAGCGGAAATGCCATAGCTATTAAAAAATTGGAAGAAGATTCTTTGTTTATAAAAGCTGATTATTTTTTTGATAAACTGGATACTTCCAGCAAAAAGAGAACTTTGGCGGCTTATGGCGGTGCCAAAATTTTTAAACCCGATTTGCAAGGAATGGCGGATAGTTTGAGTTATTCTTTAACCGATTCCGTCATCCGTTTTTTTAAAGAACCCGTGATGTGGAACGAAGCCAATCAAACCACCGGCGATACCATTTTTATTTTTCAAAAAGGCAAAACCATTGACCGAATGGTAGTGCTACAAAATGCAATGGTGGTAATGGAAGATGCTCCAGGATTATACAATCAGATAAAGGGTAAAAAACTTTATGGCTTGTTTTCCAAAAACAAATTGTACAGAGTAAATGTGCGGGGCAATGGCCAAAGTGTGTATTATGCCAAGGAAAATGATAACAAATATTCCGGCGTAAATTATGTGGAATGCACCAATATGATTATAGCCATTGATTCTAACAAGGTGAAAAAGGTAACATTTTTGGTGTCACCCAAAAGCACCTTTTATCCAATAGATAAATTTCCGGCTGAGCGGGCCAAACTCCGTGGATTTAGCTGGCTGATAGAAAAACGGCCTAAGCGGAAAGATTTTGAGTTTTAGTTTGAGGTAACTTTTCCAAAGTTTCAAACTTTGAAAAAGTTACCTCAATAAACCATTAATCCCCATAAACCCAAGCCTTCATCGAAACTTAAAACCAACACCCATTTTTTTTCATTGGTTTGTTCTTTTAAAAAATTATTATGTTCAAAAAACTAGCCTTCTTTTTAGTTCCTTCGCTGCTTCTAGCATCCTGCATGACTGATTCAAAAAAACCCACTCCCGTTACTTTCGGTGCGCCACCTGTCACCAAATCTGTAGATATATCTGATGATTATTTCGGGACAAAAATTGCCGACCCATACCGCTGGTTGGAGTATGATACCGCAGCTGATGTGGCTGAATGGGTTAAATCGCAAAACAATTATACAAATGGATATTTAAAACAAATCCCGTATCGCGATAAAATAAAATCCCGATTGGAAAAAATTTGGAACTATGCCAAATACAGCAGCCCGTTTAAAAAAGGCGATAATTATTTCTTTTATAAAAATGATGGTTTGCAAAACCAAAGCGTTTTGTACATCCAAAAAGGACTAAAATCTGAACCAAAAGTTTTATTGGATCCTAATACTTTGTCAAAAGATGGAACTATTTCCTTGGGAGGTATTTCATTTAGCCATGACAATAAATACATGGCCTATAGCCTTGGAAAAGCTGGCAGCGACTGGCAAGATATATATGTAATGGAAGTGGAAACCGGCAAAACATTGGCCGACAAAGTGGAGTGGACAAAATTTGGAGGAGCCAGCTGGAGAGGAAATGGGTTTTATTATAGCCGCTATGACAAACCGGCCAGCGGCAGTGGTTTATCCGAAGCCAATAAATATCAAAAAGTATATTTTCATAAAATAGGACAAGCCCAGGAAAAAGACCTTTTGGTGTATCAGGATGCCAAATATCCGTTGCGCTATTATTGGCCATCCGTTACAGAGGATGAAGATTATTTATTTATCAATATTTCTGAAGGAACCAGTGGCGGCGAAATTTGGTTTGCCGACCTTAAAAACGGAAAAGACACCGATTTGAAACTTTTGGTAAAAGGCTTTGAAAATAACCCGGGCGTGGTAGAAACCCTGAACGGAAAAATACTGGTAATGACCGACCACAATGCTCCAAAATACAAGATGGTAGCCATTGACCCAAAAAATACAGCCTTTGAAAACTGGCAAACTGTAATTCCCGAAGGAAAACATTTGCTCGAATGGGTAAGTTTGATCGGTAATAAATTTTTTGCAGGCTATCAGCAGGATGTGAGCAGCCATATTTACCAATACACCCTTGATGGAAAACAAGAAAGGGAAATAGACTTGCCTGGTATTGGAACCGCCGGTGGTTTTGGTGGAAGCAAAAAAGATATGGAAACATTTTATCAGTTTACCTCCTTTACCGTCCCTAACATTATTAACCGTTATGATATTGCTACCGGAAAATCGGAGTTGTTTAAAACCATTGATTTTCCAACGGATTTAACCGGCTATGATACCAAACAGGTATTTTACCCAAGCAAAGACGGTGTAAAAGTTCCTATGTTTATTATCAGCAAAAAAGGTTTAAAATTTGATGGAACAAATCCTACCGTGCTTTATGGTTACGGAGGGTTTAATATCAGCATTACTCCATCCTTTAGCACCAGTAATATTGTGTTTTTGGAGCAAGGCGGTGTGTATGCCATAGCCAACCTTAGAGGTGGTGGCGAGTATGGCGAAGACTGGCACAAAGCCGGAATGCTTGAAAAAAAGCAAACTGTTTTTAACGATTTTATTGCAGCAGCCGAATATCTTATAAAAGAAAAATATACCAGCAGCGATAAACTGGCCATAAAAGGCCGAAGCAACGGCGGTTTATTGGTTGGTGCCGTAATGACCCAACGCCCCGATTTATTTAAAGTAGCCTTGCCAGGAGTAGGAGTTTTGGATATGTTGCGCTACCACAAAAGCACTGTTGGCTGGGGTTGGGCTGTGGAGTATGGCAAAAGTGATGTAAAAGCAGAGTTTGATTATTTAATAAAATACTCACCGCTTCATACTATTAAAGATAGCGTGAAATACCCTGCCACCTTGGTTACCACCGGCGATCATGATGACCGGGTAGTTCCATCACATTCCTTTAAATTTATAGCTACCCTGCAAGCTAAAGCCGCAGCCAAAAACCCAACTGTTCCTTACATGGTTCGTATAGATACCAACGCAGGCCACGGAGCTGGTAAACCTACTTCTAAATTGATAGAAGAAGAAGCCGATGTGTGGTCGTTTGTAATGTATAATCTAGGAATGAACTTTGAGTAAGTTAAAAACAAAAAAGTTAAAAGTTAAAAACTAAAAGTTTAAATTATGGATATTTACTATATACCCTCCACTTTTCACTTTTAGTTTTTAACTTTTAACTTCAGGAAGTTTTGTCAATTTATCACCCAATCGTCATAACTTGCAGCATAAAGACTTTTGATAATTTTTGACCGTTCAATCCTTATTGACATTCCTCTATTTTTGAAAGATGTTTTTTTAAGGTTTTATGAGTAAAAAACTTAGTTATACTATAACTTTAGCCTTGGTTATAGTTAGCTGCGGATTAACATATCTTATTGAGGAATACATTCATCATCGAATATCACAAACTACCAATCAAACTATAGCTCTTATTGAGGAGAACAATTCCTCCGGGAGTTTAGAATTAAAGGAGAATTCGTTTAAAAAGTATATATTTATTAAGCCCCATAGTTTAATAGAGATTAAATATGAATCTCCTACTTTTAACGGATTAAAGGAAAAGTTAAATAATTATATCGAAAGTCTTAAAAATGCCAAAAAATTAATAAATGCTTCCGTTTATGTGCGGTATTACGGGCAAGGCACTCAAATGAGTCTAAATCCCAACGAAACCTATAGCCCGGGTTCTATGTTTAAGGTTGTCAATTTGATGTTATATCTTAAATGGAGTGAACAAAACCAGGGATTATTGGATAAAAAAATGGTCTATAATACTCCTTCATATCCAATTCCTGTTCAAACTTTCAACTCAAGACAAATAGAAACAGGTAAAGAGTATACAATTAAAGAGTTGCTAAAATATATGGTTGTATCCTCCGACAATAAGGCCACAACCTGGCTTGTGGCCAATATGGGTAGCGACCTTTATTTTAAAATGATGAACGATCTTAATATTTCAAAGGAACACACTAAGGAAGGCCTGCCCCTTATGACGGTTTCTCAATATTCTCAAATTATGAGATTATTGTACAGGTCAACTTATCTCACCAAGGAAAACTCAGAATTTGCGCTTAGTTTATTAAATCAAAGTGATTTTAGTTTAGGGTTATTAAAAGGCTTGCCGGGCAATATAAATGTGGCACATAAATTTGGAGAAGCAGGAACAAAGCGTGAACCTGAGTTGCATGAAAGCGGAATAGTATATCTAGATTATGGCCCTTATCTTATTACCATTATGACCAAAGGCTACAAAATAGATGACCTGCCTCCAGTAATAAGCACTATATCAAAAATGGTGTATGACGATATTTCTAATAAGGAAGAGTAATTTAATTATTAATGGTTAGAGGTTAATTGTTAATGATTTCTAGTTTAATTTGCCATTTATCATTCACAATTAACCATTAATAACTAAAAAAAGATGGCCAAATTTCACCCTCACATTACCGAAAATATTCAGGCGTTTATTGAAAACCAGCATTTGTTTTTTGTAGCTACAGCTCCATTAAGCAAAGACGGACACATCAATCTTTCGCCCAAGGGATTGGATTGTTTTAAAGTGCTGGGCCCCAATAAAGTGGGCTATATGGATTTGATAAGCAGTGGAAACGAAACCAGTGCCCATACCTTGGAAAATGGCCGCATTACCTTTATGTTTTGCTCATTTGATAAAGTGCCTAATATTTTAAGGCTTTATGGCCGTGGCATTACCGTATTGCCCGGCGATGCCGAATGGGAAGAGCTTTCTAAACATTTTACTATATACCCCAGCACCCGCCAGCTTATAGTGGCCGATATTACCAAAGTGCAAACCTCCTGCGGCTATGGAGTGCCGCTATACGACTATACCGGCGAACGCAGCATCCATTTTGACTGGGCAGAGAAAAAAGGCGAAGACGGCCTAAAGCAATACGTGGAAGATAATAATTTAGCGAGCTTGGATGACTTGCCTACGGTGATTGCTGCTAAAAAGGGTGCTTAATAATTATAAATAGTTTCCTCTCTATCAACCGTTTGTTGGATTAAGGAATGTTTTGGTTAGCTTTGTTGCGCTTATCTGCAAGTTAGCGGTCATTCTCACAATTTACTACTGAATCTAAACAATAAAATATTTTGACTAAAATAATTAATATGGACTTTTATAAACTCATGGGAAAACTTTATCAAAAACTTCTTTCAAAAAAAACTAAAGAAAAGAGTGAACGAATTATCTTATGGATTGCTTTAGTGAGTTTTATAATTCACTTATTAATAATTGGATTGATACATTTTAATATTATTACCATTAATGAACCATCAAACTTATTAAAAAATCCTATCGCTGCTATTTATACCCCTTTTTCTTTTATTTTGGTTTATGAGGTATATCTTTTAATTTACTACCTCCCAAAATCAACTTCTACTTATATCTCAAAGCAATATGAAATTATTGCACTCATCGTTATTAGACGATTGTTCAAAGACCTTTCAGATTTATCATTTTCGTCTAATTGGTTTAACATTAACAATGATTTACAATTTACCTATGATTTATTAGCATCGGTCTTATTGTTCTATTTAATTTATCTATTCCATGTTCAACGAACTAGATTATTTAGAACTGTTAAAAGTAGCATAAACCATTCTTCCAGTATTTCAAAATTTATAAATGCGAAAAAATGGATCGCTTCAGCCTTAGTTCCTATACTATTAATGATTGCAATATATTCATTCTTAAACTGGAGTATTGGTATCTTTCAACCACTTGAAAGCAATGCCATTTCTTTCAAGAATATCAATAATATTTTCTTTGAGCAGTTTTTCAATATTCTGATTGTTGCTGATGTAATATTATTGTTATTTTCATTTTTCCACACAGACGAGTTCCACAAAGTTATTCGAAATTCAGGGTTTATTATTTCAACTATATTAATTCGAATTTCTTTTTCTGTTAGCGGGATTATTAATAATATACTGATTGTTTCTGCTATTTTATTTGGACTTTCAATACTTTTCATACATAATAAATTTGAAAAGAAGTTAGCGGAAGAAATTCAGGAAAGTAATGAAATTGAAGAATGAAAAAATACGAGAAAACTGATAAATAGAAATAGGATTTAGTGAGAACTTTAAGCAGAAAGAACGAACCGCTAACAGCGGTTTTGCAAAAGGCTGGCTAACGTGCTCCTTAGAAACATTGACTCGTCCTGAAAAAAGTTTACAGTTTATTAATTAATCCTGAAAAAAGTTTACAATTCATTTTTAATCCTGTCCTTGGTTGGGTTTAAAAAAAAATAAATTAAAAGTACTTTAGTTTAACGACATACATATAATTAATCAAACATTAGTTTATGGCATGAACTTTTATAGTAAAAATAGCCATCTATTCATTCCCAAAAACCCAATAACAAATAACCGCTTAGCAATTATTATCTTTGCCAACTTTAAATAAAGGTGGTAAAAATTGGCAACATAGAATTGGGAGAGTTTCCCTTATTGCTGGCTCCTATGGAGGATGTCAGTGATCCGCCATTTCGTGCCGTTTGCAAAGCGAATGGAGCCGACCTTATGTATACCGAGTTTATCTCGTCGGAAGGCCTGATACGCGATGCTGCCAAGAGCCTTAAAAAGCTTGATATTTTTGAATACGAACGCCCCATTGGTATCCAGCTTTTTGGCAGTGATATAGAAAGTATGAGGGAAGCATCTCGGATAGCCACATTAGTAAATCCCGATTTGATAGATATAAATTATGGTTGCCCGGTAAAAGCAGTGGCTTGTAAAGGAGCCGGAGCTGCCTTGCTTCAGGATATCCCTAAAATGGTAGCCATGACCAAAGCTGTTATTGACAGCACCCATTTACCGGTTACAGTAAAAACCCGATTGGGATGGGATGAATCCACAAAAAATATAGAAGAAGTAGCCGAGCGATTACAAGATATAGGAATTAGTGCATTAAGTATTCATGGCCGAACCCGTGTGCAATTGTACAAAGGTGAAGCCGACTGGACATTGATAGGAAAGGTTAAAAATAATCCAAGAATTCAAATTCCAATATTTGGAAATGGGGATATGGACAGCCCTGAAAAGGCGTTTGAATTAAAAAACCGATATGGAGTGGATGGTGTAATGATTGGTCGTGCGTCTATTGGTAATCCATGGATTTTTAGAGAAGTGAAACATTTTATAAAACATGGGGAACACTTGGAAGGTCCTACTGTTCATGAAAGGGTAGCTGCTTGCAAACAGCACCTTTTGGAAGCCGTGAGATGGAAAAATCCAAAGGTGGGAATTTTAGAAATGCGTCGCCATTATTCCAATTATTTTAAAGGGTTTCCACATTTTAAAGATACCCGAATGAAATTGGTTTTATCGGAAGATTTGCAGGAAATTCTACAAATTTTAGATAATATCGAGTTAGGGATATTTGAGATGGAGGCGGTTTGATGTGTCAATTTGAAAATGTGACAATTTGAAAATTGGCTAAAGCAAAACGATAGAAAAAAAATTGAATTAACGAACAAAAGATTATCGAAGCCGCAGTCCCCCTTTGAAGGGGGGTGGGGGATGAATTAAAAAATTAAAGCAACGTTTGAAAGAAATACACCAATACATGCGTCTTAGCGGACTTGAACCGCTGATAGTTACACCCCAAACTAATTTTATGAATATTGGGGAACGAACCAATATTACAGGCTCCAAGCAGTTTGCCCGGCTTATTCTTAATGAAAAATACGATGAAGCTGTTGCGGTAGCTCGCCAACAGGTTGAAAACGGAGCCCAGGTTATTGATGTAAACATGGATGAAGGCATGCTGGATGGAATAGCGGCCATGACTAAATTTCTAAATCTGATAGCGGCCGAACCTGATATTTGCAAAGTTCCTATTATGGTGGACAGTTCCAAATGGGAAATAATAGAAGCCGGATTGCAATGTTTGCAAGGCAAGGGTATTGTAAATTCTATCAGTTTAAAAGGCGGCGAGGAAGAATTTATCCGACAGGCCAAATTGGTGAAACGCTATGGTGCAGCAGCTGTTGTTATGGCTTTTGACGAACAAGGCCAAGCTGACAGTTATGAACGACGAATTGCTATTTGCCAAAGGTGTTATGATATTTTAACTAAAAAAGTAAAGTTCCCGGCTTCCGATATCATTTTTGACCCTAATATTTTAACGGTTGCCACCGGAATGGATGAGCACAATAACTATGCGGTAGATTATATCAGGGCCACCAAATGGATTAAGCATAATCTTCCTTATGTAAAAGTTAGTGGAGGGGTAAGTAATATTTCATTTTCATTTAGAGGAAATGATACGGTGAGAGAAGCCATGCATTCGGCTTTTTTATACCATGCCATACAAGCAGGGATGGATATGGGAATTGTAAATGCTGGAGTGATTGAGGTGTATGATGAAATTCCAAAAGACTTATTGGAAAGGGTAGAAGATGTTTTATTAAACCGCAGACCAGATGCCACCGAGAGATTAATTGAATTTGCTGAAACGGTAAAAGCCAAAGGCAAAAAGGAGGAGGAAGTATTAGAATGGCGAAATAGCAGTGTTGAAGATCGACTGAAACATGCCTTGATAAAAGGAATTACCGATTTTATAGATGAAGATACCGAAGAAGCTAGAGTAAAACTAGGCAAACCACTTTTGGTTATTGAAGGCCCTTTAATGGCCGGGATGAATGTGGTAGGAGATTTATTTGGAAGTGGTAAAATGTTTTTGCCTCAGGTGGTAAAAAGTGCAAGGGTTATGAAAAAGTCTGTGGCCTACCTTGAACCCTATTTATTGGAAGAAAAGGAAAGACTTATTGCTTTGGGTGGTGAACGAAAAGAAGACCGAGGAGCCGGAAGGGTATTGATGGCAACCGTAAAAGGCGATGTACATGATATTGGGAAAAATATAGTAGGAGTGGTGCTCGCTTGTAACAATTATGAAATTGTAGATTTAGGTGTCATGGTTTCTTGTGAAACAATATTGCAAAAAGCCCGGGAAATTAATGCCGATATTATTGGATTGAGCGGACTGATAACACCTAGTTTGGATGAAATGGTTCACGTGGCCAAAGAAATGCAACGCCAGGGATTCACAACTCCACTATTGATAGGTGGAGCTACAACGTCGAGAATACATGCAGCTGTAAAAATTGCTCCGGAATACGATGGTCCAATGGTTCATGTGTTGGATGCCAGCCGAAGTGTACCGGTTGCAGGAAATTTATTAAGTCCGGAAACAAAAACAGAATTTGCTCAAAAGATTAAAGACGAATACAAATCATTAGCTGAAAATCATGCCTTGCGCCAATTGGACAAGGTTATTTTAACACTGGAATTATCCAGAGAAAACAGGTTAAAAATTGACAAAACACAGGTATATAAACCAAATTTCATTGGAGTTAAAGCTCTGAAAGAGTTTGACCTTTCCGTTTTAAGGGAAGTGATTGACTGGACACCGTTTTTTCAAACATGGGAGCTGGCTGGTAAATACCCCAAAATATTATGCGATGCACTGGTTGGAGCCGAGGCTACCAAACTTTTTAACGAGGTAAATATTTTGATGGATAAACTCATTGCCGGTAAAAAATTTACGGCCAATGCGGTCTTTGGTATATTTCCGGCAGAAAGTCAAGGCGACGATGTCATCGTTTATAAAGATGATACCCGAACAGAAGTAACAACAACCTTTAACTTTTTGCGTCAGCAACGCCAAATGGGATCAGGAATTCCCAATATTTGTCTATCCGATTTTGTGTCAGATAAAAAGGATTACATCGGTTTATTCGCGGTTACAGCCGGAGTTGGAATTGATGAATTGGCTAAGGAATATGAAAAAGACCACGATGATTATCATAGTATAATGGTAAAAGCAATAGGCGACCGTTTTGCAGAGGCATTTGCCGAGTATCTCCATAAATTGATAAGAACGGAATATTGGGGTTATGCCAAAGAAGAAAATTTAACAAATGAAGAATTGATAAAGGAATCCTACCAAGGGATTCGTCCCGCACCGGG